>NZ_PJQW01000013.1:0-29200 GCF_004303025.1 Flavobacterium sp. J27 | reverse complement strand
TAGGGCTTTAGAACAAAAGGCTGATGGTAAAGAAATGACTTGTTCACATCATTGGGTTTCTATTGATAATATTTCTCCAAACTTACAAAAAGCAGTAATTTCAAGCGAAGATGGTAAGTTTTTTGAACACAATGGATTTGACTTTACTGCTATGCAAAAAGCTTTTGAGAAGAATCAGAAAGGGAAAAAAATTAGAGGAGGGAGTACCATTTCTCAACAAACAGCAAAAAATGTTTTTCTTTGGCCTGGTAGAAGTTATATTAGAAAAGGGTTTGAAGCGTATTTTACTTTTTTAATTGAATTAATGTGGAGTAAAAAACGAATCATGGAAGTATACTTAAATAGCATAGAGATGGGAGATGGAGTTTATGGTGCAGAAGCAGCTTCTAAACACTGGTACCATAAACAAGCAAAAAGCTTATCAAAATATGAAGCCGCTGGTATTGCAGCAATTTTACCAAATCCTAGAAAATATAACCCTATTCGGTCTACAAACTATATGAACCGAAGAAAGGCAACCATTTCAAAATATATTGGGTATACCAAATTAGAATATTAAAAAGCTATAAATATTTAAAAAGTCGAAATTTATTTCGACTTTTTAATTTTGAAACTCTTTCTGAATCAGGTAACTGTCGTTTATTTTTATCTTTTTTAAAACCAACTAAATGTTTTCTTCGTACATGAATAAAAATGTAAGACTAAACATTTAAAATTATGATAAAAAAAGAACTACTATCAATTGTAGCTGTACTCGTTTTTACGTCTGTAAATACAGCTTATTCTCAAAGTCCGATTAGCGGATTTATGCAAGGTAAAGGGAAAGGAAATGTTTCAATATCGTATAGTTCAGAAAAATACGATGCGGTTTATTTGGTTCCTGAAGAAGTAGACGGAGTGCCAATCTTTAATGAAGTACAAGTTTCAAGTGCTTCTTTATATGCTACTTATGGAATAACAGATCAACTAGATGTGGTTTTCTCTTTACCTTACATAACTGCTAAAGGGAGTGCTTCGCAAGAGGTTTTGAATAATTTAAATTATGAAAATAAAAGAAAAGGAGTGCAAGACATGACCGTTTTTGTGAAATATAACCCTTTTTATTTTGATTATGGTTCATCTTCTCTCCGATTAATAGGTGCTTTGGGTTTAAAAACGCCTCTAGGAAATTATGATGTAGATGAAGGTTTGCAGTCTATTATTGCAATTGGAAACAGAAGTACTACTTTAAGTGCTATTGGTTTAGCTATGTTTAAAATGAATTCAGGATTTTTTGCATCAGGACAATTTGGAGGTAATTTGGCTTCCAAAGAGGTGCCTAATTCATATACTTCAGAACTTAAGCTGGGTTATGCGGTTACAAAATTTTATGGAGATGCTTATTTAGCGAATCAAACCTCTACTAGTGGTGTTGATATTTTGGGACAAGGTTTTCAAGGCTTTTTTCCAGCTACAAAAGTGAATTATACTAAAATAGGGTTAAACCTATATGCTCCAATTTACCAAGATTTTGGATTAGCAACAGGTGCAAGTACATTGATAGCAGGAAGAAATATTGGAAAAGCAACAGGCTTTTATGGTGCTTTAGTGTACAAATTTTAATTACGAATTCTAAATTTAAAAAAATGAAAAATATACATATAAAAATTTCTGTTTTAGCATTAGCTTTTCTTTCTAGTTTAGTTTCTTGTGATAATGATTACGAATCTGAAACACCATCAATTGCTTCAATTGCAGTAACTAATTCAGCTTTCAGTACTTTAGAGGCAGCTGCTATTCAAGGTGGTGTAGCTGTAGTTTTGAGTAATAGTAACCCCAATGATCCTTCAGGAAAATATACTGTTTTCGCACCTACTAACGACGCATTTGCCAAATTAGGTTTGGTAGATGCTGGAAGTTTAGGTGTGTTGCAAAATAGTTTTTTGACTAATACTCTTTTGTATCATGTTTCAAATGGTAATCTTTTGGCGAACCAAATTTCAGCGGGCGCTAGCTCTACTTCTGCTTTAGGAATTGATAGAAGATTTATTGCCAGAGGAAATGATTTATATATTAATGGATCAAAAATAATAATAACAAATGTGAATGCGAGTAATGGAATTGTTCATGCTATTGATAAAGTAATGCTTGGTACAGGTGTCAATATTGTTGAGTCTGCATTACTCTTAAATGATGCCAAAGTATTTAAAACACCTGAACTTACCTTTTTGGTTCAAGCAGTAATAACTTCTGGCTTAGCTCCAGTTTTAGCAGATGAAAATAACACGTTCACTATTTTTGCTCCTACTGATGCTGCATTTAAAGCTGCTGGTTTCAATACTGTGCAAGATGTTGCAAATGCTGATCCAGCGGTTTTGCAACAAGTTTTGTTAAACCATGCTATTGCAGATGGAGGAACATTTACTTGCGAGCAAACTAGTACTAGTGCAACCACAGCAGGGGGAAATACCTTAACATATAGTCCTTTTCAGAATGGAGTGTTTACTATTTTAGGAAATGGTAATACAGTTCCTGCAAACATGGTAATTCCAGATATTCAATGTTCTAATGGAGTGGTGCATATCATAGATAGAGTTTTACTGCCATAATTAATATCACTTTTTTTGAGAAAAGAGATCTTTGTTACTACAGAGATCTTTTTTTATGCAAAATAAAAGCGTAACAAATAGAGGTAGTTTTCGACTAATCAGGGTAAACCAAAATAAATAAATTATGCAAGCACATGAAATAGATTACCAAATTTTTGGAGAAGAAATGCAATATGTAGAAATTGAACTCGATCCTCAAGAAGTTGTAGTTGCAGAAGCTGGAAGTTTTATGATGATGGAAAATGGAATAAAAATGGAAACCATTTTTGGTGATGGAAGTAAACAAGAAGGTGGTATTTTTGGAAAACTTTTATCTGCCGGAAAGCGAGTTTTAACTGGGGAAAGTTTATTTATGACTGCGTATCAAAATATAGATTACGGTAAAAAGAAAGTTTCTTTTGCATCTCCTTATCCTGGTAAAATTGTTCCGATTGATTTGGAAAAATATGGAGGTAAATTTGTATGTCAGAAAGATGCTTTTTTATGTGCAGCCAAGGGCGTTTCAGTTGGTATTGATTTTTCAAGAAAATTAGGAAGAGGTTTGTTTGGAGGAGAAGGATTTATCATGCAAAAATTAGAAGGAGATGGTATGGCATTTGTTCATGCAGGTGGAACATTGGCAAGAAAAGAATTACAATCAGGGGAAGTTTTAAAAGTGGATACGGGTTGTATTGTTGGGTTTACCAAAGATGTTCAATATGATATTGAATTCGTAGGAGGAATAAAAAACACTATTTTTGGAGGTGAGGGTGTGTTTTTTGCCACCTTAAGAGGGCCAGGTGTAGCTTATATTCAATCGTTACCATTTAGTAGATTAGCAGACAGAGTAATTCAAGCGGCACCACAAATGGGAGGAAAAGACAAAGGAGAAGGAAGTTTGTTAGGAGGCTTAGGAAGAATGTTAGATGGGGATAATGGTTTTTAAATTTTATATGAGATAGTATAAATAAAAAATCCTGCTTATACAGCAGGATTTTTTATTGTGGTATGTTTTTATTTTTTCAATTCTCTAACCCCCATGTTGTAAAGAGCAAAAGCTTGAATGTCTACATATTCTTGTATGATTGCTTCAGTAGATTTTCCAGCGCCGTGACCAGCATTTACATCAATACGAATTAATGTAGGATTTGAACCAGTTTGTTTTTCTTGTAATTCTGCAGCAAATTTAAAACTGTGTGCAGGAACCACACGATCGTCATGGTCGCCTGTGGTCACTAATGTAGCTGGATATTGAGTTCCTGCTTTTACATTATGAACAGGTGAATATCCTTTTAAATAAGCATACATTTCTTTGCTTTGTTCACTAGTTCCATAATCGTATGCCCAACCCGCACCTGCTGTAAAGGTGTGATAACGAAGCATGTCTAAAACCCCAACTCCTGGAAAAGCGACTTTCATTAAATCTGGTCTTTGTGTTAGGGTTGCTCCTACTAATAAACCACCATTAGAACGTCCAGAAATAGCTAAATAATCTGTTGAAGTATATTTTTCTTTGATTAAATATTCAGCAGCAGCAATGAAATCGTCAAAAACATTTTGCTTTTGCATTTGCGTACCAGCATCGTGCCATTTTTTTCCATACTCACCACCACCTCTTAAATTAGGAACGGCATAAACACCACCGTTTTCTAACCAAACAGCATTCGCAACACTAAAACTTGGTGTTAAACTTATATTGAATCCACCATAACCATATAACATCGTAGGGTTTTTGCCATTCAGTTCCAACCCTTTTTTGTAGGTAATAATCATTGGTACTTTAGTGCCATCTTTTGATGTGTAAAATACTTGTTTTGATTCGTAATCTTCTGATTTGAAGTCTACTTTAGGTTTTTGATAAATTTCTGATGTTCCTGTTTTTGGATCATAAGAATAAATAGTTCCTGGTGTGGTGTAATTGGTAAACGAATAATATAAAGTGGTTTCTTCTTTCTTTCCGCCAAAACCACCAGCAGACCCTATACCTGGCAAGGCAACATCACGAATTAATTTTCCATCATAATCGTATTGTTTGATATTAGAAACCGCGTCTTTCATGTATTCAGCAAAAATGAAACCTCCACCAGTTGAAACAGATAATACGTTTTCAGTTTCCGGAATGAAATCTGTCCAATTTTCTTGTTTTGGATTCTTTAAATCAAAAGTAACTAAACGTTGATTTGGAGCTTTATAATCAGTAATTACATAAAATTTTGTACCAATATTGTCCAAGATACCATTGTTTGTTTCAAAATTATCTACAATATTGATGATACCACTATTTCTGTTTAAGTCTTTGTAGTATAATTCGTTTCCAGTAGTGGAAGTAGAAGCAGAAATAATTAAATAATTTTCATCTTCGGTTACATATCCACTTACATATCTTCTTTTTATATTGTCTCCAAAAATAATTTTATCTTCTTTTTGAGAAGTTCCTAGTTTGTGGAAATACAATTTATGTTGGTCTGTTTTTGCTGATAACTCACTTCCGTTAGGTTTATCATAGCTTGAATAATAAAACCCTTCGTTTTTATACCAAGACATACCACTAAATTTGATGTCAACTAAAGTGTCTCCAATAATTTCTTTAGTTTCAGTATTCATGACAATTACTTTTCTCCAGTCACTTCCTCCTTCAGAGATAGCATAAGCAGCTAGACTTCCATCTTTAGTGAAATTTAATCCACCAAGTGAAGTAGTACCGTCTTTAGAAAATGTATTTGGATCTAAAAAAACTTCTTCCTTTCCTGTATCGTTTTTTCGGTATAGTACAGATTGATTTTGCAACCCATTATTTTTATAGAAATACGTATAATTACCTTCTTTAAATGGAGCAGAAATTCTTTCGTAATTCCATAATTTTTCCATTCTTTCTTTTAATGTATTTCGAAATGGAATTTTTTCTAAATAGCCAAAAGTGACTTCGTTTTGTGCTTTTACCCAAGCTTTAGTTTCTTCACTATGGTCGTCTTCTAACCATCTATAAGGATCTTTAATTTCTTCTCCAAAGTAAGTGTCGGTTGTGTCTACTTTTTTGGTTACAGGATAGGTAACACTCATATCTATTTCTTTCATTTCCTTTTTTTCTTCTTTTTTGCAAGCTACGATAGACGTTATTGCTAAAAGAAAAGTGATTGTTTTTTTCATTGGTTATGATTTAGTTGTTTCACAAAAATAAGCAATTGAAAAGGAATCAATTGTTAATTAAAACCTAATTCAATTAAAGACCTCTACTTTGTAACTTAGAAATTAAAATTTATGCCTAAGATAATATTTCTGCCCATGTTTGGAATACCATCGTTTTTTAATCGTGATAAATGTGCGATATAGGTTTTGTCTAATACATTGTTTGCATTTAAATAAATTCCAAAGGTATTCTTATTCATTTTTACTGTTCCACCAAAACCAATATTAACTAGAGTATAGTCTAAAGATTGGGTTTCAAATGCACTATTGTTATTTTGATTAAATGTGTAATTAACTTGAGTGAAGAAATAGTTTTTGGTAAACCAATCTGTAATATTAAACTCGGCTCTAAGATTATTTTTGATTTGATTAGCAGGAATTAAAGGTAAATAACTTCCATTTTCTTGTTTTCCTGTTACGGTTTCAAAGCTGCTTCTTAAGTGTAACCAATCTAATGGATGCGGATGAAAATGAATTCCAGCTTCTCCGCCAAATAAGGTAGCATTATTTTGAAGGTATTCATATACGTCATTCCCATCTATAACCGCTGTGGTTGGTGAAATAAAAATGTAGTTAGTTATATGATTATAAAAACCATTGATGAAGAACTCAAAATGTTCGCTATTGTATTCTATATTAATATCAGCTTGAAAATTTTGTTCGTTTTTTAAATCAGAATTCCCTATTTCATATCTATTACTTCCTTCATGTACTCCATTTGAAGTAAGTTCAGCTAAATTAGGAGCTCTAAAACCTGAGGCTAGATTAATTCTTGAAATAATTTTATCTGTTATATTTGTTTTATAACCCAAAGCGAAATTAAAACTTTGAAAGTGTTTATCAATAGCCGCAAAATAACCTTCTTCCCCATCTTCTCCATGTTCAGAAGTTACGATGTTTCTTCTGTCATAGCGTATACCAGCTTGTAAAGCATTTTTATTCCATTCATAATTAGAAGTAATAAAAAAACCATAATCATTTACCGTTGCATCGGGAATTAATAATTCTTCTCCAAAATTTTCATTGGTTTGATGCATACCTTGAGTTCCAAGGATTGTCTCTATATTTTTCCATTTAGGTAAATAGTATTTTAGATTGTAATTAGCTGTTTTTAATTTCATGTGAAGGGCAACTTCATCTAAATCTTCTAGTTCTTTTCTGTTGTTAAAAGTATAACCTAAATCGGCTTCAATTTTAGAATTTTTAAAGAAGAATTTATTCGAAAGACTTAAAATGTGATTGTCAATATCTTGTTTAGGAAATAATGGATTTCTAAAACCAGATGCTTCAATATCTTCTTCTGGTAATCCCAAATCTAAATTGTTGTAGTTGTATCTAAAATCAGTTGAAAAATATGAATTAGCATAACCAATTCCATATTTTAAATCTTTTTCAATCGAACGTGTATTAATAATGCGTTCTCCATCAGGAATTTTATAATCTGCCTGTGAGTTATAATTAGCTCTGAATAGTAATTTCCAATTATTAGGTGAGGCTTTAAAACCAAATGAAGTATTAGTTCCTTGGGTATTACTGTAGAATTGTTGATTTATATTTGTTGCAAAGGTGTTGCTTTGTGCAAATTTTTCAGGATTAAAATACAATACACCGCCAATAGCGTCGGAACCATATAGGAGAGAAGCAGGTCCTTTAATGACTTCCACACTTTCAATCCCTGAAGCACTTAAGCCTAAGCCATGTTCTTCTCCAAATTGTTGGTTTTCTAACCGAACACCTTGCGCGTACACTAAAACGCGATTTGAACTTAATCCTCTAATAACTGGTTTGCCAATAGATGCACCAGTTGAAACTTGATTAACCCCCGGGATTGATGCCACTCCTTCCATTAAGGATGAAGCTCCGTTTTCTTGCATTTGTTTTAAAGTTTGATGTTCCACTTTCATAACATTTTGAGATTGTATTTTGTTAAATGAAGTAGATACTACAATTTCATCCAAATGTTGCTCCTTTTCTTCTAAAGAAAAATTTAAGGTAACTTCTTTTTGAGTACTATTTATTTTTTCTGTTTTTTGTTCATAACCATATAGATAGACCACTACTGTTATGTTTCCTTTAGGGATATTAGTGATAGTATATAAGCCATTACTGTCGGTTTCGGTATATAAATTATTTTCAATGATATGAACCGCTACATTTTGTAATGGAGTATTATTTGTGGATGTAATTGTACCTGTTAAAGTATTTTGAGCATAACTAAGACCTGCTACGATAAGTAGCATATATAAAAATAGGTTTTTCATTTTATTTCATTTAATAATATATAAGAATAGTTCACAAATAAGTTTATCTGTGAATAGTATTTTGCTTTTTTAGCAAAATGGTGTACTAAAATTAAATGAAACTAGGTGGACCTCTTAAAGAAAATAAACTTCCACAAAAGAAAGAAAGGGCTTCTTTAACACTAAATGAATACGGACTTTCTTTAAAGGGGAAGTAAAAAGAATAAGTAAAAATTTTCGGCGATAAGAAAGAGGCAAATTTGAAATCGCAGATGTGGCATTGCTCTTTTTCTGTTATTGAAGCTATTTTTGATTTTTCTTTATTTGAAGAACCAATTGTGTTTTCAATTGCATGGTTCGAATGATGACATAAAATATGTAACGATTGATAACTCACGGCTAAAATAACCGAAAGCATTAGAACAAAGTTTAGTATGGCAATCTTTTGCTTCATGAGAAACGCAAATATAACAACAAAAATGGAATAGATGCAAAATAATAAAGAGTATCTCGAAATGATACTCTTTATTTAACATTTTTTATATAATAATTTAAACTAAATTGTTTTTAAGTAAGTATTCTGCTATTTGAATGGTATTGGTTGCAGCTCCTTTTCTAAGGTTATCAGCAACAATCCATAAATTTAAAGTGTTGGGCTGACTTTCATCTCTGCGAATTCTTCCTACAAAAACATCATCTTTTCCTTCAGCATATAAAGGCATTGGATAAGTAAATGTATCTAAATTGTCTTGAACCGTAACGCCATCTGTTTGGTGTAATAATTGTCTTACTTCTGCTACATCAAAATCATTTTCAAACTCTACATTTACAGCTTCACTATGTCCACCAACTACAGGAATACGAATAGCTGTAGCTGTTACCGCAATTGTTTTATCATCTAAAATTTTTTGGGTCTCACGAACTAATTTCATTTCTTCTTTAGTATACCCATTGTTTTCAAAAACATCACATTGTGGAATTGCATTTCTATGAATCTGATATTTATAAGCCATTTCGCCTTTCGCTCCTGCATATTCATTTTCTAACTGTTGCACAGCTTTTACACCTGTTCCTGTAATAGATTGATAGGTTGAAACAACAATTCTTTTAATTTTATATTTTTTATGAAGTGGTGCCAAAGCCATAACCATTTGAATGGTAGAACAGTTAGGATTTGCAATAATTTTATCATCTTTTGTTAATACAGAAGCATTGATTTCTGGGACGACTAGTTTTTTAGTAGCATCCATTCTCCATGCCGAAGAGTTATCAATAACAGTAGTGCCTGCTTCAGCAAATTTTGGAGCCCAATGTAATGAAGTTTCTCCTCCTGCAGAAAAAACAGCAATTTCAGGTTGCATATCTACAGCGGTTTGTAAACCAACTACTTTATAGGTTTTACCATTCCAAGTTACTTCTTTTCCAATCGATTTTTCAGAAGCAACTACAATTAATTCGCTTACAGGAAAATTTCTTTCTTGTAATACTTTAAGCATGATTTCGCCAACCATTCCGGTAGCACCAACTACTGCAACTTTCATTTTTTTGTGAATTTAGTGATGCAAAAATATAGAATAATTTTGGTAGAATTACTAGAAAAAAAATATTTCACAAAAATTTATATTTGTAACATTTTTTTAAAAAAATACCCTGAATAGATTTCAGGGTTTAGTTAGAATATGTAGTGTAGCGGACACTATTTATTTTTTAATAAATCTCTAATTTGAATTAATAATTCTTCTTGAGTTGGTCCAGCTGGTGCAGCAGGAGCAGCCTCTTCTTTTTTCTTAGCTTTTTCAGCAGCTCTTAGTACTACAAAGATAAAGAAAGAAATAATAACGAAATTGATTACAGCTTGAATAAAATTACCATATGTAATAACAGCAGCACCAGCTTCTTTTGCAGCATCAAGAGTTGCATAACTTTCTCCATTCAATGAGATGAATTTTGTAGTAAAATCGACTCCTCCAGTAATTAAACCTACAATTGGCATAATTAGATCATCAACTGCAGAACTTACAATTTTTCCAAAAGCGCCACCAATTACAACAGCTGTAGCTAAACTTAATACATCACCTTTCATTAATGATGCTTTAAAATCTGCGAAAAATCCCATAATAAGATGTTTTAGTTAGTTAATTTGTTAAGTGTAGCTAATTTAATAAAAAAACTTACATTATTTTAGTTTTTGTAAAAAACGCGTTTCACGCGTTGAGAAATTCCAGTTAATATTTCGTAAGGAATGGTTTCGGTTACTGTTGCAATTTCAGTAATATTCGGGTTTTCCCCAAAAATAATTACTTCATCACCAGCTATACAAGAAATGGAAGTTACGTCTACCATCAACATGTCCATGCAAATATTGCCTAAAATAGAAGCTTTTTGATTTTTTATGACAACATACCCTTTTTCATTTCCCCAAGCTCTTCGAATACCATCTGCATATCCAATAGGAATGGTTGCTATTTTCATGCTTTTATTTACCATGAATTTTCGGCTGTAGCCAATACTTTCTCCTTCCTCAACTTCCCTAATTTGAGAAATTACACTTTTTAAAGTACTTACATTTTGAAGGTTGTCTCTTTCTGCCTTAGAGTTGCCCATACCATATAATCCAATACCTAGTCGCACCATTTCTAATTGCATTTCTTGCGCATAATTAAAAATACCAGAAGTGTTTAAGATATGACGAATAGGTTGTATGGCTAAAGTTTTTATAATTTTTTGCGAAAGCGTATGAAAGCGTTCAAATTGTAACTGCGTAAAGTCATCAAATTGGGTGTCATCTGAAGCAGATAAATGAGAGAAAACACTTTTCACTGTTACAAAATTATTATGGCGTAAAAGAGAAATTAAAGCATCTATATCATTTGCTTCAAATCCTAATCGATGCATGCCTGTATCCAATTTAATATGAATTGGATAAGAAGTAATATTTTTTTGTTGGGCCAATTGTAAAAAGGCTTGTAAACCCGTAATCGAGTAAATTTCAGGTTCTAGGTCATAAGCAATCATAGCTGGAAAACTACTGTTTTCAGGATTCAATACCATAATAGGTAATGTAATGCCTGCTTTTCTCAATTCGATACCTTCATCCGCAAAAGCGACACCCAAATAATCAACGGAATTATGTTCCAGTAATTTGGCTATTTCAAAACCACCATTTCCATAACCAAATGCTTTCACCATAACCATGATTTTGGTGTTTGAATGTAATTTGGATTTGTAAAAATTGAGGTTATGCGTTAAAGCATCCAGATTAATTTCGAGAACGGTCTCATGTTTCTTTTCTTCTAGAAGCACCACAATTTCGTCAAAATTAAAACTTCGCGCTCCTTTTATTAAAATGGTTTCATTTTGAAAAGATTGCGTATTGAACTGTTTTAAAAAATCTATAGTGGTGCCAAAAGCAATTACATTGGTCAATTCCGATAAATGTTTTGAAATGGTTTCCCCAATGACAATAATTCGGTCAATATTATTATTTTGAATAGCCAATGCTACTTTTTGGTAGAGTTTCTCAATGGGTAGTCCTCCTTGGAAAATATCAGAAAGTATGATAGTCTTTTTAGGATGTAATTTTTGTTGCTCTAAGAAATCCAAAGCAATTTTTAAGGATTGGTAATCTGAAGAATAGGAATCGTCTATTAATACACAACCGTTAATTCCTTTTTTGGCTTGCAACCTAATTTCGACAGGATATAATTTTTGAATGCGTTCTTGTATAATTGGAGTGTCCATTTTTAAATACAATAAAGTCGCAATACACGTCATAGCATTATTTACTGCAATACTGTCTTGGAAAGGAATGGTTACTTCAAAACTGTTGTTTATATAATGTATTCGTATAATGGTTTTTTGGTTCTCTTGGGTTTTTATACTACCCAAAACAGTTGCTTTTTCATCCGTAAGGCTCCAAGTAAAGGTAGGTACTTGAATGTACTTTTCCACTACTTCATTTTTTGGAAGAATTACCACTTCACAAGAAGAAAAAAGTTGGGTTTTCTCCACTATTTTTTCTTCTAAGGAACTAAATCCATCTTCATGGGCAACTCCTAAATGAGTAAAAATTCCAATAGTAGGATGGATGATGTTTTCCAAATTTGTCATTTCTCCTTTTTGAGAAATACCTGCTTCAAAAATACCTAGATTGTGATTTTCATTGGTTCCAAAAATGGACAAGGGAACACCTACTTGTGAATTGTAACTTTTAGGATTTCTTACAATGCTATAATCAGGACTGAGTAAGAAATTCAACCATTCTTTCACTATTGTTTTTCCATTGCTTCCAGTAATTCCAATGATGGGAAAATGAAAGAGGTTACGATAATATTTTGCAGTTTTTTGTAACGCTTCAGTAGTATTTTGAACTGCTAAAAAAGTGGCTTTATCCACATAATTCTCAGGTACTTTTTCTACTACGAAAAAGCGAACTCCTTTTTGTATCAGTTCAGGAATATAATGATGACCGTCATGATTTTGCCCTTTTAAAGCAAAAAATAAAGTTCCAGCATTATTCTGTAGCGATCGGCTGTCAATTGAAATGTTCTCAATGGTTAAATCATCAGCGATACCTGAGATTTTTGCCTGGATATGAGGAATAATATTTTGAATAGAAAAGGTCACTTATTCTTTGGCTTCTTTGTTTTCTTTTAAAGCTTTATAAAAGGCAGCTCTACTAAGAGGTTCGTATTCTTCGGTTTCTCCAAGTAAAACTAATTTTTCATCTTGCGATTTCCTAAAACTATAGTTGGCGAGGTTTCCAGTTCGAGTGCAAACCGCATGTACTTTGGTTACATATTCGGCTGTAGCCATTAAATTAGGCATTGGGCCAAAAGGATTGCCTTTAAAATCCATATCCAAACCAGCCACAATAACACGAATACCACTATTCGCTAAATCATTACAAACCGATACAATTTCATCATCAAAAAATTGGGCTTCATCAATACCCACCACATCACAGCCTTGTGCTAAAATACGAATGTTTCCAGCTACAGGAACAGGTGTGGAGCGAATTTCATTGGCATCATGCGAAACCACCATTTCATCATGATAACGGGTATCTACTTCGGGTTTAAAAATTTCAACTTTTTGTTTGGCAAATTGTGCTCTTTTCAAACGTCGAATTAACTCTTCTGTTTTTCCTGAAAACATCGACCCGCAGATAACTTCTATCCAGCCAAATTGTTCAGATTGGTTTACTGTATTTTCTAGAAACATTTTGTTTTTTTCAGTCGATTAATAGTATTTTCTGCTATTTTTGTAATGGGAACAAATTTATTAAAAAACCACCCATATATTCAATTTCTATTCTATAAAGTTATGAAGAAAAAATTAGAAGCCGAATTAATCAGTATTGCACATCGTGTTTTAAAATTAAAAAATCGTTCAGAGACCAAACAATTACAAGAAGAAGCCAAAAAATTATATGAGCAATTAACAATTTTACGTTTCTACGAAGAAAATTTTGAAGCCATTAAAGAGGAGATTTCACAAGAGGAACTAGAAACAAAATTGGAAGCACCGGTTGTTGCTGAAGAAGCAAAAACAGTAACTCCAATTGTAACGGAAGTGCCTGTGGAAATGAAAGAAGTTATTGAGGAAGTCGAAGAAATGGAAGAGGAGCCTGTTTTAAAAGAGGAGGAAGAACAAAAAGAGCAACCCGCTTTATTTGATGGTGTTGCTATGGACGATTACAAAGAAGTGGATTTTGTAAAGGTGGAAGAGGTAGCTAAAGAAGTAGCAAAAGTACCCGATATGACCTTTGAAAAAATAGAAGCGGCTGAACCTATTGAAGAAGTCGTTGAAGAACCTATTAAAGAAATTATAGAAACAATTCAACCTAAAAAGATTGAGCCAGAGGCGATATTTGAAGCTAAAAAGATCGTTGAAGAAGAACCAAGAACCATGTCGTTAAATGATAAATTAACGAGAGGAATTTCTTTTGGTTTGAACGATCGCATTGCTTTTGAAAAAAGATTGTTTGGAGGAAGTGCTCAAGATTTTAATCGTGTTTTGTCGCAATTAAATACTTTCGATTCATTCGAAGAAGCCAAAGATTTTATCAATGATTTTGTGAAACCAGATTACGATAATTGGGAAGGCAAAGAAGAATATGAAACGCGTTTTTTAGAAATTATTGAACGCAAGTTTAATTAAAATAATGCATACATATCTGAAGTTTTTATATTGGATTTTTACTGTATTGTTTTCATTGCTAATGATATATTCATCAGTGATGTATCTCTCGAAATATGAAATAATCAAAAGTTATTTTGAAAAATTAGGATATCCAAATTATCTCATTTATCCATTGGCTGTTCTTAAAATAACTGGAGTAGTTGTGATTTTGACAAATTGGAAAAAGACATTAAAAGAATGGGCTTATGCTGCCTTCTTTTTTGAAATTCTACTTGCCTTTTTTGCACATTATATGATTAAAGATGGTGGTCAAAATATGGCTCTTTTTGCCTTTCTGTTTTTATTGATTTCTTATTTTCTAGGTAAAAAAGTTAGAAGTTAATTATGGCTTTTTATGATTTGTCAAAAACAGAGAGAGAACAATTAGTAGCGCAAATTACTGATGCAATTCGTTCAGATTTTAAAAATAAGTCATCCCTAAATTTAGAAGTCTATTTTTCTGATGAAGATACTTATATTAGAAAAAACGCTTATTTAGCAGTTGGTAAAATATATAATGCAAACCTCTATTTGCAACAAATTATTTTAGAAATGTTGCGCAACTTATTTGAAAGGGAAAATGAAAAAATAAGGCAAACGGTAGTGAATGCAGCTGGTGAAATAGGGAAATATTATTTTGAAGATGTAGTTTGGTTTTTTGATAATGGGTTGTTTGACGAACATCATTGTGTGCGCAATGCAGTAATTGGCTCTGTAAAAAAAATGAGCGAGAAAAATCCAAAACCAATTCTAAATTGGGCGAAACAATATTTACATCACGAAGATAAAGAAGTAAGAAGAGAAATTTGTCATGGAATTGAATTGAGAGGAAGGACACATCCAGAAGATATTCTACCTTTGTTAAAAGAATTGCAGAATGATACCACTAAGAGGGTTAGGAATACTTTAATTCATGTTATAGGTCAAATAAGTTATAAGAAAAATTGCTTGCCTAAAGTAATTGTTCATCTAAATTCTTGGGAAAATAAAATGCTAGTTTTAGATGCGCTAGATGAAATTGTGGATGTGCATAGCGAAAAAAGATATGCCAAATTTAGCGCTTTATCACAAGAAGAGGTAATAACATATATTGATTTAAATTTTAAAAAATAATATGGGAAAACTTTTTTTAGTACCAACGCCAATTGGAAATCTTGAAGACATGACTTTTAGAGCCATTAAAGTGCTCCAAGAAGTGGATTTGATTTTAGCCGAAGATACACGCAATAGTGGGAAACTGTTGAAACATTTTGAAATCAACACACCCATGCACAGCCATCACATGCATAACGAGCATAAAACGGTGGACAATTTAGTAAAACGAATGCAAGCCGGTGAAACCATTGCTTTAATTAGTGATGCAGGCACACCTGCTATTTCCGATCCCGGTTTTTTGTTAACTCGTGCGTGTGTCGAAAATGGTGTGGCTGTAGAATGTTTGCCTGGTGCCACTGCTTTTGTACCTGCTTTAGTAAATAGCGGTTTGCCCAATGATAAATTTGTCTTTGAAGGATTTTTACCCGACAAAAAAGGAAGACAAACGCGTTTTTTAGCCTTGGCAGAAGAAACCCGAACCATGATTTTATATGTTTCTCCACATAAATTAAATAAAACATTAGCCGAATTTGTGCAATATTTTGGTGCCGACCGAAGAGTTACAGTTTCCAGAGAATTATCGAAACTGCATGAAGAAACCGTTCGCGGTACAGCGGAAGAAGTCTTACAACATTTTGAAGCCAAACCTGCCAAAGGAGAAATTGTAGCTTGTGTGGCTGGGAAGAAATCTTAGGTATAAGTTTATATAATAAGATGTTTCTTATTGTTAAAATAAAAAATATGGATCACAAAGTTACTACAACTTGGAAAGGGAAAATGCAATTTGAATCTACAAATCCAAGTGGGGAAACCTTTTTAATCAATGCTGCTCCAGAACATGGTGGAGCAGGAGCAGGGTTACGACCAAAAGCATTACTATTGTCTTCTTTGGCAGGTTGTTCGGGTTTGGATGTGGCTTCTTTAATTGAAAAAATGAAGTTGGAGGTCGACGATTTTAAAATAGAAACGATTGCTAATTTAACCGAAGAGCATCCAAAAGTATACGATGCGGTTAGGGTTGAATATCATTTTTATGGGAAAAATCTAGACGAAAATAAACTTCAAAAAGCAGTGAATTTATCGGTAGAAAAATATTGTGGTGTGATGGAAATGTTCCGACAATTTGCCAAAATAGATATTAAAACTTTTTTTCATCACGACTAATTTATTCTTTTATATGACGATTTCTAATTTGATTGAAGCAGTTCAAAAAGCTGAAATTGTAGCCTTCTCAGAAGTAATTGCAACTATAGATGTCCATTTTGAATTCACACCAACTTTTTTTACAAATGGAGCTGTAACAAACAAAGCCAATACCAATAATGGTTCGTGTAAAGTATTTTCTTTTGCTAAAATGTACCACTTAGATGTGAAAGAAACCTTGTTTTTATTTGGTGAACATTATCAAAAAGTACTAGCAACACCAGATGAAATGGATCATCAAAATATTAGAAATTTTATCAACTCGGGTTGGGAAGGTATTTCTTTTGAGGGAAAAGCTTTGGAATTGAAATAGCTCAAATTGTCATTTCGACAGAATGGAGAAATCGCATCAATTAATGTCATGAATGAATTTAATCCTCAATTAGGTTTCCATTCTTATTATGTTTATATTATTACAAATAAATATAGATCGACTTTTTATATTGGTATGACAAATAATTTGAAACAAAGAATGTTTCAACATAAAGAAAATTTAAAACTTGGAAATAAAACTTTTGCAGCTAAATATAATTTGCAATTTTTAGTATATTATGAAAAATTTGTTTGGGTGGAAGAAGCAATTGCAAGAGAAAAAGAATTAAAAAAATGGCGTAGAGATAAAAAACTAGAATTAATAAAACGGTTTAATGCTAGTTTTGAGTTTTTAAATCATCATTTTGATTGAATTAATTGTCTTTATGTGATTTCTCCCTTTAGTCGAAATGACATAGCAGGAAAATAAAATAATGAGTTTTTAAAAATAAAATTCACTTTCAGGTTCGGATTTCCTATTTTTTTCGCTTACTAAATGAAGTTTTATTTGTTTTAAAGTGGTATCCTTTTCGATTTGGTATCTCGAATATATTCTTAAGCTATTCTTTGTAATATAATTAAAATAGAACTTTCTTTTGTAATTTGATAAATAAATTGTTCTGTCTGTTTGCCAAGTGCCTACTTTTTTGTTGAAAGAATAAATACTGCCCTCTTTTTTAAAAACTACCGAATCTAATGGTATGTTTTGCAGGTTTTTTTCGCTTGAAAAGCTACTTTGAAGAGTGAAAACTTTATCGCATAACGAATCTATTTCTGTGTTTGTAATAACCTTCAGTTTAGAAGGAAATAAATAAACTAAATCCTCTTTGTTTTGGGTGCAACTTATACAGAATAGTATGCAAATAAAAAGTATATTTTTTTGGCTATTCCATTTCATGTGATTGGAAATGTAAATCATATTTATTTTTATATTGCAACCAACAACCAACAATATTTTTTACTATTCCACTTGTAAATCCACAAAAGAAAAACTAGTTCCACTGAACAAACCTTTATCAGAGAGTTTTAAATCTGGAATAACTAATAAAGCCATAAAAGAAAGCGTCATAAAAGGAGCATGCAAGGTACTGCCATATGCTTTGGCTTTTGCATCAATTTCTTGGTATAGTTTACCCGTTTCCCAACCGTCTTTGGCACTCATAATGCCTGCAACAGGTAAAGACAATACCTTTTTTTCAGCACCATTTACGGCACAAACACCTCCTTTGTTTTCGATCAAGAGGTTAACAGCGCTACAAATTTCTTCGTCAGAAGTACCTACGACAACAATATTGTGGCAATCATGTGCAACCGAACTCGCTATAGCTCCTTCTTTTAAACCGAAATTTTTAATGAAAGCTACTGCTATTGGAGCATTTTCATACCGATTTACTACTGCCATTTTTAAAATGTCATTCTTAGTGTCTGAAACTAATTTCCCATCTTTCAAAAAAGCGTTATGATGGAGTTCATTGGTGATTAATTGGCCTTCTAGAGCTTCAATTACGCGAATGGTTTTAGCCGAACTCTTTATTTCAAAATCTTCTGGTTTTTTAAAAGAAGTGCTAAAATTATTAGGCGTTTCAAAATCAATATCCGCTATTTTAGAAGTGCCATTTTCGGCTACTAATTCACCATTGATATATGTTTGTTTTACTTGAAAATCAACTAAATTTTCCACTACAATAAAATCAGCAAAATCACCTTCTCGTAAAATACCTACATTCATTTTGTAATGATGCACCGGGTTGATACAAGCAGCTTGCAATACTTTAAAAAGATCGATTCCTTTTTTTACAGCTCTAGCACATAACGCATTAATATGACTAACAATTAAATCATCTGGATGCTTATCATCGGAACAAAACATCATGTTTTCATAATGCTCTGGTAATAAATCGATCAACGCTTCAAAATTCTTGGCTGCGCTTCCTTCACGTATAATTACTTTCATGCCAAGGGCTAATTTTTCACTAGCTTCTTCATAAGTAAAACACTCATGATCTGTTGTAATTCCAGCAGCAATGTATTTTTGCAACGGTTCACCTCGTAAGCCAGGAGCATGGCCGTCTATCGGTTTGTTAAAATGTTTCGCCCATTCTATTTTTTTTAAAACTTCGGCATCATCAAATAAAACACCAGGATAGTTCATCATTTCTGCTAAATAATGAATGTCGGGTGAAGCTAATAATTCTTTGATATCATTTGCATCAATAACAGCACCAGCTGTTTCAAAAAAGGTGGCTGGTACACAAGAGGGCGCTCCAAAATGAAATTTTAAAGGTACTTTTTTGCTGTTTTCAATCATATAATAGACGCCTTCTTTTCCTAATACATTAGCTATTTCATGTGGGTCAGAAATGGTGGCAGTAGTACCATGTAATACAGCAATTTTAGCAAATTCTGAAGGAACTAACATCGAACTTTCAATATGGATATGAGCATCGATAAAACCTGGAAGGATGTAGTTTTTTACTTGATGTTCTTTGGGTACAATGGATGTAATCTTTCCATTTTCAACGGTAATTTCTCCTGAAAATATTTTTTTGTTTGCGATATCTACAATTTGTCCTTGAATTTGCATGCTTTAGTTTTGAAAGTAATAAGTTCAAAATTAACTAAATTTTATTGGTATTAAAATAAGCCAGCATCAATTTTAATAGTAAATTTGTTCTTCAATTATATAAGCCAAAATGAAAACCTAAATTTCTAAAATTAACAAACATGCGTTGGAACTTAAAATCAAAGCCAAATAAAGAAAAAGTACAAGCCTTACAAGAAGTTCTTCAGGTAGACGAAATTATTGCTACCTTATTAGTTCAACGAGGTATTGAAACGTTTGAACAAGCCAAATCTTTTTTCCGTCCTACTTTAAATGACCTACACGATCCGTATTTAATGAAAGATATGGATAAAGCAGTATCTCGCATTGAAACGGCTATTATAAATCAAGAAAATATTTTAGTTTTTGGAGATTATGATGTTGACGGAACAACAGCAGTTTCCTTGGTTTCAAGTTATTTAAAAACCGATTATTCCAATGTAGCTACGTATATTCCAGATCGTTATTTAGAAGGTTATGGTGTGTCGTTTCAAGGAATTGATTTTGCAGAAGATAATGGTTTTACACTAATTATAGCTTTAGATTGTGGGATTAAATCAGTTGATCATGTGGCTTATGCCAAAGAAAAAGGAATTGATTTTATAATTTGTGATCATCATCGACCTGGAGCCGTTTTACCAGATGCTATTGCTGTTTTAGATCCCAAAAGAGAAGATTGTACGTATCCCTATGATGAATTATGTGGTTGTGGAGTAGGTTTTAAATTGATTCAAGCTTTAGGGAGAAATAGAGGGCAAACGATACAAGATTTAGTGTCTTACTTGGATTTAGTGGCCACAGCTATTGCAGCAGATATTGTTCCCATGACTGGTGAAAATAGAGTGTTAGCAAAATTCGGATTGAAAGTTATCAATACGAATCCAAGACCAGGGATTAAAGCTTTGGTTCAAAATGTAAAAAAGAAAGCCTTAACCATTACCGATGTAGTTTTCATAGTAGCACCAAGAATTAATGCAGCGGGAAGAATAAAGCATGGCGATTATGCGGTCCAATTATTAACCGAGTTCGATTTAAAACAAGCCGAAACCTTTGCTCAAGAAATTGAAGAAAACAATGCAGAACGTAGAGGTTTAGATAAACAAATTACAAAAGAAGCCCTTCATCAAATTAAAGAAAAAAAGGAAGAATCTCGGTTTACAACAGTAGTGTATGATGAAAATTGGCATAAAGGTGTTATTGGAATAGTAGCTTCCCGTTTAACAGAAACCTATTATAGACCGACTTTAGTATTTACCAAAAGTGGTGATAAGTTAGCGGCTTCTGCACGATCCGTTCAAGATTTTGATGTGTATCAGGCTTTGGAAGCATGTTCGTATCATTTAGAACAGTTTGGAGGTCATATGTATGCTGCAGGAATGACATTAAAAGAAGAAAATTATTCGGTTTTTAAACAAGCCTTTGAGGATGTGGTAAAAGACACCATTAATCCCGAACTATTAATTCCTGAAATTACAATAGATATGGAAATTGATTTTTCGGATATTACACCAAAATTAATTCGAATTTTAAAAGAATTTGAACCTTTTGGTCCCCAAAATATGCATCCTGTTTTTATGAGTACTTCAGTTTTTGATACCGGTTTTGCTAAAACATTAGGTAGTGAAGGTGAGCATTTAAAATTATATGTAAAACAGTATGATACTTCGCAAGAAACAGGAATTGGCGCTATTGGTTTTGGATTAGGAAAATATTTTCCTTTGGTACAAGAAAAAAAAGAATTTCAAATGGCGTATGTAGTAGATGAGAATGAATGGAATAATCAAGTAAGTTTACAATTGAATGTTAGAGCAATAAAAGAGAATAATGGCTAAAAAAGACCCTTACGCAGCTTTGCGTTTTAAAGAATTTCGTTTTTTCTTATTCATGCGTTTTGCTATGGTTTTTGCTTGGGCCATGCAGTTTGTAATTATTGAATGGGAAGTATATAGTATAACAAAAGATCCGTTGTCCTTAGGATTTATAGGTCTAATGGAAATTATTCCTGCAGTCGCAATGGCATTGTTTGCAGGACATATAGTGGATCAGAATGAGAAAAAATCATTGCTAGTAAAATGTTTATTAGGTTTTTCTACTGTGAGTTTAGGACTTTTTTTGATTACGATTCCTAGTATTCAAAAAGCGTTGCCAGTATCAAATGTATTGCTTATCATTTATGCATTGGTTTTTTTAGGAGGTTTGGTTAGAGCCTTTATAGGTCCTACAGTTTTTTCATTATTATCCTTAATAGTCCCCAAAAAAACATATCCAAATGCGGCAACTTGGAGTAGTTCTACTTGGCAAATGGGAGCTATGTTTGGACCAGCATTGGCTGGGGTTTCGATAAGTTTTATTGGAGTTCATTGGTCTATGTGTTTGGTTTTTGGTTTTACAGTTTTGGCTTTATTGGGGTTAAATCAAATTGAAAGAAAGCCCATTTTAAACCCTAAAATTGGAGAGCCAGTCTTTCAAAGTTTAAAAGAAGGGGTGCGTTTCGTATTTAAAAACCATACTATTTTAGGAGCGCTTTCTTTAGATATGTTTGCCGTTTTATTTGGTGGTGCAGTTGCATTATTGCCTGTTTTTGCCCAAGATATTTTGAAGGTTGGTTCGCAAGGTTTTGGAATTTTAAGAGCTGCACCTGCTGTTGGTTCTATTGTAACCATGTTGGCTTCTGCCTATTTTTCATTGAATAAAAATACTGGGAAAAAATTATTGATTGCGATATTTATTTTTGGAGGAAGTATTATCCTTTTTGGTTTATCGGAAATTTTCTGGGTTTCAGTCTTTGCCTTGTTTTTAAGTGGAGTTGCGGATGGGGTTTCGGTTGTTATTCGAAGTACTATTTTACAATTGCATACACCAGATCATATGAGAGGTAGAGTTTCCTCAGTAAACTCGATTTTTGTTGGTTCTTCTAACGAATTAGGTGCTTTCGAAAGTGGAGTAACGGCTAAATTAATGGGTGCAGTGAGAGCTGTTGTTTTTGGTGGGTGTATGACCATTGGAACTGTTTTGGTGACTGCTTATGTTTCACCGAAATTTAGGAATTTGGACTTAGAAAAAGAAGTGGAAGATTTGGAAAAAGAAGATTAATTTTTAAATTCTTTTAATTCAAAATATTCACCGTCAAAAATGCCATAAGTGAAATAACCAATCCAATCTCCAAGATTAATATATTTTGAGTTTTCATTTAGGTCAATAATCATCGGTAAATGGCGATGTCCAAAAACAAAATAATTGTAATTTTTTGTTTCCAATTTTCTTTTTGCATATTGCACGAGCCATTCTTTGTCTTCTCCTAAAAATGTTACGTCCTCTGCACCAGAAATTAATTTGTTTTTAACAGATAAATATTGTGCTAATTTTACACCTATATCTGGATGTAACCATCTAAAGAGCCATTTAGAAAAGGGATTAGTGAAAACTTTTTTCATTCTTTTATAACCTTTGTCACCTGGACCTTTACCATCTCCATGACCAATTAAAAATGATTTATTATTAAAAGTAAACTCTCTGTTATCGTGATATACAGGTATATTTAATTCCTTTTCAAAATAATCATGCATCCATAAATCATGATTTCCAACAAAAAAATAAATTGGTATTCCTGAATCCCTTATTTCAGCTAATTTACCTAAAACTCTAACAAAACCTTTTGGGACAACGGTTTTATATTCAAACCAAAAATCAAATAAATCTCCTAATAAAAAAATTGCAGTTGCATCTTCTTTTATGTAATCTAACCAAGCTACAAATTTTTGTTCTCTAGGGAAACTTTTTTCTGAATTTGGTGCGCCAAAATGTTGGTCAGAAGCAAAGTAAATTTTTAATTGTTTTTCCAAGGATGTAAGCATTGATTTTATGATGCAAAAGTAAGTAAAAAAAATATATTGATTTATCTGTTAAAAAGATGTATTTTGTCGATGAAATCATACATTTTGTCGATAGATGTTTAATGACATTAATTTATTGTTAACTTTGAAATATTAATCAAATTTTAACTAAAATATTATAGAATGAAAAAATTACTACTTTTTTTCATGTCATTATTAACCTTTGTATCCTACGGACAAGTATTTGAGGGGTTTGAAGGTACGACAGTTCCAGATCCGCCTTCCGCTACAGGAAGTAATTGGACCTTAACATCTGGAGACTGGAGGATATTTGACAATGGAATTGGAACTGCTCAGAGATGGGGCGTAGCAACTGGTGGACCACAATATGCTGGTACTCGATGTGCTTTTTTAAATCGTGAAAATGTTGTTGATGGTACTTTGGCTGAAGATTGGCTAGTTAGTCCTGTTATAACAGTCCCTGTTGATGGTCAATTGCGTTTTTATACAAAATTAAGTCAAGGGGGTAACCAAGGTAGTAATTATTATATTAGAATTTCTACCAATACTAGTACTGTTCCTGCAGACATAGTCAATCCTGCAAATTATAGTTTTACTGCCGCTACTTGGGATGAAATATCATTAATGGGTGGTAGTACAACAGCAGAGCAGTCAACTTATATTCAAAAAACAGTTGATTTATCAGCTACTTACGCTGCTGGTACTCAAATCCGCATTGCATTTGTAATGATTAACGATAATGGAGATAGATGGTATGTTGATAACATAAACATTGATTCAAAATGTTTAGATAATACAAATTTAACGTCAACACCTTTAGCTACTTCTGCTACATTAAACTGGACTAGTCCAAGTACAGCTACTCAATGGGAAATTGAGTATGGCCCAAATGGTTTTGTTCAAGGGACAGGAACAGTTGTTACAGCAACTGGCTCCCCAACTTATAATTTAACTGGATTAACTGGATTAACTTCGTACTGTTATTATGTGAGATCATTATGTTCTACTGATAACGTAAGTGCTTGGTCTGGACCACATTGTTTTACTACTTCTGCTTTACCTCCTGGATGTGGAGGAAATTTCATTGATGAAGGTGGTCCATCAGCAAATTATCCTAACAATTCAGATTATATCGTTACAATTTGTCCAGATAACCCTGGAGATTTTGTTACGGTTACATTTACTTCGTTTAATACTGAAGCAAATTGGGATGCATTGTATGTTTTTGATGGTCCCAGTATAACTTCTCCTCAAATTGCTAGTGCTAATGGACCAGGAAATGTTCCTGGAGGTCTTGCTGGTGGATTTTGGGGAACTGCTATACCAGGTCCTTTCGAAGCAACTAATGCACAAGGGTGTTTAACCTTTCGTTTTAGAAGTGATACCTCGTTTACAAATCCAGGTTGGACAGCAAACGTAACTTGTCAACCATTTCCAACATGTCCTAAACCAATAGCAGTAACGTATACATCACTTACGCCAAGCAGTGGAACAATTGAATGGAACCATAATAATGGCGCGCCGGAATGGGATATTTATATTGTTCCAGCTGGTTCACCTGCGCCTACAGCTTCAACTACGCCAACATATTCAGGGGTTACTTCTTCTGGGCCGCCATATTCATACATTGCAACCGGATTAGATTCATATACAAATTATGTAGTATATGTTCGCGCAAGGTGTACAACTACTGATATAAGTGATTGGTCTGTAGGTTCAAGTTTTACTACAGCTCCGGATTATTGTGCTGGAGATCATTTTTATGATTCAGGAGGACCTAGTGGTACATATTCAGCAAATGAAAATATAACAACTACTATTTGTCCAGATATTTCGGGTAATACTGTAATTGCTTTTTTTAACTCATTTAATCTAGACACTAGTGATGTTTTAACTGTTTATAATGGTAATTCAACTGCTTCACCAGTCATGGGGACATATACAGGTACAACGTTACCTCCTATTTTAGTGTCAACAGCTACAGATGGATGTTTAACATTTAATTTTACTTCTAATGGTTTTACTCAGACAGCAGGTTGGGATGCTACGATTCAATGTACAACACCACCAACATGTCCTAACCCAACTAGTTTGCTAGTATCAAATATCTCAGATACTGGAGCATTATTGGAATGGACAGAAGCTGGTTCGGCAACGAGTTGGGAAGTTATTATACAACCAGCTGGTACAGGATATCCTACAGGCTCAGGTACTGTTACAACTAGTAACTCTTATTTAGCAACAGGATTAAATCCTAATACACAATATGAATTTTATGTTAGAGCTATTTGCGGCCCTGGTGATTTAAGTTTTTGGTCAGGTCCAAGGCCTTTCCAAACTCTTTTTGCTGGTTGTGGAGGATCAGATCCTGCTGGAAACGCATGTCCTGAAGCTGCACCTGTATGTAATTTAGATGGTTATTGTGGTAATACTTCTGGTTCTTATACCGTAAATACTTGGACTGAATTAACAGCGGCTTTCTGTGGTTCTATTGAAAATAATTCTTTCTTAACTTTTCAAGCAACTTCTACGTCTATATCTTTTGATGTAAACGTAGGGAACTGTACAAATGGATCTGGAATTCAGTTCTTTATTTTCTCAGCAGCTACATGTGGTAGTGGCCCAGTTTCATCTGTAAACTGTTATTCTCCTATGAATCCAGGAGTAAATTCTTTAAATTTTAATGGACTTACAATTGGACAAAACTATTATTTAATGATTGACGGTTATGCAGGAGCGATATGTGATTACTCTGTAACTGTTACTTCAGGTGGTTCAACAACTACAGATGTTGAAATTACGCAAAGTAATACAACAATTTGTACAGATCAAACTTTAGTTTTAAATGCGACAGGAGGAAATGGAGATTACAATTGGTCTCCAAATGTTGGTTTAGATGTAACAACAGGAAATACAGTAACTTTTACTCCACCTGCACCAGGTACTTATACTGTTCAAGTACAATCAACAGACACAAATTCACTTTGTGCTACTTCTGATTTTATAGAAATAAATGTTTTAGAAAAAACAATTCCTTCTTTTTCTATTCCAGGGCCATTTTGTTTAAACGACCCAGGTGTTGTTTTACCTGATACATCAAACAATGGAATACAAGGTGTTTGGAGTCCATCAGCAACAATTGATACTTCAACTGCTGGGATAGCTCAATATACGTTTACCCCAGATGCTTCTTATTTATGTGCAGAAGTAATTACAATAGATGTAGAAGTTACAGCTGCATGTACTTTTAATTCAATTGCTACCGCAGTTTATATTGAAAGTTGTGAAACAACAGCTGGAGGGGAATTTTATAATGTTACAGGTTCAGGAGCAACAAGTATTGGTCCAGCAAGTAATGTTTTCCCAAATAACGATTATGGAACTTTTGTACAAGGTTCTAGTAATTTAATTTTTAGAGGAGGAGAGTTAAAATCTTTTAAAACGACTGCTTCAAATGTTTGTGGTGCCAATCTTTATTATTCCATTTATCCAGTAGGTGGAACACCATCATTCACGCCAATTGTATTAAATTTATTTGACGATTGTAATGCTGGTACTTTCCCTTCAGGTGGAACTTGTAATGATGGAGATCAGAAATGGAGAGAGATTGCTTCTACTGTTGATTTAACTGCATTTGCTCCTGGTGACTACGTAATTGAAGTTTATTTTGATTTAGTAGGAGATAATGATGATCCTACTCAGTGTGACGATACAATTACTGTAAACAATGGAGGTAATAATTTCGTAGCTACTTTCTCAATACAAAGTACACCTACATTTACTTCACAAAACGAAGAATGTGGAAGTTCTAATGCTTATATAACAGTGTCTGGTTTCAATCCAGGTGATGTTTATAGTGTAACATATAATGATGATACAGTTACAGTTGGTCCTGCTAATTTTACTGCAAATTCAAATGGTGAAATTATACTTACAGGATTAAATGCTGGAACATATGATAATTTTAATTTTGAAATAAACGGATGTGTTATTACAGATATGACTCCTGTAATAATAACTGATTTTTCACCTTCTGTGACTCAAATTACAAATAATTCAGAAATTTGTTTTGGTGAAAA
Source organism: Flavobacterium sp. J27 (assembly GCF_004303025.1). Taxonomy (GTDB): domain Bacteria; phylum Bacteroidota; class Bacteroidia; order Flavobacteriales; family Flavobacteriaceae; genus Flavobacterium. The sequence goes on along the minus strand of NZ_PJQW01000013.1, from coordinate 1,879 downwards.
TGCAGTGTTTACAGTAACAGGTACTCCAAATTATAATTTAGGGTATAGTATTAATGGGGGTTCTCCTCAAAACATAACTTTTGATACTAATGGAATTGCTACTATTACAGTTAATACACCAGCTGTAGGGAGCGTTAACTTGGCATTATTGAATATTTATAATGCATCTTGTAATATTTCATTAACAAATACAGATACAGTTGTTGTTAATCCGTTGCCTACGGTATCAAGTTTCTCAGCTGTGAGCAATATAGTATGTATAGGTAATGATGCACAATTTACTGTAAATGGAACACCAAACGCTACTGTAAATTATAGTATTAATGGAGGTGCGTCACAACCACTAATTTTAGATGCTACAGGAACTTATACAATTACAGTACCAGTTCCGACGGCTAATGTTCAAATTGAATTATTAGATATTACAAATAATACAACAAGTTGTTCAAATACATTTACTAGTTTGACTGCTAATGTGACTATAGTTACAGTACCAGTACCAACGGTGAATATAACTCAACCAACTTGTGCTGTTCAAACGGGTACAGTAGAAGTAACCTCTCCATTGATCAATCAGTTGAATTATCCAACAGATATTTTTATTTCAGAAGTAACAGATTCTCAATCTGGATCTTTAACTTATCTTGAGATTTATAATGGTACGGGTACGGCTGTAGATTTAAGTAATTATAAAATAAGACTTTATAATGGTGGAGGATATCCAGCACCACCTACAAATGAATACGTATTATCCGGTATGTTAAATAATGATGATGTGGTGGTAATTAAAATAGGTTCTTCTGCTAACGCAGCAGGTGTTGTTCCAGATTTGTCTTTCACTGGATTTAATATAAATAATAATGATAATATTAGATTAACTAATTTATCTGATGTTGATGTTGATGTTTGGGGTTATACAGACGGAAGTATACTTCCTTATGGAGTAGGGTATAATTATAGAAGAATACCTTCAGGAACAATACTGCCTTCTACTACTTTTGATCCAGCTGATTGGGATGCTACAGATTGGACTACAACCGTTTTTGACTATTCTAATGTTGGAACTTACAGTTTGTTCCTTTCTAGTTACGAATTTACTTTAAGTGATGGTACAACGCCAATTACGCAAACAAATCCTGTTTTTACAAATATAGCACCTGGTAACTATACAGTTGTAGCGTTTGATTCTGTAACAGGGTGTACTTCGGATCCTCTTGCAATCGTTGTTGATTCACCATTATATACAACTCCTATTGTAACATTCTCTTATAATACAACATATTGTTTGTTAGATAGTACAAATCCTTTGCCAGATACTTCTACTACAGGATTTAATACTAATGGAACATTTAGTGTAACTAGTTCAAACAGTGCAGATATCACTATTAACCCTGTTACAGGAGAAATTGATTTAGCGAATACTTTAGGAGGAACTTACGAAATAACTTACTCAGTTGCTGAAGATTTAGCTAATTGTATTTCAGCTAATTCATATTCTGTTTCTACTACCATTTCTGATGTAACTACTCCAACTTTTTCGATTATTGAGGATTTATGCTCAGGTTCTTCATCGACCACGTTGCCATCTTCATCATTAGAGGGTTATACTGGTAGTTGGTCACCTTCTACGATAAACACTTCAGTTGCTGGAGTTAGTACTTATACCTTTACACCGGATGCTCAGTTTTGTGCTACTAGTACAACTCTTGATGTTATCGTTATCGGTTGTACGATTCAAAAAGGGATTTCTCCGAATGCAGATGGTATGAATGACAACTTTGATTTATCTAGTTTTAATGTGAGCAAATTAGAGATTTTCAATCGTTATGGTAAAGAGGTTTATAGTAAATCGGGATATGAAGATGAGTGGTATGGACAG
>NZ_PJQW01000012.1:76425-166809 GCF_004303025.1 Flavobacterium sp. J27 | reverse complement strand
GAAAATTTCAATTTCGATACCAATACAGCAACAGCCACTTCATCATGGTGTTATAACGATGAATCAACTAATTGCAATACCTATGGAAAGCTATACACTTGGGATGCAGCTTCACAACTGGCACCAGAAGGATGGGGATTGCCAACTCAAGGACATTGGCAGACCTTGTTTAACGAAGTTGAAAATAACACTGCAAACCTTGTTAATGGAGAGTTTCAATCCTTACCAGGAGGTGCCAGAACAACCGTGGGTAACTTTATATTCAACGGAACATATGGATATTATTGGACTTCAACCCCTGTTACAGAAGGTTATTATTATTTCCGTTTTGATGAGACAGAAGGATTTGGAGCAAATGGAGTTAGTGATATTGGTGCAAGCGTAAGGCTTATCAAATTGCAAACTCCTTAATAGTAAATCTTATTAATTGTGGTTTAGGCCATATCAAAAACTATAATGAAAGTTATTATAATTGGTAAATACGGACCACCTGAAGTACTAAAGTTCGATAGTGTTAGAAAACTTGTACCCAAAGATGATGAGGTGTTAATTAGGATTAACGCGATTCCTGTTTCTACGGAAGATCCTCTACAGAGAATGGGCAAGCCATATTTTACAAGATTGTTTTTGGGTCTAACAAAACCCAAAAAGTCAGTGTTAGGAGCCGAATTTTCGGGTCAGATAGAAGCAATAGGTAAGAACGTCACTCTTTTTAATATTGGAGATAGCGTATTTGGTCATTCAGGTTCTAATTTGGGTTGCTATGCAGAGTATGTGTATGCGTTGCACAAAACGGTCTTATATTAAAAAGACCTCTAAATATGAGTGATGAAGAGGTGGCACCAGTTTGTACATTCATGGCAGCATGGAATTTTATGGTAGTATTAGCTAATGTGAAGCCTAATCAAAATTTTCTTATCAATGGAGCTTCTGGGACAGTTGTTTCTGCAGCTGTTCAAATAGCCAAATCATTTGGGGCAATTGTAACAGGAGTTTACAGTACAGCTAATATGGCATTGGTAAAATCATTAAGTGCAGATAATGTCATTGATTATACCAAGCATAGCTTTACAGAAAATGGTTTGTTATACGATATCATTTTCGATGTAGCTAACAAAAGGTCATTCTCAAATTGTAGGAAATCATTAACCCAAAATGGTATTTACTTAAATCCAGTTCTTAAAGTTTTCATACTTATACAGATGTTATGGACAAAAATGTTTAGCCAAAAGAAAGTAAAGTTTTCTGCTACAGGGCTTTTATCTATTTCAAAACGAAAAGGATATTTAAAAGAGATTGCCGAACTTTTTGAGAAAGAAAAGTTAAAAACCATTATTGACAAAAGGTATTGTTTGAAACAAATTATAGAAGCTCACAGGCATATTGAAAGTGGAAATAAAAAAGGAAATGTCATTGTTAAAATGACAAATTAATAATTGACAAGAAAACTTATAGAATTTTTAGAAATGAAAGTATTAAAAATAGTAGTAATAATATTTGTTTTAAGTAGTAATTGCTTTGCACAAAGCATAAATAGCCAAAAACTAGACAGCTATTTCAATACGCTTGAAGTAAATCAAAAATTCATGGGTAGTGTAGCAATTTTAAAAGACGGAAAAGTAATCTACAATAAACAAGTGGGTTATTCTGATATGGCATCGAAACAAAAACCTAATAAAGAAACGAAATACAGAATAGGGTCTGTTTCCAAACTGTTTACAGCAACATTGACTTTTAAAGCGATAGAAGAAGGAAAAATATCGCTTAATCAAACAATAGAAAAGTATTTTCCTGAAATAAAAAACGCAAGTAGTATCACTATTTCAAACCTTTTAAATCATAGAAGTGGTATCCACAGTTTCACAGATAATAAAGAAGCATTTTTAAGTTATCACACCCGACCAAAAACGGAAAAAGAGATGGTGGAAATCATTACTCAAGGCGGTAGCGATTTTAATCCTGATGAGAAAGCAGCATATAGCAATTCAAACTATGTATTACTATCGTACATCCTAGAAAAGCTTTATAAAAAACCGTATGCGAGGATTTTAGAAGATGAAATTGTCAGGCCTTTAAACTTAAATCATACATTTTTTGGAAGTAAAATAGAGGTCACAAACAATGAATGCTATGCCTATCAATTTGATAAACAATGGAAAAAAACGGACGAAACCGATCCATCCATTGATATGGGGGCAGGTGGCATTGTGTCTACGCCCATGGATTTAATACATTTTGCAGAAGCACTGTTTAACAACAAAATACTTTCACCAGAGAGTGTTTCAAAAATGAAAACCATTCAAGACAAATTTGGAATGGGACTTTTCAAAATAGAATATTATGATAAGGTCAGCTATGGACATAATGGGGAAATAGATGGATTTACTTCGGCTTTGAGATATTTTCCTGATGAAAATTATGCGATTGCAATCACTTCCAATGGTATGGATTATAGTCTAAACTCAATGGTAGTCACCATAGTTAACAGTCTTTTTAATAAACATTTTGAGATTCCCGATTTCAGGGTTTATGAACCAAAAGCCAAAGAATTGGAGCAATATCTAGGCGTCTATTCAAGCAAATCATTCCCTGTAAAGTTAACAGTAACAAAATCGGGTAAACAATTGCGCCTTCAGGCTCCCGGAGACTCCAAAATGAACTTACAAGCCACTGCAAAAGGAGAATTCAAATACGAACCAGCTGGTATTACCATTGTGTTTAATATTGAAAAACAAGAAATGCTCATTACCCAAGGGGGTAAAACAAATAGATTAAATAAAGAATAAATAAGTCTATGGAAATCTTAAAAAATAAAATAAAGCTGGCTGGATTGCTTATTATCATGGGAATGGTTGCGGGCATTCTTAGTATTTCCCCATCTGTAGATTCAGTAAATTATTTAACAGAAGCTGCAGCCAATTTCAACCAAGTCATAATGAGTGCCTTGTTTCAATTTATATTGTTCTTAATGTATTTAGGTTTTGCTATTGTATTATACCCCATTATAAAAAAATATAATAAAAGCTTGGCGTTGGGCTTTTTAAGTTTCAGAATTATAGCTGGTGTTGTATTACTTATAGGAACGGTAGTACTATTGTCAATTCTTGTACTAAGCCAAGAGTATGCTGAAAATACTTTAGAAAACCTAAGGGTATTGGAAGCATTAGGGAATGTACTTAAAACCACAAGAGATTATACCAATCATGTATTTATGGTTTTTGTATTAAGTATTGGTAACCTTATGCTCTATGTATTGTTTTTAAAATCAAAGTTAATCCCGAAATGGCTTTCAGTTTGGGGACTATTGGGAGGGATATTGTCAATAATAGCAAGTACGTTGTTATTATTTAAAATTATTGATGTTATTACAGTTGAATATTTAGTTTTAAATGTTCCAACGGCATTGTTTGAAATTGTTTTAGGGTTTTGGTTACTCTTAAAAGGATTTTCTAAAGAGCATATTATATCTGTTAGTTATGAATAAGAAAAACGGTATCCTATGCCTTTTGCTTTTAAGTATTAGTCTGTTTGCAAATGCTCAAAATTGGCAAAACCCGTCAGAGAAGTATAAAAATGCCTATAGAAAGTATACGGATGCAAAATGCCCAATACGACAAGACAGCATCAGACATTTCGTTTATTTTTCGAAGGACCGAAAATCCATAAAAAACCATCCTTTTCTAAATCATCCAGCCTTTAAAGGAGCTCAAATCATGTATGCATGGAAAGATTTGGAACCAAACAAAGAACACTATGATTTTTCTATAATACGCGAAGATATTGAATATCTAAAACAACACAATAAAAAATTATTTATCCAACTACAGGATGCTACCTTCAATCCAAAATACCAAGCAGTGCCAAGTTATTTACTTACTAAAGAATATAATGAAGGGGCAGAATTACAATATAATGATAATGGAAAACCTGATGGTTGGGTGGCTAAACGTTGGAATAAAAAAGTACGGGAACGATTTGCGTTGCTTTTAAACGCTTTGGGTAAAGAATTCGATGGCATTATTGAGGGTATTAATCTTCAAGAAACAGCTATTGGTGTAAATGGGAAAAACGATTCCACATTTACCGAAGCGGGTTATGTTCAAGGGATAAAAGAAAATATGTTAGCCCTTAAACAAGCTTTTCCAATATCCACCACCATGATTTATGCCAATTTTATCCCTGGTGAATGGTTACCATTTGATGATAAAGGATATCTAAAAAGTATTTATGATTACGGAGAAAACATCGGAGTAGGTCTTGGTGGTCCCGATTTAATGATAACAAGAAAAGCTCAACTAAATCATGCCATAGCACAAATGCACGAAGGAACCTTTAGCGTCCCACTTGGTATCGCTATCCAAGATGGTAACTACATAGGTAAAACTGGCGCAGATTCAGACTATGATGAAGATAATGATAAAAGTGAATCTAGAAAGGAAAGTATAGTTCCTCTACTTCATGCTTTTGCAAAAGATTTCCTTAAAGTAGACTATATGTTTTGGAGCAATCAAAAACCTTATTTTGAAGAAGATGTATTGCCGTGTTTCACTTTTTAAATGTAATACACTTAACAAATATTTCTGTTTAATATAAATCAAAAACAATTATTATCATGAATTTAAACTACCTAACATTAACAACAAAACCACTCACATGGATATTCTTATTATTCTTTTCTATTTCAGCACTTTCCGCACAACCGGTTATTGGAACGACCACTTTCGACGGCACTAATTCCAACATAGCTTCCTATGATTTACTACCCAGAAGTGGTACAGTTCAAGGATGGTCTTTTTTTGTAGATGGTGAAGGTTCTGGGTCCATAAATCATAATGGAGGTAATACCCCAAGTACAGTAACCATTTTTGCCCAACAAGCTTTAACTTTAAATATAGCATCTGAAGATGGTAATGAGTTTGATTTGGACAGCATAATAATCCAATGGTTTAGCTTTTCAGGGAATTTTACAATGACAAGTTATAGAGATGGGAGCAGTATTGGCTCCGTAGTTTTAAATGCAACCAGTAGTTTTTCGGATTACGATTTATCCAATAACGATGATTTTAAAAACATTGATGAGATTAGAATGGACGGTTTCAGTAATAGCAATATCACAGCTATAATTGATGAAATAAGAATCAGTACTGCAACACTTTCATTTGAAACTATTGAAAATGACAGAAATTTATCAATATACCCCAATCCCTCAAGTAATTTTATAACCGTAAAGAATATTGATACTAGAATAGATTATCATGTGATGGATTTAAATGGGACAATCATTATGAAAGGTGAGATTAATCAAAATAATGATAAAATAAATTTAAAGAAATTAACTTCTGGTTTATATCTTTTAAAGTTAGGTTATCAAAATCCTATAAAAATTATGAAAAAGTAATCTAATGTCAATGATGAATATAAAATAATATATATATCTGAAACTATTTTCATAATTTACCAGATGTTAATATGAGAAAGCAATGTCTAAAATAAAAAAAATAAGAGAAGAGCTAAATATAACACAAGAAGAATTATCCGAAAAATCTGGTGTTTCTGTTAGAACCATACAACGTATTGAAGCTGGTACGGAGCCTAAAGGCTATACACTTAAGTCACTCTCAAAAGCTTTAGGTATAGAAGAAAAAGAACTACTAGAAAAAGAAGAAGAAACATTCGAAACCAATTTAGAATTAATCAAGCTCATCAATTTTTCTGCATTGCCATTTGCCATAATACCACCATTGAATATAGTTGTACCGCTTGCAATCATGTTCATAAAAAAAGGATTTAATTCAATAACGAAGCAACTAATAACAATTCAAATATTATGGAGCATAGTATCAGCCTTCATTTTTATGTTAGCCTCTTTTTTAAAAAATTGGTTTGCTCTTGGCAGCAAGTTTATTCTCATTGTAATGGTATTGTTAGTGCTTTCAAATGTATATATCATTATTAGAAATACCCATGAAATAGATAAAAAAGGTAAGTTATATTTTCAACTCAAATTCAGTATAATATAGCCTTGTCGGGTGTTTGTCGTGTAATTGGCAGGTGATTTTTTTAGATGAATTATTTATTTTAAGAAATATTTGCAAAAAATTATCATCAATTAAAAAATAGTAATTATGAACAGAACAAAATTAATCACGTTAACTGTTATTATAACTGTATTTAGTGTCTTACATCTCACTGCACAATTAGATAAAAATTCAACACTATTCAATACACTAAAAAAACAAGATAGCATTTTCTTTGAAAGAGGGTTCAACCAATGCGATTTGGAATATTTAGATAATCACATAGCCAAAGACTTAAAATTTTTTCACGACCAAAGTGGGTTTCAGGATAGAGCCTCTTTTTTTGAAAACACAAAAAAATATATTTGCTCAAACCCAGATAAAAAACCAATACGCAAAGTCAATGTAAACAGCTTAGAGGTATTCCCTTTGTTTAATAATGGAAAACTATATGGAGTAATTCAAAAAGGAGAACATAATTTTTTCATCAAGGAAAAAGGGAAGGAAGATGTTTTAACAAGCACCGCTATGTTTACTCATGTGTGGGTACTAAATGGAGAAGATTGGGTGCTGAGCGAAGCATTAAGCTATGACCATAAAGACCCAGCAAAGAAACCAATTGATGCAGTAAATAACATCGAAAGATTACTCAAAGACAACAATGTTCCAGCTTTAGGTATGGGGATTATTGAAAATGGAAAATTAACAAAAGTTGAGGTATATGGTACTTTGGACAAAAAAGAGAAAGCACCTTATAATGCCATTTTTAAAGTGGCCTCATTAACAAAGCCAGTATTTGCATTAACTGTTTTAAAATTAGTGGATGATGGACTTTTGGATTTGCAGGAACCGTTATATAAGTATTGGATAGATCCTGATTTAAAAAAGGACGAGAGATACAAAAAACTAACTCCTTATCTTGTGTTGACCCATCAAACAGGTTTCCCTAATTGGAGGTATATGAATGAATCAAACAGACTACACTTTCAATTTAACCCTGGAGAAAAATACCAATATTCAGGTGAAGGCTTTGAATACTTGCGTAAAGCAATTGAGAAAAAGTTAGGAAGAAATATTGAAGATTTAGCTCAAGAACTGGTTTTTAAACCCGCAGGAATGAACGATACGAGATTTTGGTGGGATAATTCCATGGATGAATCAAGATATGCCCAAAACTTTGATGAAAATGGAAATAATATTCAAACGGTAAAATATTATGAAGCAAATGCTGCTGCTAACCTCTTAACAACCGTAGAAGACTATGGGAGATTTATTTCGTATGTAATCAATGGAGCAGAACTTAAAAAAGAATTGTTTCAAGAAATGCAAAAACATCAGGTAAAACTGCAAGAAAATGATTTCTTTGGATTCGGTTGGGAAATCCTAACAGGATTTAGGGGTGATGAATTTGCCATGTTACATACCGGAAAAGATCCAGGTGTAAGCACTTTGGCAATTATGTTCCCCAAATCCAAGAACGGGTATATAGTGTTTCTCAATGGAGATAATGTTAATCCTATTTATGAATATCTGCTTACTCAAAAGCTATACCTTGGAAAGGAATTATGGGAAAAACGATAAAACATATATTTAATAATACTTTTTTGTAACCTTTTCATAAAGTAATCTTGTCCAATGTATGTGAATTCACAAAAAACTAAATAATAATCACATAAATTTAAAACAAGATGAATATTTCAAAAAAAATTCAAATATGTCTAACTATGATAATACTGTATTGTTTGACAGTATTAAATGCATGTGCTCAGAGTATAGATGTCACTACACTTAATGGAAAAAACATAAAAAAAGAAAAACTTACTTCAGAAATAAAAAAAATAATGAACAGTGAAAAGATTCCTGGACTCTCCATGGTCATTATAAATGACAATAAAGTAGTTTACCATGAAGCTTTAGGTGTAAGTAATATCAAAACCAATATACCTGTTGATAAGCAGAGTATATTTGAAGGAGCGTCACTTTCCAAACCTATTTTTGCTTATTTTGTGATGAAGATGGCTGAAAAAGGAGTATTAGACCTCGACAAACCATTGTATGAATATTTGCCACATCCTGGAATTTCACCAGAATCAATGGAAGCCTATAAATTAATTACAGCTCGTATGGTTTTGGCTCATCAAACTGGATTTCCAAACCATGCAAACAACCAATTGATAAAACTCGCATTTACGCCTGGTACCGACTTTATGTATTCTGGTGAAGCATATCAATATCTTGCTGCTGTTATTGGAATATTAAAAGGGGTTGGTTTTAAAGAGCAATTAAACGAGTTATTTCGAGATGAAGTTACTCATACTCTAGGAATGACACACAGTACCTTTATTTGGAATGATTATCTTGAATCTCATAAAGTGTTTGGGCATAATAGCAAAGGAAATCCAACTAGTAATACCCTTGTTGAAGGAGGGTGGAACGGAAAAACTTTTAACGCTTATTCTAGTTTGCACAGTGAAGCTTCAGAATATGCAAAGTTTATTATCGCTATGTTAAAAAGAGAAGGATTGAATAATGAAACATTTGATGATATGATAAAAGAGCACACTCATTTTTCTAATGACAATCCTTTAAAACAACAGGTTGGACAGACTGGTTGGGGACTTGGTTTTGCTCAAAAAAGCACTAAATATGGAGTAATGCATTTACATACAGGAAACAATCATGATTTTCAGGCTTATACCATGTTTATTCCTAAACAAAAATACGGTTTAGTTGTATTTATTAATTGTGATAAAATGCCTCTATTTTTAGAGAAACTTTCTAATCTTATTGGACCACAATTTTAATAAGAAGTTATAGAATTTTTAATTAATATATTTAATAAAACAAAATTTATATGGAAAATATACAGGATGCTTTGGGAGCGTTATTTCTCATAACGGGAATTGTGTTAATTGTCTTTATTATCGTTAGGTATACCTACTTACTAAAAAAAACCTTGATAGAAAAAGGATTACAGCCTTTTCAATCCTCTAGTAGAATACAATATGTAGATATTGGTTGTATTCTAATAGGACTCGGTTTGGGCTTAATTGTATCAACCATTTTTACGACAATGGATCTTACAGAAGAAACTGCGGATTTATTAATTTGGGGTACTATTTTAATCTTTGGGGCTTTAGGCTTATTTATGGCTCATTGGTTTAGAAAGAAAGAGGGTGAGCGATAGAAATAGATTAGATATAATACTTATAAATAAGAGTATAGGTGGGGATACATTAGCTTTTAGGGATTTAATAGAATTTCATAAGAATGTTTCCCTTACCTTAGCTTGCTCAATATTGAAAGATCAGAATGTTGCCGAAGATGCTGTTCAAATGGCATTTATTAGTGTCTACCATAAGCTGCATACTTTTAAACAGAAGTCAAAATTTTCAACTTGGTTGTATCGTATTGTGGTAAACACTTCTTACAATATGCTGAAACAACAAAAAAAGCACATAGAAATTGATACAGACGAAGTATTGAACCTAGAATTTACAAAACAAAATGAAGAAGATATTTTAAAAGTAACTGATCAAAAAAAATACATCATGATAGCGTTAAATGCTATTAAGACAGATGAAGCACTAGTTTTACGTTTGTTTTATTTGTACGAATATAAAATCCCAGAAATACAAGATATTACTGGTTTCAGTAAATCAAAGATAAAAGTTAACTTACATAGAGGACGAATAAATTTTGAGAATCATTTGCAAAAAATATTAGGTAAAGAAATAAAAAGTATATTATGAAAGAAGAAACTATTAAAACATTATTCAAAAAGAGTGAAATATTGGGATCTGAAGAGCTTACAAATAAAATTATGTTAAAAATAGAAATGGAGAAAAAAACTGAGAAAACGATTCAGCTTAAATTGCAAAAAAGCATTCTTTTACAAGTCTCCATATTAATATTTTTAACAGGTCTGGTTCTGTATTTTGGTAGCTTTCCTTCATTCATTTTGAACTATGTGAATTATCAAAAAACTAAGATATTTCTGTTTGTAATACTACTGTTTATAGTTTTAACAGCCTTAAATAAAATACTACGTATTCATAATAGTATAAAACATTCAAATTAAATAGAAAAACAAAGAAGAATATACAACTTAAATTAATATGCAATTAATCATGATTATTCTAAATTAAAAACCACTCAGCCTCTTCAAATCTTCCAAAAAATGATTCGAAAATCGTATTGGGAAGGTCACAAAAAGCCTAGCATTTGCTAGGCTTTTTTGTTTCTAAAACGTATTTGGCTTTTATTCTATACACTCCAAATTGTTTATAAAATAGGAGCTAGGGTGTAAGGTTTCGTTTAAAATTTCCGATTGTAATTCATCGGTTAAAATGTAATCCTTGGTTTCGCCTGCATATTGTACACGCATAACTGTTACGCGAGATTTTTTTAAATCTTCGTAATTGGTTTTGGTGAACAAAAAATACCCTTTTAAAAGTCTTATATTGCTTTTTTCTTCTGCTAAATAAGTTAGGTTAGAACAAGTACTTTCATTCGCACTTAATAAGCTAATTATGGTGCCATTTTCTAATTGAAAAATTATTTTAGATTTTCTGTCAAAGCATCGAGCAGGAATAAAGTCTTGATTTTTTTGTAACTGTTGAAAACTTAGGGTTGGAATACCATTGTTGTTAATAAGATTAAATTGGATAAATTCTTTTGTATTACCAAAAACTTTTTCATAAACTAATTTTTCAGATAAAGATTTAATATAAGTTGAATCTGTTTTTTCTTCAAAATCGTACAGACAGTCTTTTTTTTGAGCAACAATAAAAATCGGAAATAAAGTTATAAGTATAAGTAATTGTTTCATAAATTATTAAATTTTTGAGCAGAGCAAAACTATTTTATTATTTTCAATATCGGTAGTAAAAAAGGCAAAAACTGAGCCACCTTCTTTAATTTTATATTTTTTTCTTATTTCGTCTACTTTAAGAGGGAAATTTCGAATGGTAATATTCATTTTTTTATCTTGAAGATGTGTTTTAATTTCTTTCTTTTGAAATGGAATAATAGTTTCAATTTGAAAGCTTCTTCCAGGAAAAACTATCTTTTCATCAGAAGTGTAAAGATGGGAGTGCTGATGCAATTTATTCATTTTAAAAAGTGCTGAAACGGCATTAAAATTACCAGATTTTAAAATAGCAGCATTTGGTTCATACAAAAACTTTTGAGGAGCACTGTATGTTGGAATATAATTATGATTTAATACAAAATCTGTGATTTGATTTTGATCTTTTTCAATATTGATACAATGAATAGTAATGGCTTCATGGTAATTATTTTTAATTTCCCAAAGTAATTCTTTAACCTCGTTTTCTAGTGCTATAATATGAATTTTTTTAACAAATTGGAGCTCGGTTAGTCCAGAATGTATGTCTAAAAGTGGTGCTGTTTTAATTAAAATGTTATCAGAGTATTTAAAATACAACGGTAGTAATTCTGGAACATTGGGTTCGCAATCGTTTAATAAAAAAACTTTTCCTTTGGAATCATTTCTTCGAGAAGGATCTACGTATATCCAACTGAATTTACGGTCTAATTTTTCTAAAATAGCGCTACTTTCACCAATATGACACGTACAATTTTCGATTTCTAATTGCTTGAAATTATGGCTTACAATTTGAGATAATTCAGTATTTATTTCACAATGAATCACTTCTCTAAAGACTTTGGAAAAATAATAATCATCTACTCCAAATCCTCCGGATAAATCAATTATACTTTCTCCAGAAATAAGGGAAGCTTTGTATGCTGCTGTTTTTTCGGAAGAGGTTTGTTCAATGGAAACTTTAGAAGGGTATAAGATTTTTACCGTTTTAAACCAAGTAGGTAACTTGAATTTTGCTTTCTGTTTGGCTACAATTTGATTGATGATACGAATGTAATCAATATCAAAATTGTTTTTTTGTAACGCTAACTGATTGGTATCGCTATCTAAATTAGTATTGATAAAATTTTGAATATCTTCGTTTAATAAAATTTTTAAAGGATCATTCATTAAATATCTTTCGTTAAGGCTTTGATGATTCTGTTATCAGGTAAGAATTCTTTACCTATTACCTTTAATGCAGTATAGCTAGGAACCGCAATAATCATTCCGGTGATACCAAATAAAATACCTGCACAAATGATAACTAAAAAAATTTCCAATGGATGTGATTTTGTACTTTTTGAGAAAATAATGGGTTGGCTTAAATTGTTATCTATTAATTGTACAACAAGCATACCGCAAATAACATAAAAAGTATGGGGTAGTGTTGTGTTAATAAAATCGTTACCAATGCCGCTTATCATTATTAATAAAGAAGCAACTATCATTCCTAAAAGTGGTCCTAAGTATGGAATAATATTTAGAACAGCACATAATAATGCAATGATAAAAGCATTGTCTACACCAAAAATGAGAAAAACAACAAGGTATAAAATTAAAATGATTAGTAACTGTAATAGTAATCCAATAAAATAACGCGATAGCAAATGTTGAATTTTTTCCATTGATGCTAAAATTTTTACCTTATGATTTATTGGTAAAACAAATTTAAAAATTCGAAAAGCTTGGTCTTTTTCTTTTAATAAAAAGAAAGAAATGAACAAAACAGAAGCTAATCCCATGCCAAAATTACCAACAATATTAATAATACCATTAAAAATATCAGGAATAAAAGTAAAATTGATTTTAGATGATAAAGAGGATGAATCAAATAGTTGTTTAAAGTTAATATGATGCGCTTCAAGATAACTACTAATATTAGTTATCATGTTATTGAAGCTATTTTCTAAAGAATTGATGTCTAATAAGGAAAGATTTTCACTTTGAGCAATTATTAGAGGGACAAAAAGTAATATAAAGCTCACAATTAGCAACAAAAAAAGAAGCAAGGTTGTAATTACGGCTAATGTGTTTTTAAATTTTAATCTTTTTTTAAAAAATTGTACCAATGGATTAGCAATCAAAGAGAAAACCATTGCTATAATTAAATAAACAATTACAATTGCAATTTTATATAATAAAAAAAGGGTAAGACTAATACCAACTATAATAAATAGGGTACGAAGTAGTCCTGAAGAAAGTTCTTTTGGTGTCATGAATCAAAAATAAAAAAACTCGCTAATTTTTAGCGAGTTTTTAGAAAATATTTTAGAATCGTTATTATCTAAAAGAAGCTCTTGAACCTCCTACATTAAAGATAGCTAACATTCTGCTTTTTTGATCATTTGAGAACATATACATTCCTCTATCATCAGTATAGTCCATATAATTCATATACATTTCTAATGGTGTACCAGAACATGTACTTCTATGTCCTACTGGAGGAACTCCATAATTAGCTGTATTGTGAGTAGGGGTATCTGCTACTAAGTCAGAACCACATGTTGCATCACCCCAAATATGACGTAAGTTCATCCAATGCCCAACTTCGTGAGTAGCAGTTCTTCCTAAGTTGAATGGATATGTTGCAGTTCCTACAGTTCCAGTATATCTAGAATCTAAAACCACACCGTCAGTAGCTGAAGAACCACCTGGAAATTGAGCGTATCCTAAAATACCACCACCAATAGTACAAACCCAAATGTTTAGTTTAGTAGTTGGAGATGTAGGGTCTAAACCACCTCTTTTTGTCTTTTTCATTGCATCTCTAGTTCCCCAAGATGATTTTGATGTTGATTTTCTATTAACTGCGTCTAATACAAATCGAATTCCAACATTAGCTCTAACACTTGAATAAGGATTATTTGCTGTGTTATAATCAGAATTTTGAGCATTGAAATCTTCGTTTAAAACATCAATTTGAGATTGTAGTTGTGCAGTTGAAATATTTTCAGCTGCTGTACGATACAATACATTAAATACAACAGGTATTTCCATCGTTCCGTTAACAATTCTTCCTTGACTAATCATGTCAGCAGTAGCTATCTCAATGTCTCTCATTCTTTGAGCTAGTCCTGGATCTTCTTTTAATTGCCATTGTAAAACTTCTTCAGAAGCACAACCTCTGTGAGCACTTGCAGTTGTTTCAGTTGTTTCAGTAGCAGCATTGTCTTCGTTGTTGCAAGAAAATAATAGCATTGCAGCAGTAACTGTTAAAAAAATTTTTTTCATAATGTAAATTTGTTTGGTTGTTAAAAATATTTACATTGCAATTATATAACATTAAATGTTAATATTGTTATTTTTTTATATAAAATTTTTACATATTATTTGTAAAAACTGTTAATAATGATAATTATATGTAATTTAAGTCCTTATTTTTAAAGGGTTTTACGAATTCTATAATTTTAATAAAAAGTTAATAAAAAGCTAAAAAAAGATTACTTAAATAACTTTTTTGGATTAAATGTTTCTTTTAAAGGACGATTTTTTTAGGAAAAATAGTATATTTTTTAAACTCATTTACTGAATATATTCTTGATTCTTTCCTTATGAAAAGAATGGTAAATTAATTAAAATAAAAAAGCCATCAAAATTTGATGGCTTTTAAATGATATTTATTTTGTTTTTATCTGAAAGAAGCTCTAGAACCTCCTACATTGAAAATAGCTAGCATTCTGCTTTTTTGACCATTAGAAAACATGTACATTCCTCTATCGTCTGTATAATCCATATAGTTCATATACATTTCTAAAGGTGTGCCTGAACAAGTACTTCTATGTCCTACTGCTGGTACACCATAATTTGCAGTATTGTGAGTTGGTGTATCAGAAACTAAATCTGAACCACAAGTTGCATCACCCCAAATATGACGTAAATTCATCCAGTGTCCTACTTCGTGAGTAGCAGTTCTTCCTAAGTTAAATGGATATGTTGCAGTTCCAGTAGTTCCAAAGTATTTAGAATCAATAACAACACCATCTGTAGAAGAAGATCCACCAGGGAATTGTGCATATCCTAAAATTCCGCCACCAATAGTTGCTACCCAAAGATTTAATTTAGTAGTTGGTGAAGTAGGAGCCATACCACCATTAGCAGTTTTTTTACAAGCATCATTTGTACCCCAAGATGTTTTAGTAGTTGATTTTCTGTAAATTGCATCTAAAACAAAACGAATGCCTACATTAGCACGTACACTTGAGTATGGGTTGTTAGCGGTATTGTAATCTGAATTTTGAGCATTAAAATCTTTATTTAATACATCAATTTGGGATTGAATTTGAGATTGAGAAATGTTTTCAGCAGAAGTTCTGTATAATACATTTACTACTACTGGGATTTCAACTACACCGTTAACAATTCTACCTTGAGCGATTGCATCAGCTGTTTGAACTTCAATATCTCTCATTCTTTGAGCCAATCCTGGATCTTCTTTTAATTGTCTTTGTAATACTTCTTCTGAAGCACAACCTCTGTGCGCGGCAGCAGCAAGATCTTTAGAATTTGCTTCATCAGTAATGTTTTTGTCTTCATTTTGACATGAAAATCCTAAAATTAGCACAGATGCTAAAACAACGATTTTTTTCATAATTATTTGTTTGTTAATGTTAAGGTTATGTTATTTTATAACAGCACAATATTATGTCAAAAAAAGTCTCATTTTTCAAAAAAAAGTGAAGTAAAGATATTGTTTTATAAAAAAGATTTCTATATAATTGCAAAAATCTCAATTATTTTATTAAATAATAATAAATATGTTATTGTTTTTAGTTTTTAAATGCGTAATTTATAATGTTAGCTCCCATTTTTAAAGCTTTTTCTCTTATTTCAATAGGATCATTATGAATTTCAGCGTTTTCCCATCCGTCTCCTAAATCACATTCATAGGTGTATAATAGTACTAAACGATTCTCAATAAAAATACCAAATGCTTGTGGACGTTTGTTATCATGTTCATGTATTTTTGGTAAACCGTTTGGAAAATTATAAGGTGCTTTAAAAATCTCATGATTTATAGGTATCTCCTGAAGATTGTTTTGCGGAAATAATTTGCTAATTTCTTTTCGGATATATTCATCCATGCCATAGTTGTCATCAATATGTAAAAAACCACCAGAAGTTAAATAATCTCTTAAATTTTCTATTTCGGTAGGCGAAAAAACAACATTTCCGTGACCCGTCATATGAAGAAATGGATATGAAAAGATATCGGAACTTGTTGCTTCAACTGTAGCAATTTTTGAATTTATTTTTGTATTGATATTTTGGTTACAGAACACAACTAAATTAGGCAAAGATGTAGGATTGGCATACCAATCACCACCTCCAGAGTATTTTAAAATACCTATTTCTTGAGCTGTTGCACAGGTTGAAATTAATAAAAGAAGGAAAAAATATTTTTTCATGTTATTCATTTTTTAAAACAATAGTATGACAAGCGACAATAGCGGCCGTTTCTGTTCTTAATCTGGTATTTCCTAGGGTTACTGGAATGAATTTCTTTTGTAAAGCTGTTTCTATTTCATGAAGAGAAAAATCACCTTCTGGACCTATCAATACTACTGTATCTTCCTTCTTTTGAATAGTATCTTTAAATGATTTTTTATCTTGCTCTTCGCAATGAGCAATATATTTTTTTTCAGTATATTCTTTGGAAATAAAATCTAAAAAAGGAATCGGAGCATTTAATTTTGGCAGGTAATATTGTAATGATTGTTTCATAGCAGCTTGCAAAATTTTCTCAGCTCGGTCTGTTTTAAAAATCTTTCTTTCAGAATGTTCGCAAATTATTGGTGTAATTTCATCGATACCAATTTCGGTAGCTTTTTCTAAAAACCATTCATAGCGATCATTCATTTTGGTAGGAGCAACGGCTAAATGAATTTTATAATTTCTTGGAGCAATAAATTTAGAATCGGTAATTTTTATTTGACATTTTTTATCTGATGCTAATATTATTTCTCCAAAAAAAAGATATCCTTTTCCGTTGGATAATTGAATTTTATCACCCTCTTTTTTTCGTAAGACTTTTATAATATGTTTACTTTCTTCTTTGTCGAAAGTAAAAAAAGTATCTTCTTTTTTTATGTCTGGATTATAAAATAATTGCATGTTAAAATTCAATTCTTGCTTTAGAAACGATATCGTTTGTGTTAAAATTATTTTCAAGATAGTTATAATATCCTACAATTCCTATCATAGCTGCATTATCTGTTGTGTATTCAAATTTTGGAATATAGGTTTTCCAACCCCATTTTTTTTCAGTTTCTTTAAGGGTTTTACGAATACCGCTATTTGCTGATACACCTCCACCTATGGCAATTTGTTTGATACCAGTTTCTTGAACGGCTAGTTTTAATTTATCTATTAAAATAGTTATGATTGTGTATTGAATTGAAGCACAAATATCATTTCTATTTTCATTTATAAAATTAGGGTTTTCAGCCATATTTTTCTGAATAAAATATAAAATTTGGGTTTTTAAACCACTAAAACTAAAATTGAGCCCATCTACCTTCGGTTTTGTAAATGTAAACGCTTTTGGATTGCCTTCTTGAGCATATTTATCAATTAATGGGCCACCAGGATAAGGTAGGCCTAATATTTTTGCCGATTTATCGAAAGCTTCCCCTACAGCGTCATCTGTAGTTTCTCCAATAATTTTTAAATCAAAAAAGCTATTTACTTGGACAATTTGGGTGTGACCACCACTAATTGTTAATGCTAAAAAAGGGAAAGTAGGCTTTTCAAAACCCACTTCATCTATAAAATGGGCTAAAATATGTGCTTTCATATGGTTTACTGCAATGAGTGGTATATGAAGAGCCATGCTCATTGATTTAGCAAATGAACCGCCTACTAATAATGATCCCATTAAACCAGGACCTTGTGTAAAAGCAATACAGTTAAGATCTTCTTTTTTTATATTTGCTTTCTTAATAGCAACATCAACCACAGGTACAATATTTTGTTGATGGGCCCTAGAAGCAAGTTCAGGTACTACACCACCATATTCTTCATGAATGGCTTGTCTAGCAACAATATTTGATAGCACTTTATCGTTACAAAGAATAGCTGCGGAAGTATCGTCACAAGAACTTTCAATAGCTAATGTATATATGTTTTTTTTCATCTAAAAAAGGGCATGAAATTTGCATAAAGTCAATTGTAATTATCTTACAAAATTCATTATTTTTGTGGATTATTCAAAAAGATTTACTTTTCTTGACAAATTTAAACAATTTATAGTATCAAAAAATTTAAAAAAATATTCTTTAGAACATTAGTAGCTATACTTATTTTTATATTGGTATCAGTTATTTTGTTATCATTACCATTTGTACAAACTGCTTTAGGTAGATATGCTACAAATGAGGTAAATAAAGAATTTGGTACTGATATAAATATTGAAAAATTAACCTTTACTGCCTTTGGTTCTGTTAAACTAAAAGGAATTTTAATAAAAGATCATCATAAAGACACATTGTTTTACATAAAACGATTAAACACTTCAATTATGAGTGTTAAAGAATTATATAACAATGGGCATCCTTATTTAGGGAGTGTTATATTAGATGGTTTAACTTTTAATTTGAAACAATACAAAGGAGAAGATTACACTAATATTGATAAGTTTATTGATTCTTTTGATGACGGAACACCTTCTTCAGGGAGATTTAGAATGAAATCAAGTTCAATCACTTTGTTTAATTCTAAATTGAACTATATCAATGAAAACTTGCAAAATCCGAGAATTTTAAATTTTACACATTTAAATGGAGTTGTAAAAGATTTTTATATAAAAGGATCTGATGTAACTACTTTTATTGAACAATTAAAGTTTCACGATCATAGAGGGCTTATTGTAGAAAATCTTACATCTAATTTTACTTATACCAAGAAAAATATTTTATTAGAAAAATTATATTTAAAAACAACAGAATCGTTAATGAGAGGTATTGTTGAATTACGGTATAATCGAACCGATTTTTCAGATTTTAATAATAAAGTAATTTTTGATGTTAGAATGGATGAAGCGACTATTTCATCCAATGATTTAAATTATTTTTATAATGAATTTGGTAAAGATAATATTTTTGATGTGGATACCCATTTGATTGGAACATTAAATAATTTTACAACAGAAAACCTTCATTTAAAAGATAAAAATAATTCTGAAATATTAGGAACAGTACAATTCAAAAACTTATTTAGCAAAAATGAATCATTTTATATTAATGGTAAATTTCAAAAAATAAATTCTGATTATACTAAGTTAGTTGCAATTTTGCCAAATATTTTAGGAAATAGCCTTCCCTCTTCTTTGGCTAAACTGGGGAATGTGAACCTTAATGGAAATGTAGAATTAACGGATAATTATATTAATTCAGACATTAAAATTGGCTCTGTTCTTGGAAGTGTGATTACTAATTTATCTATTCAGGATTTAGCTAATATTGATAACGCGACCTACCAAGGTAATGTGGTTTTAGAAGATTTTAGTTTAGGGGAATTTTTAAATGAAAAAGAAATAGGTAAAGTAACACTTAATTTAGATGTTGAAGGACAGGGTTTTACACAAAAGTATTTAAATACGAATGTAAAAGGGAAAATTGATGCCTTTTATTACAATAAATATAATTATCAAAATATTACGGTAGATGGAACTATGAAAATGCCTTATTTTAAAGGTTATTTTAATAGTAATGATCCTAATTTAAAAATGGATTTTGATGGTTTAGTAGACCTTAGTTCGAAAGTTAAGAATTATAATTTTAAAGCGAATGTAGATTATGCAGATTTACATGCGCTACAATTTTCTAAAACAGATACTATTTCTATTTTTAAAGGAAAAGTTGTCTTTTTAGCAAAAGGAAATAACTTAGATGATTTAGATGGTGTTCTACAAGTAGAAAATGTGTCTTATCAAAATGATAAAGACAGTTACTTTTTTGAAGATTTTCAATTAAATTCTAGTTTTGATTCTCAAAGAGTTAGAACAATTACAATAAATTCCAAAGACATCATTAGTGGCAAAGTGGTTGGTAAATTTAAAATCAATCAAGTACGAAAAATACTAGAAAATGCAGTAGGAAGCTTATATGCTAATTATTCTCCTAACAAATTACAAAAAGGACAGTTTCTAGATTTTAATTTCGTAATTTATAATAAGATAGTGGATATTTTTGTACCAGAAGTTTCGATAGATGAAAATACTAGAATGAGAGGGCGAATTAATGCCGATTTAGGTAAGTTCGAATTTGATTTCAGATCACCAGGAGTACTTGCTTTTGGTAATCACTTTAAGAAAATTAAAATAGATATCGATAATAAAAACCCGTTATATAATACATATATTGAAATGGATACGATACGGACTAAAAATTATAAAGTATCTGATTTTAATTTAATTAATTTAACGATGAACGATACTTTATTTGTACGTTCAGAATTTAAAGGAGGAAGTAAATTAGAAGATAATTTTTCATTGAATATTTATCATACAATTGATGAAAATAAACAGTCGGTTATTGGGTTTAAAAAATCGGAAGTTAACTTTAAAGATTATTTATGGTTTATAAATGAAGAAGAGAACAATGATAATAAAATTATCTTTGACAAAACATTTAAAGACTTTAAATTTCAAAAAATAAGATTATCTCATAACAATCAAAATATGGATTTTTATGGAGAAATGCGAGATTCAACTTACAAAGACTTCAATTTAACTTTTAATGATGTCGATTTAGATAAAGTAACCCCTTCTCTCGATAGTATTGCTTTGGATGGTAAGTTAAACGGTTTTATAAAGTTTAAACAAGATAATCAATATTATAAACCTTTATCAGACATTAAGATTGATAGTTTACAAATTAATAAATATCCCGTGGGTAATATGTTTTTACTCGTAGAAGGGAATGATGAATTTAATGAGTTTGATATAGATTCTTATATAGTACAGAAAGGAAGCGAACGATTCAATTTAAATGGAACACTAAAATATAGAGACAATCAATCTACTCTCAATATGGAAGCTACGTTTAGTCGTTTTGATTTGGCTCCTTTTGGATCACTTATTGGTGATGTTATTACCAATGTGAGAGGAGATGCTACAGGAAGTGCTTCTATTAGGGGGTTAGTTACTAACCCTGAAGTAGACGGGCGCTTGTATTTAAATGATGCAGGATTAAAAGCTCCTTATTTAAATGTAGATTACAATTTTGAAAAGAATGCTATCGTTGATCTTACCGAAAAAGAATTTTTATTCCGAAACATTGTTATTACTGATACTGAATACGATACCAAAGGAGTTTTAAGAGGTTCAGTAAAACACAGTATGTTTTCCGATTGGGAATTGGATTTAGAAGTTCGTACGAATAACCTTCTGGCCTTGAATACTAAAGATTCTGAAGACGCGTATTATTATGGAACTGCTTTTCTAAACGGAAGTGCAAAAATTAGCGGAAGTATAGAATCGTTATTAGTTACGGTTACTGGAGAATCTGAGAAAGGAACTTCCATAAAAATTCCAGTGAGAGATGCAGAAGACGTAGGTAGAAAACCCTATTATACTTTTATAAAAGAAGAAGATTTACTAAAAAACAAGTCAAAAGGAGCAATTAATAACAAATACAATGGTTTAGAATTAAATTTAGATTTTGATATTGATACCGATGCTGAAATAGAAGTTATTTTAGACAGAGAGTCTGGTCATGCCATGAAAGGAAATGGATATGGTTCCATGCGAATGGAAATAAATACATTAGGAAAGTTTTTAATGTATGGTGACTTTCAAGTACAAGAAGGAGAATATAATTTTAAGAAAGCCGGATTAATTGATAAAAAATTTACAGTTAAAAAAGGAAGTACTATTAGGTGGGAAGGAGATCCTTTAGGAGCTATTTTAAATTTAGAAGCAATTTATAAAACTCAGGCAAATCCATCGGTATTAATTGAAAGTTCTTCGTTTACCACAAATAGAAAATTGCCTACAGAAGTTTCTATTGTAATTAACGGAAGTCTTAGTAATCCAGAACCCGATTTTAATATCAATTTTCCAACAGTTAGTAGTGTTTTGAAGAGTGAGATTGATTATCGTCTTCAAAATAAAGATGTAAGACAAAATCAAGCATTTGCATTATTGGCTTTCGGATCATTTACAACACCTGAAAACGCTGGAAGCGTGGCATATGGTTCTTTATTTGAGAAAGCAAGTTCGTTATTCAATGACATTATTTCAGATCAAGATTCTAAACTGCAAGTAGGAGTAAATTATGACCAAGCTGACCGTGTTAATCAAATTTCTGGTAGAGTAGGACTTACATTAAGTACACAAATTAATGATAAAATTTCTATTAATGGAAAAGTGGGTGTACCTGTAGGTGGCGTCACTGAATCAGTATTAGTAGGAGATGTTGAAGTGCAATTACAATTGAATGAAGATGGTTCTCTTAGAGCAAGAGTTTTCAATAGAGAAAATGATATCAACTATAATATAGGTGAAGGTATTGGTTATACACAAGGACTTGGGTTGAGTTATTCTGTTGACTTTGACACCTTTGGAGAAATGTTACGTAAAATATTTACTAAAGCTAAAAATAAAACATCTAATACATCTTCTAATGATGATATACCAGACTCAGAAGAGTTATGGGATAAAAAATATTATATTAGAAAAAATAAAGAAATTGAAGAAGAAAAGGAAAAGAAAAAAGATTTAGATAAAGTACCTGAAATAGAATAATTCTTCAATTTTTATATTAAAAAACAAAAAGTTATTAACGAAAACGATTGAATTTTAATGTAAAATTTAATATTTGATAAAAATAACTCCATATTCCATTTTCCTTTTTTAAATTTACGATAAATAAAAAAATAATGTTGCCAAATATTAAGAAAATTGGTGTGCTTACCTCTGGAGGCGATTCACCAGGAATGAATGCTGCAATACGTGCTGTAGTAAGGACTTGCGCATATCATAATATTGAATGTATCGGTATCTATAGAGGATATCAAGGAATGATTGAAGGCGATTTCAAAGAAATGGGACCGAGATCTGTAAATAATATAGTAAATAAAGGAGGAACCATTTTAAAGTCGGCTCGTTCTAAAGAATTCATGACTGTAGAAGGTAGAAAAACGGCTTATGAAAATTTAAAGGCTGCTGGTGTAGATGCTTTAGTGGTGATAGGTGGTGATGGTTCTTTTACAGGAGCAGAAGTGTTTAATAAAGAATATGGTTTTCCTGTAATGGGAATACCAGGAACTATTGATAATGATATTTTTGGTACAAGCCATACTTTAGGTTACGATACTGCTCTAAATACAGTAGTTGAGGTAATTGATAAAATTAGAGATACTGCTATTTCTCACAACCGATTATTTTTTGTGGAAGTTATGGGAAGAGATGCAGGTCATATCGCTTTAAATTCAGGGATTGGTGCTGGTGCTGAGGAAATTTTAATTCCAGAAGAAGATTTAGGATTAGATCGATTATTAGAATCTTTAAAAAGAAGTAAGGAGTCTGGAAAATCTTCGAGTATAGTTGTTGTTGCTGAAGGAGATAAAATTGGTAAAACGGTTTTCGAATTAAAAGATTATGTGGAAGAAAATATGCCAGAATACGATGTAAGAGTATCTGTTTTAGGACATATGCAAAGAGGCGGTTCGCCCTCTTGTTTTGATCGTGTTTTAGCTTCTAGATTGGGTGTAAAAGCAGTAGAATCAATTTTAGAAGGAAAATCAAATTTTATGGTTGGATTACTCAATGATAAAGTGGCTTTAACACCATTGGAACAAGCTATAAAAGGACATACTGAAATTGACAAAGAATTACTTCGTGTGTCAGATATTATGTCTACATAGTAATAAAACAAATTAAATCAAAAAATAATATAAAAATTAAAGCTTAAAATGTCAAAAGTAAAATTAGGAATTAACGGATTCGGTAGAATTGGTAGAATTGTTTTTAGAGAATCATTTAATAGAGATAATATAGAAGTTGTAGCCATTAACGATTTGTTAGATGTAGAGCATTTAGCTTATTTGTTAAAATATGACTCGGTTCATGGTCGTTTTAACGGAAAAGTAGAAGTAAAAGAGGGGCAATTATATGTAAACGATAAATTTATTCGTGTTACTGCTGAAAGAGATCCAAAATTAATTCAATGGGATGATGCAAAAGTAGATGTAGATGTTGTAGCTGAATGTACTGGTATTTTTACCACTTTAGAAAGTGCTCAAGCTCATATTGATGGCGGTGCTAAAAAAGTAGTTATCTCTGCTCCTTCTGCAGACGCTCCTATGTTTGTAATGGGAGTAAATCATACAGAAGTAAAAGCTACTGATACGATTGTTTCTAATGCTTCATGTACTACAAACTGTTTAGCTCCTCTAGCAAAAGTAATTAATGATAATTTCGGAATTGTAGAAGGATTAATGACTACAGTTCATGCTTCAACAGCCACTCAAATGGTAGCAGATGGTCCATCTAGAAAAGATTGGAGAGGTGGTCGTGCTGCTTCTGTAAATATCATTCCTTCTTCTACAGGTGCTGCAAAAGCGGTTGGAAAGGTAATTCCTGAATTAAATGGTAAACTTACTGGAATGTCTTTCCGTGTGCCTACTGTTGATGTTTCAGTTGTTGATTTAACGGTAAAATTAGCTAAAGAAACGACTTATGAAGAAATTTTAAAAGTGCTTAAAAACGCATCAGAAACTTCAATGCAAGGTGTTTTAGGATTTACTGAAGACGATGTGGTTTCTCAAGATTTTGTTGGAGATTCAAGAACATCTATAGTAGATGCAAAAGCAGGTATTGGTTTAAATTCAACGTTTTTTAAATTGGTTTCTTGGTACGATAACGAATATGGATATTCTTCTAAATTACTAGATTTATCTGTACACGTTATGTCTGTAAAATAATAGTGTTATAAAAATCCTGCACCTTTCTTTTGTAGTGCAGGATTTTTTGTCTCTATGTAGGGCTACTATTAATCACCAAATAATAATTTGGACTTTTAACCAACCATACTAACTAAAACAAAATGAAATTACTTGTAGATAGTGGCTCCACCAAAGCCGATTGGATAGCGATAGATGATAACGGAAAAGTTATTTTTACTACCCAATCTTTAGGATTAAATCCAGAAGTATTGAGCAAAGAAGAAATTATTGCTCGTTTAGAAGATAAATTTGATATTTCTCATAATAAAGCCAAAGCATCTAATCTTTATTTTTATGGTGCTGGATGTGGAACAGATAGAATGAAAAACTTTTTAGCATCTGTATTTGAAGAATATTTTACTAATGCTAAAGTAACGGTTCATGAAGATACCTATGCTGCGGTTTACGCAACTACTCCTAAAAATGAAAAAGCCATTGTTTGCATTTTAGGTACGGGTTCTAATTGTAGTTATTTTGATGGAAAAGTCTTGCATCAAAAAGTACAATCTTTAGGTTATATTGCTATGGATGATTGTAGTGGCAATCGTTTTGGTAGACATTTAATAAGAGGATATTACTTCAATAAAATGCCACAAGATATGGCTAAAGATTTTGAAAAGACCTTTAATGTTGATCCAGATTTTATCAAAAACAAATTGTATAAAGAACCTAATCCAAATGCGTATTTAGCTACATTTGCGAAGTTTTTAATTAAACATAAGGACACCGATTTTTGCAAAAAATATATCAAAGAAGAATTAGAAGCTTTTATTGAAAATTATATTATGCAGTTTGAAAACTATAAAGAAGTTCCAGTTCATTTTGTAGGTTCTATCGCTTTTTATTTAAGGGAAGAATTGAGTGAAAAACTGCAACAGTACGATATTCAAGTAGGTAACATCCTTCGAAGACCGATAGACGGTTTAATTGCTTATCATATTTTAAATAAATAATTTAATCCCGATTCTTCGGGATTTTTTATATTTGCTCCTATGACAAAGAAATTTGAAATTGCGATTATCGCACATGATGGAAAAAAAGCAGATATGGTTCAGTTTGTAAATAAAAATAAAGCCATTTTACAAGCTGAAAACATTACGATAATAGCAACAGGAACAACAGGAGGAAAAGTTGAAACTATTGGTATTAAAGTAAAAAAAATGCTTTCCGGACCTTTAGGAGGTGATGCACAAATTGCGGCTAGAGTTGCCGAAGGAAAAACGAAAATGGTTTTGTTCTTTAAAGATCCAAATTCGAGTCATCCTCACGAACCCGATATTTCTATGCTAATACGAATATGTGATGTGCATAATGTGCCTTTAGCAACAAATGAAGCAACAGCACAGTTATTATTATATGGTTTGGATGAACTGAAATAAATTATGTTGTAATGAGGAATTCTTCTAGAATTTTCCATTTTTCATTTCCAGTTTGTTTGATTAAAGCAAGGGTATAAAAATTAATACTACTTGGAAATTCTTTAGATTGTATAACTTCAAAAATTGTGTCTGTACAAGTTCCATTTCTAGGATGAATGAGCGTAATATGAGGAACATGTTTTTTTAGGCTATTTTTTTGTAAAATATTTTTTCGTAAGGTTTCAAAATCTGTATTGGTTTCATTTCCAGAAATAAAAACCCCTTTACCTTCTGAAAAGCGTTCGGGTGGGTTAAAATGAATCGATATAGGTTTGTGCCAATGTAAATTATGGCAATTTTGAATTACTTCTTCCAGATTATTTTCTATTTCATCTTCTCTGCAAAGGGTAACATGTGCTTTAATTAATTCAAATTGCTTTGGATTATAAGTAGCTCTTATTTCTTCAATAATTTGATTTTGTTCGGTTAAAAATAAGGTTAATTGTCTTCTGACTACATTCATGAAGCAACCGTTTTGTATTGAGAAAAATAATCCAAAACCATTTGATGTAAATCTTCAAAATTGATTTGTAAAGCATTCGCAGAAATACAAATCGGGGAACCATAGGATTTATAGTTCATTTGCATGGTTTTTTTCTTTAAAATTTGCGTTTGCCTATTAATATAGATGTCTGGATTTTTTGTGAGAATTAATACAAACTTTTGGTTCACTACTGTGGTAGTGCTAATATCAACCACATCGTTCCAGAGAATTAGACCACTTGAAACACCACTCGAATTATCGATTATACCTTCTGAGGAAAGGGTTAAACCAATAGGATTTCCTTTCATTTTTTTGAGTATAACAATCGCAATAGCTCCAAAAAATAAAATGCTTACTACGCCTACAATTGTAACTAAAATAGGACTTCTTAAAGGACCATGACTCAATTGTTCCGGTTGAAGTATAAACCATATTCCTAAGAATACAAATAAAATGCTACCAGTTAGAGATAAAAGCATTTTCTTCTTACTTAATGGGATTTCTATTTTTTGCTCCATTTTTTTATTTATAAAGATAAATTAATTTTAAAAGTAGAGGCAATTTCATTTTGGAAATTGCCTCATGTTGTATCAAGTTATTTATTGCTTACTTTTTCAAATTTTTAGCTAAAAATCCTAAAGTAGCTTCATACATATCAATCGAATTTTCTTCCTTATGAAATCCGTGACCTTCATCGTATTTTACCATATAAGGTACTTCAAAACCTTTGGCTCTTAAACCTGTTACAATTTGATCTGATTCTGAAATATTGACACGAGGATCATTTGCTCCCTGAATCACAAATAATGGCTTTTTAATTTTGTTAATTTGGAAAACAGGAGATACTTCTTTAGCAATTGCCGCTTCTTTTGGATCTTCTAAGTCATACCAAATTTCTTTTACGATTTCTTTATAAGGTTTCCAATATTCTGGAAACGAATCGAAGAAAGTGAAAATGTTAGAAACTCCAACATAGTTTACACCGCAAGCATATAAATCGGGTGTTTTTACTAATCCCATTAAGGTAGCATAACCACCGTGACTACCACCATAAATGGCAATTTTATCTTTGTCTACCCAACCTTGTTTAATTGCATAAGCCACGCCATCTTCTACATCATCCATTAATTGTCTACCAATTTGCTTGAAACCTGCACGTAAAAAGTCTTTTCCATAACCACCAGAAATTCTGAAGTTTACTTGTAAAGTAGCATAACCACGACTCGCAAATAATTGGGTTTCTGGATTAAAACCCCAAGAATCTCTTACTCCTTGCGGACCACCATGAGGATTTACAATTAATGGTACTTTTTTACCTTGTAAAGCTTCTTTGGGTAATGTAATGTATCCATAAATCGTTTTTCCATCTCGACTAGTAAATTTGATAGGTCTCATTTCTGCCATATCTGCTTCTTTAAGCTGTGGCATTAAATCGTATAAAAGTTTGAATTTTTTAGTTTTTGCATCGTATTGATAATACGTACCATATAATTTATCACTTTGAACAATAACTAAAAATTGTGTTTCATTATCATCTTTATCTACAATATAGGCTTCTTTATTAGGAAATTCTTTTTCCATTAAGCCATAAATTTCTTTGTATAATTTACTTACAGGGATAATCTCGTTTTTTTCTCCTTCATACGAAAAATTATCAATTTCGTAGTTTCTTTTACGAGATAAGTTTAAACCGCTCACATCAAATGTTGGGTTGGAAAAAACTTCTTTAATTATTTTTTTGGTAGCCAAATCGTATAAAACAATTCGAGTCTTGTCGCTATCTAAATTGGTAAGGACATACGCTTCATCTTTGTTTTTTGAAGCATAATTAAAACTGATAATTCCAAACGTATCATCCCAGTTTGTAGTAGTGTGTAATTTGAATTCTCCTGTTTTATTGTCTTTGTAAAACAATTGATTTTGTACGCCATTCACTAATTTACTGTAACCTCTAAGATTTCCATCTTTATCAAATTCATAGCCTTGAATAGGGTTGGCTATATCCTCATTTTTATACAATTGTTCTAAAGCTCCAGTAACAATATTTAATTTAAAAGGCTCAAAAACTTGTTTGTTGTTTTTGTTCATCGAAACGATAATGTAATCTTTTTGTTCTTTTAAGATATTTTGAATACTTGCTTGAACACCATCAAAAGGAGTAAGGTCTTTTAAGTTACTACCATCCAAATTTACAGCATACACATGATAATTTTCATCACCACCTTTGTCCATTGCAAAAAATAGGCGTTCGTCATTGATCCAACCATAACCTCGAACCAATTCCTCTTTTTCTTCAATGGCTCTTTGAACTTTTCCGGTAGCCAATTCTTTTACGTAGACATGACGTTTGTTATTCTCGTCTTTTTCACGATACGACATGTATTTACCGTTTGGTGACAATTGGAAACCCGATGCTTTTGGTCTCGCAAAATAATCAGATACGGAATACTTATAGTTGCCTTTGTCGTATGATTTTAATTGTGCTAATTCTTCCTTAGACGAAGGTAAAGCAGTGTTACCAGGTAATTTACTTTCAAAAGAAGTTAGCGTTAATGGTAAATTCATACCTGCTTGGTGAAATTCACCTATAATTTCTTTATTTTTTAGTTCACCATTAAATTGGATACCTAAAGCTGCCGCTTTTAAGGTAATTTGATTGTTGTTAACTTCTGTTTTATCAATTGGCACTCCAGATGCACCTTGCATAGGTACATCCATAGTTGTGGTGAAATTGTTATCTTTTTGTGCAATATGAAAAATAACTTCTAGTTTCATTCCTTGCACATCTAGTGTTCCTTTCCAATCTCCAACAAACTGTTGGGCTTGTGTGGTAATACTCATAAGTAGTAAAATAATTAGATTTTTTGTTTTCATAGAATGTAAATTTTAGTTTTTAAAGCGCTTTGTTTTTTTTGCTTTAATTTTGATTGATTAAACATAGGACATGTTTTCAACTGAAATGTTACAGACTACCGTTTGAATATTTGTAAAATTATGACAAATTTAACGCATCATTGTTCTCTAATATAAGATTCGATAGTGAGATGATTAACACCTAATTTTTCTATTTTTTCAACACCTTTAATGGTTAGAGTATCATTTTTTATAGTGTACTCAAATTCAAAAGTACCATTTTCCCAATCTCTAAAATTGCAAAATTGAAGATATTCTATATAAGTATCATTTGTAATTTTTGCTTTTCCGCCACCAGCTACAAAAATTGCCGAAGAGTCTTTTCCATTATTTAAATCATGCCTTAAAAATGAAAAATGAGTAGGAGTAATAATTTTAATTAACTTTTGGTCCTTGGTATAATCAACTATCGATGTATCAGTTTGAGTTATGGTTGTTCCAGTTAATAATTTCCAAGTACCAATTATTTTATCTGCATTTGTAAGTTGGTTCTCCTTTTTGTTCTGACATGAAATAGTAAGACCAAGGCAAAGAAAGGCTAAAATTATTATTTTCATTTTATGATTTTTTTGTTTTACCAAATGTAGGAATTTAGAATACAGTTATCAAGGTTGTTTGTAAAAGAAATCAGCCTCAATGTTAACATTGAGGCTGTTTGTATTTTTATTTTAAAACTCTTATTTTCTTCTTTCAATCCATTCTCTTGCATTTACAAAAGCTTCTATCCATGGAGAAACTTGATCGTTTCTGTCTTTTGGATAATGTGCCCAGTTCCAAGGGAAGGTTGAACGCTCAATGTGTGGCATCATGACTAAATGTCTTCCTGTATTGTCACACAACATCGCTGCATTGTAATCGGAACCATTTGGATTAGCTGGATAGCCTTCATAACCATATTTGGCCACAATATTGTATTGTTCTTCACTATAGGGTAAATTGAATTTCCCTTCTCCATGTGAAATCCAAACACCTAAGGTACTTCCTGCTAAGGTTTTTAACATGATCGAATTGTTTTCTTGTATGGTTACGGAAGTAAAACCACTTTCGTGTTTATGAGATTCATTATGCAACATTTTACCATGTACTTCGTGCTCTGGATGAATTAACTCTAATTCCATCATTAATTGGCAACCATTACAAATACCCACCGATAAAGTGTCTTCACGTTTAAAGAAATTCTTTAAAGCGGTATTGGCTTTTTCATTGTATAAAAAGGCTCCGGCCCAACCTTTAGCACTTCCTAAAACGTCAGAATTTGAAAATCCCCCTACAGCACCAATAAATTGAATGTCTTCTAACGTTTCACGTCCCGAAATTAAATCGGTCATGTGTACATCTTTTACATCAAAACCTGCTAAATACATCGCATTAGCCATTTCACGCTCCGAATTACTACCTTTTTCACGAATAACGGCTGCTTTTGGCCTTGTTTCTCCAGAAACGACAGGAGCTAAACCAGTAAAGTGATTTGGGAAAGTATACTGTAAAGGTTGGTTTGCAAAATTTTCAAAACGTTCTAACGATTTTCCGTTTTTAGTTTGTTTTTGATCGAGTAGGAAAGAGGTTTCAAACCATATTTCTCTATATTGATTAATATTGAAATTGAATTCGTTAATAATTAAATTTGGTGTGTTTGTTACCTTTCCTAATTTAAAAATTTCAATACCTTCCATTGCTTTTTCAAACGCCATATCTTCATTAGCTTGTAAAACAATTCCAATATTTTCTGAGAACAGTACTTTTACTAGATCGGTTTCGCTTAGCGAACTCAAATTTAAGTTGGCTCCTAAATTAAGATCAGCAAAACACATTTCTAATAAAGTAGTAATTAAACCACCACTTCCAATATCATGACCAGCAACAATGGTATTCGCTTTAATAGCTTCTTGAATAGCATTAAATGCTTTTTTGAAGAAGTTACTATCTACAATGGTAGGTGTTTCAGAACCGATTTTATTTTGTGTTTGAGCAAATGAACTACCACCTAATTTAAAAGAATCTTGTGATAAATTAATATAATATACTGAACCTTTGTCTTTTTGAAAAACAGGTTCTACTACTTTAGTAATGTCGTTACAATTCCCTATTGCCGAAATAATAACGGTACCAGGAGCAATAACTTCATCGTTTGGATATTTCTGTTTCATTGAAAGCGAATCTTTACCCGTTGGGATATTAATTCCTAATTCAATTGCAAATTGTGAACACGCTTCCACAGCTTCATATAAACGAGCATCTTCTCCTTCATTTTTACAAGGCCACATCCAATTAGCAGATAAAGACACACTTTGTAAATTATCTTTTAAAGGGGCAAAAACAATGTTAGATAGGGCTTCAGCAATGGCATTTCTACTTCCTGCTTTTGGATTAATTAGGGCAGCAATAGGAGCGTGACCAATTGAAGTAGCAATTCCTTCTTTTCCTTTATAATCTAAGGCCATTACACCTACATTGTTTAACGGTAATTGTAAAGGTCCAGCACATTGTTGTTTGGCTACTTTTCCACCCACACAACGATCTACTTTATTGGTTAACCAGTCTTTACACGCAACTGCTTCTAACTTTAAGATTTCTTCAAGGTAAGCTGGTATGTTATCTTGCGAATAATCGATTTCAGTATAGTTTCTTTTTACAGTAGAATCGGTCATGATGGTTTTTGGTGAACTTCCAAAGAAATCCTCTAAAGCATAATCCATTGGTTTGGCACCTGTAGTTTTGCTTTCAAAAGTAAAACGATGATCACCCGTTACATCACCTACTTGATACATTGGAGCACGCTCTCTTTCTGCAATACGTTCCAAAGTTTCTATGTTTTCTTTACCAATAACTAGCCCCATTCTTTCTTGAGATTCATTACCAATAATTTCTTTAGCCGAAAGGGTAGGATCACCAACAGGCAATTGATCTAAATCAATTAAACCACCCGTTTCTTCTACTAATTCTGATAAGCAGTTTAAGTGACCGCCCGCACCATGATCATGAATGGAAACAATAGGATTAGTATCACTTTCTACTAAACCACGAATAGCGTTAGCTGCTCTTTTTTGCATTTCTGGATTAGAACGTTGAATAGCATTTAATTCGATGCCAGAGCTAAAAGCACCAGTATCTGCTGAAGAAACAGCTGCGCCACCCATTCCAATTCTATAATTTTCACCTCCTAAAATGACAATTTTATCTCCTGTTTGTGGTTTCTTTTTGATGGCTTGATCTAATTTTCCGTACCCAATTCCACCTGCTTGCATAATGACTTTATCATAGCCTAATTTGCGCGCTTCTTCTTCATGTTCAAAGGTTAATATTGAACCTGTGATTAATGGTTGACCAAATTTATTACCAAAGTCAGAAGCTCCATTAGAAGCTTTAATCAAAATATCCATAGGAGTTTGATACAACCATTTTCTCTCAGCCATACCGTTTTCATAACTTCTGTTATTGGTTAAACGAGAATAAGATGTCATATAAACAGCTGTTCCTGCTAAAGGAATAGAACCTTGCCCACCTGCCAATCGGTCACGAATTTCTCCTCCCGAACCTGTAGCTGCACCATTGAAAGGTTCTACAGTAGTAGGGAAATTATGGGTTTCGGCTTTTAAAGAAAGTACCGATTCAAACTCTTTTTTCTCATAAAAATCGGGTTTGTCTGCCGATTTAGGAGCAAATTGTTCCGTTTTTGGTCCTTTAATAAAGGCGACATTATCTTTATAGGCTGAAACAATATCATTCGGGTTTTCAGCAGAAGTTTTTTTGATTAATTTGAATAAAGAAGTTTCTTTTTCTAATCCATCAATAATAAAGGTTCCATTAAAAATTTTATGACGACAATGCTCCGAATTTGCTTGAGAAAAGGCAAATACTTCCGAGTCGGTTAATTTTCTACCAATTTTCAAGGATAAGTTATTGAGATATTCGATTTCTTCTTCATTTAAAGCCAAACCTTCCGTTTGATTGTATTGTGCTATATCATCAATTTCTAGAATAGGCTCTGGTTGTATATTGATGGTATAAATAGTTTGATTTAACCCTTCGTATTTTTGTGATAACATGGGGTCAAAATCTGAAAAATCTGCTGTCACTTTTTGAAATTCTTCAATTCGAAGAATACCATTGATACCCATATTTTGAGTAATTTCAACAGCATTAGTACTCCAAGGTGTAATCATAGTTGCTCTTGGTCCAACAAAAAAATCCGCAAGTACGGATTTCTCTATTTTATTTGTATTCCCAAAAAGCCAATTAAGTTTTGAAATGTTTTCTGCCGAAAGTTCGTTTTGCGTTTGTACAGCAAAAACAGTTGCACTTTCGTTTCCGAAGAAATGAATCATTGTGTTGTATTGTTTTATTCTATGGTATTCTAAATTAATTCAGTTTACCACAGATGTTGTTGTTGATGTTGCAAATTTATTTTAAAAAAGTTGAAGTTCAAAGTATAATTTTACCAACTTAATAACAAAAAAACCTATCATTAATAAATGATAGGTTTTTATCGTTTTAAGCGATGTGATTATTCAACAATAATACGCATCATTTTATTTGTATTTGTATTAGAAATAGTTACATAATACATTCCCTTTTGTAGGTTTTCTATTTGTATTTGATTTTGTTTTTCAACTGTTTTTTCAATTATTTTTTGACCTAAAGGAGAATAAATTTCAATTAAGAATAAGGATTCATTGGTACTAAAATCGATAGTAAAGGCTCCTCTATTAGGATTTGGATAAGCTTTTATTTCAAATGTGTTTTCTTTTTCTTTTTCACTTTCTTGTTGCGAAATTCTATTTCCCAATCCATTACATGTATTGGTAGCATAATTATCCCAATCGGAACTGCTATAGCTTGTTTTTGGAGCTGTGGCAGTCGATTTTCTCCTCAGTGTAACATCAGCAGCAAAATTGGATGAACCACCATTAAAAGTACCGATGATATCAATCAACACTCCATTTTTAAATAAACCTACAGCATCATTACCATTGAAAGTTAATTCTGTTGCCGTAGTTGAAATGTTTGCACTAGATTTGTTGAAACAAGTAGATGAAATTAAGCTGTTTACAATAACAAATTTTCCATTGTTTGCTAATGAACCCGATAAAGAAAGACCAGAACTCCATGAGCCCGCACCGTTTGTTTGTTTTTTAATAACATAACCAGATAAACTTTTTGAATTTCCCGTTTCATTTTTAATTTCTAAGGCTTTATTATTAGAAGATCCTTCAATATATTCAGAAAAATACAAATCACTTTTAGTTGTTGTTGATCCACCACCAGTAGACCCACCACCACTTGAAGAACCTCCCCAAATAGTGTTTACATAATTTGGGTTGTCTATAAAAGGATTTCTATTTCCTTGTCTAGCATAAATAGCATTATTTCGTTCTATTTCTCTTGCACTCACAGGGTCTTGTGCATGCCATGCTAAAAGCATATTTAAAAAAGGAGTTGTAAAAACTTGATTACTAGTTTTGTTGAACATATCATAATTATAATTGGCAACAGTATTTTGATACCTTGTTGCAAAATAAAAATACATTCTTGCAATATCGCCTTTAAAAGCGTCTACTGGTTCAAAAACAGTTCCGCTATAACCAGAAATAGCACTAGAACCTAATTTACTCCCATTTCTTGTTGTTCTGCTTGCAGTAGCCACTTTACCATGTGGGTAATTTGAGCGAATACCATTTACATAACCATCAGTAGGTGTAATAAAATGGGCATCAGAAACCATTGGTGAGGATGAATTAAATACAGACTGTGGAATCATATGCTCTC
Organism: Flavobacterium sp. J27; assembly: GCF_004303025.1. Taxonomy (GTDB): domain Bacteria; phylum Bacteroidota; class Bacteroidia; order Flavobacteriales; family Flavobacteriaceae; genus Flavobacterium. Next base: position 131,376 of record NZ_PJQW01000012.1, on the reverse strand, counting down.
TATTGTAACAATTTCCTTCACCAGAGTATGTGCCACACTGATTTGTACCATAGTTATAATTGTAAGGATCTTTACCGTTTTGAATTTCAGAGTATAAATCGAAAATGGTGTTGTCATTTTCATTTTGATGATCTCTATCCGATGTATTATATGTTGTCCAAAGACCACTATACCCTCTATCGGTATGATTTTTTATAATATTATATAATTGGGTTTTTAGTGTATATCCAGTTCCAGTTGCGGTAGAATAATAGCCACTAGGTGCTTGAGAAAAAGAAAATGACGCAATAAAAATTGCAAATAATACGTTAATTTTTTTCATTGTTTGTTGTTTGTTAGTTACTTAGCAAATCTAAATACTAATTTCAAATCTAAAATTAACGTATTATTAATTTATTAACATACTTGTTAATAATTTATTAATATTAAAAAGGGATTGTTTTTTATATTTTATATATTACTTTCTTTTTAAAATAGCTTCCATACTTTTAAACTCTTTGCCATCGTAATCGGTATCAAACATTTCCATTTTTTGAGTATTATCATCTACATAAGTAAAAATTTCTTTTATTTTTTTCTCTTTTCTCGTTAATGGATCTACAGTAATTCCCTCCATATTAATAGATTTTGTATCACTATTAAACTGACCTTTCATAACAAGAATGCCTGTTCCCATATTGTCAATCCAAGTAGAAATATACTCTTGTGCTGTATTGTCGTAAGCAAGAGTGCTGACACCTTCAAAAGGCATTCCCATGATATCACCCTTGTGTGTAGATTGTTGATATCTACCTCCTAAAATCATTTTATTTTCAACAGCTAATGTATGTGTGGTAGGTTCGCTCTTTCTATGTGCCCACATGGTAATTTTTTCTTCCCATTGACCATTATCTCTTGTCATAATTTCATGAGTTTTTGATGGAGTCATGTGTTTTTCCCAAGCTTTACTAACTGTTGCAGAATCAGGAGGAAGATCGTTTTGAACCACTACTTCAGGAATTTCTAAATTGTATTCACCTTCCGATTTAGGTGTAATATCTTTACAAGATATTAAACTTATAAAAACGAGTAATAAGGGTAAAGTTGTTTTCATAATGATAGTTATTTAGGTTGTTTAACCAAATATACTAAAAATTATTCACAACTAAGATATGTTTAAAAAAATGTGTAAAAACATAGTAAATGTTTAAAAAATTTACAATAATACAATTAATTTGTAAATTGATATGCTCCTATATCTGGGTTTAAGTTTGTAGGAGTGGGTCTAGGATTACCCAAAATATCATCGAAATTTGGCGTTAAATTAACTCCTTGATTGATACCCGTTCCATTTTCTTCAATCCTAAAGTCATTTTTTATTGGGTTTTTAAAATTAGGGTTATTTGTTGAAGTAGTTGTAGCAATCAAGCAATCTGAATATTTTGAGCCATTAAATTGATACAGTGGGTCATTTGTAAATTGATTATTAAAATCATTAAAACGAATCAAGCAATTATTAAATTGATAATTAAAATTGGAGTCAGCCCCTTGTTTTTCAAAAGTTAAAGCATAATTTGAAGAGCCATAAACGATGCAATTTTCAAAAATGGCATTTAGAGTATATTCTGGAGCTCCATCATAATCGTCAATATATACTGAATTTTGTCCAGGTGTAGGCCAATAATTTGCAAAAGTACATTGTTTAAAATCATAATTTCCACCAAATGTGCAGGCTAAACCAGCTTCCCCACAATTATTGGAAACAATGTTTTTTCCATTTATAAAACCTGTTCGAGCTAAAATACCTACATTACTACAATTGTAAACCTGAACATTATTTAAGGTTAAGGAAGGATTTGTACTTCCATCATTTCCAGAAATTAGTAAACCAACGGTTGCATTTTTTATGGTTGTATTTGTTAAAATGTTATCCGTACTTCCTAGAGTAAACCATATGGTGCCCCATTGACCTGGTACTTCTGAAAAATTGGGTTCTAAGCGATCTCCTTCAAAAATAATTTCATTTTCTAGAGTTTCAGTAGTAGATAAACTACCATTTGCCTTCAATGAAGCTTGGTCAGCAATAATCAATCCCGATTCAGCATGGAAATGGATTCTTGCACCTGCAGCTATTTCTAATGTTTTATTATTAGGTACCACTGCATAACCATAAATAACATAAGGTTTTAAGTTATTCCAAAGCAATTCATTACCATTAATAGGATCTGTTTCTGAAAGAATACTAGCTTTAATTGTAATCGGATTTCCATTTTCATCCATACCCAAGCTAATGTTTTCATATGTGTAGGTATTGTCTGGATTTTGTACGCGTTCTGGATATATAAAATAAGCATCTTGAATTAATGTGACTAGTTCCACTTTTTGATAATTTGAATCTGTACCAAAATGAATTTGGTCAGTATATAAAAAATCGGTAGGATTGGCATCTGCCACATCAGCAGTTACTTCAATAAAAACGTATAAACTATCATTCGCTAATAATTCTACATTTTCAAATATTTTGCCTGGCATTCCATCTACCATTAAACGATAATTGGAATTTAAACCGTTAGCCAATTGTATTTTTGGAATGGCAATATTTTTATCACTATTGTTGTATACTTTTAAAGTGTAAGTACTTGAACCTATATTGGTAAAGACAGTATCTAAGTAAACGGTATCTTTAGAAAAAGAAAGATTTCCAACACTTGGTTCAAAGTCAAAATCATTTCTACAAGAAAATAAGGTAATCAATAATAGTAAGAATATATAATAATAGTTTTTCATTGAATAGAAAGTATTAGCCATTTTTTGATTTGTAAATGTACTATTTTTAAAACAATAACGAAATTATTCTTATTTTCTTATACTATCTAAAATAGGATTAATTTGTATTTTTGTGGAAAATAAATAACAATGTTTAATAAAGAAGAAATACTAAAAGTTTGTGCTAATTTATCTCAAAACACTCTGATGCAAACTTTAGAAATAGAATATATAGATGCTGGAGAAGATTTTTTAACAGCTAAAATGCCTGTTAATCCAAGAGTACATCAACCTATGGGATTATTGCATGGAGGAGCATCTGTAGCTCTCGCAGAGAGCGTAGGAAGTGCAGCTTCCATTATGTTTATTGATCCTGAAAAGTTTGAGGTTAGAGGTATTGAAATTAGCGCGAACCATTTAAAAAGTAAAAGAGAAGGCATGGTATATGCAACAGCAAAAATTATTCATAAAGGAAGAAGCATTCATTTATGGGAAATAAGAATTGTAGATGAAAATGAGGCCTTAATTTCTCTTTGTAAACTGACCAATATGGTATTACCAAGAAGAAAAATGTAATGCAAGAAATTATAGCTCAAGCAAAAAGTAATTATCAGAATAAAAAACCTTTTGTCCTTTTTGCTAATCCTAATAGTAATGTTTTAAATGCTTATTTTCAGACAGAAGATACTTTGTACCCATTTCATGGGCAAGACGGATTTGTGTTTGTTGCATTTGACTCAAATCAGAAATTTATTATTCCTAAAGAAAAAAGTACAGTTTGTAGAAGTGAAATTCAAGAATATGAATCAAATTTAGCTCTTTTTGAAAGCACACCTTATAATTTAAATGAGAAAGCGAATTTTGAAGAATTGGTTGCAAAAGCAATTCAAAATATAAAAGAAAACCATTTTTCAAAAGTAGTAGTTTCAAGAAAAGTATCCATTCCTGTACAAGTTGATTTTATAGCTTCATATTTATCAATATTAAAGACTTATGTTTCAGCATTTCGTTATCTTTTCTTTCATCCTAAAATAGGAATGTGGATGGGAGCTTCTCCAGAACAATTGGTACAAATTAACGGTGATAAACTACAAACGGTTGCTTTGGCAGGAACTCAATTATATAAAGAAGATATTATTTGGGAAGCAAAAGAAAAACAAGAACAACAATTTGTGACCGATTATATTGTTTCCAAAATACAATCATGCGTAACTAAAACAAAAGTTTCTCAACCATTTACAGCTAAGGCGGGTAATTTGGCTCATATTAAAACGATTATAGATGCAACATTGATGACAGATCAAAAGGCATTGGAAACCGTGCAAGTTTTGCATCCAACTCCTGCAGTTTGTGGTTTACCAAAAGAATCCGCTTTATCATTTATTTTGGCAAATGAAAATTATGATAGAAAGTTTTATTCTGGTTTTTTAGGAGAATGGAATGAAGATAAAAAAAAATTATTTGTAAATTTAAGATGTGCTGAAATAGAAGAGGAATTGGTTCATTTTTATGTAGGTTGCGGAATTACAAATGAGAGTGTTCCGGAAAAGGAATTTTTTGAAACAGAAAATAAATTAGGAATCATGCAAAGAATAATTAAGTTAAAAGTTAAAAGTTAAAAGTTAAAAGTTAAAAGTTAAAAGTGTAGTTTTTTAATGCACTGTAATATAATTGAAAAATAGAAATATGAAATTAGATATTTTAGCTTTTGGTGCCCATCCTGATGATGTAGAATTAGGATGTTCGGGAACCATTGCAAAAGAAATTTCACTTGGGAAAAAAGTAGGAATTATCGATTTAACCCGAGGAGAATTAGGAACCCGAGGATCTGCTGAAATAAGAGATACGGAAGCGCAAGCAGCTGCAACTATTTTAGGAGTAAGTATTAGAGAAAATTTAGGATTTAGAGATGGGTTTTTTGTTAATGATGAACACCATCAATTGGAAATCATAAAAATGATTCGTAAATACCAACCTGAAATTGTTTTGTGTAATGCTATTGATGACAGACATATAGATCATGGAAAAGGAAGTAAGCTCGTTAGTGATGCTTGTTTTTTATCGGGTTTAGTTAAAATAGAAACTCAATTAGAAGGCATAAATCAAAAGGCATGGAGACCAAAGGTGGTATATCATTATATTCAATGGAAAAATATAGAACCTGATTTTGCTGTTGATATTACAGGTTATATAGATATAAAAATGGAAAGCGTATTAGCTTATGGGACTCAATTTTATGACCCTAATTCCAAAGAACCCGTTACGCCAATTACCTCAAAAAACTTTTTAGATTCTATAAAATATAGGGCACAAGACTTAGGAAGGCTCATAGGAGTAGAATATGCTGAAGGTTTTACAGTAGAAAGATATTTGGCTGTCAGTAGTTTAGGAAATTTGATATAAAAAAGTTTAATTTTTTTTTGTCAGATTTAAGGAAACTACTATATTTGCACTCGCAAATGAGGCTATACTTATTCTCAATTCAAAATAAGAAGAACATTAGTTTTCAAAAGCATACCAAATGGTGATTGTAGCTCAGTTGGTTAGAGCGTCGGATTGTGGTTCCGAAGGTCGCGGGTTCGAGACCCGTCTTTCACCCTAAAAGGCAAAAGTGTTGAAGTTATTCAACACTTTTTTTAGTTTATAAAGGTTTGTATTCCCATTACAATTCCTATTAAGAAAATTAGGACTAATGAAATTTGTTTAAATTTATTTTGTGGAATAAATTGTAATATATATTTACCAATATAAGTACCTATTAATCCTATAACAAATAAAAAAGGGATATAAATTAAATCGTGCTGATGAATAAATCCATTTTTAAAGTAAACAATTGTGCGTGTAAAATCTATCGCAAAATCGATAGTAGCAGAAGTAGCAATAAAAACAGATTTTTCTAAATTAAAAGCAGCCATCGTTATTCCTCTAATTGCACCTCCTGTGCCTAATAAACCCGCTGTAAAGCCCGATAAACATCCTCCAATAATTGATTCTTTAGGTTCTGGTTTTATCACTAGTTTTTTCTTTATAAGAAATAACAAACTAAAACCAACTAGAAATAAGGCTAAAATAATTTTTAATATAGTCGTGTCTAGGTAGGAAGTTAAAATTCCTCCAATAATCACAAAAATAACAGAAGGCAATCCAATATATAATAGCAGTTTTTTATCTAAACCTTTTCTAAATAAAGCTATTTTACTCAGATTACTCGACAAATGAAAGACAGCCGTTAACCCAAGTACAGTTTGAAAGTCGAAAAAGAAACTAGCTAAAGGAACAAAAAAAACGGAAGACCCGAAACCGCCAATTGTCCCTATGATTTCTGCTACAACTGCAAATAAAAGAAATAGGACACTTATTTTCTCTAACATTATTTTTATATTTTCTCAAATTTAAATAAAAAAACTCCTGCTTGAGACAGGAGTTTAAAGAATGTTATTTGGATTGTAACCAATTACAATTTGTGCATATTTTGTGCTAAAGTTTCAATAAATTTACTAATAGGACCTTTAACCATCATAGCCATCATAGGATTGAAATCGCCTTCAAAGAATAATTGAACTTCTGTTTTATTTTCTGCAACTGGATTGATATTTCCTGTTAATGTGAAAGGTAATTTACTAGACGCAGCACCTAAAACAATTTTTGAATTTGGATTTGCTTCTTTTTTTACTAATTTAATTTCTGGCATCCCTTTTAAACCAAATTCAAAACAATTCTCATCAATTACTTCAAATTTTGCAATGTTTTCTGGCATTAATTTTTCAAAATTCTTTACATCAGTTAAAGCATTAAAGATATATTCATCTGATTTCTCAACTACTACTTTTGTACTTTCTAAGTTCATTATTTGGTATTTTATTTTTAAATATTAGTATTCCAGGTAGCCGGACTTTTTCTCCATTCCTGCAATGTTGCTATCTCTTCTTGATCTATATATTGTCGGTTTACCGCTTCGTGAATCAAATTTTCATAATTGCTTAAAGTGAAAAGAGTAACATTGGCTTCTTTAAAACGTGCTACTGAAAGATCAAATCCATACGTAAAAATAGCAGCCATTCCTTTTATATTTGCACCTTCATTTCTAAGAGCTTCTACAGCTTGTAAACTACTACCTCCTGTACTTATAAGATCTTCTACTACGACTACATTTTGCCCTTTTTCTAAAAATCCTTCCACTTGGTTTTGTCTGCCGTGCTTTTTTGGTTCTGGTCGAACATATACAAAAGGTAATCCTAAAGCTTCTGCAACAAGAATACCTACACCTATTGCACCTGTTGCTACACCTGCAATAACATCTGGTTTGCCAAATTTCTCTTCAATATTTTTTGCAAATTCATCTCTGATAAAATTCCTAATAGCTGGAAATGAGAGGATTATTCTATTGTCACAATAAATAGGCGATTGCCATCCAGAAGCCCATGTAAAAGGATTTTTAGAATTTAATTTAATTGCGTTTATTTGTAAAAGCAATTCGGCAGTTTTTTCGGCTGTGTTGGTATTAAAAATCATATTGCAAATGTATAAAGTTTTTGTAAACGATAAAGCACTTTTTTTAACAAATGAAGTACAAAAAGAGACAAATTTTAAAATTTTTCTCTTAGAAAGTATTGATATTAAAAAGTTGATTATAAAATTATTTCAAAACAAAGTTGAAAATGCGATTTTATATCATCCAGACGAAAAATTGATTATGAAAACTTTAAAAGCTAAAATACCTGTTGTAAAAGCGGGTGGCGGTTTAGTTTATAATCATGAAGGCTGTGTCTTGTTTATTTTCAGAAATGGGAAATGGGATTTACCTAAAGGAGGTACTGAAAAAAATGAAAGCATGGAGGAAACTGCCATGAGAGAAGTAGAGGAAGAGACAGGCGTTTCTGGTTTAAAAATTATAAAAAAACTGCAAAAGACCTATCATGTTTTCAAAAGAAATGGGAGGTATAAATTAAAGCAAACGTATTGGTTTGAAATGAAATCTAATTTTAAAGGCACGCCACAAGGACAAATAGAGGAAGGCATAGAAAAGGTGGTTTGGGTACATCCAAAAGATATCCCTAGTTTACTCGAAAATTCGTATGAAAATATAAAACTCTTATTTGAAAAACCTTAATTGCAAAAAACCTTTTTTTTAGACGTATAATTTTCTTATCTGTATATTCTGTAAACTTTGTCTAAAATCATGTAAGACATTGTACTGTTGTTTTTTAGAACTTTGTGTTAACAATAAAAAACAATTGCACATGGAAACTAAAAAAAATATCGAAATTTTAAATGAACTAATTTCAATTCTTGAAGACGGTAGAGTAGGTTATACAAACGCTGCCGAAAATTGTGAACACGGAAAACTCAAAACAGAGTTTTTAGGTATTGCTAGAGATCGTTCTCTTATGGTAGTACAATTACAAGATGAAATAAACAGATTAGGAAAATCAACTGATGCAACAGATGGTCCGTTAGGTGTTATTCACAGAGCATGGATTGATTTCAAAGCTATGATTACTGGTCATGATAACGATGCTATTATTGAAGCTTGTGTAACAGGAGAAAATGCGGCTTTAGAAAAATTTAGAGAAGCATTAAAAAATGACAGTCTTACACCTACATTATATGGAATTATTTCTGCTCAGTTAATGTCTATCGAAAAAGCTGTAGCTAGAATTAAAGCATACAAAAATATAACCGTATAATTTTTTTGTTTTTAAACCCTGATTATTGAAGTCGCCTAGAATGTTAAGAGACTGTATGAAGGCATAATTATTCTGTTCTTATTTAACGTACAGAATATGCTATTAATCAAAATGATTTTCATACAGTCTAATTATTGCATTTTTAGGCGACTTCTTTTTATTTTATTCTATAAATAGGATATTGTAAATGCGCTTTTTCATAATAAACAGAATTTCTATATATCCAATCTAATTGCGCTTCAGCACTAGCTTCAAAATCCTTGTCGGTCATTTTTTTAGCATCAAACTCAGCTTTTAATTTAGCACTTTTATCTAATAAATCTTTGGCTAAATCTTCAAAAACATATGCCGAAAAATATTCTTTTTGTTGTAAAATAGCATCAAAAAAGTTCCAATTAAAGTAAGAATCTACCGCTTCTGGTTCTAATGTTTCTAATAAGTATTTCACCCCGTTTTGTTGTGTTTTTATTAAAAAATCTCCTTTTTTAAAAGAAATGTCTTGCATACTTTTGGTTGCAACCGTATTGTAATGACCATAATGTCCTTCATAAGGACGTTTGGTAGTTTCATAATTCTCTATTTTATAACTTTCAACAGTTATTATAGTATCATTTCCAATAGGTTTCATTTCAATTTCATTCAATTTTAGCAATTCAATAACGGGCCATTCCGATTTTGGAACAATATAATAAGAAGGTATTATCGTTTCTTTTGTGGCTTTATAGTCACTGTAGAAATTAATTTTTTTAGTAAATGGTTGTTTTTGATCATAATATAACCTGTTTTTACCTGTTACTTCACTGGTTTTGTAATCTCCTTTATATCCTTTAAATTCCATTTTACTTACTTTGGACGAATCTAATTCCCATTGTAAAGGATATTTCATACCTACAGCATAACTCTTTACATTTTCATTTTTTAATTTTTTAATTTTTAGATAATTTTTATCTACATAAGTAATGGTACTTAACATATATTGATAGGTAACATTAACACGGTCTTTAAATGGTTTTAACATGTGTGTCTCTGGAACAGAGCCTAAAGTATTAAATAAAGTAGTATAACCCGTTGCATATCGAGGCGAATCCATAAACTGAGAAAAACCACCATCTGGTGTGTCGCCGTGAATATTAACATAAGGTGTGCTTTCAATTTTTTTCTTTTTTAAATCTTTCATAATTACTGGATGCATTTCATTTTTATAAAATTCGCCCAGTTTTCCACCTAATCGTTGGTGCTGCGTAGCAATACAAGTGAAAGTGTATTGATAATCAGCACCATTAGAAACATGATTGTCTATAAACATATCTGGATTTATTTCATGAAAAATTTGCTGAAAGCTTCTAGAGTTTCTAGAATCTGATTTGATAAAGTCTCTATTCAAATCAAAATTTCTTGCATTTCCTCTAAAACCGTATTCTTCTGGACCGTTTTGATTAGCTCTCGAATGGGAATTTCTATTTAAACTTCCCCCAATATTATAAATGGGAATCGCTACAATTATCGTGTTTTTTGGAACTTTTATTTTGGCTGTAGCCAAATCACGAAATAGCATCATGGTGGCATCAATTCCGTCTGGTTCTCCTGGATGAATTCCGTTGTTAATTAAGATAACGCCTTTGTTCTGACTGTAATCGAAGTTTTTATTTTCAGAAAAAGTGATTATGTGCAATGGTTCTCCTGCATCGGTTAATCCCATTTCATCCATTTGAACGGTTTGAAACTGATTGGCTAATTGTGTATAATAAGCAATACAGTCTTCGTAAGTAGTAGATTGATTTCCATTTCCTTTTTCAAAAGGCGTTTTTAGGTCTTGAGAAAATACAAAAGAAGAGAATAGTAAGAGTAGTGATAGTTTTTTCATGTAGGTTTATTTTGGTTTTCTCAAATGTAATAAAAAAAGAAACAGCTATTAAATACCCATCAAAATTCGTAATTCAAAATTCTAAAACTATCTTTGCCAAATGAATCACAATTCTTTATCTAATATGCTACTTTTGAATTTAGGAATTCAAGAGTTAAATAACATGCAAGAATCGGCTCAAACGGCTATCTTGAATGATCCTAATGTTTTATTACTTTCTCCAACAGGCTCTGGAAAAACACTAGCTTTTTTATTACCAATATATCAAATGTTAGAAGTTGATAAAAAAGGAGTACAAACTTTAATTTTAGTTCCTTCTCGTGAATTAGGGTTGCAAATTGAACAGGTTTGGAAAAAAATGAATACGTCTTTCAAAGCTAATGTTTGTTATGGCGGACATTCGTTTGAAACAGAATTGAAGAATTTAAGTAGTCCGCCTGCATTACTTATTGGTACACCTGGAAGAATTGCCGATCATCTAGATAGAGAAAGTTTTGATACAAAAAACATACAAACGTTTGTTTTAGATGAATTTGATAAATCGTTACAGTTAGGATTTCATGAAGAAATGTCTTATATTATCAAACGATTGCCTAAAATTAACAAGCGTATTTTAGTGTCTGCCACTGCTGCAGTTGAAATACCTAAGTTTACAGGAGTAAATTATCCAACCGTACTCGATTTTACGGAAGAAGAAAAAACAAATGAGAATTTAGTTACTCGTATCGTTGTATCGCCTTCTAAAGATAAAGTAGAAACACTCTTGCAATTAATTTGCTCCTTACAATCGGAAGCAGCAATTATTTTTTGCAACCACAGAGAAGCAGTCGAAAGGGTGTATGATTGGTTGACAAAAAAAGGAATTATAGCAACTTTTTATCATGGAGGTTTAAATCAAGATGAACGTGAAAGGGCTTTAATTCAGTTTCGAAATAAAAGTGTTTCGTATTTAATAACTACCGATTTGGGAGCACGCGGTTTAGATATTCCAGAAATGAAGCATGTTATCCATTATCATTTGCCAGTAAAAGAAGAAGATTTTATTCACAGAAATGGACGAACCGCTCGTATGTTAGCTTCAGGAGCAGCTTATGTTTTGGTTACTGAAGCCGAGAAAAAAGTAGACTATTTTGATTATGAAGGTTTTGTTTTGGATGTCTCCAAAGCGAAAAAGTTACCAGAAGCACCTCTTTTTCAGACTTTATATATAAGTGGAGGTAAGAAGAATAAATTAAATAAAGTAGATATTGTTGGTTTTTTATCTCAAAAAGGAGCTTTAAATAAAGAGGATATTGGTTTAATTGAGGTGAAAGACTTTGTTTCATTTGTTGCCCTTCGTTCTAATAAAGTAAAACCGATTTTGTTCAAAATAAAAGACCAAAAAATAAAAGGTAAGAAGTATAAGATTGAAGTAGCACGATCGGTGGTGAAAAGAGAGTAGGAAAGAGGAAAGAGGAAAGAGGAAAGAGGAAGTGTGTTATTATACTTTGATATACGTCAGTTCGAGTGTTTTTGTGTAGTGTAACGAAACAAAAATGTATCGAGAACTTTTAAAAATAAATGCTTAAATCTTTACTTTTGTATACGTCAGTTCGAGTGTTTTTGTGTAATGTAATGGAATAAAAAATGTATCGAGAACTCATTTAAAAATAAAATGCTTAATTTCTCTACTTTTCTATTTAACGTCAGTTCGAGTGTTTTTGTGTAATGTAATGGAACAAAAATGTATCGAGAACAAGTAAACCAAAATAGTAATATATCAATATAACCACATTTAAATTGAAACCTGAAACTTGTCCTTTATGTAATGCAACTGCTACGGTTTTTTGTACAAAACCCAAGCATCTGTTTTATAAATGCAGTCAGTGTGAAGGTATTTTCAGACCTAAGCATACTTATTTTGACACAGAAGCGGAAAAGAAACATTATGAGCAACATGAAAACGATGTAAATGATTTAGGGTACCAAAAATTTGTAAGTCCGATAGTTGAAGCTATTATAAATGATTTTTCAACAACCCATAGAGGTTTAGATTTTGGTTCGGGAACTGGACCTGTTATTGCAAAACTGCTCACAGAGAAAAGCTATTCGGTGGTGAATTATGATCTTTTTTTTGAAAATATTCCAGAACGTCTTACACAGCAATATGATTTTATTTCCTGTTGTGAAGTGATGGAACATTTTCATCACCCTTTACAAGAGTTTGAATTGTTCCATTCTATGTTATTGCCTCACGGAAAATTGTATTGTAAAACCGAAGTATATCGTAATCAAACCCCTTTTGAAGATTGGTATTACAAAAATGATTTAACTCATGTGTTCATCTATCAAGAAGCTACGTTGCATTGGTTACAAAAGAAACTACCATTCAAAAAAGTAGAGATAAGAGAAAAGATTATAGTTTTTGAGAAATAACTTAAAATGCTACTCTTTGAGTGTGTTATTTTACAATGGTTTTAGGTCGTTTTGTAAGTTTCTAATAGGATTAAATTTTATTCCAATAGAAAAGAATGGTTTGTCAAAAGAAGCGTCATAGTCATACAAAGTATTATTGTTATAATCTCTTATCTCATAATCTCCAAAAATAGGATAAACTGCTTTCATGGAAATACCTATAGAAGGTTTTAGCCAATAATTATAATCTAATCCTGCCGAAACAGTTGTAAATACAACTCTTTGTCTAATATTCTTACTAGATAATAGGACGGGCTGATTTAAATTTGCATAAAAGTCGTTGAGGTCTCCCAAAATTTTTAGAGAATGCTTTTGATGAAAATCCCATTTTAAATAGGTATTTGGCATGCCCAACACAAAAGACCATTGTTCATTTAATCTAGATTTTAACTGTACAATAGGATTTATTTGTGTTGTGCCATTTAATGTCATATAGCCTACACCAAAGCCTAATTGAAAATAACCTTCTTTTTTTCTGTAAAAAGTGTGCTCTGCAAAAATGTTTCCATTCCATTTTATATCTTTTAAAGCGATTTGGTTCTCAAAATTAGAAATGTAAAATAAAGATAATAAACTGTTTAACGACCATGTTCTTGACAATGTATAGTTAGTAAATAAGCTAATGTTACTATTGTAAAACCAATCCATTTCGGCAAGATTTGTAACTAAAGTATTATTCGTGAAATTAAAATTATGAATATCAAGACCTATAGTATTAAATACAGAAAGACGCTCACTTTTAAATAATGGAAAATTTAGTTTTGAACTTATTTTTTGATAGTTCACATCGTTTGATATTTCAGTTTTTGGGATATATTGAATGTAAAAAATATCTCTATCTAAGACATTTACTTCTCCATTAACTTGAGCAATACCTTGGTTTGAAATAATAAATGAAATGAAGAAAAAGAAATGGATAATATGATTTTTGCCTATCATAACAATTTGTTTTTAAATCTTTGATAGTGCAAAGATGCTAGCTATTCGGCTTGCTAAAATTACCTTTTGGTAATTAATAAAAATTAACGAATATTTTTTCTAATTCTACTGAGCGAGTTTGGAGTAATACCTAAATAAGAAGCTAAATGTTTAAGAGGGACACGATTAATAATGTCAGATTTTTGAATCATTTTTAGATATCGGGTTTCCGAATCCATCGTTTGAAAAGAAATTAAACTATCAATAACATTTAAAAAAGCATCTTCCATGATTATCCTTCCAAATTTTTGCCATTCAGGAAATGCTTCATAAAATTGTAACATTGCTTTGGTTTCAATACTATAAATTTCAGTTTCATCTAAAGCAATTATTTTTGATTTTGATACCTGCCCCAAACGTATAGATTCTAGATCGCTAAAGAAATTATTTTCAAAAATAAACCAAGCAGTAACTTCTTTTTCAGGGGTATCAATCACAAATCGAACTCCGCCTTTGGCTATAAAGTAATATTTAGTAACGTGTTGCCCATTTCTAATAATTGTTTGTTCTTTTTTAAATTTTTTATAAGTAAAAGCTTTTAGTATCTTTTCTAAATCTTCTGAAGAGATATCAATTTTAGATAGAATATATTGTTTTAAGTCTTGCATTTTTAAGATTACATTTAAGTTGTTATACAAAAGAAGATATCTTCAAAATTCTATTAAAGAGTAGTCCTAAATAGGTAGTTGTAATTACAATAATACTAATGGAAATAGTCCAAAAGCGGCTCATATCAAAATTTGTCATTAAAGAGAAAAGAGTGTGATATTGTAATAATATTAGGGCTACGATTAAAAAACCATAAAACAAAAGACTTAATTTATTCTGTTTTTTAGAATTTGGTTGATATCCAAAGAGTAATTCTTTCGTATAAATTAATACGAGAACACAGGTAATTAGATTTGAAAAAATAATTTCCCAAGATGTATTGGAAAAATGAAAAAAGCTGAAGAAACTAGCTATAAAAACAGAGCTCAAAAGCGTATATAGCGTAACTAACAATGAAAAAATCCAAATCAGAATAAATAAGAATGGGATTTGCTTTTTTATATTCATCAAAATATATTTAGTTATAGATACCAAATATAACCTTTTACATACTTTTTTGTAAAGCAGTTATAAATTGTTCTAATTGGGCTAATAATTCAGTGTCATGGATGTTGTTTTCTTCATCAAATTTGCCTTTCACACCAGAAATTAACAATGTAGTTTCTGCTGTGAATTGAGCCATTGCCGTTTCCATAATTAATTGTAATTCTTGATGCGCTTTTTCACCATGAGCAGAAGCTGTAATTAAACCTAAAGGTTTATTGGTAAAGATTGTAGTTGAAATACACCATTCGATAGCGTTTTTTAAACCACTTGGAATACTAAATATATATTCTGGAGTACATATAATAATCGCATCGGCAGTTTCAATCAAACTTCGAAAAGACAAGATAGTTTCTGGTGTGTTAGTAACAGATAATTCGGGATCAAAATGAGGCAGTTGTTTCAGTTCATTAAAAATGGTAAACTGTATAGTTTCATTCGTAAGAGTGGCTATTTTTTCAACAAGTTTTAAATTGGAAGAGTTAGTACTGGCACTGCCTACAATAGCTAAAATATTTTTTGTTTTGGATAATTGCATGAATCTATTTTAATAATAAAAGGTGATGTTGAAAATATTTTAAATAGGCGATATTCTACATTTATTTTCCAAACTGCTCCGTTTGAATGTATACTTCTTCAAAAATGGGATCTTCCACCACTTTTATCATTTTCTCATTTATTGTAGCAACTGTTTTTAACTTATTTTTAGTTTCACTTAAACTTACGCCTTTGTTTTTAATAAAATTGAAAAGTGAGGTTACGACATCGCCTACAGCTAAACTTAACAAATTTTTTTCTTTTTTTTCAGTTGAAATATATAAGTCTAATTCGTTTAAGTTTAAAACAGGGTATTGCGTAATTTGATTTTTAATAAATTCTGAGTTTCTCTCTAAAGCTAATTCAGTAAGCATTGCAATATTTCTATTGTGAATTTCTAAAAACTCTTTGGATGAATTAATAGAATGAATGTTTGTACCAAAATTAGAAATAACCTGTAATGATTTTATTAAAATAGTAGTGTCTATGGCTTTATTCATTATATGACTTTTTTATTTGGAGTCGTATTTCAAAACTACACTATTTTTTATAAACTATCAATTTCAATTACAAGAGTTTATTTTTTCCCTGGAACCACTTTATAAGTTGGGTCTTCTAGGATATTAACATCAATTATCGCGGCTGCATTTTTAAGTAATTCTACACAATCGGCACTTAAATGTTTCAAATGTACTTTTTTACCTAGAGCTGCATAACGTTCCGTAATTTTATTCACCGCATCAATCGCACTCATGTCGGTAATTTTACTTTCGGCAAAATCGATAATTACTTCGTTAGGGTCATTTTGAACATCAAATTTTTCTGCGAAAGCTGTGGTAGAACCAAAAAATAAAGGTCCGTACAACTCATAATGTTTCACGCCAGCTTCATCTACATATTTACGCGCGCGAATACGTTTGGCACTTTCCCAAGCAAATACTAAAGCAGAAATAATCACTCCGATTAAAACCGCTAAAGCTAAGTTATGTAAGAATATGGTAATTAAGGTTACAACCAACATGACAAAAATATCGGGTTTTGGCATTTTGGTAAACGCTTTAAAACTAGCCCATTCAAATGTTCCAATAGCAACCATAATCATTACTCCAATTAAAGCAGCCATAGGTACTAGTTCGATTACAGGAGCACCCACTAAAATAATTACTAAAATGGTTAATGCGGCAATAATTCCAGATAACCTTGCTCTTGAACCCGAAGATAAGTTGACCAATGTTTGTGCAATCATAGGACAACCACCCATACCAAAGAAAAATCCATTAGCAATATTAGCAGTACCTTGTGCGAGACATTCTCTATTACTGTTTCCTTTCGTACCTGTAATTTCATCTACTAAATTTAAGGTTAAAAGCCCTTCTGTTAAACCTACTGCTGCCATAATTAAACCATAGGGAAGTATAATCTTAAAGGTTTCAAATGTAAAAGGAATTTGAGGAATATGAAAAGGAGGTAAGCTACCACTTATAGAAGCAATATCCACCACTTGTTTGGTATCGATATTAAAAAGTAAAACAATTCCAAAAACAACGAGAATAGCAACTAATGAAGCAGGAATTGCTTTTGTGATTTTTGGAAAAAGTAAGATAATGGCAATGGTTAAAGCTACTAAACTAATCATAATAAATAAAGGAGAGCCGCTCAACCATTCATATTGTCCGTTTACCAAAATTTTAAACTGTTTTAATTGTGAAGTAAAAATAATGACTGCTAATCCGTTTACAAAGCCATACATTACAGGTTGCGGTACCAAACGGATGAATTTTCCTAATTTTAATAATCCTACGATGATTTGTATAACACCAGCCATAGCAACTGCACCAAAAACATATTCTAAACCGTGAGTTTTCATTAAAGCAATGAGTACAATAACCGTTGCTCCAGCACCACCCGAAACTAAACCAGGACGACCACCAAAGATAGCGGTTATAATTCCCATTATAAAAGCACCATATAAACCGACACGAGGTGGAAAATCGGCTACTAAGGCAAAAGATAATGATTCGGGAATCATGGTCATAGCAACCGTTAACCCCGCTAAAATTTCCGTTTTATAGTCTACTTTTTGTTTAAAATCGAATAAATTGAGTACTTTTTGCATACTAATTTTGGCTTTTAGAATAAAAATGCAAAAGTAGTACTTCAAAAGAAAGAAACCTAACCCTTTTTTAGCTTTACACTAAACTCGATTTGTAGTAAACCCAATTAAGTTATGCTTAAACCAAACTTGATTCGTAATAAACCCAATTAAGTTATGCTTAAACCAAACTCGATTCGTATTTAACCAAATTAAGTTATGCTTGAGTCAAACTCGATTCGTATTTAACCAAATTAAGTTATGCTTAAACCAAACTTAATTCATAGTAAGCCTAATTAAGTTATGCTTGAACCAAATTTGATTCGTAGTAAACCTAATTAATTATTTATTTGCCATTACCGCTTCTGGAACCAATCGGGTAATATCACCACCATTTCGTAAAACATCACGAACAATACTTGATGAAATATAGGAAGTACGTGCAGCGGTTAATAAAAATACAGTTTCAATTCTAGACAAACTTCTATTCGTATGTGCAATGGCTTTTTCAAACTCAAAATCGGCTGGATTGCGAAGTCCTCTCAAAATAAAATCGGCTTTCTCTTTTTTACATAAATCGATGGTCAAACCTTGATAAGTAATCACTTTAACTTTGGGTTCGTCTTTGAACGTTTCTTCAATAAATTTTTTCCGTTCTTCCAGTGTGAACATGTATTTTTTTTCAGCATTTACACCTATAGCCACAATAACTTCATCAAAGAGAGAAACGCCTCTTTTGATAATATCATAATGTCCGTTAGTAATAGGATCGAAAGATCCTGGGAAAATAGCTCTTTTCATTATTTTATTTTTAATGCTTCCGTAATATTGATAATATCTTTACTAGAATAATCTCCGATGATATATTTATAAGCTCCTTTACTATTTATAATTAGCAAACCAATGCAATTCCCTTTTTTGTCAAAGAAATTCTTTAAGAAATAATGACCTATATCATCATAATGTGTTGTGAAATCCAGTATTGGTTTTGCCGCTAGTTTATCCCCATAGACATAAATATTTCTATTATGAGTCATATCTACTTTGCTATACACTTTATTGGTTAACCAAGTGTAGGTTTTTTCTAATTCTTCATAATTTTCGTATGGGCAATAATCTTGCGGAAAACGATAATTGATAATTAAAAATTCTTCTTCTTTCCAATTGTATTCATATCGGATAGAATTCATTTGATCTTTAGGGATTACTTTTTCTTGAGCAAAACTCATTTGAGAAAGTAAGGCAAATACAATAATAAGTTGTTTCATTAGTCTATAATTATTTTAAAACTTCTTCAATAGCATTTTCGAATAATTCTGGTAACGAAATTCCCGCTTCACGAGCTTGTTGTGGTAAAATACTTTCATTGGTTAATCCTGGAACTGTATTCATTTCAAGCATATAAGGTTCATCATTAACAATAATAAACTCACTACGAGAAAAGCCTTTCATTTTTAAAACTTCGTAAGCCTTTTTAGAAACCAATTCTACTTTTAACTGTACTTCTTTAGACAGTCTAGCTGGTGTTATTTCTTGTGATTTTCCTAAATATTTGGCTTCATAATCAAAGAAGTCATTTTCAGATACAATTTCTGTAATAGGTAGTACTTTTGTTTCTCCTTTATAACTAATTACCCCTACAGAAACTTCAGTTCCTTTTAGGAAACTTTCAATAATAATTTCGTTGTCTTCTTTATAAGCTGTTTCAATTGCAGTTAAAAAATCGGCTTTGTGATGTACTTTGGTAATACCAAAACTAGAACCCGATTTATTTGGTTTTACAAAGCAAGGTAACCCCACTTTCGCTACAATTTCATCCACATTAATTTCGTCTCCAAAATTAAGATAATGAGACGTTGCAGTTAGTATACCATAAGGTTTCAATACAGAAAGAGTGTCTCTTTTATTAAATGTTAGCGCAGCTTGATAATAGTCGCAAGCGGTTTGAGGAATATGTAATAATTCAAAATAGGCTTGTAATAAACCGTCTTCACCTGGCGTACCATGAATGGCGTTAAAAACGACATCAAAAACAACTTTTTCACCCTGAATCGTTATTGAAAAATCACTTTTATCGATTGGAAATTCGGAGTTGTCATCGCTAACATGCACCCATTTATCTTTTAAAATATGAACGCGATATCCTTTGTATTTTGACGTGTTTAAATTTTGATAAACTACATTTCCGCTGGTTAGAGAGATTTGGTATTCGCTAGAATAACCGCCCATGATAATGGCAACATTTTTCATACTTTGTCGTTAATAAGTAAACAAAATTACATTATTTATTTATAACTCTAAATGTTTTCTATTTTATATCTTTGTCAAAATTCAAATTTATGAGCATTAAAAAATTCTTAACCAGTAAAACATTTTTTATTCAGTTAGCTATAGCCTTAGGTATAGTTATTATTTTAGTTTTTGCATTATTAAAGTTTTTAGATTATAAGACAAATCATGGAGAAGAAATTCCAGTACCAGATTTATCCAAAATGCAAGTAGCTATTGCTGACGAAAAATTAAAAGAATTAGGTTTAGAATTATTGCTTTTAGATACGGTAGATTTTAAAAAAGAAATGCCACCATTTTCTATTGTTGAACAAAGTCCAAAAGCAGGAACAACTGTGAAAGATGGGAGAAAAATTTATGTAAAATTAAATTCTGGAGGATTTACAGATATTACTTTGCCAGATTTTTATGAGAAAACGTATCGTCAGATTAGCGCTAATTTAAAATCTTTAGGATTAAAAGAAGGTAAGATTACGTATAAGAAAAACATGGCTAAGGATGTGGTTTTAGGGTTAACTCATAATGGAAAAACCTTAAAAGTAGGCGATAAGATAAAGAAAAATTCGGTAGTAGATTTTATTTTAGGAGATGGAAAAGAGGTGTTTGATGCTTCGGATATTATTTTAGAATCAGAAGCCAGTCAGATTCCTGATGAATTTAAAAATGACGGAGAATAAATGGCAGATTATACCGTTTCAAACGATGATTTAGAAGATGATTTGCATGAGCATCATCGATTTGTTATTTCGAAAGGACAACAAGCCTTACGAATTGATAAATTCTTAATGAATGCTTTAGAAAACACAACCAGAAGTAAAATTCAAAAGGCAGCCGATTCAGGATCAATTTTTGTGAATGATATTCCTGTAAAATCCAATTATAAGGTTAAACCTGATGATGTGGTGCGTGTGATGCTCGAACATCCACCATATGAACATCTTTTAAAAGGAGAAAATATTCCTTTAGATATAGTTTATGAAGACGATCAGTTAATTGTAATCAACAAACCTGCTGGAATGGTGGTGCATCCAGGACATGGTAATTATTCGGGAACATTGGTTAATGCTTTGGCCTATCATTTTGATAATTTACCCATGAATAGTTCAGAGCGTCCTGGTTTAGTACATCGAATTGATAAAGATACTTCAGGCTTGTTAGTGGTTGCTAAAACCGAGTTGGCTATGGATTATTTAACCAAACAATTTGCGGCTAAAACATCGGAAAGAGAATATGTTGCCTTAGTTTGGGGAGACATTCAAGAGGAAGAAGGTACTATTGAAGGAAATATCGATCGACACATTACAAATAGAATGCAAATGGCAGTGTATCCTGATAGAGAAAGAGGAAAACCAGCCGTAACGCACTTTAAAGTTTTGGAACGTTTTGGGTATGTCACTTTAATTTCGTGCCGATTAGAAACAGGAAGAACACACCAAATAAGAGTGCATATGAAACACATTGGCCACACTTTATTTAATGATGAGCGTTATGGTGGCGATGTGATTTTAAAAGGAACCACGTTTACCAAATACAAGCAATTTGTAGATAATTGTTTTAAAGTTTTACCAAGACAAGCTTTACATGCTAAAACCTTAGGTTTTGAACACCCTATTACGAAAGAATTTTTACGTTTTAATACAGCTATTCCACAAGATATGGTAGATTGTATTGAAAAATGGAGAGTATATAGTAAAGCACAAAGTTATACAGAAGAAGAGTAAAATAAAAAAGGATTAGTAATTTATTAATCCTTTTTTATTTGTGGAAAATTCCATTTTTTCAAAATACTATCGGCTTGTTTTTTAGTAATATTTCCTTGATGTGGAATTTTTAATTTTCTTTCTTTTGCTTCTTGCATTAATCTTGGTGTACCACATATAAATGTATTTGTATCAATAAAATAGTAATCGCATTTAAAATAATCTCGTATGTGATTGTCATCTTCAAAATAATATTGAATTGATACCATTTCATAACTTGTAGAATCGTTGTATTTTTCATAAAAATCAGTTTCCGAAAGAATGTTATTCTTCCAAAAAAGAAAATTTGAATTCAAGTCGATGTATTTTTCTTTAATTAGGGTTGAATCAATATTTTTTTCTTTATAAGTTATACCAATAGGAATATTTTCAGCTTTAAAGATTTCAATATATTTACTAAAGAAGAAATCATAATAGTTAGTATATCCTAATTCTTCCCAGTGATTCCAATTGTAGGATTTTGAAATCCAATCTTTACTCAGTTCTTGTAACCCTAGTTCCTTTCTTTTAGAATTAAACGTATGATTGTATTTTTTATATAGATTTTTTTGTTGGTAATAGGAGATAGCATAAAACGCGAGTACGATAAGAAGAAGAAATGATAAAAAAAGAAAGATTTTTTTAACTACTTTTTTCATAAAAATGCTTTTTTAAAAGACTACAAAAAACAAGCCAAAAAATAGTATATTCATATTTATTCTACAAGGATACGTATCATACCGAAGTCATCTGTTGGTTTTAATCCCATTTGGTGTTCCAAGTATTTTAATTTCAAATCTAACATCTCTGTTTTTTCTGAATGTTCTCTATTGTTACTTAAAAATTCGGTAATGGTGAAGTCGTGATTCCTTTTTTCACTTTTTAAAGGTTCGAATGAGAAAATACCATCTGTAGCAATACTAATATCTTTTGCGTTGTTAAACCGTAAGATCTGTTGTTGATTAATATAAAAATCTTCAAAATCTTGATTCACATGAAACCCTAAATAATCTGGCTTGTTATCTTGATCAAAAACATATTCTTTACCATCAAGCGCGACAAATCCATCACCAATTGTAATTATAAGACCATCTTGAGTTTCTTTGTCTAGCAATAATAAGATAAGCGTGGTAAGTAATTCTTTTTCATCTAATAACAAATGATTTTTAATAGTTTTCAATTCTTGTAAGATGTTGCGTAAAATGAATTGAAATTCTTCTTCAAGATTTACTTTTTTATCTTCATTAGATACAAATTCTTTATATCCTTTTTCATGACAAATTTTCTTTAGTATTTTTGAAACTAAACTTGAGGCGAAGTAACTTTCCATTGCAGAAGTGCAACCATCCATCACAGCACAAAGTATTTTATTTTTTCCATATTTTCCATTATAAATACTATCCTCACAGTAATTTTCATGATATGTCCCTCTTTGTAATGCTGAATATATTTTCATTTATAGTTAAATTCTATAGTCTTTAAAAATCAAAGATAATAAAGACTTTATCCGTAAAACTAATATAATCATAATTATTTTTGATAGCAATTGTAAACCAAAACTTACTCTTTTTCGTACATTTGGAAAACAATAAAAACGTACTATGAAAATTGTTATTTCACCTGCAAAATCCTTAGATTTTGAAACCAAATTACCTACCAATCAATTTACACAATCTGATTTTTTATCCAAATCGGAAACCATTCATAAAACTTTGAAAAAGAAAAAACCAAAACAATTGATGGATTTAATGTCTATCTCTGAAAAGTTAGCTGAATTAAACTGGCAACGCAATCAAGATTGGCAAACTCCTTTTACAACTGAAAATGCGCGCCCAGCGGTTTATGCTTTTAACGGTGATGTATATGTAGGTTTAGATGCCTATACTATTCCAGTAGATCAATTAGATGTTTTACAAGATAAATTGCGTATTCTTTCTGGACTATATGGAGTTTTAAAACCATTGGATTTAATACAACCGTATCGTTTAGAAATGGGTACTTCTTTAGCAATTGGAAGCAAGAAAAATCTTTACGAATTTTGGAAAAAACCAATTACTGATGCTCTAAATAAAGAATTGAGTAAAGGGGAATTATTTCTTAATTTAGCCAGTAACGAGTATTTTAGTGCTGTGGATACCAAAGCCTTAAAAGTGCCTGTAATTACTCCAGAATTTAAGGATTACAAAGATGGTAAATTAAAAATGATTAGTTTTTTTGCTAAAAAGGCGAGAGGTTTAATGGTACGTTACATCATTGATACTAAAGCGGAAACCATTGAAGATTTGAAAAAATTTAATTATGAAGGGTATGCTTTTGATGCTAATTTAAGTAAAGGAAATAAATTAGTTTTTACGAGGTAATCTTCTTTTTTTCAATTAATAATATAAAGATAACACCTATAGTATAACAAAGTAAATCCATCCAAGAGAAAGAAGTTCCCAAAACCGTTCGTGCTATTGCATACTTTTGTAGACCTAATTTCTCAACTATATGGATGTATTGTAGGAATTCGATAGAAAAAGAAAGAAGTAATACAAATACAGCAGTTGCTTTTACTGAAAAAGTAAAAAAAGATTGGATAAAACAATAGATTAGAATAACAACTAATACATCACCTAAATAAGGTCGAATGAAGTCATCGTGTATATAAAGTGCAATACCAACTTCAATTAAAAAGAGTAGGATAGTAGCGATAAAGTAGTGTTTTTTAAATTGAAACATACTTGCGATTCGAATAGACAATCAAAGATACAAAATACAAACCGTTAGAAATTAAAAAGTCCAAGTAAACACTTGGACTTTTTAATGATTATAAAAACAATTAATGCATGGCTTCACTAATATCTACTTTATTTTTATTGTTTTTGATTAAAAGAATAACGGGTACACAAATTAAGAATAGAATACCTAAATATAGGAAGATATCCATATACGATAAAACGGTACTTTGTTTCATGACACTCATATTTAAAACTTGATGTGCTTTAGCCAAAGCTTCGTTACTACTAAAACCTTTCGACATAAATCCCATTTGTAATTGATGAATTCGATCTTGTACCTGAACTTTAGTAACATCTATATTAGAAATTAAATTTACTCTATGTTCCTGACTAAAACGAGCAATAAACGTGGTTATAATGGCAATACCAAATGAACCTCCTAATTGACGAAGCATTCCAGTAAATGCTGCACCTTCACCAATACTTTTTCCTTTTAGTGTGGACAATGATAACGTAGTGATAGGTACAAAGAGCAATCCTAAACCTAGTCCTCTAACAATTAAGGGCCAATACATATAATCCTCAGCTGTATCTGGTGTCATGATAGTATACATCCAAAAAGTAAAAACAAAGAACATTAGAAAGCCTAAAGCCACTAAATATTTTTGTGGAACACCTCGTTGTAATAATTGACCGATAATAGGCATCATAAAAGCAGTCATTAAAGAACTAGGAATTAAAAGTAATCCAGCATCTGTAGCAGTCCATCCTAATATGGATTGTGTATATATTGGTATAATAAAGGTAGAGCCATATAAACCAAATCCCATAATAAAACTAAGAATGGTTCCCACTTTTAAATTGGTATCCTTTAAAACCTTCAGATTAACAATTGGGTATTCATAGGTTAGTTCGCGCCAAATAAAGAAGAATAAGCTTAAGAAACTGATTAAACTTAGCGTAATTATACTAGTGTCATTGAACCAATCATCTTGCTGTCCATGTTCTAAAACATATTGTAACGAGCCTATAAAACCAGCTAAAGTGAGTATACCATACCAATCCACTTGTTTGCTACTTAATTTTTCACCATACTTAGGGCTTTTTACATAACTTAAAGTTAATAAAGTAGCTATAATTCCAATAGGAATATTAATATAGAAAATATAAGGCCAAGAATATGTATCTACTAAATAACCTCCTAATGGTGGTCCTAAAGTAGGACCTACAATTACTCCCATTCCATAAATAGCCTGAGCCATTCCTCTTTTAGCAACCGGATAACTTTCTGTGATGATAGTTTGCGAAGTTACTAGTAAGGCACCACCACCAAGACCTTGTATAAAACGAAAGGCAATTAATTCCCAAATTCCCGTTGCATTTCCACATAAAAAGGAAGCCGTGGTAAAAATGATAATAGAAGCAGCAAAATAGTTTCTACGACCAAATTGTTGTGACAACCAGCTCGTCATTGGAATTACAATAACATTGGCAATAGCATAAGCAGTAATTACCCATGCTACATCTGTTAATGTAGCTCCTAAACTTCCACGCATGTCATTTAAGGCTACGTTTACAATAGTAGTATCTACAATTTCTAAAAGTGCACATAATACTGCTGTTATGGTAATTATTACGCGATTAAAACCATATTCAACGAGACTATCTTCGTGTGTATTTGTTGTGCTTGTACTCATAATTATTTAAGATGTACATCTACTTCTACATTCATACCAGAACGAAGTGATTTTACTTTCTCTTTGTTATTAGCATTAGTTAATGATATTTTTACAGGTAATCTTTGTACCGTTTTTACGAAATTTCCTGTTGCATTATCAGGAGGTAATAATGAAAAACGAGATCCAGTTGCAGGAGAAAAAGAAGTTACTGTTCCTTCAAATTCTTCATTTGGAAAAGCGTCAACTTTGATACCCACTTTTTGTCCTAAAGCCATTTTATTTAATTGTGTTTCTTTAAAATTGGCTACTACCCAAACGTCTTCCGTATTAATAATGTAGAATAAAGACTGTCCAGGTTGCACTAATTGTCCATTTTGAATACTAACAGAGGATAATTGCCCATCAATAGGAGCAATTACATAACAATAAGATACATTCAATTGAGCTGCTTCATGAACGGCTTTGGCTTTCATAATATTTGCAGAAGCAACTTCAACTTGTTTATTAGAAACATTAGAGCGAGAAATTGCGGCATTTTTTAAGTAATTGCTAGCATTTTTTTGTTCTTGAGCAACTTTTAAATTACTTTCAGCTTCTTGTTTAGTAGCTAAAGCTTGTTCGTATTGTTGTTTTGTAATCGATTTATTATTGTATAAATTTTCATAACGTTCAAAATCGCTTGTCGCTCTCCATAATCTAGTTTTAGCAGCTTCTATCGCATTTTCTGTAGATTTAGAATTCGCACTAGAAACTGAGACATTTGCTAAAGCACCACCAGTGTCCGCTTTGGAAACTTCAAGGCTGTTTTGAGCAATAAGTAAAGCTGCTTCTGCTTCTTTTTCTCTTACAACATAATCTTGTGGATCAATTACAAAAAGCGTATCTCCTTTTTTAACAAATTGATTATCTGTTACATATACTTTTTTGATGTAACCCGAAACCCTAGGAATAATTGGGTTCATATTTTGTTGAATTTGAGCATCATCTGTTGTCTCATGTGCCAAAGAGTGGAAATATTTATAACCACCATAGGTAAGCCCTAATGCTATAATTACAATTAATATTAGGGTGAATTTCTTATTTGTTTTCTTTTTTTCCATTATTACTTATCTTAGTTTAAGTTGAATGATTGGGTTAATTTTCCTTGTTGATATAATAATTCGTAATACTTCTCTTCTATATCAGAAGTAGCTATTGCATAATTAATTTTGGCTTGAATTTGGTCTACATCAGCTTCCAATAAATCATTAGTGGTAGACAAACCGTTGTCATATTTGTCTTTTACAATACGGTAATTTTCAGTTGCTTGTTCTTCCGCTTTTTTATACACTTCTTTTTGTTTTAAGGCTAATTCATAATTAGCATTAGCTTCTTGGACTTCCTCTTTTATTTTGTCTGAAAGTATAGCCATTTGTTGTGTCGCTTCTAACGATTTACTTTTTGCTTTTTCAACTTCTTTTTTATTTTTAAATAAAGAAGAAAAGTCGTAAGAAATTCCGGCACCAAAATTCATTGCATTCGTTATTGTAAAAGCATTTTTAACATCTAAAGCAATATAACCACCGATTAGATTTATAGATGGTAAATAATTTCCTTTAGCAATTTTAATATTACTTTTGAGTGCTTCTTCTTGATATTGCATCGCTTCTAAATCTTTTCTTTCAGAGGAAGTTTCCATTACTATTTCTGTTGTACTTTCTGTAAAGGTATCTGGAATTTCAATAACAGTTCCTTCTGGAAGTTGCAGAAGATTAGCTAATTGATAATTTAAAACTGAATAATTCTTTTTGGCTGTAGCCAAAGACAATTCTATATTCGATTCTTGCAATTGCGCTTTTAATAAGTCATTGTGTGCCAATAAACCATTGTCTTCCATAGCTTGAAAATCAATGACACGTTGGTGAGCTGTTTTTAAAAAATCTTCCGTTAACTGAATCATTTGATTTGTTTTGTATAAACCAAAATAAAGTTGGGTAACCACTAAAGCAACTTGTTCTTTAGTATGCTGTGCATGACTAATTTCAGCTTTATTTAAACTTTTAGCTGCTTGAATACCATTTTGAATTTTAAAACCATTAAAAACGGGTATGGTTGCTGTTGCTTGGCCAATCATCAATTGATTGATGTCTAATCCACCACCCGATTCAGGAGCTAAATTGCCTTTAATTTTTGCCTGAGTTAATCTAAAATATTGCCCTGAAACAGATAGATTTGGCAATTGATTGTTCTTTACTGTTTTCAATTCCCATTCCGAAGTTTTTAATTTGGTATCAGCCAAAATGGCTTGATTACTTTGAGAAACACCAATGCTAATGGCCTCTTCTAAGGTTAAGGATTTTGAATTTTGTGCTTGTAGAATGGGGCTAATTAAAAGCACAAAACAGAGTACTAGTACATTTTTATTATTCATATTTATTGAATTAACATTCCTAAAATTACGTTCGATATATCATTGGTAAATTCATTTAAGATGTATTTTTCAAAAGAAACTTCATCCTCTAAACCAATTAATTCTTGATAAAATTTTTTATTATTATAAATTTGAAAAAAAGAACCGATAGCGATAGGTGGAATTAAAACCGATTTACAGTTGGGTTTAAAAATACCTTCAGCTTGCCCTTCTTGTATAATTTCTTCTAAAAGTTTTAGATTATTCTTTTTTATTTCTGAAAAAGCAGGAAAATTGCTTGTTCTATTCTGATTTACTATCTCATAGTGAAGTATTTGATAGATGTCTCTGTTTTCGTAAATACGCTTAATGTAAATGGCTACAAACTTCTTTACTTTTTCTTTTGGAGTAATATTTTCTGCTTGTAGATTTTCTAGTATTAAACGAAAAGAGGAAAGACGATATAAGATAATAGCCTCTAATAATTTTTCTTTGGAACCAAAGTAATAAGAAACCATGGCTACGTTTATCTCTGCTGCTTTAGCTATTTCTCTGATTGAAGTGCCATCAAATCCTTTCTCAGCAAATAACTTTTCAGTTATAGTGATAATCTCAATTTGTTTTGGATTATAATCTGTCATTTTTTTTAAGTTTTAAATCCGATACAAAATTAAACAATTGTTTAAATTAAACGTTTGTTTAATTTTGTGTTAACAAAAAATTAACACTATGTAGATAATGTTAATTTGTAATGGTATATTAATTAGGGTTTATTATTATGACAAAAGATTTTGTTTTAGTTGTTCATAATACATTTTGTTTTTAGGTGAATCTTCAAGATGGTAAGTTACAGCAGTTATCATGAATAAATGGGCAATTACAGTTCTATCCAAATTTAAATACGCTTGACTTGATAGTAAAGCGTCTAACTTTTGGTTGTAATATTTCATTTTAGCTTTAATATCATATGTTTTAAATAATTCAATTTCTTCTTCAGTTTTTTTTATTTGAACATTGTAGAAGAGAGCAATTAATTGATTTTTAATTGCTTTTTGTTCCTCAAGTCCATAATATTTATATAAAAGAGGAATTAAATTTTTGCCAGGAAGACGTGTTTTACAATACTCACTTTCTTTAAATAAATTTCGTTCTTCTAAATCTTCTTTAGAAAGATTGCCATATTTAAAAATGACATAATATACTAAGCCAAGAATGCCAAGTGTTAAAACCTTTTCAATTAAATTTAATGGTAAATTTAGATCACTCACGCGATGTGCAAATGAAAAAAAATCACCTTCTAATAATAAACTCCTATTTAAGAAAAAATTAAATAGAACCATGGCTATGGCAAATAATGATAAATAAATTGCCAAATAGTTTTTCAAAACATTTTTTCCATTTAACGGAATCTTGGGTGTACCTGCCACAATTTTTTTATTATAAACAAAATACGATTCTAAAGGCAAAATAACGGGGCCAAGAATTAGAAAACGAGTAGTAACAAATTGGTTATTGTTATTATCAGTTCTGAACAAAGATTTTAGGCCGAAAATAAAAAACATAAATAGCAGTAATTAAATTTTAGTAATGCACTAAAATAAATATTAAATAGATATATTTTCGATAAAATCTTTTATTTTATTAACAGGATTTGTGTTTAAATGTGTAATGAATGCGCTACCAATTATAGCCCCTTTTTGATGCGTAGTTGCTTGAGAAAAAGTGGTGCCATCTTTAATTCCAAAGCCAACAATTTGAGGGTTTTTTAAATTTAATTTAGCTATTCTTTCAAAATAATTTAATTGTTCTTTACCAAACCCGCTTTGATTTCCTGTTACAGATGCTGTGCTAACCATGTATATAAAACTATTTGAAATAGCATCAATTTCAGCAATTCTTTCCTCAGAGGTTTGAGGCGTAATTAAAAAAATATTTTTTAATTTGTATTTATCAAATAGATTTTTGTATTCACTTTCATAAACATACAAAGGTAAATCGGGAATGATAAGACCATCGATTCCAATTTCTGAACATTTTTGACAAAATTTTTCCATACCAAATTGCATAATAGGGTTGAAATATCCCATGATTAGTAAAGGAATTTGAACTGTTTTACGAATATCTTTTAATTGCTCAAATAGGAGAGTAGTGGTCATACCGTTTGTAATAGCTTGGGTTGAACTTTCCTGAATGGTTGGTCCGTCTGCCAAAGGATCTGAAAAAGGCAACCCAATTTCTATCATATCCACTCCGTTTTTTTCTAATTCTTGAATGATAGGAATAGTATCATTAAGTTTTGGATATCCTGCTGTAAAATAGATGGAAAGTAGTTTTTTATTTTGTAGTAAAGTTGTATTAATTCTATTCATTTTTATAGTTATTGCTATCTATTACCTTGTATTAAAAATTAAAGTAATCGATGTAAGTATTTAAGTCTTTATCACCTCTTCCAGATAAATTAATAACAACAATATCTGTTGGTTTAAATTGTTTTCTTTCTAGTACAGCAAATGCATGAGCGGATTCGATAGCCGGTATAATACCTTCAGTTTTTGATAGAGCTAACCCTGCTTGCATAGCATCGGTATCGGTTATAGCAATAAATTCTGCTCTGTTTGAATCATGTAAGTGAGCATGCAAAGGACCAACACCTGGATAATCTAAACCCGCAGAAATAGAATAAGGTTCGGTTATTTGACCATCTTCTGTCTGCATTAATAATGTTTTACTTCCATGAATAATTCCAATTTTACCTAGTACAGAAGTAGCAGCACTTTCACCAGAATCTACACCATGGCCTGCGGCTTCTACTGCAATTAGTTTAACATCTTCGTTTTCTAAAAACTCATAAAAAGCACCGGCCGCATTACTACCACCACCCACACATGCGATAACATAATCTGGATTATCCTGACCTTCTAGATTTCTTAGTTGAATCTTAATTTCTTTAGAAATAATACTTTGAAATTTGGCTACCATATCTGGATAAGGATGTGGACCTACTACCGAACCGATAATATAAAAAGTATCGATAGGATTATTTATCCAATCACGAATTGCTTCGTTTGTAGCGTCTTTTAGTGTTTTGGAACCGGAAGTTGCCGAACGAACAGTTGCTCCTAGCATTTTCATTCGAGCTACATTAGGGGCTTGGCGTTTAATATCTATTTCGCCCATATATACAATACACTCTAACCCCATTAAAGCGCATACAGTAGCTGTTGCAACTCCATGTTGACCAGCACCAGTTTCAGCAATAATTCTTCTTTTTCCTAGTTTTTTAGCCATTAAAATTTGCCCAATAGTATTGTTTACTTTATGAGCTCCAGTATGGCATAAATCTTCTCTTTTTAAATATATTTTTGTCTTAAATTTTTCTGACAATCTTTTTGCAAAATAGAGAGGAGTAGGTCTGCCTACATATTGTTGTAATAAATGATTGAATTCTTCTTGAAAAGAAGGTTCAGCCATTATTTTTAAGTAATTCTCTTTTAATTCTTCAACATTTGGATACAACATTTCAGGAATAAAAGCTCCTCCAAATTTTCCGTAAAACCCTTTCGAGTCTACGTTATATTTTGTCTTCATATAATAGTCGTTTTAGCCTCCTTAATTTGGAGTAATTTTTAAAACCTACTTTTTTTTCAAATCGGCTATTAACATCAATTCCATAACAATATTTAGCAGTACTTGTATTTAAAAAAGATTTAATGGCATCTACACTAGTTAGTCCAATGCCACCGCTTAGAAAAAAAGGTTTTGTTAAATTGTAATTTAATAATAGATTCCAATCGAAAGAAATTCCATTTCCTCCAGGAAGTTTTCCTTTGGTATCAAAAAGAAATAAATCAACACTATCATCATAATCTGAGAGTAGGTTGAAATCAAAAGTTTCATCTATAGAAAACGATTTTACGACTTCTACACCTAAGTTCTTTATTTCTTTGCATAATTCTGGTGATTCGCTACCATGAAGCTGTACAGCATCGAATCCAAATTGCTTTATTATACTTTTAATAGAGCCCAATTCTTCATTTACAAATACGGCTATTTTTTTTATGTTTTTTGGGATATCAATAATTTCTTCATCTGTAAATTTACGTAATGATTTTTCCCAAAAAATAAAACCTAAATAATCTGGGTTTAAAGTGCAAATATCCTCAATATTTTCAGGATATTTCATACCACATATCTTTAGTTTAACGTCTAACATACTATTAATTTATTAATAAAATCTTTTGCTTCTCTACCAGGGTCATCGGTTTTCATGAAATGTTCACCCATTAAAAAACCTTGATAACCGTGTTTTTGTAACTCCTTTACTTCTTCAACGGTATAAATTCCGCTTTCAGAAACTTTTACAAAATTGTCGGGGATGTAATTTACTAATTCTTTGCTATAGTCCAAACTTACTTCAAAAGTTTTTAGATTTCTATTGTTTACACCAATCATGTTTAAACTTGGCATAATTGATTTTTCAATTTCTTCTTTGTTGTGAACCTCTAAGAGAACTTCTAAAGCTAAACTTTGCGCAAACTGAGATAGGTTTTTTATTTCTTCTCTTGTTAGGACCGCTGCAATTAATAATATAGCATCAGCTCCATTTGCTTTTGCTTCTATTATTTGATATTCATCCACTATAAACTCTTTTCGGAGCAAAGGTACATTAACTGATGCTTTTGTGAGCAATAAATCATCTAAAGAACCACCAAAATATTTTCCATCTGTTAAAACAGAAATACCACAAACGCCAGCATTTTGATATCCAATGACTACATCTTCTACAGAATGTGCATTGTTTATTACTGGTTTAGAAGGTGATCTTCGCTTGTGTTCTGCAATAATTCCAGAGCGGCTGTTTTGTAATAATTTTGCTAAAGAAATGGTACGACTATTAAATAAAATAGAAGTTTCAAGTTGAGAAATTGGGATGATATTTTTCTTAAGAGAAACTTCCTTTTTTTTATCGTGTATTATTTGATCTAAAATATTCATGTTGTTAGTAATTAAGGAGGGTTTTTA
Organism: Flavobacterium sp. J27; assembly: GCF_004303025.1. GTDB lineage: Bacteria > Bacteroidota > Bacteroidia > Flavobacteriales > Flavobacteriaceae > Flavobacterium. Next base: position 98,089 of record NZ_PJQW01000012.1, on the reverse strand, counting down.
GTAGTTAGTTGCTGAGTTGTATTAATTGATTTAATTTTTCGAATGCTTTTCCGCTGGCTAAGCTTTCTTGAGCTTTTCCTAATGCTTCTTCGTAGTTTGAATTTTCTACCGTTTTAATTGCAATTGCGGCATTTACACACACGACATCATTTTGTTCTTTTGAACCTTTTCCAGAAATAACATTGTAAAATATTTTGGCTGCTTCATCAATTGAATTCCCACCTTTAATTTTCTCTAAAGTAATTTGAGGGAAAAGAAGTTCGTTAGGCTTTAAAATATTTTCAGTTGTGTTAGTTATTATTTTTACTTCATCGGTTAAAGAAATTTCATCAAAACCACTTAATCCATGAAGAATACTATAATTTGTTGTGGTATTTTGGTATAAATAGGCATACATACGCGCTAGTTCTAAGCTAAATACTCCTACCATTTGATTTTTTGGGAATGAAGGATTGACCATTGGTCCTAGCATATTAAAAAATGTTTTTACGCCTAATTCTTTACGAATAGGACCTACATTTTTCATGGCAGGATGAAATAAAGGGGCATGTAAAATGGCGATATTTGTTTTCTCAATAGATTTTGTTAAAAAATCAATATCATTGCTAAATTTTATTCCCATTTTTTCCATAACATTACTGGAACCAGAAATGGATGAAACACCATAATTACCGTGTTTGGCTACTTTTATTCCAGCACCAGCTACAATAAAAGAGGCTAAGGTTGAGATGTTGAAGGTGTCTTTACCATCACCACCAGTACCACATAAATCGACTGTATTGTATTCTGAAAAGTCGACAGGAATACATAATTCTAAGAGTGCTTCTCTAAAACCAGAGAGCTCATCAACGGTAATACTACGCATCATGTATACAGTTAAAAATGCGGCTATTTGACTTTGGTTGTAATGTCCAGAAGAGATAGCTACTAAAACTTCTTTAGCTTCTGTTTTTGATAATATTTCGTGATTGATTAATCTATTTAATATTGCTTTACTCATAAGTATTGATTTTTTGAATTTGAAAATGATTTATAATTAGTTTTTTATTCTAATTTGTAAGCCAATTTTCAAGAATTTTTTTCCCATTTGGTGTTAAAACACTTTCTGGATGGTATTGTACTCCTCTTACATCATAGGTAGCATGTTTCATAGACATTATTTGTCCGTTTTTGTCTATAGAGGTCACAATTAATTCATTTGGTAATTCTTCTTGGGCAACTACCCAAGAATGGTATCGACCTACTTGAATTTCTTTAGGCAAACCATTAAAAATATAATCTGGTTCTGTTTGAGTTACCTCAGTTGCTATGCCATGATATACTTTATCTAAATTGATTAATTTTCCTCCGAAAACTTCACCTATAGCTTGAAGTCCTAAACAAACACCAAAGATACTTTTTGTAGGAGCATATTTTTTAATTACTGCTTTTAACAAACCCGCTTCATCAGGTACACCTGGACCAGGAGATAGTAAGATTTTATCAAACGATTCTAGTTCTTCTAATTCAAATTCATCATTTCTGTAAACGGTTACAGTTGCATTTAAATCTTCTAGGTAATGCACTAAATTATAAGTGAAACTATCGTAATTATCGATGACTGCTATTTTCATGTTTTTTGTTTCAATGTCAAATTCAACTTATATGAGATTTAAACCTGACGAGTTATTTTTTTCTTTTTCATTTTTTGCAACTAATACTTGGTACTTTCGTTGCTATATTTAAATTGTTTCAGCTAAACTCAATGCGTTTTCCAAAGCACTTAGTTTATTGTATACTTCTTGCGTTTCATTTTCTTCTGATGAGTCTGAAACGATACCAGCACCGGCTTGAAAATGTAAAGTGTGATTTTTACTTAGGAAACTTCGTATCATTATGGCATGATTGAAGTTGCCTTCAAAATCCATAAAACCGATAGCTCCACCATAGAAACTTCGATTTGTTTGTTCTATAGATTCTATTAATTCCATGGCTTTATATTTTGGCGCTCCGCTAAGAGTTCCTGCAGGAAATGTTTTAGCAACTAATTCGGTAAAAGAATGATTCTCTTTTAAGTTCCCAGATACTTTGGAAACCAAATGAATAACATGAGAAAAAAACTGTATTTCTTTATATTTTTCTACGGTAACATCTTTACAACTAATACTTAAATCATTTCTGGCTAGATCAACCAGCATTACATGTTCACTATTTTCTTTACTATCTTCTGTTAATTTTTTCGCGATCTCAGCATCTTTTTCATCATCTCCTGTTCTCTTAAAAGTTCCCGCAATAGGATGAATTTCTGCATGATTATTCTTAATAATTAATTGTGCTTCAGGAGATGAACCAAATATTTTAAAATTGCCATAATCAAAATAGAAGAGGTAAGGAGAAGGGTTAATACTGCGAAGCGCTCTGTAAACATTAAATTCGTCTCCTTTGAATTTTTGTGTAAATCTTCTTGATAAGACTAATTGAAAAACATCTCCGCGTTTGCAATGTTTTTTAGCTAGAGCAACATTATTACTAAAATCTAAATCGGTTAAATTAGACATTACTTCTCCAGATTTACTAAAAGAATAGGATGTGAAATTTTTGGCTTGTAATAATTGTTCTATTTCATCTATATTATTCTGATGATCATAACTATGACAAAAAATATACGCCTCGTTTTTAAAATGATTAATTGCTATAATGTTTTGATAAACGGCATATAAAATTTCAGGTATTTTGTTTTCAGATGATTTTTCAGCGATTTTTATAGTTTCAAAATGTTGGATTGCATCATATGAAATATATCCAAAAAGGCCTTGAGTGATGAATTTGAATTTATTTTCATCTGCGGAAAAGCGTTTCGAAAAAATTTCAATTTGTTTGACCACATTGATGGAAGAATTTATATTTATACTTTCACAAGTAGCATCTGGAAAATCCATCTCAATTTTCTGATTTTCAACTTTAAATGTCGCAATTGGATTAAAACAGATATATGAAAAACTATTATCATTACCATGATAATCACTACTTTCTAGCAAAATACTATTAGGAAATTTATCTCTAATTTTTAGATAAACACTCACAGGCGTCATGGTGTCTGCTAAAATTTGTTTGTAATTTGTATTTAACTTGTACTTCTTCATTGTTGTATTTTGATTATAGATGTTTAAAAAATAAAAAAAGGCTTGTCGTGATTGACAAGCCTTTACTATGTATTTGTTGAAATGATACTATAGGAGGATTTGCTCACGACGATTGACGTAAGTTTTTCCACCACCAAGTATTATTTGTAATTGAAATCATAATTATTTGTAATGCAACAAATGTATTAAAATATTTTTTTTAAATCCAAATTATTTTAAAACAAAATATATTTTTTTGTATTAAATTAGTTATAATTTACTGATAATTAGTGTTTTATTTATTCTATTAAGAAAATAGATTACCTGCTATAATACATTACAATTGAGGCTTTTTCAATCGTATTCTGCCAAAGGTAATAACCAACAATTTCTGGATTCGTATTTTGATCCAAACCTAATTTGTCTATTTTTAAAGCATGAATGGTAATAATGTATGTATGAATTCCATGACCTTCAGGTGGACACGGACCACCATAACCATTGGCACCATAACTGGTTTTACTTTGTATAGTACCTTTTGGAACTAAATTTAAACTTGGATTACCTGCATTGGAAACCAATTCTTTAGTATTTGTAGGAATGTCAAAAACTACCCAATGCCAAAAGCCACTACCCGTTGGAGCATCTGGGTCATACATAGTAATAGCGTAACTTTTTGTTCCTTTAGGAGCATTTTCCCAAAATAATTGTGGTGAAACGTTATCTCCAGAACAACCAAACCCGTTAAACTCTTGCTTCTTAGTAGATTGCCCACCAATATCGTTGCTTTTTAATGTAAATGTTTGTGCTTGAGTTAGAGAACTAACGAAAAGGAATAGTGCTAAAATTAATTTTTTCATATTATTTTAAATTTTAATTATTTAAGTCAAAATTATCTCAATTTGATGAAAAAAAGTAAAGAGAAAAGTTCAAAAAATGTTGCTATTGGTTCATTTTTTTTAATTGATATTGTTTTGGTGTTATGCCGTATTTGTGCTTGAAAGATTGCGTAAAGCTAGAGAGGCTTTCATAACCGATTGAAGCATAAACATCTATAGGTCTTTCTCTATCATTGAGAAGCATTTGTGCTGATTTTTCGAGTCTTTTTTCTTGTATCCATTTACTAGGAGATGTAGTGTAAATTTTATAAAATTCTCTTTTAAATGTAGACAAACTCATGTGCGATAAAAAAGCTAGTTCTTCTAAAGTTAATTTAGAAAAGATATTTTTTTCAACAATATTTTTTAATCTAACGTGATGCTTTTGTAAGGTGTGATGATCCAAAAAAGTTATAGTCTCTTCACCATTTTTTTGAACTAAATAAAGAAGAATTTCTTCTAGTTTTAGGATGAGAAAATCTTCTGTTAGAGTTATTTCAGATTGAATTAATTGCTGTAATGAGTAGACAAAATTAGAAATAAAAGTATCATATGAGATGATTTTAAATTTGCTTTCCATTTCAGAATTGTTCTGTTTTACTCTGTTTTCAATTTGGTATTTTTCTTTGAAATGAGTTACGAAGTTATTAGAAAAGAAAAACAATAAACTGGTATATTTTTTATCTTCAGATAAGTTTTCAGACATTAAACAATTTCCTGATTTTGCGATTACAAAATCTTTATTTGTCACTATTTGTGAATCATTTTCGTAATACAATTCTTTCGAACCTTCCGTTAAAAAACTAATTAAATTTGCATTCAATTGAACTTTAGATTTATCTGAATAAGCGTCACTTGAAAACGAATGTACGTAAACTTCAGGAACTCGATGGTTTCTGGTAAAATAATTTGGTAATTCTATTTTGTTCATCACTTCAATTTAGCAGTTAAATTTACAAAAAGAAAGTGTTTCTATAAGGTCAAAAAAAAGACCCGAAATGGGTCTCTTTTTTTCATAGTATTTTTTTTAAGTTGTATTAGAAACTTAAAGTAACATTTAATTCGAAATCATCATAGATTGTTTTATCTCCTAAATTATCAAAGAATGACCCTGAACCATGTTTGATATCGTATTTTGTTCTATCTACTACTAATTTTGAAATTGCTGTATCTTTGTTAACAGTCATATCAAAAGTAATTGGGTTTGTTTTACCTTTAATTTCTAGATCAGCTGTTACAGTGTAAAGATTATTTCCTTTGTCTGCAATTGTTTTGAAAACTAATTTAGCTGTAGGATATTTTTCCACTCCAAAGAAATCCTCAGATTTTAAATGTCCATCTAATTTACCTTTCATACCACCATCTAAATCAGTTGTATTTATAGAAGTCATATCTACAGTAAAAGTTCCTCCAGCTAATTTTTTACCTTTAAATACTAAGGCACCTTCTTTTAAGTTAATTGTACCATTGTGTTGACCTGTTACTTTTTTACCAACCCATTCAATTTTACTTTTTTCTACATTTACTTTCTTGGTAGTTTGAGCATTTACAGTGAATGTTATTAAAGTAAGTAATGCTACTGCAATTGTTTTTAAATTTTTCATTGTTTTTTAATTTTTTTAAATAATTATAGCGTAATAAATAATTCTTCGTTTGGTTTACGAACTTTTGCATAATGTTGTGTTGCGTCTTCTTCGTGTCTGTAACCTAAAGTTGCTACTAGAGAGGCATTTAGTCCTAATGCATTAAAACCTAAAATTTCATTATACTTTTCTGGTTCAAAACCTTCCATTGGTGTAACATCAATTTTAAGTTCTGCAGCTGCATTTAAAAGATTACCTAAAGCTAAATAAGTTTGTTTAGAGGTCCATACAGTCTTTGCTTCTGCAGGTAAGTTAACTAATTTTGATTTCATAAAATCGGCATAAGGTTTTATGTCTTCAATAGTTAATCCTCTCGTTTGAACCATGTTTGCTACATAGCTGTCAATGTGATTTTCAGTAACATCTGTAAAGTTGGCAAATACAATTAAATGAGAGGCTTCTACAATTTGAGATTGTCCCCAAGAAACGGGTTGTAATTTTGCTCTTAATTCTGGGTTTTCAATAATAAAAACTTGGTATGGTTGTAATCCATAGGAAGAAGTGCTCAATTGGATAGCTTCTTTTAAAGTGGTTAAATCTTCGGCTGTAATTTTTTTTGTAGCATCAAATTTCTTTGTTGCATATCTCCATTTTTGATTTTCGATAAATGTATTCATATTAATTTTCTCTGATTTTTTCTAATAAATTATTTAATTGTTCGAGTTCGGAATTTGAAAGTTTTTCAGCAAGACTATTTTCATGTGCTTCAACTAAAGGATCTAGTTCAGATAGTATATTTAACCCCGTCTGGGTGATTAAAACTTCTATTTTTCTTCTATTTTCAGGGCAAATATTGCGTTCTACCATATCTTTTAATAACAACTTATCAATTAATCTGGTCGTGTTACTGTTTTTGGTAACCATACGCTCCTGAATATCTTGCATATTAATAGGTTTTCCTTTTTGACCTCTTAATATACGTAGTACATTATATTGTTCTCCAGAAATTTCAAATGGTTTCAAAATTTCATTAAATTTATCTCCAATATAGTTTTTTGTAAAGGCTAAATTAAGAACTACTTTTTTAGTAATACTTAATGTAACGGTACTCTTAATTACGTCTTCTATTTTCATTTGTATTTACAAAATTTGTATGTACAAATGTAAAACATATTTTTATTTGTATATACAAGTGTTTGTTAAATTTTTATTAAATTTATTTGAGCTACTAGTATTATCATTATTTTTAACTAGTTATGAAAAAAATATTTTATCTAGTAAGTTGTATTTGTTGTTTACATGTATTTGGACAAACTAATAATGAGCCTTTAAAGATTTATGAACAAGATAGTATTACAATAGCTTCGTATAGTTTTGAAGGATTTGAGCATTTTTTGAAACAAAATGATGGTACTACTTATGTGATTAACTTTTGGGCAACATGGTGTGCGCCATGTATAAAAGAATTACCTTATTTTGAAAAATTAGGAAAGGAATATGAAAAAGATAAGGTAAAAGTAATTTTAGTTAGTTTGGATTTTCCAAAAAAAGTGGAGTCTAGTTTAATTCCATTCATAAAAAAAAAGAAATTAATGTCTGAGGTAATTCATTTAGATGACCCTGATGCCAATTCATGGATTGAAAAAGTAAATAAAGATTGGAGTGGTGCTATTCCTGCCACTATAATTTACAAAAATAAGCTCTCTCATTTTTATGAGCAATCTTTTACTTATGAAGAATTAGAAAAAGAATTACAATTAATAATAAATAAATAGAATAAACAGATGAAAACTTTAAAAATTGTTTTTAGTGTAGTTGTTTTTGCTCTTGTAAGTGCATTTACTTTTAATAATGCGAAAACTTCTGGTTATGAAATAGGAGATAAGGCCACGGATTTTAAATTAAAAAATGTGGATGATAAAATGGTGTCTTTAAGTGATTATAAAGATGTAAAAGGATATATTGTTATATTTACTTGTAATCATTGCCCTTATGCTGTAGCGTATGAAGATCGAATCATTGCATTGGATAAGAAATATAAAAAATTGGGCTATCCAGTTATTGCTATAAACCCTAACAATCCAGAAGTTCAAGAAAAAGATAGTTTTGAACTAATGAAAGTTAGAGCTAAAGAAAAAGGGTTTACCTTTCCTTATTTATTTGATGAAGGACAAAAAATTTATCCACAATATGGAGCCACTAAAACACCTCATGTATACGTTTTACAAAAAACTAAAACAGGAAATATTGTAAAATATATAGGCGCTATAGATGACAATCATTCCGATGAAAGTGCAGTTAAGGTTAAGTATGTAGAAAATGCGGTTGATGCTTTATTGAAAAATAAAGAAGTTTCTGTAAAAGTTACTAAAGCTATTGGATGTTCTATAAAAGCGTAGTATTTTTGGAACAAATTAAAGTATATGAATTTAGAGCAACAACAATGGTGGAGCCAGTTCTTAACGGATGAAAAAGGAATTATTTTAGATGTTAGAACTGAAGATGAATTTAACAGAGGTAAAATTCCAAATGCAATAAACATTGATATTTTCAAAGGACAAGGGTTTATTTATGCTTTAGAAGAATTAGATAAAGCTAAAAACTATTATGTGTATTGTGCAGCAGGTTCAAGAAGTGCGAATGCTTGTAATATTATGAAAGAATTGGGTTTTGCAAATGCCTATAATTTAGTAGGTGGTATTACAGAGTGGGAAGGACCAGTTGATACAGAATAAATAAAAATCATTTTTTCTAAATAAAAAAGAGTTGCATAAAATGCAACTCTTTTTTATTATAATTTTTTACTGTAGGTTCGTCTTCTTTTTTTAATCGTTGTATCAAAATGTTTCCATAAATTATGAATCGCATTATTCTCTTCTAATTCTGGAGTTCTAACACAGGTGTTAATTCCTTTAGCCATAAAAACTTTATAATATTCTTCAAAAATAATGCCTGTAATACCTTTACTTTGATATTCAGGAGTAACACCGATTAAATAGAATACTGCTTCTTTAGAATTTTTTCTAGCTTGAAGCAAATGATAAAAACCAAATGGAAACAAGCGGCCATTAGCTTTTTTAAGTGCCTCACTAAAACCAGGCATTACAATAGCAAAAGCTACCATTTTATCCTCTTTATCTAAAATAAATTTAATATATTCTGGATTGATAAAACCAATATATTTTTTCTTAAAATATTCTTTCTGAATTTGGTTAATCGCTACGAATGATTGTAGTTTTGAATATGTTTCATTAAATAACTCAAACATTTCATCTACATAAGGCATGATGTCTTTCGTTTTGGTAAAGTTTACTGCTCTTAGTTGATAACGTTTTTTTACTAAATTACTAATTTTAACAAATCCAGAAGGGTCTATATTGGTAAATGAAAAACTGCTTTCAACATACTCTTTCTCTTTTACCAAGCCCAGTTTCTCGAAATGATCTTTATAATAAGGCATGCTATACCATGTAACCATGTTTCCCATTTCTTCAAAGCCTTCTACTAAGACCCCCACTTTGTCTAAATTTGAAAAACCAATAGGTCCTTCAACCATTTCTAAATTATGTTGCCTGCCTAATTCGTATACTTTTTCTAGTAATGCTTTGGTTACTTCTATATCATCAATAGCATCAAACCATCCAAAACGAACTTTACTTTTTTCTAAAATATTTACTTCATCCCAATTAATAATAGCAGCAATTTTACCTACAATTTTACCTTCTTTGTAAGCTAAATAAAAATGGGCTTCAGCATTTTGGAACACTGGATTTTTCGTTTTATCAAAAGTTTCTAATTCTTCTGAAATAATAGGAGGGACCCAATTAGGATTGTCTTTAAATAACTCAAATGAAAATAAAATATAGTCTTTAAGTTCTTTTTTAGTTTCCGCTTTTTTAATTGTTATCATCTTATTCTATTTCAACCTCGTCTTTACGTTTTTTCTTTTCTTTTTCTGCTTTTTTCTTCATTTTTTGATCCATTTTACTGCCTTTGTCTTTCTCTATTTTTACTTCTTCATAATTAGCATCAAAACGCCAAGAAAAACCTACACCAGCAGTAAATAATGATGGACTATCTTTAATGTTTTTACCAATAGAAGCATCCACTTGCATTCTGTTATTGATTAAATAGGCAGCTCCTAATCTAAAAACACCATCAGAGTAATAATCGCCATTGTATCCTTGGTTTTCAATAAAACCAGACCATTTTTCGTTAAAACCTCTAGTTAAGGTAATCACATAATTAATAGAAGCAAAATCGGAAGCAATTTTATCATACATAAGATTGGTTACAAATACCCATCTTGTTCCAAAATGATTTTGCGCAATAAGCATCACTTTAGGGCTTACGGTGGTTTCTTTTACATAGGAAGGAGCATAGTTAAATGGATTATCTGAAAAATTTAGGTTTACACCAGCATAACCAGCTACAGCAGGAATGAATTGTCTCCATTTGAATTTATGATTGGCTTTCCAACTATATAGATTGGGTTTTTCTTCATAATTTTTAAATGGATCATAAATTAAATATTTAGCTCCAATTAATGTCTTTTTTAGAGCGGAACGGTTTTTACTTTCAAAAGCAGAGTTGTATTTATCATTTTGATATTGTAATTCTGCAATAAACTCTAATTCTTCAAAAAATAAACCCCATCTAAAATCTAACTCTGCAATAAAACCATTAGCATCGTATTTTAAAGCAGCATGATCTTCATTTTGAAAATTTAAGCCTGTTTCTACTTGAATGATAGATTTTCCAACGGCAAAGGCCATCATTGATTTTCCAGGTCGATTGGAATTAATTTCATCTGTAAATTGTGCGTAATGAGCTTGGTAAACAAAGAAAAAGAATAAGAATAAGCGTTTAGAGTATTTCATGTTGCTAATATTTAGGTCAAAAATAGTATTTTATAATAATTTTAAGAAACATTACTGTGCTTTTATCTACTAATAAACGTAAATTTGAATTTTAAATTGAATTAAAATGGAAACAGCATCTTTTACTGGATTTATAAAAACGCTTGCCTATATAGTTTTATTTTGGTACCTATTTAAATTTTTGTTCCGCATTTTTGCGCCTATACTGATGCGTACTGCTGTGAACAAATTGCAACAAAAAATGCAAGATCAAATGAATCAGCAATTTGGGCAACAATCTAACTATACAAATCAATCGTCTAATGCTCAAAATGATGAGCCTAAGAAAATGCCAAATGAAAAGAAAATTGTTGGTGAATATGTCGATTTTGAAGAAATAGATTAAATAACAAATTATTAATAGAGAAGTTAAAGGATATTATTGCAATATCCTTTTTTTATTTACCTTAGCGTTTTTATTTTTGACTTTTATTTACCAATGAAAAAAATACAACCTTTATTTCCACATCTTTTTGCCATTTTAGGCTTTGTATTAGTTGCTTTAATTTATTTTTATCCAGTCTTAGAAGGAAAAAAAATTTTCCAGTCCGATATTGCACAATATACAGGAATGGCAAAAGAACAAAATGACTTTAGAAAGGAAAATAAAGAAGAACCTTATTGGACCAATAGTGCTTTTGGGGGAATGCCAACCTATCAGTTAGGAGCTAATTATCCGCATAACTATATCAAAAAAATTGATACTGTTTTACGATTTCTTCCTAGACCTGCAGATTATTTATTTTTATATTTTCTTGGGTTCTATATTCTTTTAATGGTTTTAAAAATAGATCCGTTAAAAGCATTTTTTGGAGCTTTAGCATTTGGTTTTTCAACCTATTTAATAATCATTTTAGGCGTTGGTCATAATGCAAAAGCACATGCTATCGCTTATATGCCTTTTGTTTTAGCAGGCGTTCTTTTGGTTTTCCAGAAACGATATATAATTGGAGGAATTTTAACGATGCTAGCGGCTGCTTTGGAAATTCAAGCCAATCACTTTCAAATGACCTATTATTTACTTATTTTATTAGTGATTATAAGTGCTTTTTATTTGTACCAATTTGTGAAAGAAAAGGCATTTGTTGATTTGGGTAAGACATTAGGTGTGTTTGCAATTGCTGGATTATTAGCAGTAGGTACTAATGCTACCAATTTATTAGCTACTTCTGAATATGCGGCTTTTTCTACTCGTCATAAAAGTGAATTGACTTTCGATGAAAATGGAAAACCAAAAGAAGACACTAATGCGATGAGCTATGACTACATCACAGAATATAGTTATGGTAAAGCAGAAAGTTTAAATCTAATCGCACCAAGACTATTCGGAGGGTCAAATCATGAAGATTTAGGTGTAGATTCTGAAATGTATCGCTTTATAACACAACAAGGAGTGCCACCTTATGAAGCCGTTGAAATTGTAAAGCAAATGCCAACCTATTGGGGAGATCAACCCATAGTAGCAGCTCCAGCATATATAGGAATCGTAGTTTTCTTCTTTTTTGTTTTGGCATTATTTGTAGTAGATAATAAAAAAATAAAATATGCTTTATTAACAGGAGCTATTGTTTCCTTGCTATTATCTTGGGGTAAAAATTTTGCTTTTTTAACTGATTTCTTTATCGATTTCATACCAATGTATAATAAGTTTAGAGCAGTTTCATCGATACAAGTTTTATTAGAATTATGTGTTCCTGCTTTAGCTGTTTTAGGATTGTATCATTTTTTTAAAATTGAAGACAAAAAAACACAGTGGAGTTATTTATGGAAAACGGGAGCAATTGTTTTTGGACTTTTAGCCATTTTATTTATGTTCAAAGGTAATTTTGATTTCGCAGGAGGTAATGATGGATATTATGCTCAAAATTATGGACCAGAATTTATGAATGCCTTACGAGAAGATAGAATGACATTATTTTCCAAAGATATCTTTCGTTCTATTGGATATGTTATTGTTACTTTTGTAATTTTATTCTTATATAATAAAAAATCTTTAAAAGAAATAACTGCTGTAATTTTAATTGGTTTAATACTTTGTACCGATTTAGTTACTATTGATAAGAATTATGTGGATAGTAAAGATTTTAAATCAGCAAGAGAAGTAGACGAGCCTTTTAATCTTTCAGAAGCGGATTCCCAAATTTTACAAGATACAACACATTTTAGAGTTTTTGAAGTTGCTGGGCAAATGAGTAGTGCTAGAAGTTCTTATTTTCATAAATCAATAGGAGGTTATCATGCAGCTAAGCCAAGAAGAATGCAGCAATTGTTTGATTATCAAATTGCTAAGAATAATGTAAACATTTTAAATATGTTGAATGTAAAATACATTATCCAGAATGGTGAAGATGGAAAACCATTCGCTTTTGTTAATCCTGCTGCAAATGGAAATGCTTGGTTTATAGAACAAGTAAAGAATGTAAAATCAGCCGATGAAGAAATGAAAGCATTAGATAGTTTAGATACCAAAAATGTTGTGGTTGTAAATACTTCTGTTCTTGATTTTAAAGGGGTTTTTTCTAAAGATTCATTAGCCAATATAAAGCTAAATATATATCAGCCTAATTATTTAAAATATACATCCAATAATTCGAAAAATGGTTTTGGAGTATTTTCTGAGATGTATTATAAAAACGGGTGGAAAGCAACCATTGATGGAAAAGAAACTCAAATATATAATGTGGATTATGTATTGAGGGGATTACTAATTCCTGCTGGAAAACATACTATTGAATTTAAGTTTGAACCTGAAGTAGTAAAGACTGGCAGTATAATAGCATTAACGTCCTTTATAGGTATGCTTTTGGTTATTATTTTTGGAGTGTATTTAGAAAATAAAAAAACACAACATTAAACCCATAAAAAAAATACTAATTGTTTCTTATTATTGGCCACCAGCGGGTGGTCCAGGAGTGCAACGTTGGCTTAAATTTGTTAAGTATTTACCCGATTTTGGTATCGAACCTCACGTTTATATCCCTGAGAATCCTACTTATCCACTACTTGACGAAAAGTTAGTAGAAGACGTTTCAGAAAAAGCAATTATTGTAAAAAGAAGGATTTTTGAACCGTATAGAGTGGCTTCCCTTTTTTCTAAAAAGAAAGCAAAAAAGATAAGTTCAGGAATTATTCCAAATCAAAAAAAACAGTCTGTAATTGAAAAGGTTCTACTTTGGATTAGAGGAAATTTATTTATTCCAGATGCGAGAGTTTTTTGGGTAAAACCTTCGGTACAATTTTTAAAAAATTACCTTTTAGAGCATCAAATAGAGACACTTATAACTACTGGTCCACCACATAGTTTGCATCTCATTGGTTTACAATTAAAAAAAGAAATAAGTATCAATTGGATAGCTGATTTTAGAGACCCTTGGACCACAATAGGTTATCACAAAGAATTGAAATTAAGTGCTTGGGCTGCTAGAAAACATCAAATATTAGAACAAAAAGTACTACAAGGATGTGATTGTATTATCGTTACATCAGAAACTACTAAAAAGGAATTTGAAACAATAACACATCGTCCTATTGAAGTGATTACCAATGGATATGATGTAGAAAGGATAAATAAAAAACCATTAGATTCTAAGTTTAGTTTGGCACATATTGGTTCATTTCTTTCAGAAAGAAATCCGGAAATTTTATGGCAAAGTTTATCTGAATTAATTGTTGATAATCAAGATTTTGCTTCAAATTTTGAGCTTAAATTAATAGGAGCAGTTAGTTATGAAGTTTTAGAAAGTATATCAAAGTATCATTTGACAAAATTTATAAATAATAGAGGATATGTATCACATGAAGAAGCTTTACAAGAACAACGTTGCTCACAAGTATTATTGTTAATTGAAATAGATTCAACAGAAACCAAATGTATTATTCCTGGAAAGTTGTTTGAATATATGGTATCTGAAAGGCCTATCTTAGCAATTGGTCCCACAGAAACCGATTTTGAAAAGATATTAAAAGCCACCAATACAGGCACTTTTTTTAATTATCGAGAAAAAGAAGCTTTAAAGAATCAAATTTTAAGTTATTATAATTTGTATTTAGATCATAATTTAAAAACATTCCCTGTAGGTCTCCAACAATATAGTAGAAAGAGTTTGACAGAAAAACTTTCCAAAGTTCTAAATTCTAAATTCTAAATTTCTAATTTTATTATGGGAATCGTAATCAATCAATCTATTAAAAATACTATAATTACTTATATTGGGTTTACAATAGGGGCTGTCAATACTTTGTATATGTATGTGCAATTTTTGGGCGATACTTATTATGGATTAGTGGGTTACATTTTATCTTCAGCTAATATTTTAATGCCTTTAATGGCTTTTGGAGTGCATAATACTTTAGTGAAATATTTTAATGAATATAAATCTGATGTAGAAAAAGCTAGGTTTTTAAATTTTATTTTATTTCTTCCACTATTATTAGTCATTCCTTTATCCTTAGTAGCTTATTTTGGTTACCATCAAATTGCGTCCATTTTATCTAAAGAAAATCCGATTGTCTATAATTATGTTTGGCAAATACCAATAATTGGTTTAGCAATGGGGTATTTTGAAATTTTTTACGCTTGGGTAAAGGTGCATTTACAATCTGTTTTTGGGAACTTTATTAAAGAAGTTTTGTTGCGAATATTAGTTAGTAGTAGTCTTTTTGCTGTTTATTTCAATTGGTTAACTCCCGTTCAATTTATTTATACTTTGATGGGAATTTATTTATTGGCTATGATTTTAATGAAATGGTATGCTTTTAAGCTACGATTTCCTTCTTTTTCTTTGGCATTACCAGTAAATACTAGAGCAATTATAACGTATAGTTTATTTATTATTTTAACAGGAGGGATTGCCAATTTATTTTTAGAGATAGATAAATTTATGCTAAATAATTATGTGAAAATTGAAAATATAGCTTATTATTCGGTAGCCATTTTTATTGCTACTGTAATAGCAGTACCAAGTAGAGCAATGCATCAAATAACCTATCCAATAACTGCAAAATTAATGAGCGAAGAAAAATGGGAAGACCTTAATGTATTGTATAAGAAGACATCTATAACACTTCAAATTATTGGTGGATTAATTTTTATTGGGATACTATGTAATATTAATGAACTATATCGGTTACTGCCAAAAGAATACGCTGAAGGTATTTTTGTTGTCTTTACCATTGGTCTATCTAAATATTTTGATTTGATTTTAGGAAATAACAATGCCATTATTTTTAATTCAAAATATTACAAAACAGTTCTTTTTTTAGGTGTATTACTTATTTTAGTAACAGTTAGCTTAAATATGATTTTTATTCCTATTTATGGTTTAAAAGGGACTGCTTTTGCAACATTATTATCTATAACATTGTACAGTTTGTCTAAGTTATTGTTTGTTGTGTTAAAAATGAAATTGTTTCCTTTTTCTGTAAATACATTAAAATCGTTTGGTATTTTACTTTTTACTTTTTTGCTTTTTTATTTTTGGGATTTTAACTTTCATCCTTTACTTAATATTTTAATTAAATCAGGTTTAATTACGTTATTTTATTTAGGAATAACCTATTATTTTTCCTTATCCTCTGATATTAATAAGATGATAAAGAAAATATTTAAAATCCTATTTTAAAAAGAAAAATCCTGCTCCACATTGCTGCTTTACAGGATTTTTAACAAACAAACTAAACCAACCAAAACTATTATGAAATTGTTATAATAACTTATTTTTTATTTATTCCTTTAATATCTTCTGTAGACATTTTTGCTTTAGTTCCATCTTGACGGTAATAGTAATAATCTTCATCGTTGTTATCATTGTAACCATAATCCGAATTGTAATCATAATGATTGTCAGCTTGATAATGATTATTATTTGTGGTGTAGGTATAATGACCACTATAAGTATTAACCGCTCCAATAATATTTACTATTCTACCTCTTCGGTCATAAATGATGCGTAAACCACCTACTTGAGTTAGAGCAAAACTATTGTAATTCATATAAACAGAACCTACTCTCTTAACTCTTCCAGTGGCATCATAGTTAATGAACACATTTCCAATTCTTCTTACTCTTCCCATATAATCGTGTTCAATTTTTACACCTACCGAAGTTGGTCCGTAATAACCTCTACCATTTCCTCTAACACCAGGAGCACCGTATGTTCTATTGACAGTATTTGATCTTCTATTTGGCGCAGTGGTTTGAACCGTATTAAAATCAAATTCGCCATTTGGAAATACATAAAATTCAATTCCTCTTTCCATGAAAACTATCGGATCTGCATATCTGTAATCTACAGGAGGATAAGTTCTATCAATCGCATCATCAAAAACCTTTTTATCAGATGCCTTTGCAGTGTGTAAACTTAATGTTAAAACTGCGATAACTAATGCTTGAGTAATTTTTTTCATAACACATCAATTTAAGGTTAAACTTTCAACATCGTTTATTTTAAAAACTTGTTGCTTAATTAGGTATAACCAATTTGCGTGCCAAAAAAGAAAATTTTTGTAAAAAAATATTTAATAAATTGATTATCAGTTGTAATTCTGCAAAAAAAAATCCAGCTTTTAGCTGGATTCATATAGGTTAGTCATGATATTATTTGAAATATTCTCTAATTCTTTGTTGAAGTAGCTCTTGGTCTTGCATTGAATCTAAACCAAATGTTGCTATAAACCAAACAAAGTATAAAATTGTAAGTACGTTTAAAACAATTCCAATAATACATAATATCCTACCGATGTTAAGATTGTTATAGTTTGTAAATGCAGAAGAATTCTCTCTGTACATTATTATATCTTTTTTAGATATTAGAAGTCCTATAATTCCTAATACTAATCCTATAACACCGTAGCAGCAACAAGTTATAATTGAAAAAATTCCTAATACTAATACAGCCGTTGCATTGGGTAGTTTTTGATTTTCCATAATTTATTTATTTATTTATTTGGTTTGTTAGTGAAAATGCTTAAAATAATAGGCTATAACCATAATTACAGCATTTATAATAGCAGTAGCTATAACAATTTTACTGTAATTTCTTGATTTATCAATTAAATGAAGAAATAAAAGAATAAAAAAAAGTAACGTAGTATAAATGGCAGGGTACATTTTGAAAGCTCCTACAAAATCACCTTGTAATAAAAGTAACATTGCTCGTTGTGTACCACAACCTAAGCATTCTACTCCGAATAAGGTTTTACTGAGACAAGGTAGCATATATTCTTCCATAATCTGAAACTTTTTTACAAGTTTACAAAAATTATGCTGTAAAAAAAATATCTTGTCAGTTTTAGTTTTCTATATTTGAAAAAAGAATTGAGATGAAGAATTTTATTTATACTATTTTACTTTTTGCTTTCGGTATTTATGCCATTTATGAACAATCTAAACCTAATCCAAATCCTTACATCATGTTTGGTGCAATGGTTATTTTTATGGTTGGTTTATATCGAATTATGAAGAAGATACCTAGTAAAAATGATACTGAAAATAATGAACATGAACATGATGAAAACTAATTTAGAAATAGGTGATAAAGTGGCTGTACTGGATGAAGCTATTGAAGGTGTAGTTACCAAAATTAATACAGAAGGAATTACGATTACCACAAGTGATGATTTTATACTGCAGTTTAAAGCGGAAGAATTAGTGAAAATTAATAAAGAATCACTAACTAATTTGTTTTCTTCTAAAAGTATTGCTCAAGTCTTATCAGAGAAAGAAGAGCCAGAAAAGCGTTCTTTTAGCAAAGAGAAGAAGTCTAAGAAAGATGATTTTGTATTGGAAGTAGATTTACATATAGAGAAATTAGTTCCTTCTGCAAAAGGAATGTCTAACTTTGATATATTGAATATTCAAATTGATACGGCAAAAGGGCAACTCGATTTTGCAATTAAAAATAGAATGCAGAAATTAGTATTTATTCATGGAGTAGGAGAAGGCGTACTTAAATCTGAATTAGAATTTCTGTTAAGACGTTATGAGCAGATTACTTTTCAGGAAGCTAGTTTTCAAAAATATGGTTTTGGTGCTACCGAAGTTTACATAAAGCAAAACGCTTTTAGTTAACATTAATTTGGTAATCACCAAAAATATAGCTTACAAAACTGAAAGAATTATCTGAACTTGCAAAGTTAACATTGTGAAGAGTAATATTATGAGTATGTGCTGTAACTTCACTATTAACGACTACTTCATTAGTTTCAACAGCAATAGTTCCTCCAGTGGCTAACCATTCTTTAGTTACAGTAGGTGAAGAAACAGGAACAGTAGAGCAAACAGTAAGATTAGATACTGTACCTGTGTATTTTCTATATATAATTTGATTAGATCCAGTAATGTTAATGACTCTTGGAGTTCCATTAGTAGGTGTTGCTTCGAAAAGACTATTATAAACCGTTTCAGGTAAACTAATTAATAATAACTCGTCACTTTTTGTTTTAAAAATTAAAAAATTATCAGAGCACTTTTGAATATTTTGTCCTTCAAAATTGAAAGATTCTAAAGTAATGTCTCCATCATCACATGATGAAAATGAAATTAGCAAAACAAGTAAAAAAAATATTTTTTTCATTAAAAAGTGAATAATATAGATACTAATAGTTAAGCAACAAAAATAAGTTTAATATTTTATTTTGGGCTACATATTTAACGAATTTTTAAATTCTTTATTTTTTTAAAGCATGTTGATTTTGAGATTTAAAGTTATTAACAATCGAAAACGTTATAAATTTTTATCAAAATCATAAAAATTACTTTAAGAAAACGTTTTCGTTAATAACTAATCCTTATAAATGCATTGAGAGAAATCTTATAAATGTATATTTATGAAAAATTTCACTATAATTTTATCATTATAATAATTAAACAAGCTTAAACTTATATATGATAAAAAAAGTGTATTATGAACTAACCAACATTAAATTATGAGTACAAACCAAACAAAAACAAATTGGGCACAATTTATCCCTTTAGCTTCAGTATTCTTCTTTTGGGGATTTGTTGCAGCAAGTAATGATATTCTAATTCCTGTATTTAAAAAAGCTTTTGATTTATCTCAAGCTCAAAGTCAATTAGTATCTGTAGCATTTTATATTGCTTATACTGTTGGTTCACTAATATATTTATTAATATCTTATTTAACAAAAGGAGATTTAATTAATAGAATGGGATATAAAAATTCATTGGCTTTAGGTTTGGTTATTTCTGCTTTTGGAACATTATTATTTTATCCAGCTGCTAATCTAGGTTCATTTCCTTTAATGTTATCTGGGCTTTTTATTGTTGCTTTAGGATTCTCTTTGCAACAAACCGTAGCGAATCCTTTAGCAATTGCATTAGGACCAATTACAACGGGTTCGCAAAGATTAACTCTTGCTGGTGGAATTAACAATTTTGGTACCACAATTGGTCCTTTAATTGTAAGTTTTGCAATTTTTGGTTCTGCAATTAAAGGAGGCGAAGCCGATATGAGTATTGAAAGTGTTAAAATACCATATTTAGTCTTAGGTGCTGCTTTTTTATTAGTAGCTATTTTTTTAAAGTTTTCTTCCTTACCAGATAAGCCAGAAATTGTAGTAGAATCTGATGATATTTCCGTTAAAAAGGATAGAAGTGGAGCATTAAAATATCCACAGTTGATTTTAGGTATGATTGCCATTTTTGTGTATGTTGGAGTTGAAGTTTCTACAGCGAGTAATTTACCAGCTTACATGGAAAAAGATTTAGGTTTTTTAACCAATGAAATAGCACCATATATTTCTCTGTATTGGGCAAGTTTGATGATTGGAAGATGGACAGGTGCTGTTGAAGCTTTTACTGATAAAATGAACCTTCAGAAGATTTTAAGATTTATAGCTCCTTATGTAGCTTTTGGTGTGTTTTTATTAGTAAATGCTATTGCAAAACATGATTTATCACCTTTTTATATCTATGCTTTAATTATTTTAGTTCTTATTCTTGCTGATATGGCTAGTAAAGGTAATCCAGCTAGAATGTTATTAATTTTTTCTGGATTAGGTATTTTAGCATTATTGATAGGGATGTCTACTACAGGAATGGTAAGTGTGTATGCCTTTACAAGTGTAGGATTATTTTGTAGTACATTATGGCCTTGTATTTTTACTTTGGCAGTGAGTGGATTAGGTAAAAATACTAGTCAAGGGAGTAGTTTCTTAATTATGATGATTATGGGTGGTGGTTTAATTAGTTTACTTCAAGGTTATGTTGCCGATATAACCACAATACACTCAAGTTATATTGTGGGTGTCCTTTGTTTTGCTTATTTGGCATTCTATGCTTGGAGAGTAAAAGATATTTTAAAAGAACAGGGAATTAATTTTGATAAAAAAATTAGTGGAGGACACTAATATATAGAATTTCACTTTCTAAAAGAGTATAAATTTCAAGTTCTTTTTTATTAATAACGCACAAAAAAAGTCCGATTTCTAATCGGACTTTTTATTTTAAGTACTATTTTTTACAAGTGAATTACCTCACCATAAGCGTCAGCTACAGCTTCCATCACGGCTTCACTCATGGTTGGGTGTGGGTGAACCGCTTTTAAGATTTCATGACCTGTAGTTTCTAATTTTCTTGCAACCACAGCTTCTGCAATCATATCTGTTACGCCAGCACCAATCATGTGGCAACCTAACCATTCTCCATATTTGACATCAAAAATAACTTTTACAAAACCATCAGGCGTACCAGCAGCTTTTGCTTTTCCTGAAGCAGAAAATGGGAATTTACCCACTTTAATTTCGTATCCTTTTTCTTTTGCTGCTTTTTCGGTTAAACCTACTGATGCAATTTCTGGAGTAGCATATGTACATCCTGGAATATTTCCGTAATCTAAAGCTTCCACATGCATACCCGCAATTTTTTCAACACATAAAATTCCTTCAGCTGAAGCAACATGAGCTAATGCTTGTCCCGGAGTTACATCTCCAATAGCATAGTAACCTGGAACATTCGTTTGGTAAAAATCATTTACTAAAATTTTATCTCTATCAGTAGCAATACCCACTTCTTCTAAACCAATATTTTCTATATTCGTTTTAATACCTACGGCAGAAAGTAAAATATCTGCTTCTAGTACTTCTTCTCCTTTTGCTGTTTTTACAAATGCTTTTACGCCATTTCCAGAAGTATCAATTCTTTCTACTGATGAATTAGTCATAAT
>NZ_PJQW01000012.1:0-76415 GCF_004303025.1 Flavobacterium sp. J27 | reverse complement strand
TTAATACCTGCTTTTTTCATAGAACGCTCAAATTGTTTTGAGATATCTTCGTCTTCAACAGGAACTACATTTGGCATAAATTCAACAATAGTAACATCGGTACCCATTGCGTTATAAAAATGAGCAAACTCAACACCAATAGCACCAGAACCTACAACAATCATTTTCTGTGGTTGTTCTGGTAAGGTCATGGCTTGTCTGTATCCAATTACTTTTTTACCATCTTGAGGTAAGTTTGGTAATTCTCTTGAACGTGCTCCAGTTGCAATGATGATGTGATCTGCAGTATATTCAGTTACTTTATTATCTTTATCAGTAACTTCTACTTTTTTTCCAGGTTTTACTTTACCAAAACCATCAATAACGTCAATTTTGTTTTTCTTCATTAAGAATTGAACACCTTTGCTCATTCCTTCAGCAACATCTCTTGAACGTTTTACTACTGCATTAAAATCTTTATCAAATTCTCTTACTGTTAAACCATAATCTGAAGCATGTTTAAGATAATCAAAAACTTGTGCTGATTTAAGTAATGCTTTGGTAGGTATACATCCCCAGTTTAAACAAATTCCACCTAAATTTTCTTTTTCTACAACAGCCACTTTAAAACCTAATTGAGAAGCTCTAATAGCTGTTACATATCCTCCAGGACCACTTCCTAAAACAATGATATCGTATTTCATTTTTGTGCTTTTATTTATTATTGTTAAAATACAGTCGCAAATGCTCGTGTCATTTTTGATTTTTATATTAAAAAAGTAATCGTAATTATTATCGTTTGCGAATTTAAGAATTAATTTTTTAAAAGTGGTTAGTAATTTAGCGAATAGTAATTAGATTAAATAGAAATTGTTTTTACCTAATTCTATTTGAATTTTCATCAATAATTTTTTCTTGATAATTCGAATTTTTAATTTTTCCAAATTTATAACGTATTGAAAGGGATATTTCTCTTGTATCAGTATAATAAATTCCTCTAGAAGTTATATTGTTTATTATAATATTTTCATTAAAATTCATATTTCTAAAAATATCATTAAAACTTAAGGTACAATCAAATTTTTTTAGCATTTTTCTAGACAATGCTACGTTCATAATGAATAATGAATTTCTGCTAAATACTCCTTCTTTTCGTTCTGTAAAACCATAACCTATAACAGATAAATCGATTTTTTTTGGTAATTCAAAAATATGATTTGAATAATAATACAAATAAGGTTTCGACTCATTAAAAACAGCAGATTTATCTTCAATTTTGTTATAAATAAAGTTAAAACTGTTATTAGAACTCCAAAAATGGTATTTAAATGGAAGTGTACATTCTAAATTTATACCCGATTCTTTGGCATAGTTAATAGAGTTAAATGCAATTAAGTTAATAGCTGAATCATAGAAAAACGAAAAATTTACAGGATCTTTACTTCGATAGAAACTTAACTTTACAGATTTGTTATTATATTGAAATGTTCCCGAAATTTCATCTGTGATGGTTGGATTTAAATTAATATTTCTTGAAAAAACCAAATAAGGATTTGTATAAATTGATGTTTGGCTTGTTGATGAATAATTGGGTCTTGAAATATTTTTAGCATAATTCAGACTAATTGTTTTAGTGCTATCTATAGTAAATTCAAGTTGTATTTTAGGAAAAAAATTAGTATAATTTTTATCAATCAATAAATGAGTATCTTGAGTATATTTACCTTTAATGATTGTTTTTTCTGTTCGTAAACCAAATAAATAATTTACTTTTTTAAATTTTCCAGATAATTGCGTATAACCCGCAATGTTTTTTTCTTTAAAGTTATATTTAGAATTTTCATTATTATTTGAAATATAATCTATGAGTTCAAAACTGGTATTAGCTTCTGCCGATAAATATAAAGCTCCAGCTTCCCATTTCATTTTATTTTTAAACGATTTTTCTAAATCAATCCTTTCCGAAAACACATTTACTTTGAATTTTTGATTTCGGTTTTGTGTTAAGTCAAATTGAGTGTTATTATAATTGTTTTGGATTATACTATTTGACTTTTGATTGAAATTAGAAAATTGAAAACCAGTAAATAAGTTTGCGTTTAAAGGTTTTATTTTTTTGTTGTAGTTAAGAAATGAATTTAAAAAATTTCTGTTTTCATCGTTATTATTTAATGTTTCAATATTATTTTGAATATTATTTTGATTATGAAAAGTATTCGTAGTGTTTTTATCATAGTCTTTTTGAATTTTTCCATTTAAATTGAATGAAAAGTAATCGTTTTCATTAATTTGATGATAAAGTCCACTACCTAGAATGAATTGACGTCTTTTTGTGTAAGATTCAGCAATAAAATTTGAGGTTATATTGTTGTTTAAAATTTCAAAATCATTTCCTATGCTTTCCCAAGGATTTAATGGATTATAATTAAAATTTGTCTTTATTTCGGTTTTGTTTTTTTTAAAACTTGAATTTATTCCTAAGTAATTATTAAATTTCTTTTTAAACGAAGCAACTTCAGATAGGTTCGTTTCAAATCTATCATTTTTACTTAGTTTTCGCGTAATTAAAATTATCGCTCTACCTTCGGCTTCATATTTAGATGAAGGATTTTTTATAATTTCTATTGACTTAATATCTTCAACAGATATAGCATTTAAATCATTTATTCCTACTCTTTGACTGTCAATGTAAATTAATGGATTTCCTCTGCCAACTATTGAAATGTTTTCCTTATCTCCACTTATTTGAATGTTAGGAAGTTTTGAAAGTAAATCTATTGGATTTGGAATTGCTTTAAAAATAGAATTAGCAACATCTACTTTAATATTTCCGTTTGAATTTGTAAAAGTCTTTTTATTGCCTTTTACTACAATTTCGTTTAGTTTAGTAAAATTAATTTTAGTTAATTCTATTTTTAGAGTTTGATTTTTATTTAAATACACTTTTTGTTCAAATTCTTCAAATTCTTCGCTATTAATAAGAAGCGTATAATTTCCTTCGTTTAACGAAGTGAAGTTTATTAACTTATTAGCAATTGATATTGGTTTAATAATTTGATTTGTTTCTAAATTAAATAAATACACATTACCGTCTTTTATAATTTGATCTTTTGAACCTATAAGTTCGATATTTAGATTAAAATTACTTTGCGAAAGTCCAATTAAGCTGAATAAGAATAATAAAAATGAGATTTTTTTTTTAAACATTTTTCTAATCGATTTTTAATTAATACTTCTGCAAATAAAAAAGAAGCACCTATAAAAGCACTTCTTTTTTAGTATGATTTAAGTACTAATACTAGTACTATTTTTGAAATTTATTAATTAATTCTTTTCTATTAGAAACGTTTAGTTTATTGTAAATGTTGCTGATATGTGTTTTTACAGTGTTTAAACTTATAAAAAGCTCTTCGGCAATTTCTTTATTGCTTTTTCCGTTTAGTATATATTCTTTTATTTTTATTTCTTGATTACTAAGTTCTTCAATAATAGTAGAATTTCTTTTAGATTTTATAACATAAATAGAATAGATAAGAATTAATATTACTATTCCAAAAATGATATTTATAGTTATACTTATATTTTGTTTTTTCTTTAGTTCTATTAAATAATAATTATTTATTTCTTTTTCTAAAAATAAATATTCAATATTATTTAGTTCACTAGCTTTTAATTCATCCAGCAAATGAATATAATATTCAGAATTTAATGATATATCTTTTTGAAGTAATTTTTTGTCATTTAATTCTTTTATGCTCAAAAGCTTAATAGCAAGAGTTTTTAAAGAATCTTTAGAATAGGTTCTAATTTTTTCTAAAAATTCTTCTGTTGTACTTGATTTTATTTCGCTTTTAAATTTTTTAAATTTTTGTTTTTCTTCGTTAATAAATTTACTTTCGTTATTAAAAAATTCTGAATCAGATATTTTTTCTATTAGTACAGATTTGGTATCATTTTGTCCAAATAAATTAATGGTACTAATTAGTAATAAGAAAATATATTTTTTCATTTATATCAAAATAATTAATCTAAAAATTCTCTATAATAATATTATTTTTTAGTGTTTGTCAGTAATGTATTAAATAGAAATTGGCTAGTAAATTAATGGGAAATAAAAACAATTATGCACTAACTGAAAATTGCGATTCGTATAAGTTTTTATAATAGCCATTCTCTAAACGCAATAACTCTGAATGCGATCCAGACTCAACAATTTTTCCTTTATCCATTACAATAATGGTATCTGCTTTCATAATGGTAGCTAATCGATGGGCAATAATAATTGAAGTTCTTCCTTTGGTTATTCTTTCTGTTGCATTTTGTATTAATTCTTCTGAATAACTATCTATAGAAGATGTAGCTTCATCTAGTATTAGAATACTTGGGTTACTTACATAGGCTCTTAAAAAAGCAATTAATTGTCTTTGGCCTGAAGAAAGCATTACACCTCTTTCTTTCACATTGTAATCATAATTATTAGGTAAACTCATGATAAAATCATGTACTCCAATTTTTTTTGCAGATTCAATTACTTGATCTTTTGTAATGCTTGTATCGTAAAGGGTAATGTTATTATAAATAGTATCGGCAAATAAGAAGACATCTTGTAACACAACTGCAATTTGTTTTCGTAAACTTTCTAGAGTATACTCTTTAATATTTGTAGTGTCTACTTCAATACTTCCTGAATCAATTTCGTAAAAACGATTTAATAAATTGATAATGGTAGATTTACCTGCACCAGTACTTCCAACGATAGCAATAGTTGAACCAGATGGAATATTTAAATCAATACCTTTTAACACCTCTTCATTTTTTAAATAGCTAAATCGAACCTCTTTAAAAGAGATAAGCCCTTCAAATCGTTTTGCTTCAATAGTGCCTTTATCTTGAATTTGACTCTCTGTCTCTAGGATTTCAAAAACACGTTCAGCTGCAACTATTCCCATTTGCATAACGTTAAACTTATCGGCAATTTGACGTAATGGGTTGAATAACATGCTAATAAGCATGGTGTACGTAAATAAGTCTCCAAAAGTTGTGGTTGTAGCTCCATCTAAAATTTGCATTCCACCGTACCAAACAATAGCTCCTAATGTTAAAGATGAAACAAAATCGGCAATAGGGAAGAAGATAGAATTATATAAAATGTTTTTTAGCCAAGCTTTGTTATGTTTTTGATTAATCTCTTTGAACTTTTCGTATTCAATTTTTTCTCTATTGAATAATTGTACAATTTTCATACCTGTTAGTCTTTCTTGAACGAAAGTATTTAGGTTAGAAATTTCATTTCGTACTTCATTAAAAGCGACTTTCATTTTCTTTTGAAAAATATTGGTAGCATAAATTAAAATTGGCATTGCTAATAAAACAATTAGCGTAAGCTTCCAGTTCATATAAAGCATTATACCTAAAATAACAATCATTTTTAGAATATCACTTACAATCATAAATAAACCCTGACTGAAAATACTAGCAATAGATTCAATATCTGAAACGGTTCTTGTAACTAGTTTACCAACTGGTTCGTTATCAAAATATTTCATCTTAAACGATGTAATATGTTTGAATAATTTATCTCTAATATCTTTAATAATATCTTGTCCTAACCAGTTTGCCCAATAAGTGAAGAAAAACTGAGCAATGACTTCTAAAAGGAGTACCACTCCCATGATAACAACATAGATTAATAACCCTTCTTTATTGTGGTTTTTTAAATAATCATCTACTGTTTGTTTTAATAAATAAGGACGAGCTGCTGCAAAAATGGATAATAATATTGCCCAAATAATAACCCAATTAAACCTACCTTGGTAAGGTTTTGCGAATTGCATTATTTTTTTTAATGGCTTAGATTTTATATTGTTCATGTATTTTTTAAATTTAAATTGTTGGCTTTGTTAAAGTGTTTTCATGTGATTATTTTGGAAATCCTAATAAATGTAAGGATAGTCCACTTTAACTAAATATAATCCGTGAGCTGGAACAGAAAAACCAGCCTTACTTCTGTTTTTACTTAGAATAATATCATTGAAATCGGAAATTGAAATTTTTCCCAGACCAATGTTTATCATCGTTCCTACAATTGCACGTACCATATTTCTTAAAAAACGGTCGGCTTGTATGGTGAAAATTAATTGATTTCCTTTTTGAACCCAAAAAGCCTGTGTTATTTTACAATTAAATGTGTGAACATCTGTATTCACTTTTGAAAAACATTCAAAATCATGATGTTGAAATAACAATTCACAAGCTTTATTCATGGTATTTATCTCTAACTCTTTTGAAAAATACCAACTCCCATCCTGATTGAAAGCATCTTTAAAAGTATGAATGTAATATTCATAGGTTCTACTAGTGGCATCAAAACGAGCATGTGCTTCATTAGAAACAGTTATAAAATCATATATGACAATATCATTTGGTAAATAAGAGTTTAATTTTTTTGTCCAATAGTTTGTATCTAATGCGGTATCGTAATCAAAATGAGCATACATTTCTTTCGCATGCACACCACTATCTGTTCTACCAGCACCTACAATTTCAATTTTATCTTTTAACAATAAACTTAGCGCTTTATCTAGTGTTTCTTGTATAGAAATAGCGTCGGGTTGTACTTGAAAACCAAAATAATTTTTTCCGTTGTAAGCAAATTTGATAAAATACCTCAAAATCAACTATAATTTTTACAAAGTGGCAAAGTTACAAAAATCATACACCAAAATTAGCTTTATAAATCCCAAACTTTGTTAATAATCAATAAAAAATATTCAACTATCTATATATTGTTTCTTTTACTTTTGTAGTATGACAAAAATTCTACTACTTTCAGATACTCATAGTTATATAGATGAACAAATTATGAAATATGTTCGTCAAGCCGATGAAGTATGGCATGCAGGTGATATAGGCGACTTAATTGTTACAGATACAATAAAAAGAGAGAAACCTTTACGTGCTGTTTTTGGTAATATAGACAACCATGAAGCAAGAAAAGAATTTCCTTTGCACAATCGCTTTTTATGTGAAAAAGTAGATGTTTGGATAACTCATATAGGAGGCTATCCTGGGAAATATAATCTTGATATCAGAGGAGAGATAGTTAAAAATCCACCAAAAATCTTTATTTGTGGTCATTCCCATATTTTAAAAGTTATGCCCGATAAAAAATTAGGATTATTGCACATGAATCCTGGAGCAGTTGGAAAACATGGGTTTCATCAAGTAAGAACTATGCTTCGTTTTGAAATTGATGGAGAAAAAATTCAAAATTTAGAAATAATTGAGTTGGGGAAAAAGTAACAGCTATTGTTTTTATTTTTTGAAGCACAATAGGAGTAGTCTTATTTTAAAATTATCCCGCTATTCGTTATATCTTTTCTTTTTTATAAAAGTAAAAAAAGAAAAGGATGTCACTACTATCGGGGCTAAAATAGACCATAAAAGGAATCAAAAAATAAGTGTCTATAAAAAAAATCCGAATCATTACGATTCGGATTTTAACGCACTAATAAACTAAGATGTTAGGTTTATCGCAATCGATCCACAGATTTTACGAGATCTTCGTCCTTTTTAATTGCTCTATTGGCTAGAACAAGAAAAACGATAGAAATGGCAGGAAGAATCATCCCAATACCCTTCTCAGAAACTTCCGTTTCTCCGGATAAGCTTAGTGTTCGATACACAAAAAATCCTAGTAAAATAAAGTTCAATATGATTGACAATCTGTTTAAAACAAATTGAGTTTGTCTTTTTTTATAGCTAAAAATACTGATTAAAGTTACTAAAGAAGTTAAGCCAAATAAAATCATATATTTCATAGAAGAAGTAAAAAAAACAGGATTATTATTTGTTTCTTCTTTCCATAAGAAAAAAACAAAAGGTAATGCCGCTGTAATGATACAACTTAAAAGAAGATATAATGTTTGAATTCTTTGTAACATTTAATTTATCTTAGCACCGCAAAAATAGATTTTCTTTTTTAAAAAAACTATTGTTTTATTCAATTTTATTCGTAATATTGCATGACACAATCGTAAGTACTTCATTCTACGATTTGTACAATCTCAAAAAAAATCTCATATTTTTTGTTGACCTAAATCTTAAATAATTTATTCATAATATATCCATGTTTGATATTGAAGTATTAAAAGAGATGAAACTCTCTGAATTACAGGAAATTGCTAAAGTTGCTAAAGTAAAAAAATACAGAACATTAAAAAAAGATGAATTAATATACCAAATTCTAGATGTTCAAGCAGCCAATCCTGAAACTATTAAAGTTGAAGATAATTCAACAAAGGAAGAAGTAGAAAAAACAGCTAAGCCAAAAAGAGCTAGAGTTGTAGCTTCGAAAATTGAAAAAAAAGTGCCAGAAACAAAAGTATCTTCAGAGGTAGTAATTGCTGAAAAAGAGAATGAAGAGAATAATGATGTTAAGAAAGAAGCACTTGTTAGCCCAAAGGGAGCAAATACTAAAGTAACAAAAAATGCTAGACCTAGGAAAACAGAAGAAAAAGTTGTAGAAGTTAAAAAAGCTGAAATTCCTGAAAAAGTGCTTAAAAATGAAAGCACAGCTGAAGAATCAAATGCAAAATCAGCTATACCTGCTAAAAATACTATTCCAAATCATAAAGCCAACCAGAATAATCCCAATCATCCAACTTATAAAAAAGCCAACGGTAATGGGAATAGTGGTCAAAATACAAATACTAATCAAGGACAAAATGCCAATCAAAAGAATAATTTCAGAGAACCAGATTATGAGTTTGATGGAATAATAGAGAGTGAAGGTGTTTTAGAAATGATGCCAGATGGTTACGGTTTTTTAAGGTCATCGGATTATAATTATCTAGCTTCTCCAGATGATATTTACTTATCAACTTCACAAATTAGATTATTTGGTTTAAAAACAGGAGATACAGTAAAAGGAGTAGTAAGGCCTCCTAAAGAAGGAGAGAAGTATTTTCCGCTTGTTAGAGTATTAAAGATTAACGGACATGATCCTCAGGTTGTAAGAGACAGAGTTTCTTTTGAGCATTTAACTCCTGTTTTTCCAAAAGAAAAATTCAAATTAGCGGAGCGATCAAGTACTATTTCTACTCGTATTATCGATTTGTTTTCTCCTATTGGAAAAGGACAACGTGGTATGATAGTTGCGCAACCAAAAACAGGTAAAACAATGTTACTTAAAGATGTTGCTAATGCAATTGCAGCGAATCATCCTGAAGTTTATATGATTGTTCTGCTTATAGATGAGCGTCCGGAAGAGGTAACAGATATGCAAAGAAGTGTAAAAGGAGAAGTAGTAGCTTCAACTTTCGATAGAGAACCTCAAGAACATGTTAAAATTGCAAATATTGTATTAGAAAAAGCAAAAAGATTAGTCGAATGTGGGCACGATGTGGTTATTTTATTAGATTCTATTACGCGTTTGGCAAGAGCTTATAACACCGTTCAACCAGCATCAGGAAAAGTGTTGAGTGGTGGTGTTGATGCTAATGCCTTACAAAAGCCTAAGCGTTTCTTTGGAGCTGCTCGTAATGTTGAAAATGGAGGTTCGTTAAGTATTATAGCAACTGCTTTAACAGAAACGGGTTCTAAAATGGATGAAGTTATTTTTGAAGAGTTTAAAGGAACTGGTAATATGGAACTTCAGCTTGATAGAAGAATATCTAATAAACGAATTTTTCCTGCTATTGATTTGGTTTCTTCGAGTACAAGAAGAGATGATTTATTGTTAGATGAAATGACGATACATAGAATGTGGATTTTAAGAAAATATCTTGCAGATATGAATCCTATTGAAGCAATGGAATTTTTAGAAAAGAGAATTAAGACTACTAAAAATAATGAAGAATTTTTGATTTCTATGAATGAATAAAAAAATATTAAGAATACAAAAAAGGCTTTCTAAAATAGAAAGCCTTTTTTAATTCAAACAAAACGTCTGATTAGGATAGACGCTTTGTTAATTTTTTATGTTATTGTCCGTCTGAATTCTTAGTAGCTTTTGATTTAACTTCTAAGTCTTGTAATGCTTTTTGATTTCTTGCGTAAGTCTCAGATTGTTCTTGTCCAGCACCATATAATTCTGGATGTAGATAAGTTCCTTTAAACTCTTTTTCTTTTTCAGGAACAATTCTATTTTCATTTGCAAACTTATCAGCTCTTACAGCTGTTATTTGCCAACTTACTTCTACATTTGGAGTACTAGTTTGAATTACAAATTTATTTCCAGATACTTTTTCTTTAATAATCGCTTGAGCAAAAGAGCCAATTGTTGTTAATTGATATCTGAAATCTTTGTTTGCAGCTTCAAAATAATTAGGTAAAGTTACAGTTACATAACCGTTATTGTCAGTCTTAACATTTCCTGAATAAATATTCATCATGTCTGGTGATTCTACAAAACTGTGAATTAAATATTGATTTTTTGGATTTAATGGGTGGTCAATTTTGAAAGTACCTCCACCTTTTGCAATAGTACCAGTTACTGTTAAGTTTCCAGTTATAGTCATGTCTCCTGTGAAATCTGAGTTTCCATCAACGGTTAATTGATTCGCTGTATTTGTATTGTAGTCATTACTTAAACGTAATCTTCTCATATTAGAAAATCCACTTCTGTTGAAACGAGCAATAGTATCTGGAGTAGGACACCCACCAATTAAATATAAATTATTTAAATTACCATTGTGTTGGAATTTGATACCACATTCTGACGAAGAATAATTAGTGTCTTCTGCGAAATGTAACTCACCAGAATTAACACTGTTGAAATTGTTCATATTACCAATAGCCATTTTTGGAGAACCAGTATTAGTAACATAAAAATTTAAGTTAGAATTGTTTACGTTTGGTCCTACAACCACACTTCCTGTATTGGTATTATTGATATTATTGCCATTTACAGCCCAGTCGGCAGAATTTGCAACTCCTCCAGAGCTTTTAGCAAATAAAGCATAAGGAACACTTAAAAGTTGGCTTGTACCCGATATAGAATAAGAAGTTCCTCCAGTAGGATCCACATCTGTTTTGATATAATAAGAATTAGTAGACCAGTCGATAGTATTAAACGTTCCAGAAACTACACTTCCAGAACCCACTTCAATACTAATTAAACCGTTTGCATTTGTGGTAGGAGTTTGAGTTTCAACATAGACAGCTGTTCCGCTAGCAGAACCTTGAAGGATACTAACTTGTATGCCAATTGGTGCAGAAACAACTAATGCATCTGATGCATCTCTAATTACAGCTTGATAGCTCATTTTTTCAGGTGCCTGAGCTAACATTGATAAAGAAAAGAATAATGTAGCTAATAATGTGTAAATTTTTTTCATATTGTTATTTTTTGATTATTTTGAATGTTTTTATGTCTGTATTTTGATTTTTGATTTTCAAGAAGTAAATAGCAGATGGAAGTGATGCAACTTGGATGTTAGTCTCACTGGCAATATTTTTCTCTTGTATTAAAACTCTACCATTACTATCAATTAATTCATAATCTAGGGAAGTGTCTCCTAAATTTGACATGTTAATTGTTAATACATCTGTAGAAGGATTTGGAAAAATTTTTAAATCTTTCACTAAATCTGAAAAATCTACTGAAGATAATACTTCTGAAATCTCGTAAGGTTGTTGCACACCTTGCGCGACCGAACCACTTGTGTCAAAATTGGTAGTATATACAACCTGACCTACGGAATAGGAAATAGAACCATTACCAGCAGAAATAATAGTGTTTCCTGAGCTGTTAATAGAGTTTTGACTAAAAGAGTTGTTAATACCAATTGAAGACACAATAATTACTAAGAAGAGTAGTTTGTTTTTTCTCATAATAATTGCTTTTTAAATTTAAATTTACTGTTAAATTAACATAATTTTTTATCAAATAAAAATTATTTTAAGAAAAATTCAAATTATTACTATTGAAATTGAACCAAATATAAATAGATACAGTAAGCACAATAGGATTTCTAATTTGTATTTTTCTAAGAATCTCATATATTTTTTATTTATTTCAAAAGTAATAACATGTTTTCATTTCTATATAGGTATAAATACCTGTTTTTCAATTTGAAACTATTTTTTGTGTTATTTTCTTACTGTTTATATGATAACATATAGGTATTCTAAGGTTTTTTGCAGTAACTTTGAGTATTAATTTTTAAAATAGTACCTTGATAACTAGAATAAAGGAAGAAACAAAATTATTTCATACAGAGGTTGAAAAAGTTTTGGTGAAAGAATTGAAGGCTTTACAAACACAAGAGGAATATGCAACATTACTTTTAAAATTGTATGGGTTTTATTTTTCGGTTGAAAATAAATTGCAGGATAACATTGAAGAATCGATAATGCCAGATATAAAAATAAGAAAACATATATCTCATTTAGAGAAAGACTTAATGCTGATGGGAGTTTCTTTTTTACCTATCAATAATGAATTTTCTAAGAAGATAACATCTCTTTCTTATGCATTAGGTGTTTTGTATGTTATTGAAGGTTCAACTTTAGGAGGTCAAATTATTGTTTCTATGATAATGAAGCAACTAGATTTAAAAGATAAAACGTTATTGTCATATTTTAACTCTTACGATGCTAAAACACAAGACATGTGGGGTGCTTTTAAGGATAATGTTGAAAATTCTTCGTATAGTATAGATGGAGATGTAATGCTTCAAGGAGCAAAAGATACCTTTATAGCATTGAAACATTGGTTACAATAAAATTTAAAAAAAATTAAAGTTTAGGAAAATACATTTTAATAGTAACTCCGCTATTTGGTTTTCCCTCTGCGCTAATAAAACCATTGTGTTTTGTCATTATTTTTTTGCAAAGCGCTAAACCAATACCTGAACCTGAATAGTCATTTTTATTATTTAACCTAGAAAATATTTTAAAGACTTTTTCATTGTATTCTTTATCAAAACCGATACCATTATCTGTTATTTCAATTTTATAATAATTGCCAGATTTTAATATAACATCCTCATAATCTACTGTTTCTTCAATGGTAATAATTGGATTTCGCAGTGGAGATTTAAATTTTAAAGAATTATAAATTATGTTAGAAAACAATTGTTTTAATAAGAAACGAGTTCCTTGAATGTGAGGTAAGCTCTTAATTTCAAGTGTTGCCTTATTGTCTTGTAGATTGTCTTTTAATTCTTCTTGTAACTCATTAAAAAGGAGATTTAAATCCACTTTTTCTAAACTGGTACTCTGATTATTTGTTTTAGTATATTTTAAAATATCATTAATCAAAACCTGCATGCGTTCTGCAGAATTTTGCATTTTTACAATTTTTACTTGTACATCTTCGGGTAATGTTTCTACTTCATCACTACCCACCAGCATAGAGGCCATCATTCTTATTTTTCGAAGCGGTTCTTGTAAATCATGAGTGCTAATCCAATTTATGTTTTCTAATTCGGCATTAGTTTCTTTAAGAATTTCACTTAATATTTTTTGATTTTCTTTTTCTTCATTTAAAAGAATAGAACGTAAATGAATTTGAAAAAAATTGAAAAAATTTAAACTAGCCGTGATTTCAGATTTAAGCCAAGGACGACTACTATCTTTTACGCTCTCAGTAAATTTCTCAAAAGATTTTCTCGGAGACAAACCGTTTTTATCTTTTTCGATTGATTTTTTGGGATCTCCAGCCCAATTAATATCAGTTATGGTTTGTTTACGATACCAAATTAAACAATCTTGATCGTTACCTAGTGAATAATAAATGATACCAGGAAATTCATTGGCTATAAAAGACAAATTTGATGTAGTTCTAGCTAAAGAATGTGTCCAAAAAGTTCCATTTTCACTATAATGTAAAAGAGAATTACTTATTCTTTTTATATCTTCTTTTGCTGGAGTTGCTCCAAAAGTATAAACTTTATCTTCAATCAAGGCTGAAACACCAATACTATTGCATAAACTTATGATGGCACTGTCTTTAAACAAATCTTCCATTGAACTTCTATCAAGTGTTAGTTTTTTTGAAACTAAACTTTCAACAGCTAAACTTGTTTTTCGAGCAATTTCGTATTCTTCATTTAATAATCGTACATCGATTTGTGAAGTAATAAAATGACCGTGAAGTTTTACAGTATTTCTTATTTCCTGACTTAAATATTTTGCAGAATAATGATGACAAGTAATTAGTCCCCATAATTTTCCTTTATGAAGTAACGAAATAGTGAGTGTAGCACCTACACCCATATTATGTAAATACTGAATATGAATAGGAGAGACACTTCTTAAAACAGATAAACTCATATCGAGTGTGTCTAAATTGCTTTCGTTAAAAGTATATAAAGGAATAGGTTTGTAATTTACGTCACCTATAATTCTTAAATGATTTTTTATATATAATTCTCTCGCTTGAGCAGGAATATCGGTGTGTGGGTAATGCAAACCTAAAAATGACTCTAAATGTTCTTCTTTGCTTTCGGCAATTACTTCTCCATTATATTCTGCATCAAATCGGTAAATCATTACACGATCATAATTTGTAATTTTCTTAATTGTAATAGCAACAGCATTGGCTAACTCTTTAAGAGTAAAGCTATCTTCAATATAACTTAATAATTGCTTAGAAGAATTGTAAAGTTTGTTTCCTTCATTAAATTGGTTTTCGGTAAGTTCTGCTTCAATTATAATTTCTGTTTTAGATGCATGTATACTAATGGAGAATAATTTCTCTTCAATTGAAAAATTAAAGACTTTTGTTGGGCTAGTTGCATCTGTTTTAAAGTGACGAACTTCTTCTAAAAAGGGATTATTGAATAATAGCCCAATTTTTTTTCCTAAAACTTGTTCGTAAGATATATTGAGATACTCATTTATATTTTCGCTACAAACAGTAACTATTTCTGTTGTTGCATTTATAGCTAATAAAAAACCATGCGATTGAATTAAACCAGGAATATGAATAGGTTCGTCTTCGCAATTTTGTAAATTAACAATATCTCTATTAACAATATCTTTAAAAATCATGGGAATAACAGTTGCTGATGAAAAAGGTTTAATTAACTATTTTATTAAAAAGGAAATTATCATAATCTGCTTTATGCTCTTGCCAGTTGATCTCAGCTACATTAATAATCATCTTAATTAAATCATTAAAATTATAGGGTTTAACGGCATAGAAATTTGCTCCAAGATTATGGCTTAATAAAATATTTTCATCATCTGAACTTGTAGAATAAATAATAACAGGAATTTCTTTAATTTCTGGTTCGCTTCGAATTTCTTCTAAAAATTGAAATCCAGATTTTCTAGGCATATTCAAATCTAAGAAAACAACGCTATTGTTGATTCTATTTTTTTTAATTCCATCGAGAAGGTATTCTCCGTTTTTATGTATGTGAAGAGTGATTGCTTTTTCAGCTTTTTTAGATATTGCCACTACAGCATCATTGAAAAACATTAAATCATCATCATCATCATCTGCATAAAAAATATTAATTTCACTCATTTGTTTATTTGGTTTTTATACACAAAAATAATTCTTTTTTCTTTCAAAAACTTTAAAATTTTAGTCAGAAATTTATGGATTTTATGGATTATTTTTTCTTTAAATCTTTTGTTAAACTTTGAATAGCCTTACGTCTTTTTTCTTTTAACTTTTTATAGTAAGAAGGGCTAAAACCGGTTATTTTTTTAAATTGTGCTGAAAATGCAGATAAATTACTGAAATTTAGTTTAGTAGCTATTTCAGTAAAATTATATTCTTCAAATAAAATCAACTCTTTTGCCTTTTCAATTTTAATTAAGTTAATATAATGAATAATAGTACATGATGTTACTTCTGAAAAAGCATTGGATAAATAACTATAATCTTTATCTAATTTTTTACTTAAATAATCAGAAATATTAACTTTAATGTTTGCTTCTTCTTCAATATATTCTTGGCAAAGATGTTTTATTTTCTCAATTAAAATACCACCCTTACTTTCAACAACTTCTAATCCTACTTTTTTTATAATTTGATTGAACTCTTGTTTTTTCTCAGAATTGATCTCTTCTTTAATTTCTGCTATACCTAATTCAACTTTTACAGGATGAAGGTCTAATTCTTCAAGAGCATCTTTAACGACAACTTTACAGCTTTCACAAGCCATATTTCTAATAAAAATCTTCATTATATAAGTACTAATAATTTTGAATCTAATATAGTTAAATTTTTATTGCAAACTACTTTTGTGTTAAAAACAAAAGTAGTCTTATTCTTACGATTAGTTATGTTTGCTTTTTTTATTATTGAAACTAATTGTTTGTTAGTTAGTTATGTTTCTAATGGTTTTTTGGCTATTATTTATTTTCCTAAACTTATATTAAAATGCTTGTTTTGTTAATTTTTCAGATGTAATTTTAAAGAAACAAATAAAAAATTTTACTATGCAAATACAAATTAATACAGACAAGAACATTGAAGGAAACGAAAGATTAGTTTCTTTTTATTCATCAGAAATAAGAGAAGAATTTGCTCATTTTGATGATAAAATTACAAGGGTAGAAGTTCATTTTAAAGATGAGAACAGCGATAAAGTAAGTAAAAATGATAAAAAATGCCTGCTTGAAGTTAGAATAGCCAAAAAAGAACCTATTGTTGTAACCGAGCATGGAGATACCATTGAAAAAGCTTTTTCTGGTGCTGTAACAAAAATGAAACGTCTTTTAATAAGTACTTTTGAAAAAATGCATCAACATTAAAATATTTTGTTTTATAAAAAAAGAACCCAATTAATTTTTGTTAATTGGGTTTTCTATTAAAAAAGATGAGTTTTCTTTATTTTCTTTCGGTATAGGGAATATAATTTTCCCATTCATATGGTGTAAAAGTATCTTTTATGCTCATCTCTAAAATTTCTTTGAAGATACTTTCGCTGTTATCGCTATTTGTCATTATCATAATTCCTATTTTTGCTTTTGGAAATAAAATAGAGTAGTGCTGAAAACCACCACCATGACCTTCTTTAAACATTCCTGGTCCGTAAGGTGTTTGAAAAACACCCCATCCTAAACCGTAGCTTAAAGCTATATGATTGTATTTATTTGTTTCAATTTTCGATTCTTCTCCAAATTGCATTTGTGATTTAATTCTTATTTGTGGTTTTATTATTTCTTTCCAAGAACTAGGTGTTAAGATTTTGCGTTGTAAAACTGCTGTTAGAAATTGAGTATAATCTGAAGCAGTGGTTTCTAAAGTTCCGCCTCCGCGAGGTTCATTATCAGTATCTTTGATGTTTCTTTTGCCATCTGAGGTATATCCATATGCAAAATCAGATTCAAATTCTTTTTTCCAATGATAACTAGAACGACTCATTTTTAAAGGCTTAAAAATGAGTTCCTGCGCTAATTCTTCTAATCCTTTACCCGTTAATTTCTCTAAAACAACTTGCAAAAAAATAAAGCCTTCACCAGAATAACTATATTGCGATCCAGGTTCAAAATTAACATGTAACTGTTGGTCTTTTTCAAACCATCTGTAATTAGCAAAACCTGTTGTATGTGATAAGCACATTCGAGCTGTAATTTTTTCATATAAACTATCCTTCTTTAAAGAAGAAAAATCATCATGCCATCTTGTTTGAGGTTTGTATTCATATATTTTTTTTGGTAAATATGATACCAAAGGAGTATCTAAATCGATTAGTTTCTCTTCCACAAGTTTCATAACAAGAACACTAAAAATGGCTTTACTGAAAGAAGCACCATATATATTTGTATTAGATTCTAAAGGGAGTTTTTTTTCTGATTCTTTGTATCCAAATGTTTTTTGATAGACACTTTTATTGTTATTAAAAATGGTTATTGCCATGCCTTCTACATTTGCAGCCTGCATTAATTGATTAATTCTGGAAGTTAATTCTTGACTGGAAACGGTAGAATTATCTAATCTTTCAATGTTTTGAGAATGCATTGTCGTAGGAAAAACAAAAAATAATAAACCACTAATTACTGCTATTATGTTTGTTGTTTTTTTGATCTTTAAAAAAGGGAAAGATAAAGGGTAGTAACAGGTTTGGGAAGTAATTGTTTTTAAGATATTTACAAATGAGATAATAACACTAAAAGGAATAACGGCTATAAAGAAAAAGAATCCCCAGCCTTCAATAGTTAATAAAGTTATAAAAGAAAGAATATATAAAAGTGTCATGTTAATTTGAAAATTAATTACTTTTCTTCCTTGTACATCATATATTGTATTGTCTTCTCTTTTGTGAATCCATAAGAATAATGGGAATAAAATATTGCATAAAGGTAGTATTAAGCCAAGAATAGGTGTTCCATGCAGTAAAAGGAGCCATTTTATTTGCATGTTTTCTTCTTTTGGATTTTCTAAAGGAATTAAATCTTCTACTTCAATATGTAAAGCTATAGCCAAAAGTTTTATCGTCTGTAAATGAGGGGTAACTTCGCCCTTTTCAATTCTTTGAATTGTTCTAACTGTAACTTGTGTTTTTTCTGATAATTCTTCTTGAGTATAGCCTTTTAATTTTCTTTGGTATACCAAATTTTTTGAAATTGTTTGTGTTTCCATAATATTGTTTTTTTATTGGTACAAAGCTATGGACGCTATGCTTACTTTATAACGACATTTAGGTGTCACCTAGCTGTCATTTATTGAATTTAAAGGCTTTTTACAAATGAAACCAGTAGGTTTTCAAAGATATAAAAATCAGATGGTATTTTTATGTTATATTAATTTACTGATGAAAAGTTGTCTTTATATAAGAAAAGCACCTTACATTTTATAATGTAAAGTGCTTTTCATTAACTAACCAATCTAACTAAAAACTCTTCTGTTTTTTATCTTTTTTTATTGATTTCTAAAAACTAATTTTCCATCAAAACTATCTAATAAGATAACACTATCGTTGGTAACATGTCCTGCTAAAATTTCTTTTGAGAGTTGGTTTAAAACTTCTCTTTGGATGACTCTTTTTACAGGTCTGGCACCAAATTCAGCATCATATCCTTTCATTGCTAAATAATCGATAGCTTCTGGTGTAGCATCCATAGTAATATTTTGATGCGCTAACATTTTAGTTAAGCTTTTTAATTGTAAGCTTACAATTTGTCTAATATTATTTTCTGATAAAGGTGTAAACATTACTATTTCATCAATTCTATTGATAAATTCTGGTCTAACCGTTTGTTTTAATAATCCTAAAACTTCTACTTTGGCTGCTTCTGTAGCGGCTTCGATATTTCCTTTTAAGTTGTCAAACTTTTCTTGTATAATATGACTTCCCATATTTGAAGTCATAATTATAATCGTATTTTTAAAATCGGCTAAGCGTCCTTTATTATCGGTTAAACGGCCTTCATCTAGTACTTGTAATAAAATATTAAAAGTATCTGGATGTGCTTTTTCAATTTCATCTAATAACACAACAGAATATGGCTTTCTTCTTACCGCTTCTGTAAGTTGTCCGCCTTCATCATAGCCTACATAACCTGGAGGTGCACCTACTAAGCGACTTACGCTGTGACGTTCTTGATATTCACTCATGTCGATACGAGTAATCGCATTTTCATCGTCAAAAAGATATTCTGCTAATGCTTTGGCTAATTCGGTTTTACCAACACCTGTTGTTCCTAAAAACAGGAAAGAACCCAAAGGTTTTTTAGTGTCTTGTAAACCAGCGCGACTTCGTCTTACAGCATCACTGATAGCTTCAATTGCTTCTTCTTGGCCTACCACGCGTTTGTGTAATTCATCTTCTAAATGCAATAATTTTTCTCTATCACTTTGCAACATTTTGGTAACAGGAATTCCTGTCCATTTTGCTACTACTTCAGCAATATCTTCATGGGTTACTTCTTCTTTAATTAATGAAGTGCCAGATTGATTTTCTTCTAATTCTTTTTGTAAAGTATCAAGTTTTTCTTGTGCTTCTTTAATTTTTCCATAACGAATTTCAGCCACTTTTCCATAATCACCATCTCTTTCCGCTCTTTCTGCTTCTCCTTTATAATCTTCAATTTCTTGTTTTATAGTTTGAATATTATCTACCACTTCTTTTTCTGACTTCCATTTAGCAAAAATTTCGTTGCGTTCTTCTTTTAAATTGGCTAATTCTAAACCTAAACTTTTTAATTTAATTTCATCATTTTGTCTCACACTACTGTTTTTTTCATAAGTGTTCGACGAATATTCTATTTCTCTTTTAATCGCTTCAATTTCAATTTCTAATTGCATTATTTTGCGATCTAATACGTCTAATTCTTCAGGTTTAGAATTAATTTCCATTCTTAATTTTGACGCTGCTTCATCCATTAAATCGATAGCTTTATCAGGTAAAAAACGATTGGTAATGTAACGTTGTGATAATTCCACTGCAGCAATGATAGCATCGTCTTTTATACGCACTTTATGATGTGTTTCATATTTTTCTTTAATACCTCTCAATATAGAAATGGCACTTTCTGTATCAGGTTCATCTACATTTACTTTTTGAAAACGACGTTCTAAGGCTTTATCTTTTTCAAAGTATTTTTGGTATTCATCTAATGTAGTTGCTCCAATAGCTCTTAATTCTCCACGAGCTAAAGCTGGTTTTAAAATATTGGCAGCATCCATCGCACCTTCACCACCACCAGCTCCTACTAGAGTGTGAATTTCGTCTATAAAAAGAACGATATCTCCTTCTGCTGAAGTTACTTCTTTTACCACAGATTTTAAACGTTCTTCAAATTCTCCTTTATATTTTGCACCAGCAATTAAGGCACCCATATCTAAAGAATAAATTATTTTATCTTTTAGATTTTCTGGTACATCTCCATCCACAATACGATGTGCTAATCCTTCAGCTATGGCTGTTTTACCTACACCAGGCTCACCAATGAGCATTGGGTTATTTTTTGTTCTACGTGTTAAAATTTGTAATACGCGTCTAATTTCTTCATCTCTGCCAATAACGGGATCTAATTTTCCATTTTTGGCTAACTCACATAAGTTTTTAGCATATTTGTTTAAGGCATTATATGTTTCTTCAGCGGAAGCAGAAGTAACACGTTCTCCTTTTCTTAGTTCTGTAATAGCGCTTTCTAATTCTTTTTCGGTTACCCCTTGATCTTTTAAAATTTGGGCAACTTTACTTTTAGATTTGAAAATAGCTAAGATTAAGTGTTCTATAGATACAAATTCATCGTTCATTTTCTTAGCAATGATAGATGCTTCACTTAATGTGTTGGCAGCTTCACGAGAAAGCATAATATCTCCACCAGATACTTTTGCAAAACTTTGAATAGTGCTATCTAATACTTTTTTAAATAATTCAACGTTTATATTAAGTTTTTTTAGTAGAAATGGAGTTACATTTTCATCTACTTCTAGAATACCTTTAAAGATGTGTTCGTTCTCTATTTGTTGATGCCCTAAACCTTGCGCAATTTGTTGTGCGTGTTGAATGGCTTCTTGTGATTTGATTGTATAATTATTAAAATTCATATTTTTTTATTTCTAGTATTGTTGTTTTATTCAGATGTAGTCAATTTGTATTCCAATGTTTGTTTTATGACAAAATGACTGCTTTTTGAATGTTTACTACATAGAAAAACCTTTAAAACAAGTCAAAAAGTCTTTTTTACTACAAAAATGACTGTAACACGCAAAAATTATGAAGTACTTTTTTTATATACTGTTTTCCCTTTTTCTTTTTTCTTGTACAGAAAAGAATAATGAACAAAATAAGATAAAGCATAAAACAATTGTAACATCATCATCTTTTAAATTGCCTAATTATGATGAATTACATCTTTTAAATCTACCTTTACCCGATCCACAACCTGGAGATTGGTTAAGTGTGCATGATGAAAATGG
The DNA here is from genome assembly GCF_004303025.1 of Flavobacterium sp. J27. Classification (GTDB taxonomy): domain Bacteria; phylum Bacteroidota; class Bacteroidia; order Flavobacteriales; family Flavobacteriaceae; genus Flavobacterium. The sequence goes on along the minus strand of NZ_PJQW01000012.1, from coordinate 54,598 downwards.
TCAATCATTTGAACAGTATTTTAAAAATAAAAAAATAGTAAAGCCTACAAAAAACAAGAATAAAATATACATTCAACCCATAGGAATTTTTACCGATTGGGAAAAGAAAATCATTGATTGGAATATAACTTATATACGATTGTTTTTTGGTTTAGAAACCATTCAATTAGAGGCCATATCGGAATTGGAAATTCCATCTGATAAACAAAGAATACACCATGGCAATCATCAATTTGATGCCAGTTATATAATTCATTCTCTTTTACCATCTAAAATGCCTAAGGACGCGATAGTCTTCATGGCTTTAACAGCAAAAGATTTGTATCCAAATCCCAAATGGAATTTTGTTTTTGGATTGGCTAGTTATGATAAGAGGACAGCAGTATCTTCTATTTTTAGATATACAGAAAATGGGTTAAATAAAGAAACGTATCCTATTTGTTTAAGGCGAATTATAAAAACATCAAGCCATGAAATTAGTCATATGTTTTCTTTAGCTCATTGTATTGAAGCAAAATGTTTGATGAATGGGGTTAACAATTTGGCAGAAGGAGATTCGAGGCCTAATGCTTTATGTTCCGTTTGTTTACGTAAACTTTCATGGAATCTAAAATATAAGGATATAGATCGGTTGAATCAATTAATTAAATTTATGAATGAACATAAGCTCTTTGAAGACGTAGCATTTTTAAGTAAGCAAAAAGCAGTTTTAGAAAAATAGTATCTGTTCTAAATTTTGTTTTATTCGTATTTCAATGATACTTTTCCTAACTTTGTAAAAAATAAAAAGATGAGTTTTTTAAATAAACTTTTTGGTACTCCAAGCCAAGAAAATCAGGAATCTAATATAGAACCGAAGTTTTATACTTTAACCAATATAGAAGAATTAAACGCAATTGATACCGCTTCTTTTGAAAAACCAATAGTGCTATTTAAACATAGTACAAGATGTAGTATTAGTCGGTTTGCTTTAAAACGATTTGATGAAGCATATTCTTTTACGGATAGCGAAATGGATTGGTATCTTTTAGACTTATTAAATTACAGAGAGGTATCTAATGAAATAGCTGTTCGTTATAATGTTATGCATCAATCACCTCAAATTTTGGTTATTCGAAATGGAAAGACTATTTATTCAGCTTCACACGATGCCATTGATGCGACTGAATTAAAACAATTTGTATTATGAATAAGAAAATTGTAAGTAGTATTTATATTGCTTTATTTGCCTTGGTATCTTGTAAAAAGGAAAAAACAACTGAAAGTAATGTTGTATCAAAAGAAGTTGAAATTATTTCTGAAAATTATTTAATAGGAACTTATACAGATTCTCTTTCTCAAGGTATTAATTTGATTTCTTTTTTTCCAGATAAACAAAAGGTAGTATTAAAATATACAATTGATAGTTTGCTTAATCCTTCCTTCGTAGTCAGCAATGATTCTAAAAGCATTTTTGCTAGTGTAGGTGAAATTCAGAGTGAAAATGGAGGATTACTACACACTTTTTCTTATGATAAAGAAAAACAACTGTTTCAAAAGATTTCTACGGTTCCAAGTTTGGGAGACGATCCTTGTACACTTGCTTTTAGTCCAAATGAAAAAGCAATAGTTGTGGGCAATTATTCGGGTGGAAATTTAGCTGTATATCCAATAACTAAAACGGGTGAAATAATAAACAATCCTAAAGTAATTCAGCATGAAGGGAATAGTGTAACTAAAGAAAGACAAGAAAAAGCTCATGTTCACTGTGTTGTTTTTCATCCTAATGAAAAAAGCCTTTTTGTGGCCGATTTAGGAAATGATACTATTGATATTATTCCATTTATTGAAGACGAAAATGAGTTTGTATTATATCCTGAAGAAACAATTTCTACAAAAATGCCATTAGGTTCAGGACCTCGACATATTGTTTTTAATAAAGAAGGGAACACCTTATATGTTGTTTTTGAGTTGACCAATGAAGTTGCTGTATTTGATTACTCAGAGCATAAATTACAACTCAATAAAGTAATAAGTTTAACGGATAAAGAGACAAGATTAGGTTCTGCGGCTGAAATAAAGTTAAGTAATGATAATCAATTTTTGTATGTTTCGGTTAGGGGAGAAGACAATCAATTAGTAGTTTTAAAAACCAATAATGGAATAACTTTAGAAAAAATACAAACTATTCCAACCGAGTTAAGTCCAAGGAATTTTATACTTTCTGACAAAGAAGATTTCGTTTTGGTTGCTAATCAAGGTTCTAATACTATTGTGGTATATACAAGAGACCCAAAAACGGGTTTGTTACAAGAGACCAAAAATAAGATAGATATTCATAAACCTGTTTATTTTTGTAAATTTTAAAAGTTGCACCACAAATTTATAGTTATACAAAAGGCGCTTTTTAAAGCGCCTTTTTTTAATTCTTAATAAATTTTTTAATATGTTCTTCATTATTAACCGTAATCTTCATAAAATAAATACCGCTATTCAGTTTAGAAATATCAATAGATTGATTTAAAGAATCTTCTTTTGACTGAAATTGTAATTCTTGTATTTGTTTTCCAGAAATATCAAATAAGCTTATCATAATTCCTTTTCCTTTAATTTGATTCAATTCAAGTGTTACTTCATTGACAGCAGGATTTGGATACACTTTAATCTCATTGTTTGCTAATAACACATCATTATTATTTATTGTTCTACTGCAACTTGTAGCTGTTACAGAACGAGTTCCATTAGAATTATTTAAAGTGCCAGAACTATTTTTAGCTTTCATGTAATAAGTATAGGTTGATCCTGCATTAATGAGATAGGTATTTAAGAAAGAGTTTCCAGTAACGTCACTAGCATAGAGATTACCATTTCTATATATATCATAAGAAGTTGCTCCAGAAGAAGTTGTCCAGGTTAGATTTATGGCACTAGAAGAACCACTACAGGTCGCAGTAGTGGTTAAAGTAAATGAACCCGGAATACAAGTGGCAGTTCGAGTTAAAGTACCATTAGAATTATTTATCGAACCAGTACTGTTTTTAGCTTTAATATAATAAGTGTATGTTGTTCCATTTGTTACATAAGTGTTTAAAAATGAAGTTCCCGTAATATTGCTAGCATATAACGAACCATTTCGATAAATATCATAAGAAGTAGCATTTGCAGATGTTGTCCAGGTTAGATTAATACGACTCGAATTGTTAACACATTCAGGAGTTGCTGTTAGTGTAAAACTGCCAGGAGAAGCTGTTGCGTTACAACTAATATTTAAATTCGATTTTAACGAGTTAAAATAAGATAATGCAAATTTATCTCTCCATGTGTTGCTGTTTAATTTTGCAGCATCTGTAGTATTATCTACAAAGCCAATTTCATTCAAACAGGCAGTTGCAGATGAATATCTTAAAACACCTAAATGATAAGCCAAATAAGAATTATCTTCTACACAACGCCTATTGTTAAAAGAACCATTGGTAACCATATCTGCTTGTATTTTTTTTGAAAAATTAATGTCGGGAGTTGTATTGCTATCATCATAAGTACAATAGAAGGTTTCAGTTCCTGTTCCACCACCAGCATTACAATGAATACTTACTAATCGATCGGCATTCCAGTTATTAGCCATTTGTGCTCTTTGTGTTACTGAAATCCATCCATTTATGTTGGTTGTTCTGGTCATTTGTACCGTTAATGCACTACAATTATTTTGAATTAAAGTTCGTGTTTTTAAACCTACAGCTAAAGCAGTTTCAATTTCTGTAGCGGTTCTTCCATCTGGATTATTACTGGTAGTTGATCCATAACCATGACCAGGGTCAATTACTATTATTTGGGCATTTATACCCAATGTAAATGCTAAAAATAAAAGAGAAATATATAGTTTTTTCATAAGTTTTTTATTTAATATTAAAAGAAAAAATTCGTCCTGTTTTATCATCTGAAAATAAAATGGTATTTTCATCAATAAATGATGGAAACATTTCTGAAATTACTTCAGTATTAGTTATCTTTTTTGGACGATATTCTTTTGGATTAAATAAATAAATCTCTGAATTTTCAATAGTATGTCCATCAGAACTTTGGTCTAAAAAACCAATTAAATAATTGTCATTTGGAGACCAAGAAGTTGCAATACCAGTGCCAATTTTAATGCCTTCTTTTTGACCATTAATATCATAAACATATATATCAGCTCCTTTATGTACGGCTACTTTTTTACCATCATGAGAGAGTAGTGCATTATAAAATTGTCCGTCATCTTGAGTAACTATCCATTCTTCTTGAGTAAGCAAATTTCTAGCAAAAATTTGCAAAGTATTTAAATTGGTAAAAACAACAATGTTATCTTCATCGTTTTCTTTTAATCCCTTAAAAGAAGGTAAATAATTGGCATTAATCTCCGGAAGCTCTTCAATTGTTTGATCTAAAATGGAGTAACTGTACGTTTTAGAATTATAAAAAAACTCATTTTCATTTTTTTGTTTAAAATAAAAGGAGTTGCTTTTTTCATTCCATGTGTAGGCATAACCACTTCCTTCTTTGTCAGTAATAAGCTGAATTTCTTGATTACTAAGATTTAATAAATACACTCCTTTAAAGTGCTGATTCGTTAGTAAAGCAAATTTTCCGTTAGGAGAAACTACAGGATTTGTAAAATAGGATTCTAGATTAATCCTTTTGAGATTTTTTAAATTTTGGGCATAGCCAAAGCACATACTACTTGCACACAGCAAGAAGTAAAAAAGTCTTTTTTTCATGATTACTATTTGTTTGTTATGTAAACATAAAAATAGCATTTTGTTTCTAATAAAAGTTAATATAATGTAATTTAATTCATTATATAAAATGAAATACATTTTTTTTGTGTATTTTATAAGGAAGGCAAACTAAAAAAAGGTTTGTTAATCCTGTAGAACTAACAAACCTTTTTTAGTTATAAGCTTTTTATAAAAACTTAGATTTTATTTGTGAAACCAATAAGTTTGTTTTTTAGTTTAAATAATGTTTCTTGAGTTAATTCTTTATCAGTAGGTTCATAATTAACATTGTATGTTGTAGAAACTTTATAGTTTTTTAAAGGAGCTTCATTTCTCATAATTCCTATGTTATTCAAATCATAATAATCATTTTCATTTTGGTCGACTAAATAGCCTTCTTCTTTGGTTACATTATATACCTTTGAGAAATTAGTTTTGATTTCTATATTTTTTTTGTCAATTAACTTTTGTTTTTTCAAATCAATTAGATTGATTTCAGCAACAAGATTACAACTTTTATATATTCTATGTGAAATTAATTTATCTTGTTTTGCAGAAATAGAAGCAACAGGAACTGGTGTTACTCTTGTTTCTAAGTCAAAATACTCTCTTTTGTTGTATGCATTGTAATGACGAGGAATTTCTTTTGGAGCTATTTTTTTTGTTTTAATTTCAATTTCTTTCACAATTAGCTCTAACCCGTAATCATAATCAATAGCATCTTCTTTTTCAGTATGATAAACAATATCTTTGGTTTTTTTAAAATCTGTAGCATTAATCAGTTGCATTTTTTCTTGGTTACTGATATGTTTTTTAGAAGTATTGTTTACAAACACTAATACATGTTTCGTCTTTTTATCTTTAGATGCGATATCTGAAGCTTTATATGTATTACAACTAACAACAAAAAATGATAGAGCAATTAATAAGATAATTTTTTTCATACAATGATTTATTAAAAATTAACAACTTTAGTAAAAGTAGTGAAAATAATTCTATTTTTTATCGTCTAAACTTATTATTTGTAATAATTCCCTTTAGTTTTGCTTTTAAATCTTCACCAGTATCATATATCATTTGTTCGTTGCTAGGAAACGGAACAGCTCTTCTATCAAAGTATTGATAATAATTTTCATCACAAGCTCTTTTGTCACCATTATAATTCGCATAGATATAATTAAAAACAAATTCACTAGTAACAGGGAAAGCATCAATTAATTGATTTGTTCTAAAATCAATATAATCTACTTTAGCAGTTACTTGACATGATTTAAATTGTGTAAATTCATAAATATTTACAGAAATAGACTTAAAATTATCCACTTTAATAGCATTACCAAGACTATCTTTCACTACATTTCCATTACTATCTAGAAGCGTTTTTGTACCGTCTTTAATTTGTTTTTCTTTAATAAATTGTTTTTCTCTTACTTGTTCAGGAGAAATGGCAATATTTCTAAAGTTTACGATCATACCATAATCATAGGTAATGTTTTTTTGACGATTATTATGATATACAGTCCATTTATCGTTAATTCCGTAAGTACTAAAATCTAATAAATCGTCTTGTAATCGAGCAGGAATAACTTGGTTAGTTTCATTTTTGGTATACACATGAACAAAATCAGTTCCTTTTAATTGCGCTTGATCCATTAATGTTCTAACATCTTGATAATTTGGATTCAATTGATCTAAATAGTTTAAATCATCAAATGCCTGACGAAAATCCATCTTATTTTTGGATGTCATTAATTTTTTTGCATTGGCATACAAATAGCCAGACAAATTATTTTTGCTACTAATTATTTCATCAGAATAATCATCCATTGGAAAAATAGCATTTCTACCTTCTTTTAGCAATTGCAAAGGCAAAAGAGGTTTAATTCTTTCTTGACGATTTCTTAATTGAGTATACAAATTATAGATTCGCTCATAATTTGCAGGATTATTTTCTTTAATTAATAGATTTAAGTTAGATTCATCCCTAGCTTTAGCTTTAGCAAACGATTCTTCTAATAAATACACATAATCTTGTTTTCCTTTTGCGTTTTTGTTAGTTCGTAAAGAATTGACTGCATTTTCAATTGCGCCGTCATAATTACCATTACTTAACATGGATTGTGTTTGCTTTACACCACAACTAACAATAATAAAGAATAAAATAATAAAAGTAATTTTTCTCATAAATAAATCATTTAGGCAAAGATAAAATTTTTTAGGAGCAGTAACCTGCTGTCCGTTATATCTTTTTGTTTTTTTGTAAAACAAAAAGGATGCCACTTCCATCAGGGCTAAAAAAAACTCCAAAAAAAATAATTTTGGAGTCTTTTTAAACAATTGTTATATAGAATGTTATCTAATTTTAATGCTAATAAAATAAAAATATAAAAAATTATTTAATTGATATAGCAGGAAGTAGTTTGCTAGAACATTCTCCAAAACCTATTCTGATAGCCTCATTTTGGCAATATCCTCTGATTATAACGGTATCATTGTCATTAATAAATTTTCTTTCACTACCATCTTTCATGGTAACCGGATTTTTTCCACCCCAAGTTATTTCTAGCATAGAACCATATGAATCTGAAGTAGGTCCAGAAATAGTGCCACTTCCCATCATATCACCAGAATTTACACGACAACCATTCACAGTGTGATGCGCTAATTGTTGCGCCATAGACCAGTACATATATTTAAAATTGGATTTTGAAACGATAGTTTCTTCTGTATTTTCAGGTTGAATAGCTACTTCAAGATGAATATCAAAAGCATTTTTCCCCTTTTGTTGCAAATAAGGTAATGGAGTAGGAGATTGTTCTGGTCCTTTTACTCTAAATGCTTCTAATGCATCCATAGTGACAATCCATGGAGATATCGAAGAAGCAAAATTCTTTGCTAAAAAGGGACCTAAAGGAACATATTCCCATTTTTGAATGTCTCTTGCGCTCCAATCATTAAATAAAACCATTCCAAAAATATACTCTTCTGCTTGATCTACAGGAATAGGCTCTCCCATTAAATTAGCGTCTGTAGTAATAAAAGCAGTTTCTAATTCAAAATCTACTAACTTAGATGGTCCAAAAACAGGTTGTGTTGCATCTGCAGGAAAAGTTTGTCCGTTTGGTCTTCTAACAGCCGCACCACTTGGAACTATTGTGGAACTTCTACCATGATATCCTACAGGAATATGAAGCCAGTTTGGAAGTAGGGCATTCTCTGGATCTCGAAACATTTTACCTACATTAGTAGCATGTTCTTTAGAACTATAAAAATCGGTGTAATCACCTATTTGTACTGGTAATAACATCTCGATATCTTTTACATCAAAAATGACTACGTCCTTGTGTTTTTGATTGTCTCTTAATTTTGGATTTTCAGAGTCAAAAATTTCAACTAATCGGTTACGAACCAAACGCCATGTTTTTTTACCATCGGATATAAAATCATTTAAAGTATCTTGCATAAACATGTCGTCTGTAAGGTCAATCCCTTCGAAATAACCAAGTTGTTGTAAGGCTCCCATATCGATGGCCGAATTTCCAATTCGAGTTCCAATGGTAATCACATCTTCTTTTGTGATGAAAACTCCAAAAGGAATATTTTGTATCGGGAAATCGCTATGTTCGGGAACATTTATCCATGATTTTCTAGTAGGATCGTTTGCTATATTTGGCATAATGTTTTGTTAGTTTTTTGTTGAAAAATTATACATCAAATATAAACTTTACTGCTAATTTAACAAACCTTTTTTGTAATTTTGAATAAATTTTAACGAATTACTAAGAAATGCAACGCGACGAACAAATTTTTGATCTTATTCTGGATGAACAAGACAGACAAATTCATGGAATTGAACTAATTGCATCTGAGAACTTTGTAAGTGATCAGGTGATGGAAGCAGCAGGTTCTGTGCTAACCAATAAATATGCTGAAGGTTATCCTGGTAAGCGCTACTATGGAGGTTGTGAAGTAGTAGATATTGTTGAACAAATTGCTATTGATAGAGCAAAAGCACTTTTCGGAGCTGCGTATGTAAATGTACAACCACATTCAGGTTCTCAAGCCAACACAGCCGTTTTTGCCGCTTGTTTGCAACCAGGAGATACTATTTTAGGTTTTGATTTGTCTCACGGTGGGCACTTAACACATGGTTCACCTGTAAATTTTTCTGGAAAACTTTATAATCCTGTATTCTATGGTGTAGAACAAGAAACGGGAAGATTAAATTACGATAAAATTCAAGAAATTGCATTAGCGGAAAAACCAAAAATGATTATCGCAGGTGCTTCTGCTTATTCTAGAGATATGGATTTTGAGCGTTTTAGAAAAATTGCTGATAGTGTAGGAGCAATACTTTTAGCAGATATATCACATCCAGCTGGTTTAATAGCTAAAGGTTTATTAAATGATCCTATTCCACATTGTCATATTGTAACTACTACGACTCATAAAACATTACGTGGTCCGCGTGGTGGCATGATTATGATGGGTAAAGATTTTGAGAACCCTTGGGGTTTAAAAACACCTAAAGGAGAAATAAGAATGATGTCTCACATTTTAGATATGGCTGTTTTTCCAGGTAACCAAGGAGGGCCATTAATGCACATTATTGCCGCTAAAGCTGTTGCTTTTGGAGAAGCATTAACTGATGAATTTTTTAGATACACCATGCAAGTACAGAAGAATGCTCAGGCTATGGCTTCAGCATTTGTGAAAAGAGGGTATCATTTAATTTCTGGAGGAACAGATAATCACATGATGTTAATTGATTTAAGAAATAAAAATATTACAGGTAAAGAAGCTGAAAATGCATTAGTAAAAGCTGAAATAACTGTCAATAAAAATATGGTTCCTTTTGATGATAAATCTCCTTTTGTAACTTCTGGCATACGCGTTGGAACTCCAGCAATTACTACGAGGGGTTTAGTAGAGGAAGATATGGAAACTATTGTTGCTTTAATAGATAAAGTAATTACTAATTTTACAGATGAAGCTATTTTAGAACAAGTAGCCGAAGAAGTAAATGAATTAATGGGAGAAAGAGCGATGTTCGTTTTTTAAAATTATTTATATGATGCAAAAAGCCCTTTTAAAGGGCTTTTTTTAATTCTTTAACTTTTTTGTTCTTTATTGAAATAAACCAAATAATAATACATTTGTTTTTCTTCATCCCAACCTTTTTCAACAAATTTCTCAGCACTTTCAGGATTAATAAAATCTAATTTGATCTGGATATTAGTATCTAACTGAATGGTGTTTTTCATTTTTTTCCTAGCATCTGTTACGGCTGCATTGGCAATTGGAAAATTAGAAACGTCTTCAATACTATATTTGGCTCCTTTATCTACTTTATAATTTTTAAATTCAGGAATAAATTCAGGATTTTGCATCACTTCATTTAAAAAAGCCGTTTCTTCAAATTCGTCATTTTTAGCGAAGTGATTTACCGCTCTATTCATGAATAAAACTTCTTGTTGTTTATCTTCAGCTGGTAATACCACATCTTTGGCAAAGTCTTGACAGAATTTCAAGTATTTTTTGGTAATGAAATTTTCATCTTGAAACACATCAACAGATAAGAAGTGTTCTAACCAATAACGAGCATCATAACGATTGCTGTCAACCGTTAAAATTTTATAGCCTTCTTCTTTCTTAAAATTAAAAATAATGCATCCTTTATCTAATTTATTTAAGTTGATTCCTTGTTGTAAAATCATGTCTAAATTAGTACCATTCTCTTCAAATTGTAAGAAATCAGTTTGTATTTCGCTTTTAAAAACACCTATTGCATCTACCGTATTATTATCGATGGAAACATTCGTAAAATAGGTAACATATACTTCCCCATTTTTGATATGAGGATGATTGGATTGTTCAAAAAGATGTTGGGTTATCTTTTTTGAAACCTCATGAATATCTGTAGGATTATTAAAAACTTGAGAAGCCAAGTTGAACATTTCATTGTATTCTAAATCTACTTCGTGAGCAAATTGATAATAATTTTCTTCTTTTTCACGAAAAGGTTTAAAGAAATATTCTTTTAATAAAGGCATGATTTCATCATTCAAACCGTATGGATTTTCAGACAAAAAGGTGCTTTCATTTCTACTTTTGTTACCTACTCTGTGAACAGATAGGTTTTCAATATGTGTATTAAATAAGTTTATCATTTTTAAATGTGTCAATTATTAATTTGTCAATGTGTCATTTTATGTTTGCGAAACCCGTACCAATAGCACATTATCACATTTACATATTGACTAATTTTTTAATTCCAATTTTCTTCAAAACCGAAATCTTCAAAACTATCATCTCCATCAAACATATCTAAATCATCTTCATCGTAATCGTCTTCAAAATCAGAACCAAAATCATCAGCTTCAAAATTCTTGTCTGGAGCATCTAAAGGGAGTTGACCGTGTGAATATAATAGGGAAGGATACGTTTCACCATCTACTTTTTCTTCAATAGCGGCTAATTCCACTAAGAATGTCCACATATTAAAGAAATCATATACATAAATAATTTTAGTTTGATGTTGGTCTAAATTGTCTTCTAATATGAAGTTATTCATAATTCTTGTTTCTCCTGGAACATCACCTGTATCAAATAAAGGGATTTCATCTTCCTGATTCCAGTTTTCATCACAAGTATAAAAAGAAGCCATTTCTGTGCCATCAAAACCAAATGCATTTACTAAAGCATTATGTAAATCTTCTAAGGTTGCTTCTTTTTCTATAGCAATATCTCTAAAAATATCTTCTTCTGCATCGAGTATTGCTCGGAATTTATAAATCATAATTTTGAAATTTTAGGAAAGGCAAAAATAAGGATTATTTGCCATTTATGTTTACGTTTTTAGTATTGTTGATAAGATTATTTCTAAAATATTGAGGCTTCGGTAATTGTCGTTAATCTTTCTAGAGTTTCTAATCCGTAATACGAATTTCCTTTTTTATTCAATTTTGGACTCCAAACCGCTACGGTATATTGATTAGGATAAATAGCCACCACACCACCACCTACACCACTTTTACCAGGGAGACCTACTTTAAAAGTAAATTCTCCTGCTTGATCATAAAAACCGCACATTTGCATTAACGCATTCATTCTTTTGCACTGACTGGTTGTTAAAAATTTGGTTTTACTTTTTGGAATCATACCATTATTTGAAAATAATTGGAATGCTTTCGCTAAATCTTTGCAATTCATTTCAATGGCACATTGATGATAATAGAAATCGAGTACCGTTTCTGGATGATTTTCAATGTTCCGAAATGATTTTATATAATTTACTAAAGCTGCATTTCTAAAGCCGTTTTCTTTTTCCGATTGCGCTACTGTTTCGTTATAATGAATGGTGTCATTTTCTGCAATCTCTCTAATAAATTGTAAAAAATAATCTTTAGGGTTTTCAAAATGAGAAATAATTAAATCAGCAATTACTAGCGCTCCTGCATTAATGAAAGGATTTCTAGGAATTCCATTTTCATATTCTAATTGTACTAAAGAATTAAAAGCATTTCCTGATGGTTCAAAACCTACGCGTTGCCATAAATCATTTCCAATTTTAGAAAAAATAATAGCGGTTGTGAGGACTTTAGAAATACTTTGTATGGAAAATTTTTCTTTGGCATCACCAATGGAATACTTGTTTTGATGATTATCTATTAAGGCAATACCAAATTTATTGGAATTTACTTTTTCAAGTTCCGGAATATAATCTGCAACGGTTCCATTATTTTCCAAAAGAAGTACTTCATTGTAAATTGAATTGATAATTTGTTGGTATTCCATTTTTTTTTTGGTAAATGTAATAAAATGTTTCTGCTTACAATTCAGTAACGAAAAATTACAGTTGGGTAGAATTAAATTGAAAAGCCGTAAGCGTTACCCCAATTTTGCTGCATCAAATTAATTAAACAACAATTAAAAATGAAAACGGTTTTACAACTTTTAGTATGCTTCACTTCTTTATTCGGTTTTTCTCAAACTAAAATTTCAGGTGCTGTCCAGGATGAATTTGGCCAACCTATCTATGGGGCTAATATTTTTATCAAAGGGACTTATGATGGAACAATTTCTGATGTAAAGGGAAATTTTGAATTTGAAACCACTGCTTCAGGAGAGCAAATTTTACAAATCAGTTTTTTATCCTATGAAACAATAACGAGTAAAATTACGATTGAAAAGTATCAGTCAAAAAAGTATGTTTTAAAAGAAAATGTAAATACTTTGGATGCGGTTGTCGTTTCTGCTGGAACGTTTAAAGCGGGTGATAATAGTAAAACAACAGCTTTAAAACCTTTAGATATTGTTACAACTGCTGGTTCGGTTGGTAATATTATTGGCGCTTTAGAAACCTTACCAGGAACGCAAACGGTTGGTGAAAGTGGAAGACTGTTTGTGAGAGGAGGAGAAAGTGATGAAACTCAAACTTTTGTAGATGGTATTCGTGTAGCACAACCGTATGGAGCAACTGCAAATAATTTGCCTACGCGTAGTCGTTTTTCACCTTTTTTGTTTGATGGGGTTACTTTTTCAACTGGAGGATATAGTGCTGAATATGGAAATGCTTTGTCGAGTGTTTTGTTGTTAAACACGATTAATGAACCGGTACAAAGTCAGACTGATATTTCCATTATGTCTTTGGGAGTAGGTTTAGGGAATACCCAAAAATGGGAAAAGAGTTCGTTAACCTTTAATGCAGGATATTTTAATTTTGCTCCATATCAAGTACTTGTTCCTCAAAAAATAGATTGGAATAAACCGGTTCAAGCTTATTCTGGAGAGAGTGTGTATCGTAGAAAGTTTAAGAATGGTTTATTGAAAGTATATGGTGCCTTTGATTATACGACATTCGATATCAATCAAAAAGATGTGAATTTTGATGCTAAAAGAAGTATTGCCATTCAAAATAAAAACTTTTATTTCAATACGAGCTATAAAGGTTATCTAAATGATAATTTACAATTGCAAACCGGTTTTGGTTTTGGTTATGGCCAAAATGAATTGAATCTTGCCAATGATGTACTCAAAAATAACGAAAGAGCTTTACATTATAAGTTGAAATTTCGTCAAACGATTACCAATAGAATAAAGTTAAACTTTGGAGGTGATTTTTTCCATACGAATTTCGATGAAAATTTTACTCCAGCTGCATCGAACCGTTTTGACTATGGTTACCAAAATAATATGGCTGCTTTGTTCTCAGAAGCGGAAATCTTTTTCTCTAAAAAAGTAGCCATGAATGTAGGATTGCGTTCTTCTAAAAGTACTTTAATTTCAGATTACACCCTAGAACCTCGAGTTTCATTTGCTTATAAAGTAGCCGAAAATAGTCAGTTCTCTATGGCTTACGGAAACTTCAATCAAACTGCTAATCAAGATTATTTGAAATTCAATACCCACTTAGATTATGAAAAAACCCAGCATTATATATTCAATTATATGTATAACAAAGACAAAAGAATGTTGCGTGCTGAAGCCTATTATAAAAGGTATGCTGATTTAGTAAAATATGATGGAAACTTGGCTACTTATAACAGCAATTATAACAATAATGGTTTTGGGTATGCCAAAGGGATTGATTTGTTTTGGAGAGATAATAAAACCGTTAAAAATTTAGATTACTGGATTTCCTACTCCTACATAGATTCGGAAAGAGATTATAAAAATTATTCAAAAGAAGTTACACCTAGTTTTATTGCCAATCACAACTTCTCTGTGGTTACGAAATATTGGGTTGACCAATTAAAATCACAAATAAGCGCGACTTATACGTTTAATTCTGGAAGACCTTATAACAATCCAAATAGTACTGATTTTATGAATGAAAAAACAAAATCATTCAATAACTTAAGTTTGAGTTGGGCGTATTTAGTTTCCCAACAAAAGATTTTATTCTTTTCTGTGACCAATGTCTTAAATGCTTCAAATGTTTTTGGCTATCAATATGCCAATACTCCAGACGGTAACGGACAGTTTCAAAGACAAGCCGTTACTCAACCAGCCAATCAATTCTTTTTTGTAGGTTTCTTTTGGACAATAAGTGATAATAAGAAAACGAATAATCTGAATAATTTGTAAATCGGTATGTAGAGATTCGTACTTCGTACTTCGTCTTTAACAAATTAAAATAAAGTAAACACAATAAATAAACACCATATGAAAACAACAATGATTACAGCATGTCTGATGCTATGCAGTTATTTAAATGCGCAAACGTATACTCTAGAAGTTAACATGTCAGGTTTCAAAAACAATAAAGGAAAAGTAAAAGTAGGATTGTATACTTCTGAAGCTACTTTTTTAAAAGCTACTTTTCTGAGTTTGGATGCATCGATACATAACGAAGAAGCTAAAGTAGTGTTTGAAAATTTGGAAAAAGGGGAGTATGCCGTTTCCATTTATCATGATGAAAACAACAATAACGAGATGGATAAAAATCTTTTTGGTATTCCAAAAGAAGCGTATGCATCTTCGAATAATGCCAAAGGATCTTTTGGTCCTCCTAAGTATAAAGATGCTAAATTTATTATAAAAGAAGATGTAGTACTACACATTACAATCGATTAGTAGCAGCGAAAAGCACTATTTTATTTACTAAAGGTAAATAAGTAGTATCTTAAAGTAAATATTTTGATACTTAAAGTATTTTATTTTTTATTAAAAGTAAATAAATGTTTACTAAAAGTAAATAATTTAATACTAAAAGTAAATGATGTAATGCTAAAAGCTAGTATTTAGAAGCTTAAAGCGAATTATAAAAAGCAAAAAAGGTTTCTATACGCCCTAATTCCTAATTCCTAATCACTAATTCCTTAAGAAATACAATTCATCCTCAAAAAACAACAGTTCGGTAAGTATCAATTTTAAAATAGAAGGAACTGACCGAAATTTGTTCTATCAAAAAGCAATAACAATTAAAAAACGAACAGTTATCATTAGTAACAATTTAAAATCAAACATCATGACACGAATTATCACCATCTTCACTTTCTTTATTATTTCAGTTGTAACCGCACATGCGCAATATGAGAAAGGCATGCAACAAGCTTTAGAACTTTGGAAAAATGATAAACCTACAGAAGCCATTGCAGTTTTTGAAAGAATTGCAGCAGTAGACGAGACCAATTGGTTACCGAATTATTATATCGCTTTTATTAATACCGTACAATCGTTTCGTTATATGAATGACAAAGTAAAAGTAAAAGCGTTGCTTGAAGAAGCTCAAAAAGCACAAGATAAAATGAATAGAGTAGCTTTAGACAATCCAGAAGTTTTAGTAATGCAAGCCATGATTCACACTGGTTGGATAGTATATGATCCTATGGTTAACGGACAAAAATTATCAGGAGACGTCATGTATATTTATAATAAAGCGTATCAGATTGCTCCAGAAAATCCGAGAGTAGTATTTCAAAAAGCCTCTTTTGAGATTGGTATGGCAAGTTATTTTGGTCAAGATACCAAACCAATGTGTGCGCAGTTAGAGAAATCATTAGAACTTTTTGCTAACTTTAAACCGGAAACACCATTTCATCCAACTTGGGGATTGGATAGAGCACAAGAAGAATTAGCGAAATGTAAGTAATAAGCAAGCAATGAATTATCTAAAAGAAATAAAAAAAGCATTTGTAATAGGTATCGTAATTTTTTTAGGATTACAAATCATAAACTTTGTAGTTAATCAAAAATTACCTGGATTAGAAGACTTAAAGTGGAATTTTATATTTACAATGCTTTATACAGTAGCATTATATGCAGCCAATGCAGTTGTATTTATTCAATTAGATAAACATTTTGAAAAAAACAGATTTCATTTAAAACGATTGGTAGTTGGTTTCTTAGCTTCTTTTGCAATCTCCGGGTTCATTATCTTTTTACTTCGAATGTTAGAAGATGTAGGATTTGAAAATAAAACTATCGATGAGTTTTTTAGAACTGAAAAGCCATCCAATTATTTGGTAGCGATGATTATCACTGTGTTTGTAACCTTAATTGTGCACTTGGTCTATTTTTATAAGGCATATCAAGAAAACAAATTAAAAGAACAAAAAATCATTGCTGGTACCGCTTCTGCAAAATTTGAAAGTTTAAAAAACCAGTTGGATCCTCATTTCTTATTTAATAGTTTGAATGTATTAAGTTCATTAATTGAAGAAAATCCTGATAATGCACAACGATTTACCACTTCGTTATCTAAAATTTACCGATATGTTCTAGAACAACGCGATAAGGAATTGGTTTCTGTTGATGAGGAGTTACAGTTTGCGAAAACCTATATGAATCTGTTAAAAATGCGATTTGAAAATAGTATTACGTATGAATTACCCGATCAATTAAATAATGAAGATGCTAAAGTAGTACCGTTATCGCTTCAGTTATTATTGGAAAACTGTATCAAACACAATGTGGTTAGTGAGTCAAAACCTTTGCATATTACCATTGCGATAGAAGACAATCAATTAACCATTAGCAATAACCTTCAAAAGAAAGAAGTATTGCAAGACAGAAAAGGAGTTGGATTACAAAACATTGTGAACCGATATGCTATTTTAACCAAAAGAAATGTATTAGTGGAAGAAAATGAGATTCATTTTAAAGTTTTCTTACCTATTTTAACCAAACAAGTTACCATTATGGAATCAAAAAATATATATTCAGAAAAAATGGCCTATGCCAGAGCAAAAGAGCGTGTTGAAAAACTAAAAGGATTTTATGGCAATTTAATTTCGTATTGCTGTGTTATTCCAGTTTTAATCTTTATAAATTATAAAACCAGTGGGTTTCAATGGTTTTGGTTCCCCATGTTAGGTTGGGGATTAGGAGTCACTTTTCACGCACTGGAAACTTTTGGTTATGGCAAATCTTGGGAAGAGAAAAAAATTCGTGAGATTTTAGAAAAGGATGATAACGAACAAGCAAAATGGAGATAATCATGGAAAGAGAAAAAGACGCAAAAGAAATTCTAGAAACGATAGCTAGAGAAAAAGTTCAAAAAATTAAAAACTTTTATATTCATTTATTTATCTATTGTATTGGAGTAATCCTTTATGTATTGAAAACGTATTGTAACGTACCTATTAATTTTTTTCCAATCCGTTTCATTAATGGGTTTTTTATGTGGTGTTGGACATTTGTTATTGCAGTACAAGGCATTCGTTTATTTTTAGGAGAACGCTTTTTAGGAACCCAATGGGAAGAGGAAAAGGTAAAACAAATCATGGAAGAAGAAAGAATAAAAAAACAAAATTGGAAGTAGTTATGCAACAGAATAATGAATTTGAGCGCTATCAAAAAGCACAGAAGAAAGTCAAAGAAATTAAAGGTTTTTTTAGTAATTTAATCAGTTACATTTTAGTCATTTCTTTTTTAGCTTTTATTAATTTAAGATATTCACCACAGCACTTATGGTTTTTATATCCAATGCTAGGTTGGGGATTAGGAGTGTTCTTTCAAGCCATGAAAGTATTTGATTTTTTTCCATTTTTTAATAAATCTTGGGAAGAAAAAAAGATCAAACAATTTATGGAAGAAGAAAAAAAGGAAAATACAAAATATCAATAAAAAGAAATGAGAGAAGACATAAACTATTATAAAGCCAAAAAGAGAGTAGAAAAAATAAAAGGATTTTATGGACATTTATTTTCCTATATCGTAATCAATTTGGTTTTATACCTCGTTAACTATATTACGTATCCCAATGATTTTTGGTTTGATCACTGGTTTTATTGGCAGCTTTTACTTTGGGGTATTGGTTTAGTCATTCATGGGATAGTCGTTTTTTATTCGTTACCTATTTTTGGTAAAGAGTGGGAAGAAAGAAAAGTACAAGAGTTTATGCAAGACGAGAAACAACAAAATAATAAATTGGAATAAAATGAGCTTACAAGATAGAATACAAAGTAGAATGGAAAGAAGAGGAGAAACGGATTTTTATCCAACCACTCCTGAAGAAATAAAATACCAAGAAGCCTTACGACGTGTAAAAAGAATTAAAGGATTTTACACACATGCTCTAGTATATGTTGTCATTAATATTATGATTGTGATTGTAAACATTCAAAACTTAAAAGAAGGAGAAAGTTATTTTCAATGGCATAACTTTTTTACCGCAATGTTTTGGGGAATTGGTTTAGTAGCACATGGTTTATCTGTGTTTTTACCTAATTTTATCTTAGGTAATGATTGGGAATCTAAAAAAATAAAAGAGCTAATGGACAAAGAGAAAGACGAGAGATGGGAATAATCAAACTGTTACAATAATGCCACAACTATGAAAAAATATTGGCCCATCATTTTAGGATTATCTTTATTTAAATTGCTCATCCATTGTTTTGGAAATCAAAATTATGGTTTTCATAGAGATGAATTGTTGCACCTTTCGGTAAGTAAACACCTCGATTGGGGTTACATGGAATTTCCTCCTTTCATAGCAGTTGTAGGTAAATTGTCTCATTTTTTGTTTGGGTATTCCTTGTTTGGCACACGCTTGTTTCCCACTTTAGCTGGCATTGCTATTTTAATACTTTGTTGTAAGATAGTTATTGAAATAGGAGGTAAGAAAAAAGCGGTTTTCCTTGCTGGACTTTCAATAGTAATTTTTATCGCTTTCTATAGAAATCATATGTTGTTCCAACCTGTTGCTTTTGATCAATTGTTTTGGACGATCAGTTTTTATTACTTGATTCGTTTTTTGAAAACACAGCAAAATCACTATTTAGTGTATACCGGTTTAACATTGGCAATTGGATTCCTAAATAAATATACCATATTCATTTTATTACTAAGTATTGTAGTGAGTTTAATCCTTACGCAAGGGAAAAAAATCCTACAAAACAAATGGTTCTATCTAACAGGTCTAATCGCTTTGATAATTGTTTTACCGAATGTCATTTGGCAAATTACTCATGATTTTCCCATTCTGAAGCATTTTCAAAAATTAAATGAAATACAACTAGAGCAATTAGATGCATTCGATTTTGTAAAAAATCAATTGCATGCACCATTTACTTTACTTCTTGCTTTAATTGGAGTTTGGGCGCTGTTTTTTGATAAGTCAATACAACACTATAAGGCAGTTGGTTTTACCTTTATACTCGTATTTTTATTAATGTGGGTTTTAAAATCCAAAGGATATTATTTTTATGCAGCTTACCCAGTTGTATTTGCCTTTGGAGCCTATAAATTAGAAAAGTTAACGGCAAACAAGAATGTAGTCTTGTATAGTGTTGTAGGGTGTATCACGCTATTATCATTTTATTTTATTCCAAAATCCATTCCTATTTTACCTATTAAAGCTTATATAACCTATGAAAAATTGGAACCACAAGAAAATGGAAGGTATATTTTAACAAGTGATTATGCTGATATGTTCGGTTGGGAAGAACAAGTTGCTTGTATTGCTTCTATTTATAATTCATTATCTGAAGAAGAAAAACAAAAGTGTATCCTTTTAGCTGAAAATTATGGAGAAGCTGGTGCTTTGTCTATTTTAGGAGAAAAATATAATTTGCCAGAACCCGTTTGTAGTCATGGCAGTTTTTGGTTATGGGGTTCAGGAACCACATCGGGTGAAATTATTATTACCTTGGGAATTGAAAAACCCGTAATTGAAAAAGTTTTTAGGGAGTACCAACTTCTAAAAACAATACAACATAATTATGCGATAGACGAGGAAAATAATATTCCTGTGTATCTTTGTAAGCAACCAAAAATAACTTTAAAAGAGATTTGGCCTACTTTAGAAAGCCATGTATTTGATTAAAAAAATGTAATATGAATATTATCATAATTGAAGATGAAAAACCAGCAGCAAGATTGTTGCAACGCAAAGTTGAAAAGCTAGGATTAGAAGTAACACAAATGTTGCATTCTGTAGAAGAAGCTTTAAATTGGTTCCAAAATAATACACATCCTGATCTGATTTTCTTAGATATTCAATTGTCTGATGGTTTGTCTTTTGAAATTTTTGAGCAAATAGACATTAAAAGTGCGATTATTTTTACCACTGCTTATGATGAATATGCGTTACGTGCTTTTAAATTAAATAGCATCGATTATTTATTAAAACCGATTGATGAAGATGATTTAGAAACAGCTGTTTCTAAATTTAAAGCTAGAGCCCATGCTAATGCGGCAGTAAGTTTAGATTTCGAAGCCATTAAGAGAATGTTAGTTAATCCAGTGGAAAGAGAATATAAAGCCCGTTTTTCGGTAAAAATTGGCCAACAAATAAAAGTTATTCCGATTCAAGAAGTAGAATGTTTTTTTAGTGAAAACAAAGGCACTTACTTGCACACTTTCGATAATAGAGATTATCTTTTAGATACGACAATGGAGCAATTAGAAAACGATTTAAATCCTAAAGATTTCTTCCGTATTAATAGAAAATTCATTTTACCCTTAAAAGGAATTAAAGAAATTCAAGTGCATACGAATTCTCGATTAAAAATTATACTTCCTTCCTATAAAGAAGATGAGGTTATTGTGGCTCGTGAACGTGTAAACGATTTTAAAACGTGGTTAGAATAATTAACTCAGTTGCTTTCTACTTTGAAAACTCTCTAAAACCAAATAGAATAAAAATCCAAATAAGAGCGAAGATAATACAATATGTAAGGTTTGTGATCCAAAAGGGAAATGAAAATAGTACATAGCAATACCTGAAAGAATTTCAAATAAAACGATGACTACTACAAATTTTATTTTGGTATAACCCAATTTTAATTTGGAATTTAAATACACTAAATAGCCAATTGCAAGGGTAACCAAAATAGAAAAACTTCTGTGAATATAGAAAGATAGCGTAGGACTTTGTAACCAAGTTTCCTTTGGTAAACCCGTTTCAGAAATCGTATCTACATGTTCTCTAACTGCAGTTCCTAAAACAACTTGAACTAAGGTTAAAACCAATGTAATGATTACAGCTGTTTTAAATTTTGAATGGTAGGTATATTCTTTAGTTTGACTTTTCTGAAAATAGAAAATTAAATACAATTGAAGTCCGACAATTAAAAATGCGGCGAGCATATGTGTTGTAATTTTTACAGGATTTAAAACCGAATCTACAACAGTTTTCCCAAGCCAAGCCTGAAATCCCATTAAAAAGCAAATTATAAAGGTATAGAGCACTAATTTTTTATTGGTTTTCCAAAACCAAAATGAAACAATAAAACTTGCAAAACAAGCAATTCCGGCTAAAGCACCAAACAAGCGATTGATGTATTCTACCCAAGTATGTGAAGGGTTAAAAATAGCATAATCATGTTTGGTATATTTTTCCCAATCCTCCTTTGAAAAAGTTGCTGTAGTAGTAAAATCTGTTTTGGCAACCAAAAGCGTTTCCTCTTTTATAATTACCATTCCTTTTTTGTAAGCTCTATTCGGAGTAAACAGTAATTCTTTTTCGTCAGTTGGTGGAATATAATAGCCAAAACATTTTGGCCAGTCTGGACAACCCATTCCGGAACCCGTCATACGTACCAAAGCCCCAGCTACAATTACAAGGTATACAAGTACTAAGGCAATTTTAGTTATGGGTAAAAAATATTTTTTCATAGTTTAGTTACATTCAATATATAATTGAAAACATAAGTTAAGCATCATTTAATCGACTTTTTGTAAGCCCATTTTCTCCGCTTTTTGTATTACAAAAGCCAAAGCATCTTCATACTCATTTGGAATTTCTCCCTCTAAAATGGCTTCTTTTACGGCTTCTTTAAGTACTCCAATTTCTCTTCCTGGTTTTAAACCAAACAAGTTCATAATCTCTTCACCTGTGATAGGTGGTTGAAAATTGCGAACATGGTCTCGTTCTTCTACTTCTACAATTTTCTGACGAACAATTTTAAAGTTGTTATGATATTTGCTAAATTTTTTAGGGTTTTTCGTAGTAATATCAGCTTCACATAAGGTCATTAAGTTTTCTACATCTTCACCTGCATCAAAGACCAATCTTCGCACAGCCGAATCTGTAACTATATCTTGAGCCAGTACGATAGGTCTCGAACTCATAGTAACCATTTTTTGAACAAATTTTAGTTTTTGATTCAAAGGCATATGTAAACGTTCGAAAATGCGCTTTACCATTTTGCCTCCTAAAAATTCATGTCCGTGAAAGGTCCAACCTTGTTTTTTATTGAATCTTTTCGTGGGTGCTTTACCTATATCGTGTAATAACGCAGCCCAACGCAACCATACATCATCGGTATTTGGACAAATATTATCGACAACTTCTAAGGTGTGATAAAAGTTATTTTTGTGTGTGTGACCATCTACTTCTTCCACACTGTTTAAAGCTGTTAATTCAGGTAAAATAAGATCTAATAATCCGGTTTGATGTAGTAATAAAAACCCGATAGATGGTTTTTCAGTGGAAAGAATTTTATTAAACTCTTCTACAATACGCTCACCAGAAATAATTTTTATTCGCTCTTTATTGCGAGAAATAGCTTCTAACGATTGCGTTTCAATTTCAAAATGCAACTGAGTAGCAAAACGAATCGCTCGTAACATTCGTAAAGGATCATCAGAATAAGTAATATCAGAATCTAAAGGTGTGCGAATGATTTTATTTTTTAAGTCTTCTACGCCATTAAAAGGATCTAATAATTCACCAAAATTAGTTTTGTTTAAGGAAAAAGCCAGTGCATTTATAGTAAAATCGCGTCTTTCTTGATCGTCTTTCAAAGATCCATTTTCAACTATAGGTTTTCTACTGTCTCTATTGTAGGATTCTTTACGAGCACCTACAAATTCAATATCCATATCGTTATAACGCAACATAGCCGTACCATAGTTTTTAAAAACTTGTACTTTTGGATGATTTGGAATTAGTTCGGAAACTTTTAAGGCTAATTCAATACCACTGCCTACTGCAACAATATCAATATCTTTTTTATGATTTCGTTCTAATAAAATGTCTCTTACATACCCACCAATAACATAACATTCCAAATTTAATTGGTTGGCAGCTTGGGAAACAATATCAAATATTTTATCTTCTAAATGTTGCTTGTAATTCATTTTTTTAAATTGGTCACAATTAGTCCACATTTAAATTAGTCAATTTATGTGACACACTGACTAATTATAAATTGACATATAATCTATTTTCTAATAATTTTAACTTGACTATCTAATCCAAGTTTAATTATTGTGGAAGGTTTAGCATTACTTTTTTCGCGATTCAAATTTACAACATAGTCTACACCTTTTAAAATCTCTGAGCTAATTTCTTTGAAAGACTGTGGTGTTGGCATACCAGAAATATTGGCTGAAGTAGAAACTAATGGTTTTTTCATACGTTCCATTAATTTATAACAAAATGGTTCAGTTACCATTCGTACAGCTAATGAATTATCTTCCGCAATAATATTTTTAGCTACATTTTTAGGTTTGTCAAGAATTAAGGTGGTAGGCTTTTCAGAATAATCCAAAATTTGCCAAGCAACTTCAGGAATTTCGTTAAAAACCTGATGCATCATTCGTTCCCCATTTACTAAAACAATCATACTTTTACTTTCTTCTCTTTGTTTTAAAGCAAATATTTTTTTAATAGCCTCTTCATTTGTGGCATCGCAACCTATTCCCCAAACGGTATCCGTTGGGTAGAGTATAATTCCTCCGTTTTTAATTACTTCGAAGGCATTGTGTATTTCTGTATTAACGTCCATTTTTTATGGATTAATTTGTTTTTTTATTACTGCTGGAACACCAGCAACCATACAATTATCGGGTAAGTTTTGTGTTACTACTGCACCTGCTGCAATAATCACATTGTTACCTATAGTTACTTTTTGCAAAATAGTAGCATTCATACCTACAAATGTTGTAGAGCCAATGGTTACGTTACCGCCAATTTTAGCTCCAGGTGCAATTTCTGAAAAATCTCCAATAATTACATCATGACCAATTAGCGCTTGTTTATTAATTAAGCACGACTTTCCTAGAGTTACATTACTGGTAATAATAGCATCGGTCATTATTGCAGTTCCTTCACCAATTGTATTACCGAAGAATCCAATTTTAGCATATTTACTAATTACAGTAGTATTTTCACCTCCTAAAGCAATAAATTGGTTGTATAAACTTTTTCTTAATTTCGGATTACCAATACCAATAGTAAATTTTGTTCCCTGTGTTTTAAATAAGATAGCAACATCTTCAAATGTCTTTATAATTGGAAAAGTGTCATATAATTTTCCTTTTACATCTGAATTAACATTATCAAAAAAAGCAACATTATCAATAGTTTGGTTGTGATGTAACACTTCGAGTAACTCTTTTGCAAAGCCTTTTGAACCTACTATTAACATTGGAATAACTATCTAAATTACGAATTCTTAGTTTTGAATAATTTAGCAGGATTTCCGTACCAAATTTCATTGTCTTGCACATCACTTCTTACTTGTGAACAAGCACCAATAGTGGCGTTTTTTCCAATATTGAATCCAGGCATTAAAGTTACATTAGCACCTATTAAAGTATTGTCTCCAATTATACCCACTACTTTTTCGTTATTGTTTTCTAAAACAGGTGTATCTGTTAATACGAAACTGTATTTTATAATCACATTTTCACCAATAATAGCATTGGCTGAAATAGTACATCTACTACCAAAAGAACTTCCTTTACCTACTTTTACATTTTCTCTGATTTCACAGTAAGCCGTAAATCTACAATTGTCTCCTATGACAGCCCCTTTTTTTAAAATACAATAATTCCCAATAACCACATTATCCCCAATTCTAACATCGTCTTCTATGATGCAAAAATGTCCTATTTGAACATTGTTTCCTATTTGAGCTGTTTTTGATATAACACTTGTATTCATAATTTATTTTTTAAAAGGTTTTGGTGCACCATTGGGTTTACCGTTATAATTATTTCTCTTTATAATTTTTGCAGGAACACCTGCTAAGGTTACAAAACTTTCATCCACATGTGCAACGACTACCGCACCAGCGCCTACAATACAATTTTCTATGACTGATATGTTTGAAGAAATGACACAGGCACTTCCTAAAAAGCATCGGTTTCCTACACGGGCATTTCCAGCAATACTAACATTATTGGCAATATGTACTTGCTCTCCTAATTGTACCCCATGTCCTATTTTGGTACCATGAGCCATTACCGTTCCTTTTCCTATAGTTGTACATTCAGATAATGACCCTTTTACTATAGTAATGTCTGTAGCTAAGATACAATCTTCTTCAATAATTACACCGCCTAATTGAGGCTGGATAATTCTTTCTCCATTTGAATTCCAAATCCAGGCTAATCCACCAGCACCAATAACACTATTACTATCAATAAAGGTGTTTTTTTTAATGATTACATTGTCTTCAATAACTACATTGTGTTTTAAAACAACCCCATCTTCTAAAATACATTTTCCAATGACACAATTTTCTCCAATACTCACATTTTCTCCAATAGTAGCTTCTGAATTGATTTTAGATGAAGCACTAATACCATCTATTTTTACTTTATTAATGGAAGCACAAAGTAAATAATGAGCTAATTGCGGATTTTCTACTATAATTAAATTGTTACCAGAACTTACTTGTACTGCTTCAGAAACAATTAGGATACTATTTTCAATGTTAAAACGACTTATAAATTCAGTATTTTCAAAGTAGTAAATTCCATTAGGTACTACGTTTTTTATACTTGCAAATTTGTAAGTATCTTGCCATGTTGCGTTTTCTACAATTTGATAATCTATAGCGTTATCCTTTAGATGTAAAATAATTTCATCTAAGTTCACTTTTTTACCACCAATTTCTAACATTCTAAAGTATTTAATATCGTTGCAATTTTATTTAAATCTGTTTCTTCTAAACCTACATATAAAGGTAAGCATAATATTCTTGGTGATATAGATTCAGAAATTGGCATGACACTTGGTGAAACATAATTTAAAGTGTTCAAAGAAGGATAGAAATATCTTCTAGGAAAAATATTTTCTTTGTTCAATATTGAAACGGCTTGTAATAATAGTTCTTCTGACTTAAAAACGATAGGATAATAACTATAATTCCAAGATGTTTTTTCTCTAATTTTAAAAGTAGAAAATGTATTGAATTTTAAATTTTCGTTGTAAAATTGAACCACTTTTTTTCTTTCTTCAAAAATGGTTTCTATATGATTAAAAACTGCAAGCCCCATAGCTGATTGTAATTCTGAGATTTTGGCATTGATTCCTAATCCGTGAAAATCAGTTGGGCCATTATGTCCAAAATTGTGGCTATAAAATAATTTATGATATAGCTCATCATCATTACAAAACAAAGCACCACCTTCTCCAGTATGGAAGATTTTTGTAGCATGAAAACTACACGTACTTACATCACCAAAATTAAAAAGCGAATTTCCAGCATAAGTTACTCCAAAAGCATGTGCAGCATCATAAATAACATATAAACTATGTTTTTTTGCAATACTTTCAATTACTTCCACATGACAAGGATTCCCAAAAACATGAGTAGCTAATATTGCTTTGGTATTTGGTGTAATTGCGGCTTCTATTTTTTCTTCATCAATAGTTAGATATTCTGGATGAATATCTACAAAAACAGGAATGCAATTTTCCCAAACAATGGCTGATGTTGTAGCAACATAGGAAAAAGGAGTGGTTATTATTTCTCCATTATTGCCTAGTATTTTTAAAGCAATTTGTAAAGGAATAGTACCATTATTAGTAATAATTATATTATTAATGGTAAGATACTTTTTTAATTTCTCTTCTAATTCTAAAGTTAAAATACCTCTATTAGTTAACCAAACTTTGTCCCATGCGCGTTTTAAAATGGATTGATATTCTTCTTGAGAAGGTAAAAAAGTTTTTGTTACGTTTATCATTTTTTATTAATAACTATATTGAGCTATATTTGCCAAAAGCAAAAATAAATAAAATATGATGAATTTAAGGTCGGAAAATGATATTATTAAAAATTGGACTATAACCGAAAATAATTTACCGTTTGTTAGTATTGTTTGCCATACTTTTAATCAAGAAAAATTTATCGAACAAGCCATTATTAGTTTTTTAAATCAAAAAACAACCTTTTCTTTTGAAGTGATTATTCATGATGACGCTTCTACAGATCAGACCGTCTCTATAATTAAATCGTACCAACAAAAATATCCAAGTATTATTAAATTAATTTTACAAGATGAAAATAAATATTCCAAAAGGATAAGTATTTGGACTAATTTTACTTTTCCAGCTTGTAAAGGAAAATACATTGCGCTTTGTGAAGGGGATGATTATTGGACCGATGTTGAAAAACTACAAAAACAAGTAGACTTTTTAGAATCAAATCAAAAGTATGTAATTTGCTGGACCGATTACCTTAATTTTAATGGAAGTACTTTTCAGAAAAATGAATTTGGATTTAATGAAGATGTGGTAACTATCGATTTTAATACGATTTTTAACCCCTATTGTACTTATTCCTTAACCACTGTTTTCTTGAAAAGTGCTTTAGATTTACCTTTGTTAAGTTCGTTAAAAAGAATGAAAGATAATTCATTATATTGTTTGCTTTTGAAAGAAGGTTTAGGTGCGTTTTTAAATTATAAAACAGCTGTATATCGTATACATGAAGGCGGTGTTTATTCCTTGAAATCGTTATACTTTCAACGCTATTCTTCTTATTTGAATTTAAAAGAAATTTATGATGTTTTACCAGAATCACATACTAAAAATATAGAAAAAACACTGCAAACTTTATTGAGAAATGCTGCTTTTGAAGCCTTAAAAATTAAATATACGAGTAATGAAGCTACAGAAGAACAAGAAGGATTACTTACTTCGTATTTTCCTAAAGCAACCTTTTCAGTTAAATTAAAATATTATAAAAGAATATTGCAATATCGATTTTTAAAAAAGAAATAAATTATATTTTACATTTAAAAAAGAACATTATTTTGTCTAGTAAAGGCATCTTTTTGAAATAACCCGATTCCTTTTTTATAAAGGTATAAAATTTAGAATGGTAGCTACTAGCATTTCGAATGGTTCGAATGATTACTTCATCAATATGTTTCGTAAGAATAGCTTGATGGTAAATGCCTAATTTCTTATTTTTTTCTAAGACTACTTTAGCTGCTGTAATGGTTCCTATTATGTCTTCTGGAGTTTGCTTTCTTTTTAGACACACGGCATTTACATAATAAATACTTTTAGGGTCATTTGAAGAAATTTCTAATCGTTCTAATTGTCTTTTTTTAATGGCAACTTCAGCAATTCTTAAATTTTCTTCTTTGGTCTGACTGATATTTCCTGGATGCCAACGATATCTTACTAACGATTCTGGAATGTTATAAAAATAGGATTTAGCAATAAATTCGCTCCATAAGCCATAATCTTCTGCAGGTACATATTGATGTTCAAATCGTAAATCACCTAATGCACTCTTGCGAAACATAACCGTAGAATTCCCTAAACCACAACTGTATAAAAATTGAACTTTCAAAGCATCGTGTTCTACTTCATGTCGTAATACTTTTTCTTTTTTGTCTCCAAAAATAGTAAACCATGTACCACAAAGACCTAAATTTGGATTACTATCTAAAACTTTAATTTGTTTTTCAAAACGAGTAGATAGCGCAATATCATCGGCATCTAATAAAGCCACATATTCAGTGTCAGCTATATCAATTCCTTCATTCCTTAAATTTGCAGGACCTAAATTCTTAGTTTTAGAAATTAAAATTATTCGATCATCTTTTTCTTGAAATTTTTCAATTATTTTAACAGTAGAATCAGTAGAATTATCGTTTAAAATGATTAAATTGAAGTTGGTAAATGTTTGATTTAAAATACTTTCAATTGCTTCTTCAATGTATAACTCTCCATTGTAAACTGGCATAATGACCGATAATCTTTTCATTTTAATTTTTTTAACTTTTAGTTTATGCAAATATAAGCTTTAATTAAGAGGATTAAAATTCTATATTTGTAAAAAATTAAGAAAAAATTAAGATTTAAATTAACATTTTATGTTACTTGAAATGTTATGATAAATGAACAAAAATTGCTATTTTAATGTATAAAATTCAAGTTGGATTTCTAGTTTCATACGATTACGAATTGTTAAAATTTGCTATTCCGCCGGTCTATGAATCGGCAGATACTATTTTTTTGGCAGTAGATAAAAATAGAAAGACATGGAATGGTTCTGATATTTATATTGATAATTCATTTTTTGATTGGGTAAAAAAATTTGACACTAAAAATAAAATACGCATTTACGAAGATGATTTTTTTGTAGAAGGACTTTCTACTATGGATTGTGAAATTAGAGAGAGAAAGCTATTAGCAGAACAAATGGGACGTGGAAATTGGTTAATTCAATTAGATGCAGATGAATATTTCTTTGACTTTAAAAAGTTTACAGATTATTTAAAATCGTATAATCATTATCTTACAAGTAAAGAACACGTTCAAATTTGTTGTTTTAAAATCAATCTTTACAAAAATGTTAACGGTGGTGTTTTGTATGTAGACTTGTTTGATAAGTTTATGGTGGCTACCAATATTCCAGATTATAAAATAGGACGCCATGGAAAATGCCGTTCAATTTATGTGAATTCTATAGCTTTACACGATTGTTTGTCGAGAGAAAGAGAGGATTTAATTAAGAAATTAGATAATTGGGGGCATAATGAAGAAATTGACAAAGAGAGTTTCATGCAAAAATGGGATGCCGTTAATGAAACCAATTATAATGATTTTGAAGGATTCTTTTATTTAGATCCAATGGATTGGAAAACGTTAAAATTTATGAATGGTAATTCATTAGATGAAGTTTTAAATAATTTCAAGAACGACTCATCAATGAAAATAAGTAATTGGTTTCTTATGAAGAAAAATATTGGACAATGGTTTAAGTTTCTATTTAAATAATTTTATTCCTTATATAAATTTAAATAGGCTTTTGCCGCTTTTTCCCAAGTAAAGAAATCTGCTCTAGTTTTTATTTTTTGGATGAAAAATTCTTTGTTTTTTTCAAACGAATCTAATTTAGAAAACAAAAAGTCTTTCATATACTCTGAATTAAAGTCTTCCCAATAAAAAGCGGCATCTCCACCTATTTCAGGAAGAGAAGTATACGTTGATAAAAAGACAGGTTTGCCAAATTTCATTGCTTCAATAGGAGGAAGACCAAAACCTTCTCGAATAGATGGGAATAAAAAAGCAGTACAGTGCTGTAAATAATACTGTTTAGCAGCATCGCTAATTTTTCCTACTAAGAATACTTTGTCTTCTAAATTTGCTTTTTTAATATAGTTTTGAATTTCATAACCATATTCTTTGTCATTATTTCCTGCTAAAATTAAATAATATTCGTCTACATGTTTCATCATTTGAACTAATGATAAAAAGTTTTTTCTAAGGATAAAATCACCAATAGAAAAGAAAAATGGTTTGTTTACAGGATGATTAGTAGGAGTAAATGAACTATTTTCAATTAGTATTTCTGATGGATTTCCATTATAAATAATATGTTCTGGTTTGTCTTTTATAGAAAAATACTGATGCGTTTGTTGCTTTGCAAATTCAGAAATGTAAGTAATAACATCTGCTCGGTTTATTTTTTCAAGAAATCGTTTATTTACTTCATGATTCATATCTGAAGCTATTTCCTCTACAAAATTAACATCATGAATGGTTAGAATGTATTTTTTTGGTTTAAAAAATGGTTCTACTTTAGTATTTTGATTTAAGCTATGCCAAACATCATATTTTGTTTTTTTTCGGAACAAAGGATAGCGTTCTAAACTCTTATATTTGGCATAATGAAAGGTTTTTCCAAATTCTTTTTTTAACTTTTCAGGATGTTTAGCATTTAGAGTGATTTCTAAATTTGAAATGTCTAATTTTGAAAGAGCATTAATTAATTGATAATTAAAGGTTCCAAGACCACCTGCTTTATTATTGATATTATGAGATTCTAAAAAAACGTTCATGAAATAAATTTTAGTAAAAATAAGATATGTTTCTAAATAATTAATTGGATATCCTTATTTTTGAAAAAAAAAGATGTTTCGTATTTTTCCTACATATAAAAACATAAAAGAACTTATTCTATCTAGTATAGATAATTTTCATACTTCTGGAAAATTATTAGCAGCCGGAAAAAGAAACACGATAAAATTGTTTCAAGTTGATGAAGTGCTAACTTTAAATATTAAGTCATTTAAGAAACCTATTGTTATCAATCAGATTATTTATAATTATTTCCGTAAATCAAAAGCCCAACGTTCTTTTGAGTATGCGAGTATTCTTTTAGAAAAGGGAATAGGTACACCACAACCCATAGCTTTTAAGACCAATACTAATTTTATTGGTTTGCAGGATAGTTATTATGTTTGTGAGCATATTTTATGTGATTTAACGTATAAAGAATTGGTAGAAACAGATTATCCAGATGGAGAAAACATATTAAGACAATTTGTACATTTTACCTATAAATTGCATCAAAATGGAATTGAATTTAAAGATCATTCTCCAGGCAATACATTAATAAAAAATAAACATGATGGAAGTTATCAATTCTATTTGGTAGATTTAAATAGAATGAATTTTCACACTCAAATGAACTTTAAAACCAGAATGAAAAACCTCTCCAGATTAACACCAAAGAAGGAAATGGTAATGATTATGAGCAATGAATATGCAAAATTATCAGGAGAGGATGAAACAGTTGTTTTTGAAACCATGTGGCAATTAACAACTGATTTTCAGAAAAGATTTCACCGTAAGAAAAAATTAAAAAAAAGTATTAAGTTGTAATAAATGAATCTAATTTTACACTTCAAAAATATTTTACAAAAGTCTTTTTTTCAGAACCCTAAGTATGTTTCTGCGATATTACTTTTAATTGCAGCATTTTCAGCTACAAAGCAATTCTTAATTCAAAAGTGTAACAACTATTTGATTTATAAAAATGTTTTTTATCATACCATTCGTCAAACCTCATTATATGCCGAATATCCTAATGAGTATTTTGATCATAATCATTACGGTCCGGTTTTTAGTTTGTTAATAGCACCTTTTGCCTTGTTACCCAATGCTATAGGTATGGTTTTATGGAGTGTGTTTAATGCTTTAATTTTAATTTGGTCTATTCGTAAATTGCCTGTAAAATCGGTCAATCATAGTATTATTTTATGGATCATCTTAAACGAGTTTGTTACCACAACACTCAGTTTTCAGATTAATCCAATAATGACAGCGATTATTATTATGTCTTTTGTGTCTATTCAAGAAGAAAAAGAAGGAAGAGCCGCCTTTTTTATAATGCTTGGTACTTTCATAAAATTGTATGGCATTGTAGGTTTAGCATTTTTCTTTTTTTCAAAACATAAGCTTAAATTCATCATGTATTTATTGATTTGGTCTTTAGTGTTTTACGTTTTACCAATGGCTTTAGCTACACCAGAATTTATTAACAATAGTTATATTGAATGGTTTGAAAGATTAGTGGTTAAAAATGGAGAAAATGCTTCTTTAGATTCAATGCAAGATATTTCATTTATGGGAATTATCAGAAGAGTCGTAGGTAATCCAATGTTATCTAATTTACCATTCTTGCTTTTTGGACTACTTGTTTTTGGATTGCCTTATCTTAGAATTCAAATGTATAAAAATTTGAAATTTAGGTTTTTATTGTTATGTTCAGTATTGCTTTTTACCGTAATTTTTAGTTCTGGATCAGAATCACCTACTTATATTATAGCCTTTACAGGAATAGCTATTTGGTTTGTTATACAAGATAAACCGATTTCAAAATTCAATTGGTTTTTACTTATATTTGCGTTAATTGTAACCAGTTTATCTGCTACAGATTTATTCCCTAAAATACTATATAAATCATTAGTTAAACCGTATGCTTTAAAGGCATTGCCGTGTGTTCTAATTTGGTTTAAAATAATATATGAGATGGTGGTTTTAAAAAAAGAAGAATCTATAACAATAGTAGAAAGTAAGCAAAAATGAAGAAAACAGTATCTATAGTTATTCCTTCTTTTAACGAAGAATCTAACATTGAAATGATAGCCAAAACGATTCATGGTGTTATGAATCTATTGCCTTATTATTATCGTATTGTTTTTGTAGATGATGGCAGTTCTGATGATAGTTTAAGTTGTTTGGAACAACTCGCAAAAGAAGATGAAAAATTATTTTATATTTCTTTGTCTCGTAATTTTGGACATCAAAATGCATTAAAAGCTGGTGTAGACACAGTAAAAGATATTTCAGATGCTGTGATTACTATGGATGGCGATTTGCAACATCCTCCAGAATTATTACCCCAACTTTTAGAAAAATGGGAAGAAGGTCATGATGTGGTATATACGATTAGGGAAGATGATGTTACATTATCTTATTTTAAGAAAAAAACATCTAAAGCTTTTTATAGCTTGATGAATAAACTTTCTGATGTAAAATTTGAACCAGGAACTGCTGATTTTAGATTAATGGATAAAAAAGTGGTGGCTGTTTTTTCAGATTTTTCAGAAAACGAGCTTTTCATACGAGGCATTATCAACTGGATTGGGTTTGATCAATATGCTTTGCATTACAAATCAAATCCTCGTTTTTCTGGAAAAAGTAAATACACATTAAGTAAAATGATTCGTTTTGCTTTGCAAGGTATTACAGCTTTCAGTACCAGACCTTTACATATGGCTATTTTTTTAGGTGTGGGTTTATCTTTATTTGCTTTTATATTTTATCTTGGTTACGTCATTTATAGTGTTTATTTTGGGCATGTAATTTCTGGATGGGCTTCAGTAATCAGTACGATTGTTTTTTTTGGAGGGTTGAACCTAACTATCTTGGGAATTAT
Organism: Flavobacterium sp. J27; assembly: GCF_004303025.1. Taxonomy (GTDB): domain Bacteria; phylum Bacteroidota; class Bacteroidia; order Flavobacteriales; family Flavobacteriaceae; genus Flavobacterium. Next base: position 19,986 of record NZ_PJQW01000012.1, on the reverse strand, counting down.
TGGCATTTATATAGGTAAACTATTTATACAATCGAAAAGAAGACCAAATTATTTAATTAAAAAAACAAACTTTAACTAATGGTTTTATTGAGTTTTGACATAGAAGAATTTGATATGCCTTTTGAATATGGGAAAGAGATCTCTTTCGAAGAACAAATTCAAATATCTATTACTGGTACAATGGCTATTTTAGATTTATTAGCTAAACATCATGTAAAAGCAACCTTTTTTTCGACTGCTGTTTTTGCCATTCATGCTAAAGATGTAATTGATCGTATTATTAATGAAGGACATGAAATAGCGTCACATAATTATCATCATAGTCAATTTGAAATAGCTCATTTAAAAGAATCTAAAGAAAAATTGGAAGCATTAACAGGAACAGAAGTAATTGGTTTTAGAATGCCAAGAATGTATCCTGTCGATGAAAAAGAAATTTACAACGCTGGTTACACGTATAATTCCTCAATTAATCCAACGTATTTGCCTGGGCGCTATAATAATTTTAATAAACCGAGACGTTTTTTTTATCAAGAGAATGTATTACAAATACCTGCTTCTGTCAGCCCGTTAATTCGATTTCCTTTATTTTGGTTAAGTTTTCATAATTTGCCATTACGAGTATATCGTTTTTTAGTACAATGGACATTAAAGAAGGACAAGTATTTAAATATATACTTTCATCCGTGGGAGTTTACCAATTTAAATCAGTCTGAGAAATTTAATTTTCCTAAATATGTTTCTAAAAACAGTGGAGACCAAATGATTCAACGATTTGATCAATTAATTACTTGGATGAAAGAAAAAAAATATACATTTGGTACTTTTAAATCTTTTATAAAAACAATTTAATGTGCATTTTGTAAAGACCTGAATGAAATTATCTGTAATTATTACCACTTACAATTCGGAAGAATGGCTCAAAAAAGTTCTTGTTGGTTATGCAAACCAAACAGAGAAGGATTTTGAAATTGTAATTGCAGATGATGGCTCTACTTCAAAAACAAAAGTATTATTATCTCAATTTGAACCTTCATTTTTATATCCCATAATTCATGTTTGGCAAGAAGATAAAGGCTTTCAAAAATGTAAGATTTTAAACAAAGCAATTGTAAAATCACACTCTGAGTATTTACTTTTTACGGATGGCGATTGTATTCCTAGAGAAGATTTTGTGGCAACTCATTTGAAATATAAAGAGAAAGGTTACTTTTTATCTGGCGGTTATTTTAAATTACCAATGTCTACTTCAAATAGTATTTCAACAATAGATATTGTTTCTAAAAAATGCTTCCATCCGTTTTGGTTAGCCAAAAACAATGTAAAAAAGAATTTTAAATTGTCTAAGTTAGTCCGGTTTAAACCCTTTACTCTGTTTATGAACTGGATAACCACAACCAAAAAAACATTTAATGGACATAATACGTCTTGTTTTAAATCTGATTTAATTGCGATAAACGGTTTTAATGAAGATATGAAATATGGTGGTTTGGATAGGGAAGTAGGAGAAAGACTTTTTAATTATGGAGTTTTAGCCAAACAAATACGATATTCAGCCATTTGCTTGCATTTAGATCATGAGAGAGGCTATTTAAACAAAGAGGAATGGAATAAAAATCTTAAAATCAGAGCATATAATCAAAAGCACCATGTTATTCAAACTAAGAATGGTTTAAATCAGTATTTAGGATAATAATGAGGTATAAATATTCATTAGTTGATTTGCAATTACGTCATCGTTAAATTGTTGTGCAAAATGCCAGCCTTTTTCTATCATTTCGCTTCTTTTTTCAGGATTTTCTAATAAAAATTGGATTTTGGTTGCTAATTCGGAAGCATCGGTAGGATTTATATATACCGAATCTGGTCCGGCAGCTTCTGGAAAAACACCTGAATTTGAGGTTATTACTGGAGTTTTAGAATATAAAGCCTCAATTATTGGTATCCCAAAACCTTCAAATAGAGATGGATAAATAAAAATTGTAGCCAATTGATAGATGGCAGCTAATTCAAATGAATTAATTCCTTTAAGAAAGCGTACTTTATGTTGTAAATTATGAGAAGTAATATACTGATGAATTTCTTTTGCATATTCTGTTTCTTTACCAATTAAAATGAGAGTTGTCTCTATATTTTGAATGGCTTTAACAATGGTTAAGGCGTTTTTTCTCGGTTCAATGGTACCAACATTTAGTACAAATTGATTAGGTAAAAGGTATTTGTTTTTAACAGTTTTAAGTTCGTTTTCAGATATTTTTGTTTTAAAAATAGGTTGGCAACCTTGGTAAACAACTTGTATTTTTTGGGCATCAATTTTTAGATATTGAATGATGTCTTCTTTAGTTTGCTCACTTATTGCAATAACAATATCTGCATTTTGCGCTGCTTTTTTAAATTTATAAAAGTGAATTTCTCTATCGAAAAAGGAGTATAAATTAGGATAACGCATGAAGATTAAATCATGAATGGTCACTATGCTTTTGATCTTATTTTTCTTTAAGCCTGAAGGAATTTCACCAGACAGCCCATGAAAAATTTCAATTTTATCATGTAATAAATCTCTTACAACTCCTTTTTGTCTCCAATAATTTTTAAACTTAGTTTTAGGATTTCTTTCGAAAATATTTTCATTTTTATAGGTAAATATAGGCTCTTTAGCTTTTTTGGGATTATACAGGAAAAGTGAAGTTTCTGGAAATTTTGTGGCTATCATGCGTACTAAATCTCTACTGTAATTTCCTAACCCAGTTTTATTGTGAAATACCCTTTTTGCTTCAAAACCTATCTTCATGGTTTAAATATTGCTTTTTAAAAATTGAATGATTGTTTCCTTGTAAAGTATAGGTTTGAATTGTTCGTATCTATCATAAACAGTGGTGTTTTGATCTACATTTGGTACATAATCATAAAGTTCAATAGATACATTTTTTACACCATCTTCAGAAATAAACCATTTTTTCTTTAGAATATCGGGGGAGAAAATACTAAATGTAGGTATTCCAAGTGCTTTAGACATATTTGTAGCGCCACCTTCATTTCCAATAAGAGCTTTACATAATTTGGTAACTGCTAAAAAACCACGCAAATCATTTTCAAAAAAATCAAGGAAAATTTGTTGTTGTGTTTTTGGTTCACACAAGGCATATACTTCTTTTACTTGATCTATTTGAGAAGGAATATAATTAAATAAAATTTGTATATCTGAATTATAAGAAGCGATAATATCAATAGTTTGCGCCATGTATTTAAGAGGTAACGTTTTAGTTGGTTCGCTACCAATAACACTAATCATTACAATAGGTTTATGACTATCAATATTATTTTCAATTAATTTTTGTTTCGCCTGAACGATTTCACTTTCCTGCATAAAAATTTTAGGTGTCACATCTTGGTTATAAATTCCAAGAGGTTCTACTAAATTCAATCGATCAGATAAAGCGGTAGTTCTCCCTTCAATTTCTTTTCTACTGGTTGTATGGCTTAAGAAAAGCTTTGTATATGATTTTTCATACGAAATGGTCTTTTTTGCACGAGAATACCAAGCAATTAAAACACTGTTTGGTTTAGCATAGGCATCTATAACCACATCATATTTTTGTTTTCTAATATAATTTAGAAACTTAAAAAATAATTTAAAACTTTTTCTAGTGGTTTCTGAAAGAATAACTAATTCATCTATATATGGATTGTGTAAAACAACGGGTTTAGTATTCTCATAAATTAGGTAATGTACTTTGTAATCAGGAAATTGAGTTTTAATCGCTTCTAAAATTACGGTACTTGTAAGTACATCACCTATCTTTTTCTTTTGTATAACGAGAATTTTCATTAAACCGCTACATTATATTCTCTCAAAGCATCATTTAAAGATGTTTTAAGGTCAGTTGAAGGTTTTCTTTGGCCAATGATTAATGCACAAGGGACTTGATAATCACCTGCTGGGAATTTTTTGGTATAACTTCCTGGTATAACTACAGATCTTGGAGGTACAACACCTTTAGACTCTTTTGGTTCTGAACCTGTTACATCAATAATTTTTGTTGAACCTGTTAAGACTACATTGGCACCTAAAACAGCCTCTTTTCCAACGCGTACTCCTTCAACAACAATACATCTTGAGCCAATAAAAGCTCCATCTTCAATAATTACTGGAGCAGCCTGTAAAGGCTCTAAAACGCCACCAATGCCTACACCACCACTTAAATGTACATTTTTACCAATTTGTGCACAACTTCCTACTGTTGCCCATGTATCTACCATAGTTCCTTCATCTACATAAGCACCTATATTAACATAACTCGGCATTAAAATTACCCCTTTAGAAATATAAGCTCCATGTCTAGCCACTGCATTAGGAACAACGCGAATCCCTTTTTCTGCATATCCTCTTTTTAGAGGCATTTTATCATGATATTCAAAAATTCCGGCTTCTAAGGTTTCCATTTTTTGAATTGGAAAATACATTACCACTGCTTTTTTTACCCATTCATTTACTTGCCAAGAAGTTTCATTTTCTATTGGTTGAGCTACTCTTAAAATTCCAGAATCGATTAATTCAATGACTTCTCTAATAGCTTTTTGTGTTTTTTCTTCTTGTAATAATGCTCTGTTTTCCCAAGCTTCTTCTATTGTAGACTGTAATTGTATCATGATTATTTTTCTATTTTAGGCAAAGATAATTTGTTTTTTTTTAAATCATAATTTGTTTTTAGTTACAGATGTATGATTTTAAATTAGATCTGTTAGTTTTATGGTGTTTTTGTTTAAAAGCCTGTCATTCCTGTTATATAACGCAATTTATAAATTGAGAACTGATTTTTATCAGGTTTTAAAAAACAATGTTTATCTAGTTTTGTACCAGTTATAACACAATTAGTTAAATATTAAAAATGGATAGTATGAATTTACACAATCAAACAGCAAACAAACCTGTACTTGTTGATAAAGAAGTAACGTGGGATAAATCTAAAGTAATCATGAGTAAAACAGATGCTCGTGGAATTATTGAATATGCAAACGAAGTCTTTGTAGATGTTTGTGGATATGAAGATTATGAGTTAATGGGACAACCACATAATATAATTAGACATCCAGACATGCCTAAAGTTATTTTTAAAGTGTTGTGGGAAAAATTACAAAGTGGGCAAAATTTTCACGCTATAGTAAAAAATTTAGCTAAATCGGGAAGATATTATTGGGTAATTACTGATTTTGAAATTTCTAAAAATGAAGAAGGTGTAATTGAAAATTATTTTGCAAGAAGAAGAGCTGTGCCGCAAGAGGTAATTACAAATCATATTGAACCTTTATATAAAAAATTGTTACAAATAGAAGCGGCTAGCGGTATTCAGTATAGTGAAAAATACTTAAATGGTTTTCTAGAAGAGAAAAACAAGACCTATGTGCAATATATTATGGAATTGATTTATAATCACGAAAAGAAAAATGATAAATCAACAAAAGTGGAAGAAGAAAAAGGTTTTTTTAGTCGCTTTTTTGGGCGTTAAAAATTAAGTATTTCTTAAGAATTAGGCACTATTTTTACGATATAATTATGTCTTTCTTTTTATCTGTTTATTTATCTTTGTATAGCTTTTTTAGGTAAGAATAAGTTTATAAAGAAGAAAATTAAATGGAAAATCCAGATGTAGTCTTAATAGGTGCTGGAATCATGAGCGCAACCCTTGGGATTTTGTTGAAAGAGTTAGATCCCAATTGTAAAATTGAAATTTACGAACGATTGTCTGAAGCTGCTTCTGAAAGTAGTGATGCATGGAATAATGCAGGAACAGGTCATGCTGCATTTTGTGAATTAAATTATACTCCAGAAAAAGAAGATGGTTCCATCGATATTTCTAAAGCATTAAAAATCTCTGAAGCTTATGAAGTTTCAAGACAGTTTTGGAGTTATTTAGTTCAAAAAGGAGTGCTTAAGAATCCAGAAGATTTTATTCATTCAATACCACATATTAGTTTTGTTTGGGGAAAAGAAAATGTGGCTTTCTTAAAAAAAAGGCATGAAGCTTTAATTCAAAAAAGTCTTTTTAAAAGAATGTTATTCAGTAGTGATGAAACGGTTTTAGAAGAATGGATGCCATTAGTAATGCACGATAGACCCAAAGATGAAGTTCATGCAGCAACTTATATGCCTATAGGAACAGATGTTAACTTTGGTTCTTTGACCCGATTATTGTTTGAATATTTAAAAAATCAGGACGGTATTGAGTTGTTTTTTGATACTGAAGTAGAAAAATTAAAAAAAGAAGACAACGGCAGTTGGAAAGTAAAAGTGAGAAACCTAGGAACCAAAAAATCAAGAAAAAAGAACACAGCTTTTGTGTTTATTGGAGCAGGTGGTGGTTCATTACGTTTGTTAGAAAAAGCGAATATTGAAGAAGGAGAAGGATATGGAGGTTTTCCAATTAGCGGACAATGGTTACGTTGTACCAATCCCGAAATTATAAAACAACATAAAGCCAAAGTATATGGAAAAGCATCCGTTGGCTCTCCACCGATGTCTGTTCCACATATCGATACGAGAATTATTGATGGCAAACAAGAGTTGCTATTTGGCCCTTACGCTGGTTTTACTACTAAATTTTTGAAGAATGGTTCTTATCTCGATTTGATTAAATCAATTCAAACGGATAATATTCGACCAATGCTTTCCGCTGGAATTCACAATATTCCATTGACCAAATATTTGATTGAACAAGTAATGCAATCTCAGGAAGATAGAATGGAAGCTTTGAAGCATTATTTTCCTAATGCAAAAAGCGAAGATTGGGTTTTAGAAACAGCAGGCAAAAGGGTACAAGTTATTAAGAAAGATAAAAACGGTAAAGGTGTTCTAGAATTTGGTACCGAAGTAGTAAATGATGATGATGGCTCTTTAGCCGTTTTATTAGGCGCTTCTCCTGGTGCTTCAACTTCAGTTTCTATTATGATTGAAGTTATCAGTAAATGTTTTGCTAAAAAATACCAATCTGCTGAATGGCAAAATAAATTCAAAGAAATGATTCCTGCTTTTGGAGAATCGTTAAATGAAAATGACGATTTGTGCACTCAAATTAGAGCCATGACGAGTACAACATTGAAGTTGGTAAACTAATATAAAAAAGAAAAAGCTTATTAGTAATTTACTTCTTTTAGTGAAGTTTTTTGCTAGTAAGCCCTTTTTTTATTGCTTTTTTAAAAGGTAAATCACTGCGTCTTTGCGTATCTTTGTATACTAAAACAAAACAATGGCCAGAATACTTGCTATAGATTACGGATTAAAACGAACAGGAATTGCCATTACGGATGAAATGCAATTGATAGCTTCTGGATTAACAACCATTCCTTCCGAAACAGTACTCGCATTTTTAAAAGACTATTTTTCGAAAGAAAAAGTAGAAAAAGTAATTATTGGAGAACCCAAACAAATGGATGGAACGCCTTCTGAAAGTGCTGTAATTATCGAAAAGTTTATTGTTCTATTTCAAAAAGAATTTCCACAAATGGCTTTGGATAGAGTAGACGAACGATTTACTTCTAAAATGGCTTTTCAAACTATGATTGATAGTGGTTTAAAGAAAAGTCAAAGAAAAAATAAAGCTTTAATAGACGAAATAGCAGCTACAATTATGTTGCAGGATTATTTACAATATAAAAGATAACTATAATGAGAGATCAATTAGATGCTAAAGACCAATTAATTTTAGAAATTTTACAAAATGATTCTACCATTTCTGTAAAAGATATTGGTGAAAAAATTGGACTTTCGTTTACACCTACTTACGAACGTATTAAAAATTTGGAACGCAATGGTGTGATTAAGAAATATGTAGCTTTGTTAGATCGTTTTAAAATAGGGGTTGAAATTGTTGTATATTGTAATGTAACTTTAAAAGAACAATCAAAAGAAGCTTTAGACGAATTTGAAAGAATTATTACACCTATTCCTCAGGTTTTAGACGTTATTAGTTTGTCTGGAAATTATGATTATATGCTGAAAATTGTGGCCAATGATATTCGCAGTTATAATGATTTTGTTGTAAATGTTATTTCGAATATTCCTAATATTGGTCAATACCATAGCAGCATTGTAATGAACGAATGCAAAAAAGAAACAGCTTATCCTTTTGGAATTAAAGAATAAAAAAACGGAGATGTCCAAAAAGTCTACAAAAATGTCATTCTGAATTTATTTAACTTTGTTGAATGCTCGATTTCAGAATCTTAAAATATAGATTATTTGTTTAATTTAGAATCTGAAACAAGTTCAGATTGACAAAAATCACTATTTTTTTGGACATTCTCTTTGTTTTTATTGAAATTTATGCAATATTTTTCTAAAATTTTCCACAATCAAATCATTGCATAGATTGCCAATACTGCCTTCATGCGAATGATTTACATTATAATTGGGTTCAAATGTATTATTTTCTATTGCCAAACCGATATTCTTGTATGCATCTCTAAAGGCAACACCTTCTAACACTTGTTGGTTCACATTCTCTACACTAAACATATATTTATATTTTTCATCTGCTACAATGTTGGGTTTTATTTGAATATGAGCCAACATAAAGTCTAACATTTCCAAACATTCTTTCAAGGAAGTGATAGCTGGAAATAAAATTTCTTTAGTTACCTGAACATCTCTATGGTAACCTGAAGGTAAATTATTGGTAACCAAAATTAATTCGTTAGGTACCGCTTGAATGCGATTGCATTTGGCTCTCATAATTTCAAAAACATCCGGATTTTTTTTATGGGGCATAATACTACTTCCTGTAGTTAAAGAATCTGGAAAGGAAATAAAATTAAAATTCTGATTCAAATATAAGCAGGTATCATAAGCAAATTTACCTAGAGTTCCTGCCATTCCAGCTAGAGCCATTGCAAAAACCTTCTCCGATTTTCCTCTAGTCATTTGCGCATACACAGCATTAACATTTAGGGTTTTAAAGCCTAATAGTTGTGTTGTTAAGGTTCTGTTTAATGGAAAGGAAGTACCATATCCAGCTCCAGAACCTAATGGGTTTTTGTTGACGATGTTGTGGGCGGCTAAAAACAATTCTAAATCGTCAATTAAACTTTCTGCATAAGCACCAAACCAAAGTCCGAAAGAAGAAGGCATTGCAATTTGTAAATGGGTATATCCTGGTAATAAGATATCTTTATGTTGGTTACTTAATTCAATTAAGGTATTGAAAAGTGTTTCAGTATATTTAGTTATTTCTTGTATTTCTGCTTTATAATAGAGCTTTAAATCGGTTAAAACCTGATCGTTTCTGGAACGACCACTGTGAATTTTTTTACCGATGTCTCCAATGCGTTGAATTAATAGATGTTCCACTTGAGAATGCACATCTTCAATTCCAGGTTCAATTTCAAAATCATTTGCATTTATTGCTGTTAGAATATTTTTCAATTCTTTTTGAATACTTTCCCATTCCACATCTGTCAATAAATGAATACGATGCAGCATTTCGCAATGTGCTAAAGATCCTAGAACATCATATTTCGCCAATAAATAATCAAAAACCACGTCATTACCTACGGTGAATTTTTCAACTATTGCTGCATGTTCTTCATTTGATGTTTCTTTTTTTTGCCAAATTTTAGTAGCCATCTTATAGTATTTGGGTTAAAATTGAAATATGAATTTGGATAGCATCTTTTATTTCATTCAAATAAATGAATTCGTCACTACTGTGAGAACGAGTAGATAAACCTGGGCCTATTTTTAAAGACGGACAAAGAATAACGGCTTGATCGGAAGATGTTGGCGAACCGTAATAGGTTCTTCCTAGAGCTAATCCTGCTTTAACATAAGGATGTTCCAATGGAATAGAAGAGGAGTTCAATCGTAAAGAACGAGCTGTAACATTAGATTTTACTTTTTCCTGTATTAATTGATATACTTCTTCATTAGAATAACATTCGTTGGTTCTTACATCTACAGTAAAATGACAGGTATTGGGAACCACATTATGTTGGGAACCACTATTAATAATTGTAGGTGTCATTTTAACTTCTCCCAAAATAGGAGATATTTTATCAAATTTATATTGGGTAAACCAATGAATATCTTGAATGGCATTTAAAATAGCATTATCCATATTAGGATGAGCTGCATGAGAAGAGGTTCCAGAAGCTTCGCAATCTAAAACTAACAATCCTTTTTCAGCTATAGCCAAATTCATTTCTGTAGGTTCGCCCACAATAGCAAAATCAATAGGTCCTAATTTCTTATAAATTGATTCGACACCATTTACACCTGAAATTTCCTCTTCTGCAGTAGCAGTAATAATTAGATTATACTTTAAATTCTGTTTTTCGTAGAAATATAAGAAGGCACAAATTAAACTTACCAATGGTCCACCAGCATCATTACTACCTAGTCCAAAAAGTTTACCATCTTTTTCAATAGGTTCAAAAGGGTTTAGGGTATAGCCAGAATTTGGTTTCACTGTATCATGATGAGAATTCAATAAAATAGTTGGTTTTAAAGTGTCATAATGTTTGTTATAGGCCCAAACATTGTTCATACTTCTTTGTGTTGGTATTCCATTCGATTTAAAAAAATCTTCAATTATTGTTGCCGTTTTATCTTCACTTTTACTAAAAGAAGGTGTTGCAATTAATTGCTTTAATAATGAAAGACCCGTTTCGTATAATTGTGTAACTGTATTATTTGATAATTCTTGTGTATTCATGATTGGTGTGGTTTAAAAAGCCTAAAATAGTAGTTGCTTTTAAGATGGCTATTGTTTGTACTTCATTTTGTAAAGCATGGAAGCAATTGTCTAATTTTGGTAACATCCCTTTAGAAATAATTCCTTGCTGTTTTAATTCTTCAAATTGTTGATGATTCAATTCATGTATAACGGAATCATCATTACTGGGGTCGGTTAAAACTCCATTTTTTTCGAAACAATACAATAATGAAACCTCATATTTGCTAGCTAAACTTACCGCTAAAGCGTTGGCTATTGAATCGGCATTGGTATTCAATAATTCACCTTTTCCATCATGTGTAATCGCGTTTATCACTGGGGTTAAACCAAAACTTAATAGATTTTCTATAAAATCGATATTTACACTAGTGGCGTGTAAATCGCCAACAAAACCATAATCGATAGTTGGATGGACTCTTTTTGTGGTTTGAATAAGATTAGCATCTGCACCCGATAATCCAATACTATTTTTATTGTTTTTTTGGAGTAATGCTACAATGTTTTTATTAATGTAACCCGCGTAAACCATAGTTGCAATTTTAATGGTCTCTGCATCTGTGATTCTTCTTCCATCAATTAATTGCTGAGGAATATTAAGTTTTTCGGCTAAATCTGTTGCTAGTTTTCCACCACCATGAACGAGTATAAAAGGCGTTTTAATAGTAGCAATAGTTTCCAAAAAAGCAACTAATTCTTTTGGGTTGTCGATACTATTACCACCAATTTTTATTACTAAAACCTTTTCTTTATTCATGATTTTCTAATATTTTCTGCAATACAATTTGAGCAGCATAGGTTCTGTTATTGGCTTGTTGATATACCAATGCATTTTCACTATCTAATACTTCATCGCTAATTTCAACATTTCTTCTTACGGGTAAGCAATGCATGATTTTGGCGTTATTACTTGCTTTTAGTTTTTCATTAGTTAGTAACCAATCTTCCTCAACAGGAATTAGTTTACCATAATTTTTAAAAGAGGACCAATTTTTTACATATACAAAATCGGCATTTTCAAGCGCTTTTTCCTGATTATATTCAATGGTTACACCATTTGTAAACTGAGGGTCTAATTCATAACCTTCAGGATGTGTAATCACAAAATCGTAATCAGTTTCTTGCATCCATTGCGCAAAAGAATTACCTACAGCATGAGGAATCGGTTTTATATGAGGTGCCCAACTTAATACTACTTTTGGTTTTTTATTTACTGGTAAATGTTCCGCAATGGTAATGCAATCCGCTAAACTTTGAAAAGGATGTAAAGTAGCAGATTCTAAAGAAACTACTGGAACTTTAGCATATTTTTCGAAAAGGGAATACACTTTTTCTGAAACATCTTCTTCTTTATTGGTCAAACCAGCAAAACAACGAATACCAATAATATCGCAATACTGACTTAATACATTGGCTGCATCTTTAACATGTTCTACTGTATTTCCATTCATGATAGCACCATCTTCAAATTCCCAAGTCCATGCTTCTTGATTTGCGTTTAATATAATGGTGTGTAACCCTAAATTTTGAGCTGCTTTTTGAGTACTTAACCTCGTACGCAAACTAGAATTTAAAAAAACCAGACCAATAGTTTTTCCTTTTCCTAGATGTTGGTTTTGTAATGGTGTTTTTTTTAATGCAATAGCTTCCTTAACTAAAATATTTAAATCTGTTATATCGTTAACAGAGAAGAATTTGTTCATTTTTTTTTATGTTTAATTTTGAAACGGTTTTAAAAGCACTGATGAAAACATCCAATTCCTTTTTGGAAATGTTCAAAGCGGGTAAAATCCGAAGTGTGTTAGGGCAAGAGGCATTTCCAGTTAGAATTCTAAAATCTTGCAACAATTGATTTCTAAAAGGCGCACAAGGCATTTTTAATTCAATACCAAACATAAGTCCTTGATAACGGATTTCTTTGATAATTTCATCCTCTTTTAATTGTTGGTACAAATAATCGCCCATTTCCTTAGCATTTGTCATTAATTTTTCAGATTCCATGACTTCCAAAACGGCTTTTGATGCTGCACAAGCAAGATAATTGCCTCCGAAAGTAGTTCCTAACAAACCATGTTTAGCTTCAATTTCAGGAGAAATAATTACGCCACCAACAGGAAAACCATTTCCCATACCTTTTGCAATCGTAACGATGTCGGCTTTAATATTAGCATGCTGATGTGCAAAGAATTTACCCGTTCTTCCATAACCCGATTGAATTTCGTCTAAAATAAGTAACGCCTGATAACGATCGCATAGGGTTCGTATCTTTTGTAAAAATGGAGTAGTAGGTATTTGAACACCGCCCACACCTTGAATTCCTTCAATAATTACAGCAGCAATCTCATTATTTTTAAAAGCATCTTCTAAAACTTCAATTTCATTAAAAGGTAAAAAGATAAAATTATCTGTTTCATTTATAGGTGCAATAATTTTTTTATTATCGGTTGCGGCAACAGCTGCAGCAGTTCTTCCGTGAAACGCTTTTGTAAAGCAAATTACTTTTTTCTTATTGGTATGGAAAGAAGCTAATTTTAAAGCATTTTCATTGGCTTCTGCTCCTGAATTACACATAAAAAATTCGTAATCCTCATACCCACTTAATTTCCCTAATTGTTTGGCCACTTCTTCTTGTATGGGTATGCGTACCGAATTAGAATAAAAACCAATATTATGCAATTGTCTAGTAATCATTTTTACATAAGTTGGATGACTATGACCAATAGATATAACTGCATGACCACCATATAGGTCTAAATATTTTTCATTTCTATCATTCCATAAATAACTGCCTTCAGCTTCTATGAAGTTTAAATCAAATAAGGGATATACATCAAATAGTTTCATAATGTGAATATTTTTAAAATGCGGATGCTTTTAGTTTTAAACCTAAAGTTGGTTCCCAACCCATCATAATGTTCATGTTTTGAATGGCTTGACCAGAAGCTCCTTTAATTAAATTGTCTATAATAGAGTGGATAACCACTTGTTCTCCTTGTTTTTCAATATGAATCAAACATTTATTGGTATTGACTACTTGTTTTAAATCAATCGTATTACGAGAGACAAATACAAACGGATTGTTTTTATAATAGGTTTCATAAATCGCATAAACTGATTCCAAAGACAAATACGTTTCTACTGTAGAACTGGTAAAAATTCCTCTCGTAAAATCACCTCTCCAGGGCACAAATTGTAATTGTACTTTCTCTTTGTTGAAACGTTCTAAGGTTTTACAAATTTCTGGTACATGTTGATGTGTCAAGGTTTTATAAGCCGAAATATTATTAGTTCTCCAACTAAAATGTGAGGTAGGTTGCAATTGTTGTCCTGCGCCCGTTGCGCCCGTTATACCCGTTGTGTACACTTTATTTAATAATTTTTCTTGAGCCAATGGTAATAATGCTAATTGTATAGCAGTTGCAAAACAACCAGGATTAGCTACATAGTTTGTTTTTTTTATGCTTTCCCAATTGGTTTCTGATAAACCGTAAATAAATTCACCTTTTGAGAAATTACCATCTAATCTAAAATCGTTTCCTAAATCAATGATTTTAGTTGTATCGGAAACGGTATTTTCTTCTAACCAAGTTTTACTTTCTTTGTGTGGTAAACACAAAAATAAAACGTCTGAGTTAACATATTCATTCTTAAATAGTAATTCAGTTTCTCCAAATAAATCCGTATGTACAGCATAAACTGGTTTACCAGTATTACTTCTACTGATAGCAGCGTTAATTTTTACATTTGGATGATGGAGTAATAATCGAATGAGTTCGCCACCTGTATAACCGGCAGCACCTATAATTCCTACTTTTATTTTAGTTTGCATTGACTTCTTTTTGAGCGGCATTCACTTTATGATAAATAGAAAGTGAATTGCTAATAATTTTTGAATACCCTTTTACATCTTCTCCAGACCATCCTAAATTCATTTCACCATAACTACCGAATTTAGCATTCATTAAATCATTTTCAGATTCAATACCATTCAAAATATAACGATAAGGCAAAAGCGTAATAAATACTTTTCCAGTTACTTTATCTTGAGTACTTTCAAAGAAAGCTTCTATATCTCTCATCGCTGGATCTAAAAACAAACCTTCATGTAGCCAACTTCCATACCAGTCTGCTAATTGCGATTTCAGATTCAATTGAAATTTTGATAAGGTGTGTTTTTCTAAAAGATGATGTCCTTTTAATATTAAAATGGCAGCAGCAGCTTCAAAACCAACTCTTCCTTTTATACCTACAATGGTATCACCAACATGTATATCTCTTCCAATTGCATAAGGAGCTGCAATATTTTCAAGATGTTGAATGGCCTCTACAGGATTGGAAAATATTTTATTATTAATACCTACTATTTCTCCCTTTTCAAAATGAAGTGTTACATCTGTAGAAGGAGCTACTGCCGTATTTAATTGAGACGGGAAAGCCTGTTCTGGTAAATAGCCATGAGAAGTAAGCGTTTCTTTTCCTCCAACTGACGTTCCCCATAAGCCTTTATTAATCGAATAGAGTGCTTTTTCAAAATTAATTTCAAAACCATTCTCTTGTAAAAATTGAATTTCTGCTTCTCTAGAAAGTTTTAAATCGCGTATTGGTGTTATAATAGTAATATTTGGGCAAAGAATATTAAAAATGACATCAAATCGTACTTGATCATTACCAGCTCCTGTACTTCCGTGTGCTACCGCTTCTGCTTGAATTTGAAGAGCATAATCGGCAATGGTTTTTGCTTGAATGGTTCTTTCTGCACTAACCGATAAAGGGTAAGTATTGTTTTTTAGTACATTTCCAAAAATTAAATATTTTACACAAGTTGTATAGTAATCTTCCATTGCATCTACACAAGTGTAGGAATGTACACCTAGTTCATAAGCACGTTTTTCAATAGCATCGATTTCTTCCTGTGAAAAGCCTCCCGTATTTACGGTTACCGCATGCACCTCATACTTTAATTTTTTCGAGAGATAAACGGCACAAAAAGACGTGTCTAAACCACCACTATATGCTAAAACGATTTTCTTTTTCATTGCTATAATTCGATTTTAAATAAGGTTTAAAAAAGTTTTACTTTTTTTTTAAATTTCATTGATATTATTTTCAATAAAGAATGTTTTTTCTTCATTCTACTTAATCGCTCTTTGGCGATAACTTTTTGTTCTATTTTTAACTTTTTGTCTTTTTCTTTTTCTACTGGATCCCAAATCATAGCAGTACACATACAATTTTTTCTGTCTTTACTAACTAAAATTTCGTAATTAATACACGAAGTGCAACCTTTCCAAAAATCTTCATCTTGAGTCAATTCAGAATACGTTACCGGTTCATAACCTAAATCGCTATTAATTTTCATAACCGCTAAACCTGTGGTTAGTCCAAAAATTTTAGAATTAGGGTACTTACTTCTAGACAATTTAAAAATAGCTTGCTTTATTCTTTTGGCTAAGCCAAATTCCCGAAACTCAGGTGAAACAATTAAACCAGAATTAGCAACAAATTTTTCATGACTCCACACTTCAATATAACAAAATCCAGCCCAATTACCAGTTTCTGTTACAGCAATAATTGCATTTCCTTGTATCATCTTTTTTTGAAGATACTCTGGTGAACGCTTAGCAATACCAGTACCTCTAACTTTTGCAGAGGCTTCCATTTCGTTACAAATAGCTTCGGCATAATGTAAATGCTTTTCTGAAGCTTGTTCAATTGTAAATTGCATAGTTAAAATTAATAATAGGCAGCAAATATAGATTTATTATTTGTAAATTTAGTTAAAAAAAGATAAATAATACTTTAAATTTTACTATTTAGATTTTTTATCTTTTTAAATAGTTTTTGTAAATAAATTATCTTTTTATGAGGTAAAAAATCTAGTGAAACATATAATTTAATTGTTTAATTTTGCACTTTATTAAAATGTACTAACTAATGATTTTATCAATATACGGATACGGTGAACCCGTTTTAAGGAAAGTAGGAGAAGTAATAACACCAGAGTATCCTAATTTAAAAGAAACAATAAGTAATATGTATGAAACGATGTATCATGCATCTGGAGTAGGTTTAGCTGCTCCACAAGTAGGATTACCCATTCGAATTTTTATTGTTGACACAGCTCCTTTTGCGGATAGTGATGATGTTTCTAAAGAAGAAGCAGCAGAATTGAAATCTTTCAAAAAAACATTTATAAATGCTAAAATTGTTAAAGAAGAAGGCGATGTTTGGGGATTTAATGAAGGTTGTTTAAGTATTCCAGATGTAAGAGAAGATGTTTTTAGACATGAGACAATTACAATTGAATATTATGATGAGGATTTTAATAAAAAAACGGAAAATTATTCTGGGTTAATTGCTCGTGTTATTCAGCATGAGTATGATCATATAGAAGGGATTTTATTCACAGACCATTTGTCTGCCTTGAAAAAGAAATTAATAGGAAAAAAATTAAATAATATTTTAGAAGGTAAAGCAAGACCAGATTATAAAATGAAATTTGCTAAAGTTAAAGGAAGATAAAAGGCGTTAAATCTATATTTAATAAATTTGAACTTTCAGCTTTTAATCTTTTAATCTTTCAACTAAAATTATATATTTGCCATCTTTAAAATTTAAAACAACATGAGTATTCAAAAAATATTAGCTATTTCTGGGAAACCAGGTTTATATGAATTAAAAATACAAACAAGAACAGGATTTGTTGCAGAGTCTTTATTAGACGGAAAACGTATTACAGTAGGAATGAGAAGTAATGTAAGTTTGTTATCTGAAATAGCTGTTTATACCTATACTGAAGAAATTCGTTTATCAGACGTTTTTAAAGCAATTGCTACAAAAGAAAACGATGGAACAACTATTTCTCACAAAGAAGATGATGCTACATTAAAAGCTTATTTTCGTGAAGTATTACCAGAATTTGATGAGGAAAGAGTGTATACTTCTGATATAAAAAAGATTTTAAATTGGTACAACTTACTACAGCCAAAAGGTTTTGTATCGGTTGAAGCTTTAACAGAAGAAGCTAAAGAAGAAAAAGCAGAATAATTTTAAAATTATCGTATACTAAAAAAGTCCTTAAATTAGGACTTTTTTTATGTATTAAAATTTCCAAAATGCCATAATATTCCTGAAGGATCATGAACAAAACATTCTCTTCCCCAAGGAAGTTCTCTAACTGGAACAATTTTTACTCCTTCATATTTTTCAGGTAATCCTAGTTTTTGTAATTCATTCCAAAAAGTATACACATCTTCCACTTCCATAAAAACCATAGTATTGTCTACCCAATCTTTTACGTAGGCATTTTGAAGATAAAAGCCAAAATCACCTGAATAGAAATAGCTCATATTTGGTTCTAAAATACTTTCTTGAAAACCTAAGTTTAAATAGAACTTTCTAGATATTTCATAATTCTTGGCCCCAATAAAAGGACGTATGGATTTGGCTTGGTGATTCATAATTTTGTTTTAAAATGGATTATAAAGATACTTTAAAAAGGAAAATTAATCAATATATTCTAAAATATCGCCAGGTTGACATTCTAAAGCTTTACAAATAGCTTCTAGCGTACTAAATCGAATAGCTTTCGCTTTACCTGTTTTTAAAATAGAAAGATTGGAGAGTGTTAATTCCACTTTCTCTGAGAGCTCGTTCAATGACATTTTTCTTTTTGCCATCATTACGTCAAGATTTACAACTATTGGCATACTTATATAGTTAATTCATTTTCATTCTGTAGTTCAATTCCTTTTGCAAAAATAACAGCAATTATATAGATAATTCCTGCCATGAGAATAAAAGCTTGACTATCGGGTAAAAAGGGATGTATAGAATTGGTGTCAAACCCTTTATGCATTAAGTTTTTATTAGATTGTTGTCCAATATAACTCAATATACCTATAGAAAAAGTGTAATAACTAATGTGGGAAATTTGTTTTAAAACAAATGGGCTAAATGGTTTTTCTAAATTGATTTTGTAAGTTAATTTAATAATCATGTAGAAAAGGACAACTTTCAAAACAGCAATAAACAAGATAAAACTATACGTTCCAAAAAAAAGGAATTTATTTTGATTGTATACTGCTGTTAAATCTAATTTCTGATACAAATTCGGTATCCATTCTGGTTTAAAAATACTGATAAAGAAATTAACCAATAAGCCACCTGCTTCAATACATAAACCTACAAAAATAAGCCAAGTTATAATACTTAAACCTTTAAAAACGATGTTGTTCTTCTTTGACATATTGTATTTGATTAGTAATTAATATTTGTCAAAAATAAATAAAAATTTATTGAAAAACAATAAATATTAATAATTATTTCTTTTGGTGAATTAACAAAAGTTGAATTTTTAATTATATAGGATGGATAGCATCATTTCTTAAAATAATACTTAATTTTACAGCATTCGTTTTGGAATTCTAAATAACAAAAACAATGAACAATAGAGAAAGTCAATTGCAAGCCTTTAATAGATTATTAGATATCATGGATGATTTAAGAGAAAAATGCCCGTGGGATAAAAAGCAAACGCTAGAAAGTCTACGACATTTAACTATTGAAGAAACCTACGAACTAGGTGATGCTATTTTAGATAATGACATGCAGGAAATAAAAAAAGAGTTAGGTGATTTGTTGTTACATATTGTTTTTTATGCTAAAATAGGAAGTGAAACCAATGATTTTGATATTGCTGATGTGGCTAATTCTATTTGTGATAAATTGATTGACCGTCATCCTCATATTTATGGAGATGTAGTAGTGGTGGATGAAGAAGAGGTGAAGAGAAATTGGGAAAAATTGAAGTTAAAAGAAGGAAAGAAATCGGTTTTAGAAGGTGTACCAAAGAGTTTGCCAGCTTTAGTAAAAGCTAGCCGCATTCAAGATAAAGTAAAAGGTGTAGGTTTTGACTGGGAAGAGCCACATCAAGTATGGGACAAAGTGCAAGAAGAATTACAAGAGTTGCAAGATGAAATTCAATTGGGTAATCAAGATAAAATGGAAGCAGAATTTGGTGATGTTTTATTTTCTATGATTAATTATGCTCGTTTTTTAAAAGTAAACCCAGAAGATGCATTGGAGCGAACCAATAAAAAATTTATGAAGCGATTTCAATATTTAGAAAATAAAGCTGGTGAATTAGGAAAATCATTAGCAGATATGACTTTAGCTGAAATGGATGTATTTTGGGAAGAAGCGAAGCGTTTACCAAAATAAGGAATTGGAAATCTATGATTTTCAAATAGTTCTACTATTT
>NZ_PJQW01000011.1:163312-170580 GCF_004303025.1 Flavobacterium sp. J27 | reverse complement strand
GGAGAAAGCGAACCAAAAGTACCTTGTAAAGAGTGTACCGAAGAAGAACACGCACAAAACAGACGCTCAGAATTCCTAATCGTGAAAAAATAGTGAATTAGTTAATTGGATTTTTATTATCCCTTTTTCAACCTCTTAAAAAACCTGTACTTTAAGGGGTTGTTTTTTTTATAATACCTACAAAAAAAGTGTGCTATTAATTTTCAAAAATAGCACACTTTGGTCTTAAAACTAAACTACTATGGCAATGCATTAATAATACTAACAAAAAGCAGGCCAGTTTTTTTATTTTTTATAAATAATCAGTACAAAACTATATTTGATGCTTGTGACAATTTTATTTCAAAAATTATTTTGTTTCTTTTTTTGTGATAATTTTTTAAAAAAATTTATTTTGTCACACTTTTTGTGACAAATTTTATTTTTTTTAAAAAATGTCACCCTTTTTTACACCTACAAAATCTTTTGCTAAAGTTCTCGTCTTAAACTAAAAACATTACCAAAGGTTTTCTCAATTTTACGGTTTCCCATAAGGAATGCTTCTCCTACTCTATTATTTTTAAAAAATTGTTAAAACGGGTAATTGTACCTAGAAACAAAATTTGATTTTGGTTTATATTACCATTCATTTTAAACAAATATCTGTCAATAACTTAAATTGGTAAGCCGTTTAGTTATACTTAAATTAGTAAAACAAATAAAATTTCATTTTTAAAGACTAAGAAACATGAATAACAATACTATTGATGAAAAAACAGGAATAGGTTTAGGTAAAACCTATAATCACGATAAAACTGAAGACAAACATTATTTTGGAGGGTTCTTTAACTTGGCTGATGATCACATTGAAAAATCTTTTAAAGAAATTTCAGAAAGATTAAATTTAAGTAATTATGACAAAAATAATAAAATATCCTTTCTAGAAGTAATTTTTAAAATTGATGCACTTGATATTGAATGGAAAAGAGCAGTACAAATGTTTTCAAACTATTTCCCTTTTGTATCTGTAATAGAAAAAATTACAAAAATGGAATATCAAAATGATAATATAAAAACAATACATATTCCAACTGAAAATAAAAAAGCAATATTTATAAACACTTTGGTCATATTATTTGATGCTATTGAAAAACTAAGAAACTTTTACACTCATTATCATCACAATGATATTGTATTAGGAGAATATCCAATAGTAAACACCCATATTGAAAACCAAATTTCAGTTCTTGATTATCAAAAATCAAATTTTATTTCAAGTAATATTTTTAACATTTTGGATAAAATAAAACTAGAAGCGATTCAAGAAGTTAAAAACAAGCGAATGAATGTAAAGGATAATCATAGTTTGCTTAATAAAAAATATAAAAATCTATTTGAAAACAAAAATGAAGAAGAAACTAAAAAACTATTTAATAAATCATTCAAGTATTTATATGAAGTCATAAAAAAAGGAGAAAATAATTATGAAGCTATTCTAAAAGATTTTCATAGAAGTAAGAATACCAATTCAATTACTAATAATTTCAAAAACAACATATCTCGTTCAGGCTTTTTGTTCTTGTTTTCTCTTTTTCTAGACAAAAAAGAAATGGAACATTTACTTTCAAAATCTAAAAATTTTAAAGCTACTAATGAATTACAATTTTTAGCCACACGCTGGGTTTACACGCATTTTTGCTTTAAAGGCCTCAAAAACACAATTAATACTTCCTTCACAAAAGAAACTCTTCTTACTCAAATGGTAGATTATCTAAGTAAAGTTCCTAATGAAATCTATCAATATTTATCGGAAGAAGATCAAGAAAAATTTTTAGAAGATGAAAATGAATACATGCGAGACAATGAAGAAAATATGGATTCTTCAGAATCTTCAAGGGTCATACATGAAGTAAAACGAAAGAGATATGAAAATAAGTTTAACTATTTTGCTCTTCGGTTCATTGAAGAAGTTATACAATTACCAAATTTACGATTCATGATAAAAGTAGGCTCATTTGTACACTCCCAAATGTCTAAATCTGTTGGAAAAGGAAAAAATATACTTGTTACTAACAGAGTAATTAAAGAAGACATAAAAGTTTTTGGGAGATTAAATGATGTTATTGATGCTAAAAACGAATACTTTAATAATAAAAATAACATTCCAAATTCAGAACTAGGCTATTGGGAAGAATTTCCAAATCCGAGTTATTATTTTCAAGGAAATAATATTCCTATTTATATTTTTAATAAAATTGATGAGAATACTAATGGAATCGAAGCATCTAAAAGAATTAACAGAATATCAAAAAAAGATATTTTAACAAAAATAATTAAAGAAGAAGATAAAGATAAATTCATCTTTGATAAACCTCATGCTTTATTAAGCTGTAATGAACTAATACCTCTTATACATACTTATTTACACAAAGCAAATAACACAACTGATATTGAAAATCTTAGACTTGAAATTGAAAAAAAAATAACATCTAAAATAGAGAACCAAAAGAAAACTATTGAATTTTTCAATCCAGATAAAGCTATATCAAGTGAAAATCTTAAAAAATATCCTAAAAAACTTTTTAAAACAAATGCAGTAGAAACATTCCTAAAAGTTAAAAATAATAATGGTGATATTGTTTTTAAAATAACAAACGATATTGATGAAGAAATAAAAAAAACGCAACAAAAAATA
The DNA here is from genome assembly GCF_004303025.1 of Flavobacterium sp. J27. Classification (GTDB taxonomy): domain Bacteria; phylum Bacteroidota; class Bacteroidia; order Flavobacteriales; family Flavobacteriaceae; genus Flavobacterium. Next base: position 167,906 of record NZ_PJQW01000011.1, on the reverse strand, counting down.
TTCTTTTTAAACAACAATACTAAAGAAATACAAGAAGGAATAAGAAAATATCTTTTTACTAAAAAAGAAATAGGCAAGGAAGCAACATGGCTAGCTAATGATCTAAAGAGAATGATGCCAGAAAGTAGTAGAAAAAACTGGAAAGGTTATGAGCATGGACAATTACAGTACTTATTTTCTTTTTATAGCGAACGAAAAAATGAAATTAGACAACTACTTAATGAGAAATGGAAATTATTTGAAGACAAATTCATTGGAAAAACTATTTCAGATATAATAGAGAGAAGAAATAACTTTGATTTGTTCTACAAGGATTATTTAATTAAGCGATTAGAAATTTTAAACAATATAAAAAACAATATAACTATAAATAATGAAAATCTATTTAGAATATTTTCTAAAAGAAAGTATGTTACAAAAGATTTAGAATCTTACAAAAAATCAATTATTGAACAACCTGTCAATCTACCTTGTGGTCTATTTGATTCAAATCCTACATTTATAATTGGTAAAGAATGGAATGATAAAAATAATGAGAACAAATTTGCAAAATGGTTTACTGAAGCAAAAAAATACTCTTCTTATCAATCTTTCTATACTTTGCCTCTACATTATATAGAGATTAATCAAAAAGTTATTTACAAAAATACTCGTTCCATAAATAAAACTAAAATACAAGATTATTATCTTAAAAACATGGTAGATAATCTGTATAATGATTTATTTAATCAAAAAACCATATCTCTATTAGAAGATTACTATGTTTCTAAAGAAGAAAGAGAGCAAATTAAATCATCTGCTAAAATCAATCATGAAAAAGATGAAAGTTTTATCTGGAAAAAACAAATTAATTTTGAAGCATATAATGGAAGGATAAAATCAAAAGCCAAAATGAAAGATTTTGGAAAATTTAAAAAAATACTTCTTAATTCAAAAATAAAAAATCTAATAAAGTATAATAATCAGTCATGGTCAATTGAATTAGAAAACAAGCAAAAATATTGTTCACTATCAATGGAATTAGAAAACTATGAAAAAATTAGAAGTGAATACCTTCTAAAACAAGTACAAGAATTGGAAGAAATAATTTTAAATAACAATGAACACTATAAAGTACATAAAATACATCCTTCAATTTTTGAAGAAAAAAATGGTCATCCAAATTTTAGATTTTATATTGAGACTGGTGTTTTAGAAAAAATATCTGTATTAAATCTCCAAGAATTTGAAAAATTAAAAAAAATAAATTTGCACTCTTTATATGAAAGTGAAATTTCTGAAATACAAAATTTAACATGCCCATGGATAAAAAAAGGTTTAGTTGTTATTATGATTCGTAATAAATTTGCACATAATCAATATCCAGATAAAATTATTTATGATATAACAAATAATGACATCCCAAAAAAAGAAGATGAATATTTTGCTACCTATTTTAATAGAGTTTTTGAAAGTTACAAAACACAATTAATTGAAAAGTTAAATAATAAAAACTAAAATAACAATAACAACGCTCCTTGAAATACTGCACTACTAGAAATTAAAAAATGACTACTTTTTCACAACAACCATTCTAAAAAGTTCATTTTTTTTATTGAAAATATACTAGAATCCCTTTTAATATCTAGGTTTAGCAACTATACGGTTGTGAAAGCCTTTATTGTATTCACTTTACTTCTATTGTTTTTTTATAGGAGTTCATGAATCTACGATTTGAAAGGTATCTACAACTTATTTTGCTCATTTTAAAAATATTTATATGTTGTGAAAGCCTTTATTTTGAAAGGTATCTACAACTCTTTTGGATAATGCTTTTTAACAAAATTTGTTGTGAAAGCCTTTATTTTGAAAGGTATCTACAACTGTCCCCAGTTACTTGTATTTTCGTTACTCGTTGTGAAAGCCTTTATTGTATTCACTTTGCTTCTATTGTTTCTTTATAGGAGTTCATGAATCTTCGATTTGAAAGGTATCTACAACACCACTACTTATAAAATCATCTAATATTAGTTGTGAAAACCTTTATTTTGAAAGGTATCTACAACTAGCAATGGTTACGCTTGGTAATTACTTGTGTTGTGAAAGCCTTTATTTTGAAAGGTATCTACAACTATCCAACATTGTTATCATTTTACTTCTAAGTTGTGAAAGCCTTTATTTTGAAAGGTATCTACAACTAACATCTGTATAATGTAAAGCTCTACCTAGTTGTGAAAGCCTTTATTTTGAAAGGTATCTACAACATTAATCGTAAACCTTCAACCCATCTTTCAGTTGTGAAAGCCTTTATTTTGAAAGGTATCTACAACTAAGGAGGATCTATGTAAAAAAAAGTGTTGGTTGTGAAAGCCTTTATTTTGAAAGGTATCTACAACTTCTCTTACGCGGTTTTTTAGCATTTGTAGGTTGTGAAAGCCTTTATTTTGAAAGGTATCTACAACTACACCATCTAACTCTTCTATCTGTGGATTGTTGTGAAAGCCTTTATTTTGAAAGGTATCTACAACTCTAAATACCACTCATTGTAAGTCCAAATAGTTGTGAAAGCCTTTATTTTGAAAGGTATCTACAACTTTTGAGAGTTTACATTTGCACCAGTTAAAGTTGTGAAAGCCTTTATTTTGAAAGGTATCTACAACAGTTTGATACCATTTCTTTTGTTCTTTAAGGTTGTGAAAGCCTTTATTTTATTCACTTTGCTTCTATTGTTTTTTTAATAGGAGTTCATGAATCTTCGATTTGAAAGGTATCTACAACATCGTTTGCAGGTATTTCTATTTGAGACAAGTTGTGAAAGCCTTTATTTTGAAAGGTATCTACAACCGTATTTCTCCTTTTACTCCTACATCTGTGGTTGTGAAAGCCTTTATTGTATTCACTTTGCTTCTATTGTTTCTTTATAGGAGTTCATGAATCTTCGATTTGAAAGGTATATACAACGATCTTTCATTTGCGACCATGCATACACGCGTTGTGAAAGCCTTTATTGTATTCACTTTGCTTCTATTGCTTTTTTAATAGGAGTTCATGAATCTTCGATTTGAAAGGTATCTACAACTAACTGCGAGCCTAAGTGCGAATCTAACTGGTTGTGAAAGCCTTTATTGTATTCATTTTGCTTCTATTGTTTTTAGTAGGAGTTCATGAATCTAAAATTTGAAAGGTATCTACAACAATCATTTCCCCTTTGACAACGTTTTTAGTTTGTATTGAAAACTTTGTCAAAGGTTTTTAAAACCCTATTATGGTTTATGAGCCACTACTAAGCTGTCTATTATCTGTTATGTGTTGTCTAATGGATTAAGTATCTTTCCTCTTTCCTAGTTACTAACCAACCATCAACCAACCAACAACCATCAACCAACAACCATCAACCACCAACCAACAACCATCAACCAACCACCAACCACCAACCACCAACCATCAACCACCAACCATCAACCATCAACCACCAACCAACAACCATCAACCATCAACCAACAACCACCAACCATCAACCAACAACCAACAACCATCAACCAACAACCAACCAAACCCTCTTTTACACATTCCTCAAAAAATACCTCTTTTAACATCAAAAAATCACCTAAAAAATTCGTATTTTTACACATATCTTAATTTATGTGCAATATGGAAGCGTCATTTGAAAGCAATCCTTTGATAGACAGGTTACCGAAACATTTAAAACAGTTTATAAAACCGCAAGATTATGAAGATTACACACCCATTAACCAAGCGGTTTGGCGTTATGTAATGCGTAAAAATGTGGATTATTTGTCTAAAGTAGCACATGAATCGTATTTAGAAGGCTTACAAAAAACAGGTTTGGAAATTGAAAATATTCCAAATATGTATGGTATGAACCGTATTTTAAAAGAAATTGGTTGGGCTGCCGTTGCTGTAGATGGTTTTATTCCACCCAATGCTTTTATGGAATTCCAAGCCTATAATGTTTTAGTTATTGCTTCCGATATTCGTCAATTAGAACATATAGAATACACCCCTGCTCCAGATATTATTCATGAAGGTGCGGGTCATGCGCCTATTATTGCGAATCCAGAATATGCAGAATACTTGCGTCGTTTTGGTGAAATTGGCTGCAAAGCTATTTCTTCTGCACATGATCACGAAATGTATGAAGCGGTGCGTTTGCTTTCTATTTTAAAAGAAGCAGAAGATACTCCTGAAGCTGAAATAAAAGCAGCGGAAGATCGTGTAGACTATTTACAAAACAATATGGGCGAATTGTCTGAAATGGCTCGTATTCGAAATTTACACTGGTGGACGGTGGAATATGGTTTAATTGGTACGGTTGAAAATCCTAAAATTTATGGTGCTGGATTATTATCATCAATTGGGGAAAGCGCTTGGTGCATGACCGATAATGTAAAGAAAATACCTTACTCTATTGTGGCTGCCGATCAAAGTTTTGACATTACAAAACCGCAACCCCAACTTTTTGTAACTCCTGATTTTGCACATCTGAGTTTAGTTTTAGAAGAGTTTGCCAATACCATGGCCTTACGAAAAGGTGGTCCAAAAGGCGTAAAAAAACTAATTGATTCCAAAGCCTTAGGAACTATTGAATTAAGTA
>NZ_PJQW01000011.1:70512-163302 GCF_004303025.1 Flavobacterium sp. J27 | reverse complement strand
GGGGTTACAAATTTCTGGTGTATTTACTAATGTCATTGAGCATGAAGGCAAATCGGTATATGTACAAACAACAGGACCAACTGCTTTGGCTTCTCGTGAAAAAGAGTTAGTAGGTCATGGTACAGAATACCATGCTGAAGGTTTTGGTAGCCCAATTGGTATGCTAAAAGGGATAAACTTGGCCATTGAAGATATGGGACCAAGAGATTTACGTGCTTATGACATTTATGAAGGCGAACAAGTAACTTTAGAATTTGAAGGTAACATTATAGTTTCTGGAGAAATTGTTACGGGAACTCGTAATTTACAAGGTGAAATTGTACTGATAAAATTTACGAACTGTACCGTAACACATAACGATACGGTTCTGTTTAAACCAGAATGGGGCATTTACGACATGGCTGTTGGTAAAAAAATCACCTCTGCTTTTAGTGGTCCAGCAGATGTAAACAGTTTTGATATGATTACTCACGTACCTTCATCGACAACTATAAAAGCTAAAGTTTCTGAAGAGAGAAAAGAATTGGAAATTTTATACCAAAGTGTTCGCGATATTCGGGAAGAAAAAACAGCTACAACTACTTTAAAAGAAGCTTTTGGAGCCGTTACTGCAAATCATCCTAACGATTGGTTATTGTGTGTTGAAATCGCAGAATTAGCTTATAAAGCAAACGATAATGCGTTTTTAGATAAAATTGTAAATCATTTAGAATTAGTAAAAAACAAACGTTCAGAGGTGGCACATTTAATACAAAATGGTTTGGATTTAATTTTTGAAAAGGATTTGGTATAAATCAGAAATCAATTCTATAAAAAATGTATCGAAATCATACGATTTCGATACATTTTGTTTTATATCTATTTAAAAACCAATTTTTTAATTGTTATTGTTTGGTAATTTGTTTCACTATTTTACTGCTATTCGTTTCAACATGCAGAAAATAGGTTCCTATTGGTAAAAAAGAAATATCTAACGAATTGCCATTGGCTTTCACAAAAACGCGTTGTCCTAGATGATTAAAAAGTTGTATTCTGTTTATTCTTTCTTTGGAAGTAATCGTAATTTTAGAAGTCGCAGGATTAGGATAAATTAAGACTGCTTCGTCATCAAATGTTACTTCATTTAAGGTACCAATGGTTATAGTTTGAGACAAATTATTCATTCCGTCTGTAGCTTGCCAAACTCCTGTATTAGCAAAGCGAATGGCATATTTTGGATAAGACATTAAAGTAGTTTCTGAATCGGGCAAGAATAAAAAACTACTGTAAGTGCCAGATGGTAAAGAAGACAAATCGATTGTTTCAGAAAGATTTATGGTGTTTTCCCAAGTTCTAATATCGGTATTCAATAAAAAGTTGGTTTTTTCTAAAGTGCTATTGTTTTGGAAAACCAAATAGATATCTCTCGATTGAAACACTCTGGCATATCCTTCATTGGTAAGATTAATTTGAACAGATAAATCAGTTCCTAATAAATCAAAAGTAGAATTCGTCAAAACGAAACGATACCCTAATTTTCTTTTTATTTCATCAATATGATTAGAGTTGGTCCAATTTGTAATATTTTGTTCAAAATAATCCCTATTTAATAAGGACCAATTGGTATAATCCAATTCTAAAACAGCATTAGCTCCATCGGTTCTCGGTGCGTTTAATCCATTGGTTTCACCAGACATGGGCACATATTGGGTTTCATTACTTAAATACACATAATCTGCTGTACCCACAGGATTTTCATATTGACTATTGACTTCATAGGTACCTTGATCGCCATAATCATTTAAAAAAGCATCATTAAAAAAGCCTATTCTTGCCAAAGGCGTATTTTGGTAAGCCGTAGCAGGCGTTAACGGGTTGTTTCCATACATACTCTTTTTTAACAAAGGATAACGCACTTGAATAGGTATTGTAACTGGTGTTACATTCAACATGGCATCTACTACTTCTTTTCGATTGAGCCATTGTGTAGCTGTAATATTTCCTTCTGTACCAAATTCGGTGGCATTTGTATAATACCATTCTCCCCAAGTACCAATAAAACCAGCTTGATGCGACACAATAATATCTTTATTAAGTTCGAGAATAGACTCTAACTGGTTCAAATGAGCTAAAATTTGTGTTTTACTGGCTTGTTGTGGTCCACTTCCTAAATCATTCGAATACGAAAAACGAATAATACATTTAAAACCAGCCGTTCGAATACGATCAAAATCGAGTTGCATGTTATTTAAATAGGTCGCATTAATATTAGAATTTATAAAATCTTCCAACAAAAAATATCGAAATATAACCGTCACTTTATCTGTTCCTGTGTACCAATCATTCAATTCAGACACACTAATATTGCTATAATTAGAAGTTGTGGCATAATTAGAATCGGTAATAGAATATTTTTGAAAACCACGTTCTGGATTGGCAAATATTTCATTTGAACTGGTATAGTTTACCGTGTTTTGTGCAAAAGTAAACCCACACCACATAAATAGTAAGAGTATTTTTTTCATAGTATCGTTAGCTTGTTGTATAGATAACGTAAATTAGTAACAAATGTTACAGTATAAAACAGGATAAGAAGCTAAATTTGTATAAAAAAAGAAAGTATGGGATTATTAGATATGTTAGGATTGGGAAACAAAACCAATGATATTAAGGAATTTATACAAAAAGGAGCTGTTATTTTAGACGTTAGAACCCAAGAAGAATATGCTGAAGGTCATATTAAAGGTTCAAAAAACATTGCTTTACAAAGTTTAAACAGTAAAATTGCAGAAATAAAAAAATGGAACAAACCCGTTATTGCTTGTTGCCGTTCTGGAATGCGTAGTGCACAAGCTGCTTCTATATTAAAACAGAATGGTATAGACTGTATAAACGGTGGTGGTTGGACCAGTTTACAAAACAAATTGTAAATTTAATCTCAATTAAGAGAATTAATTGTCATTCCGAACTTGTTTTCAGAATCATACAAATTTATTTTCCTTGGAATTTAAAACAAGTTCAGATTGGCAACTGTATTTTTTTCACTTACAACTTAAAATCTGTTTCTTTTTGAATTACATTTCCTTTGTATTGCAAAGTCCAACCCATTGAATTTGTTAGAACCAGCATTTTGGTTAATTCAGAAAGCAATCGGTTTTGTGCGTTTGTTTTTAAGGTTGATTTTTCAATCTTTTTAGCTAAATTTTCTTTGGCACTTTTAGCAATCTTATTATAATCATCTCCAGTAAATGCATTAAAAGTAGACGATTCGGTATTGTAATATTTAATATCTGGACTTATTTTTATTTCTTCTTTAGGAATATTAGTAATTGTTAGCACTTTATTTTTAGTATCAATATCATAGGTAACTTGGCTTAAATCGAAACCAACAGTTACATCGGCATTAATTACCACAAGTGCTTTTTTATCAAAAGTTAATCCTGGTATATAGGTCTTTTTTTGATCTTTATACGTTAATACTTCTGCAAAATGACCTTCTGTAACCACTAGTTTTCCAACATTCTTAATTTGTTGCTGAATCAAATTGGTGTCATATTCTAGGGTTGTTTCCTGAGAGGGTGTGGTAAAGTATTTGTACCCAAAGAAAAGCAAAAGCACTAATAAAATGACTACTAACCATTTTCTTAACTCTGAAATTGTTGTAAAAAGCCCCATAGTTTCATTTTTAAAATTTTATAGTAGGTAATTTCAATTGCAAAGTACTAATTTTTTGTTGGGTATTTTTTACAAATTTTACATGATTTGTACTCAATGGATTAAAAGGCTTGTGCGCAAGTGCTTTTTGAATCGTTTCCACTTCATCCATAATTTCAAATACTTTTTCATCGATAATCGTTTCTTTAAATCGTTGCCAAATGTAGTTTATAGCAATAGAATTAGGATGCAACATATCTTCCGCATAAAAACGATAATCTCTAAGTTCATCCATCATGATTTCGTAGCTTGGGAAATAGTTACTGATTGTTAGTTGCTGGTTGATAGAATGGATTGCGGAAATTAAATGCGATTTACTTAGTGTATTTTCCACAAAACCATCTTTTATATGACGAACTGGAGAAACAGTGAAAATGAAATGGCAATTTGGATTCACTTTTTGAATCAATGCAATTATACTTTGAATGGATTTTTCAATAGTTTTAATTGATAGTATTTCTTTTGTAAATTGTTTTTGAGGTACTTTATGACAATTGGCTACTATTTTGTCTAATGCGTTATTTCGATACACCCAAGCAGTACCTAAAGTAACAATACAATGTGTTGTAGCAGTTATCTGCGCATGCGTTACTTCTAAAATTGAATTCAGATTCTCTAAAAATTGGTCTTTATCAGGATGCGAAAGTTCAGAATGTACTTCATAGCAATGCCAAGCCTCATTATGAAAAAAAATATCCTCTTCTGAAAATGTAATTTTATTAACTATTCGATGTACTACTATTTCTAGAGAAACAGGGTTAAAAATAATTCCAAACGGATTGGTTACATTTTGAAATTTATAATACTGAAACTTCTCGTCCATATTTGCTGCAAAACAGGAACCCAAAGACACTATTTTACTATCGTATGAAATAGTATGTTGGCATTTTTCAATAGGTATTTTAGTAGTAAATTGCATGGCAATAATTTGACGATTAAGTATCAAAAATAGTAATAAAGAAAAATCTTATGCAAAAAAACAAATCAAATTATATATCATTCTCTTTCTAAACCCAAAAAACCTCTTAGATTTCTAAGAGGTTTTTAGATATAAATAAAAATATATTATTGAATAAAGGTAATTGCTTTCTCTAAAGCTTCAGTAATTCCATCTACATTTTTTCCTCCTGCAGTGGCAAAAAACGGTTGTCCACCACCACCACCTTGAATATATTTTCCTAATTCGCGAACTACTTGACCCGCATTCAAACCTTTATCAGCTACTAATTCTTTAGAAATATAACAAGTTAACATCGGTTTGTCTTCTGAAGCGGTTGCTAAAACTAAAAATAAATTCGTTTTATTATTTCCTAATTCATAGCCTAAATCTTTGGCTCCAGTAGCATCTAAATCTACTTGAGTAGCTAAAAATTGAACACCATTTACTTCTTTTATTTGAGCTTCTAATTCGCCTTTTAATCCTTTCGCTTTATCTTTTAATAATTGCTCTACTTGTTTTTTCAATTTGGCATTATCCTCTTGCAAAGAACTAACTGCTTTTAAAACATCTTGTGGGTTTTTCAAGCTTTCTTTAATTTCAGCTAATGTATTTTCTTGAGTAGCAAAGAAATCTTTAACAGCATCACCCGTAATCGCCTCGATTCTTCGAATTCCTGCTGCTACAGCACCTTCAGAAATAATTTTAAAATACCAAATATCAGCAGTATTCGACACGTGAATTCCTCCACACAACTCCATCGAATCTCCAAATTTAATCGCACGTACATTATCTCCATATTTCTCTCCAAACAAAGCCATCGCTCCTTCGTCTAACGCTTGTTGGATTGGAATACTTCTTCTTTCAATTAAAGGAATATGCTCTTGAATTCTTTGGTTAACAAAAGCTTCCACTTGTCTTAATTCTTCCTCTGTTACTTTTGAAAAATGAGAAAAATCAAATCGTAAATAATTTGGGTTAACCAATGACCCTTTTTGCTCTACATGTGTACCTAAAATAGTACGCAAAGCTAAGTGCATTAAGTGTGTAGCCGAGTGATTTTTTGAAGAAGCGGTTCTTAAATCGGTATTTACTTTAGCAACAAAAGAAGCGTTTACATTTTCTGGTAATTGTTTCGCAATGTGCAGAATTAAGTTATTTTCTTTTTTGGTATCGATGATTTCAATTGTTTCGTTAGCCGAAACCAACGTACCTTTGTCTCCTACTTGCCCTCCACCTTCCGGATAAAAAGGTGTTGCATCTAAAACTATTTGGTATAAAATTCCATCTTTTTTAGAGTCTACTTTACGAATACGGGTAATTTTAACTTCATTTTCAGTTTGATCGTACCCAATAAAAGTTTCTGTATTTCCTTCTACCAAAATTTTCCAATCATCCGTAGACACTTCTGAAGCAGCACGAGAACGATCTTTTTGTTTTTTCAATTCTACTTCAAATTCCACTTCATTATACGTCATTCCTTTTTCTTTCAAAATAAGTGCTGTCAAATCTTTTGGAAAACCGAACGTATCATACAACTCAAAAGCTTTTACACCTGAAACTTCTTTCCCTTTAGTTTCAGTAATTACCGCTTCTAAAAGTTGCAATCCTTGTTCTAACGTTCTTAAAAAAGACGCTTCTTCCTCGCGAATCACATTGGTAACTAAAACTTGTTGTTTTTTTATTTCTGGGAAAAATTCACCCATTTGGTTCGCCAAAACTTCCACCAATTGATAAATAAAAGGCTCTTTAGTATCTAAAAAAGTAAATCCGTAACGAATAGCACGACGTAAAATACGACGGATTACATAACCTGCTCCGTTGTTTGATGGCAACTGACCATCAGCAATAGCAAAAGCAACGGCTCTTACATGGTCAACAATAACACGAATCGCAATATTTGTTTTTTCTTGGTTATTGGTTGTTGGTTGTTGGTTATTAGCTGTATATTTTAAACCTGTAATGGCTTCCACTTTTGAAATTAAAGGAGTAAAAACATCTGTATCATAATTTGAAGTAACCCCTTGCATCGCCATACACAAACGTTCAAAGCCCATTCCTGTATCCACATGTTGTGCGGGTAATTTTTCTAAGGAACCATCTGCTTTACGGTTAAATTCCATAAAGACATTGTTCCAAATTTCCACCACTTGCGGGTGATCTGCATTTACTAAATCACGTCCTGCTACTTTCGCTCTTTCTTCATCCGAACGCAAATCGATATGTATTTCAGAACAAGGGCCGCACGGACCTTGTTCACCCATTTCCCAAAAATTATCTTTTTTATTACCTAAAATAATTCGATCTTCCGAAACAAATTGTTTCCAAATATCAAAGGCTTCTTGGTCGAAGGGTACATTTTCATCTTCATTTCCTTCAAAAACAGATACATACAAACGATCTTTATCTAACTTCAAGATTTCAGTTAAAAATTCCCAAGCCCAAGGTAATGCTTCTTTTTTGAAATAATCTCCAAACGACCAGTTTCCTAGCATTTCAAACATAGTATGATGATAGGTATCAAAACCTACATCTTCTAAATCGTTATGTTTACCTGAAACACGCAGACATTTTTGTGTATCGGCTATACGTTTACTTTTAGGTGTTCCGTTTCCTAAAAAGTATTCTTTGAATTGGGCCATACCAGAATTATTAAACATTAAGGTAGGATCGTCTTTTAACACAATAGGTGCTGAAGGTACAATTAAGTGTCCTTTGCTTTCAAAGAATTGTAAATACGCTTTGCGAATGTCTTGTGATTTCATTAAACTTTTTTTAATTATTTTTAGTTCTTCTTCTGTTTTTCATTTGTAATTCAAAATCAAACAGATGCAAATGAGTTATACAAATTTTCACAAAGTTTCGTTATAAAAAAACAATTAGAATGAAACATTTTTTAATTTTGTTCGTATAACTAATGTATTTGCATTTTAAATTGGTGCAAAAATAGTAATTTTAAAACATGTCTAAAGTAAAATATTATTACGATTCTGAAAATTTAGCATATAAAAGAATAAAACCGCAACGTCGTAAAAAATTTGCTTATGCTTTTTTGTTTTTATTATCATCTGGATTATTTGGCTTTTTATGTTTAATTTTATTGATAAACACGCCCTATTTTGAGACTCCTAAGGACAAATTACTTACTAGCGAATTAGAATCGATGAAATTAAAGTATAAACTTCTGAACAAGAAAATGGATTTAATGGATGAAGCTTTAGATGCAATTGTAGAAAGAGATAACAACTATAGAATTTATTTTAACACCTCTCCAATTAAAGAAGAGGAAAGAAAAGCAGGTTTTGGTGGTGTTAATCGCTATAAAGCTTTAGAAGGTTATGACAACTCTGAACTAGTCATTAATACTACAAAAAGAGTGGACCAACTCATGAAAGAATTAGTTATTCAATCTAAATCTTTTGACGAAATTATTGTTTTAGCAAAACAAAAAGAAAAACTGTTAGCGGCTATTCCTGCTATACAACCCGTTAAAAATGAAGATTTAAAGCGTATGGCTTCAGGATTTGGATATCGTAGTGACCCTTTTACAAAAATTAGAAAATTTCATTATGGTATGGATTTTACTTCACCTACAGGAACTGCAATTTATGCTACTGGTGATGGTGTAGTATTAAAAGCTGACAATTCTCTTTCTGGTTATGGAAACCACATTGAAATTAATCATGGGTATGGATATGTTACCTTATATGCCCATTTGAGTAAATATAATTGTAAACCTGGCCAAAAAGTAAAACGAGGTGATATTATTGGTTATGTAGGAAGTACTGGAAGAAGTGAAGCTCCACATTTACATTATGAAGTAATAAAAAATGGAGAAAAAGTAAATCCGATTAACTTCTATTATGGCAGTATTTCGGCTGAAGAATATGTTGCAATATCCAATTTAGCAACCCAAGAAAACCAATCTTTAGATTAATTGTATGCACATCGAATTACCTGAAAATAAACTATATTACAGTATTGGTGAGTTAGCAAAGGCTTTCGATGTAAATACTTCATTAATTCGTTTTTGGGAAAAAGAATTTGATATTTTAAAACCCAAAAAAAATGCCAAAGGAAATCGAAAATTTACTCCTGAAGATGTAAAAAATCTACAGTTGATATTTCATTTAGTAAAAGAAAGAGGATTTACATTAGAAGGCGCTAAAACTCATTTAAAAGAGAATCAAAAAAAAACACTGGATAAATTTGAAATAATTAGGAAATTAGAAAACATTAAAACACAATTGTTACATATTAAAAATCAACTTTAAAAACGAAAATTATGAAAAAATTCTTACCGTGGTTAATTATTGGAGGAGTAATTATTATAGGTATATTTTGGTATATAGGTGTAAAAAATGGAGCCGTTACTGTAAATGAACAAGTAAAAAAATCTTGGGGAAATGTAGAAACTTCTTACCAAAGAAGAAATGATTTAATTGGCAACTTAGTAAAAACTGTAAAAGGTGCTGCTGATTTTGAAAAATCTACTTTAGAAGCTGTAGTAAATGCTAGAGCAAAAGCAACTTCAACAACTATTGATCCTTCTAATATAACTCCTGAACAATTAAAAGCATTTAATGATGCTCAAAGTGGTGTAAGTTCTGCTTTATCACGTTTATTAGTAACCGTTGAAAGTTATCCAGATTTAAAAGCCAATCAAAATTTCTTAAAACTTCAAGACGAATTAGCAAGTACCGAAAACCAAATCTTAACAGCAAGAACTCGTTTTAATGAAGCCGTTGAAGAATACAATAATTATGTATTAAAAATGCCAAGAAGTTTAGTCTTATCTGATTATAAAGAAAAAGCCTATTTCGATGCAGTAGCTGGTGCTGAAAAACCAGTAGAAGTAGAATTTGATTTTGATAAATAAAAACGCGATGTCAAAAACAGAAGATTTTTTAACTGCTAACGAAGAGCAAGAAATTGTTCAAGCTATTGCTACCGCAGAAAAAGACACTTCAGGTGAAATAAGAGTACATATTGAAGAACACACAGAAAAACCTCCGCTCGAAAGAGCTCAGGAGGTTTTTTTATCTCTAGACATGCAAAATACTAAAGACCGAAACGGAGTGCTTTTTTATGTAGGTGTAACGAATAAGTACTTTGCAATTGTAGGAGATGAAGGTATTAACAAAGTAGTAGAAGCAGATTTTTGGAATTCCACCAAAGATATTGTTATTGAACATTTCAAAAACAATCAAAACAAAGAAGCATTAGTAAAAGGAATTATAGAAGCAGGGAAACGCTTAAAAGAATTTTTTCCTTATCAATCTGACGATATTAACGAATTACCTAATGAAATTTCAAAAGGATAATGATACAATTTATATGTAAATCCATCAAATACCTCTTAGCAGTAGCTTTATTTTTAATTCATGCTTTAGGCTTTGCGCAATTTGATATTCCAAAAAAACCATCCACCCAAACGTCTGTTTATGATTATGCCAATGTATTAAGTTCCTCTGAAAAAAGTCAATTAGAAAACAAATTAGTTCAATTTTCTGACACTACATCAACACAAATAGTAATTATTACTATTGATGATTTAAAAGGAGAAAGCATTGGTATTTTAACTCCTAAATGGGGACATGAATGGGGTATTGGTCAAGAAAAAGAAGACAATGGGGTTATCATTTTATTATCTAAAAATGACAGAGAAATATGGATATCTCCTGGTTATGGTTTAGAACATAAATTAACCGCTGGTGTTACCGGTGAACTTATCCGAAATGTAATTATTCCAGAGTTTAAAGCTGGAAGTTATTACAATGGCTTAGACAAAGGCACTACAGCTATTTTTGAAATTATAAAAGGCACCTATAAAGGTTCTCGAAAAAGCACCAAAGGCAATTCTTTTCCATTAATTATCTTCTTTATCTTCTTTATCATTCTTATTATTATTATTTCTAAAAACAAAAATAATGGTAAAAATGGTGGTTCAGGAAGATCTTCAGGTCCTGATTTAATGGACATGATTATATTAAGTAGCCTCGGTCGCGGAAGTGGTGGTGGAAGTTTTGGTGGTGGCTCATCTGGTGGTTTTGGTGGCGGCTTCGGTGGCGGTTTTGGAGGCGGTGGCTTCTCAGGTGGTGGAGCAGGAGGAAGTTGGTAATCTGAAACTAAAAAATAAAACGATAAAGCATCTTATTGAAGGTGCTTTTTTTGTCTCCAAAATAACTGGTTTAATTTTGTAGTAAATTCTTTATAAATAACGATATTTGCAGCTAAATCCATAAATAGCCTTTTATAATTTGAAATTAATGAAAAGAATATCATTAACCTGTGCCTTATTTTGTTTGACTTTAAATTTATTTGCTCAAGAATTAGTAAACGGAACCCTCAATAGCAATTGCATAGGCAATGGCTTTACTGCTCCTTCTTGTGTTTCTAATTGGTTTGCCAGTCATGGTAGTCCTTTTGTACAAGGTAATATAACTAAAAACACTTGGGCCTCACTATCATCAAACAATGAAGGTATTGAAGGCATTTTTACCCATTATGACTTTATTCCTGGTAAAAACTATACGATTTCTTTTAAGGTTAAAATAACAACTACAATTAATGCTGTAGATAAGATTCTTACCACTGCAAATGTTAGAGCAACTAATAATTTAACATCAAATTTTAATACGCAAAACAGTTTTTCTACCAATCAAAGTGAGTTAATTTGGTCTAAAAGCATTACAAAAAACAGTTCCAACTGGGAGAGTATCACTATTTCTTTTACTCCGAGAAAGAGTAATTCGCAACTATGGTTTTACACCACAATAAACAACAATCAAAATAGTAATCCAGAAAAATATTCTCAATTTGAAATTGATGATATTGTAATTAGCACCTCTGGTCAGAAACACACTGTTGCCTCTTTAAAAAATGAAAGTAATAGCCCTCTAACGGTAACTACTCGAGATTTAGAATATATTTTTCCAGATACAGTTGAGAAAAATGACTATGTAAATGTGAGGATTAATTCTGGAGAAGTTGACGAAATACAAATTATAGATTTAGCTGGAAATACTTTTAAGAGTGATTTTAGAGTGTTAAGTAAAAACTACCTTAGTTTACAACTACGAAAAGATCTTTATGAAGGTAATTATATAGTTAAAGTCATTAAAAAAGATAATAGTACTATTGTACAAAATCTTACTATTAAATAAAAAAGGTTCTCAAATGAGAACCTTTTTTATATTTTTAATCTATAATAATTCTATTTCTGTTTTTGTTTTTACCTCCAAACTTTTCTAATTTATACGTTAAAGAAAACATCACATATTGTTGTAAAACGGTATTTTCTTCATCGGTTATTGCTGTAGGTGTTATGGTACGTGTAGCATTCACATTTTGGTTTAACAAATCATACACTTTTACTTTAGCTAACAATTGTTCTTTAAAGAAATTATACCCTAAACTTACATTCCACAAATAAAAATCTTTCTGAAAACCATTAGCTATGTTAGAATTATAGGTATACCCAAAATCATTTCCTAAAACCACATTTTTTGGCCAATAGGTGGTAGTTTCCAGTTTAAAGTTATGCTTAAAAACATTGCTCTTGTCTATCACATAATTTTCAAAAGAAGTTACATTATAAGTATATCTGTAAGATGGAGCAATAGTAACAACATCATCAATAGACCATGTTATAGAAGCTCTTGGATTTAATTGCACTCCTTTTGCCTGATACAAAGCTGCATTTGTCAATCCTTGATTAAAGTCATAATTCATTCCTAATCCTAGTCCATATTTTAACGTTCTTTTCTCTTTTTTATAGGATTTATTCCAACTAAAGCCTGTGTAAAAATTATA
This sequence comes from Flavobacterium sp. J27, assembly GCF_004303025.1. Lineage (GTDB taxonomy): Bacteria > Bacteroidota > Bacteroidia > Flavobacteriales > Flavobacteriaceae > Flavobacterium. The sequence continues at coordinate 150,857 of NZ_PJQW01000011.1, read as the reverse complement.
GGTTTGATTGATGTTTTGATAGGTTGTAGTTGCTTTAAAGTCGGAATCATATACGGTTGAACTCACAATTGAATTTTTTCGTAAACTTCCACCAAAATAAGTATAAAAACCAGATCGTGTAGCATAATCGTAATTATTAAAATTCATATATAAATTATGATTTTCTATTGGTTTTAAGAAAGCATTTCCTATAACTGTATTTAGTGGATTGGCTAAATTTTCAAAAGGCAATAATTGTTCCGCTGAAGGTAAATTTGCATTATAGGAATAACGGCTATAAATAGATTTAGATTTTGCTACTTTATAACTTAGAAAAGCAGTAACATTAGGATAAATATAGTTATTTTTTAATGTAATTTGATTTCCTAAATAATTAGATTGGTTATCATAATTTAAAAAATCGGTACCTAAATCGATATTAAGTCGGTATTTCTTTTTAGAAATATTAATTCCAACGGTACCATTAAATGTATTGGTTTTAGAACGAATATCATTAGATAATAAATCATTAAAATTGGAATACTCATTAGTAAACGAATCAAAATCAAAAGTAGCTTTACTATTTTTATTTTGCTGTGTTTTAAAAGAGGTTTCAAAAGTCAATTTTAATGAATCGGTAATAGGTTCTGAATATCCTATTTCAAATTCAATCATGTCTTTTTTATCGGTATCCAAACGATTTTGGTTTCTACTATCATTTGGATTTCCAGATTGATAAAAAACAGTATTGGTAATGGTATTTAAATTATTTTCGTTATTACTATTTTCATTATTCATAGTAACACTGATACCTCTACCTTTTCTTTTTAACTTCTTGTACAAGTACAAATTATTTGTAAAACTACTTCTGTCACTATCTTGAAAGTTCGTTGTTGTGTTTTCATTTAACAAAGTATTGGAAGCATCAAAAGATGTAGAACGACTCTCATATTTATCTAATGTGTTATTTTTGGTTAAACTTGGAGAAAGATATAAGGTTGTTGTAGAGTCAATTTTTATTTCAAAATCAACCGTAATAGAGTGTCCTGTGTTATCAGTTTTTGAGTTAGATTCAGAATTGGTACTGGTATTTCCAGTAGGTAATAAATTTGTCCTACTAGTTCTATTTCTATTTTCCGAAATAGCGTTGGAAAAATAATAACTCCCGTTTGGATCCACTTTCTTATTCAACCATTCGTCTGAAAAATGAATTCCAATCATATTTGATTTGGTAATTCCAGAATTTCCTCCAAAACGCATCCCGTTAATACCAAAACTCCCGTTACTATTTACATACATCGATTGATTTCTTCCTCCTCCCATATTATCAAAAATTTCATCCATAGAAAAACCTACCGAATTGATATTATTAGAAGAACCTAAAAAGCTGATCTTTTGAGTATCTTTAAAATAATTGAACAATACACTTGATTCGTAGCGGTCATCTGTACCATAACCCGCAGTGGCTTTTCCAAACAATCCTTTATTTTTATCTTCTTGAATGGTAAGATTAATGGTGCTAGTATTATCTGAAGCGGTCTGACCTGATAGTTCTTCTTTTTTAGTTTTTGTATCTGTAACCTGAACTTTATCAATCATGTTTGCGGGTAAGTTTTGGGTAGCAATTTTACCATCTTTTCCAAAGAATGGTTTTCCGTTAACCAAAATATTATTTACTTCTTTACCATTAACCGTAATTTTTCCATCGGTATCGATCTCTACTCCTGGCAATTGTTTTAACAACTTTTCCACATTGGCATCGGGAGCTACTTTAAAAGAAGAAGCATTAAATTCTAAAGTATCTGTTTTCACAGAAATAGGCGGTATTTCTGATTTTACTATCACTTCATTTAAAGATGACACATTTTCTTTTAGCAAAAGTGTTCCTAAATCGATATTTTTATCGATTGCAGGAAATTGCTTTTTATAATCTAAATACCCCGTATAAGAAACTCTTAACACAACTGGATATGCTACATTTCTTAATTTAAAATTAAAGTTTCCGTTTTTATCTGAGATTGTATAATCTATAACTGTTGAATCACTTACCTTTGAAAAGTAAACGGTAGCAGATTCTAAAGGGAGTTTTAAATTTTCGTCTACTAATTTTCCAGAAACAGAAAAGGTATTTTGGCTAAAACTCATTCCAGAAAGAAACAAAACAACAAGTAAAAAGTAATTTTTGAGCATAAAAAAATCGCGATTAATAACTAACCGCGAAATAAAGTTATTTCTTATAGTTTTAAAAGGAATACCCTTTTTTTAACTTAATTTTATAATCTAAAAAATAATTAATTAATCAATTTGTTAATTCTATCAATTATTTGGTCTGAGTTTTTATCATCAAATTTTATTTTTTCTTTTATTCTATACTTTTCAATAAAAAAAACAATCGGTTTGTTTTCTACAATACCTAGGCTTTTTAGTGTAGATTTTTTATCAATTACAACATGTTTTTCAAAATCTTCGATTTCTTTATATAAAACCTTAGCTTGCCTGTCCCATGCAGAATAAATAAAAAGAATATTTTCATTTCTATAATTCTTTTTAGAAAATTTAATTATATCCTGAGTACAAGTACCACAACCATTAACAGGAACTAAAACAATGCACTTCTTAGTTCTTAAAAAACTTTCATCTTGCAAAAAATCTATTAAACACTTTTCATCTTTTGTATAATTACTATTGGAACATGAAATTAATACAAGTAAAATAATTAATAAATTAATTCTCTTCATTTTGTAATACTAATTTAGTAAAAGTTAATTTATCCTCATCATAATTTTGGTTCAAAACGTTATCTGAATTCATATATAATCCATCTGGTGTTATAAAATACATACTCATAAAATCATGATTTGGAAAAATGTCTTCCGCAATTTTATTAAAATTTTCATCTAAAGTAATTATACTCATTACCTTAGGGTAATCATACTCATTACTCAAATTTTTATCATTTTTATCTATATCTATCCCTTGATAAAACAATCTATAATAAACTTTTCTATATTTATCATATATAATACTTATATATTGCGAATAATATGCATTATTATACATTCCATCAATCATTGTTTTTTGAGGTGAGTCTTTAAATTTTAAAAACTCTCTGCAATAATCACTTTTTGCTTCTACAATTCTCATTTTTTTTGTTTCAAGATTAACTATCCATATTTTATGTGAATTCATTGGAGAAAATATGACATTCTTACCATCAAAGTAATGAGACAATTCAAATGAAAAATAATCTGAAGCAATATATTCTTTAGGGAAATACACGTTTAATGGCTTTAAACTATCAGTTTTAAAATTATATTCAAATAAAAATGGTTTGTTAATAAATTCTTTTTGATTTTCTGTAAAAAGCATTGGAGTAACATATAAGTTGCTTTTGTATTTTACTATTGGATGAGAATTCATGGAAGTAACCTGAGAAATGTAATAGTTCTCTCCTTGAAATTTAAAATGCTTTTTAAACTTAATTTTTTCATAAAAATCAGTTATATACAATGTATCTGTTCTTACGTTTGATACAATGATACTATCTTTATTTATAAATTTAAATCCATTGGTCGATTTATAAAAACCCTTATCTTCAGAAAAACTGAGTTTTTTGTATATTTTTTTTTCGTTCAAATCAAAGAATAATATTTCAGCAACATTGTTTTCAATATCTCTATTAGAATATAATAAAGTAGGTTTGTTATCATAAAGAGTATATTCTAAACAGCCTGTAATTTGACTAATTGTCTCATCAATAGGAATAGATATCGAATCTGATTTTACGAGCATGAAATTATATTTTTTCTTTTCACTACAACTCAGCAATAAAAGAAACAAAAGCGTTAAAAAAAGATTACGTTTCATTTTTATTTTTTTAAATAAAAAAGGTAAATAAATTAAAAAATCAATTTATTTACCTTTTTCTCTTATTATTATTATTTAAATACAGCCGTTAGCGCAATATGGATAATTAGTTGTTGCAGGATTAACCCAACAACAACTTCCAGTTGGACCTCCATTATCTTTATTTTTCTGTGCCCTATCTGCGCCTTGATAACATCTACATTGAGCAACATCTGCATCGGTAAAATCGTACATCGCTTGAGTTAACGCAGATCTACTTTCTGGACTATTATCAGCTGCCACAATAATAGGATCTCCTTCATCACTAAATCCAAAAATAATACCCGAATCTGATTTTGTTTGTGCAAGTAAAACTACAGCTATAAAAGCAAAAAGAACAAAAAAGATTTTTTCATGATTATGTTTATATAAATGTTATATAACAAATCTAATACTTTTCTTTTAATTTGAAAAAAACAATTAACTTAATTTTATATATAAACTGACTTTCCAAGTTTTATATTTTCAAAATGTGAACCTCCAATAGTTACATCTTGGCTATCGATTAATTTTACAATAACATCGCCTATTTCTGATGTACTTGATGGATTTTCTTTATTTAAATCGACAGTTCCTATGTTTTCATTTAACATGGTTTCCACAGCTTTATAGATTAACCTCGCTTCATCATGTAAAGAAAACTGTTCTAACAGCATAGCAGCGCTTAAAATAGAAGCTACTGGATTGGCTATATTTTTACCAGCTGCTTGTGGATACGAACCATGAATAGGTTCAAATAAAGCGGTACCACTTCCTACTGAAGCAGAAGCTAACAAACCTATAGAACCTCCTATAACACTTCCTTCATCTGATATAATATCACCAAACATATTTTCTGTTAAGATAACATCAAACTGGCTTGGATTTAAAATCATTTGCATGGCCGCATTATCTACAAATAGAAAATCTAAAGCTACCTCAGGATAGTGTTTAGCTAAAGAAGTTACGACACGTCTCCACAATCTTGATGTTTCCAAAACATTAGCTTTGTCTACCAAAGTTACTTTTTTACGTCTTTGTTGTGCCGCTTTAAATGCTAAATGCGCAATTCTTTCAATTTCATATTGTGCATACTCACATAAATCGGAAGCTACTGTTCCTTCTTCATTCAGTTGTTTTTCACCAAAATAAATTCCGCCAGTTAATTCTCTGTAAATAACCATATCCGTTCCTTGAATAATCTCCTTTTTTAATGGTGATTTTTCTAACAATGAATCATAAGCTGTAATTGGTCGAATGTTAGCAAACAAACCTAGTTCTTTTCTCAGCTTTAACAGCCCTTGTTCTGGTCTAACAGTAGCATCAGGATTGTTGTCATATTTTGGATCACCGATAGCTCCAAAAAGAACGGCATCACTTTCTTTACATAACGTTAGTGTTTCGTCCGGCAATGGATTTCCTGTTTCATCTATGGCAATGGCACCTACTAAAGCTTCTTTAAATTGAAAATCATGTCCAAATGCATCCGCAATAGACTGTAATACTTTTACTGATTCTTTGGTTACCTCAGGACCTATCCCGTCTCCAGATAACACGGCTATTTTCATCTTCATAATGATTACTTTAAATGACTATGGATTGTGTTTTATTTCTATTTGCTTCAAAAGCTTCAATTTTATCTTTATTACTTACTAAAAAGTCGATATCATCATAACCATTAATTAAACACAGTTTTTTGTAAGCATCAATCTCAAAAGTTTCTTTTAAGTCTACTTCTTTTACTGCAATGGTTTGTTGGTCTAAATCGATGATTAATTCGGTTTCAGGATTTTGATGTAATAAGGTTAACACTTGCTTTAAAAAATCTGGAGAAACTTGTATAGGAAGTAAACCATTATTTAAAGCATTCCCTTTAAAAATATCGGCAAAGTAACTAGATACAATCACTTTAAAGCCATAATCTGTTAATGCCCAAGCAGCATGTTCTCTACTACTTCCGCAACCAAAATTATCTCCTGCTACTAATATTTTTCCAGAATATTTTGGATTATTAAGTACAAAAGAGGGTATCGGTTCATCGTTTTCATGAAAACGCCAATCTCTAAAAAGGTTGTTTCCGAAACCAACTTTATTAGTAACCTTAAGGAATCTTGCAGGAATAATTTGATCGGTATCGATATTTTCTACTGGTAACGGAACCGCTTTCGAATATAATGTGGTGAATTTTTCCATGATTAATTAAGGTGTTTTGTGATATCAATAATTTTACCTTCTACTGCAATCGCAGCCGCTACTAAAGGACTTGATAAAAGTGTGCGTGCCCCTTGTCCTTGTCTTCCTTCGAAATTTCTATTTGAAGTGGACACGCAATATTCTCCAGCTGGAATTTTGTCATCATTCATGGCCAAACAAGCGGAACATCCTGGTTGACGAATTTCAAAACCTGCTTTTTCAAAAATAGCGGTTAAACCTTCATCCTGTATTTGTTTAGCTACTTGTTGCGAACCTGGAACGATTAACGCATTTACATTGACTGCTTTTTGTTTACCATTTATATATTGAGCTGCAATTCTAAAATCTTCAATTCGAGAATTAGTACAACTACCAATAAACACATAATTAATTGGTTTTTCCAATAAAGATTCTCCTTTTCGGAAACCCATATATTCTAAAGCTTTGGCAAATGATTCATCTTCAATTGTTGGAATCGTACCATTAATTTTTATCCCCATTCCTGGATTGGTTCCATAGGTAATCATTGGAGCAATATCTGCTGCATCAAAAGAATATTCTTTATCGAAAACCGCCCCTTCATCTGTTGGTAACGTTTTCCAATACGCAATTTTCTCTTCTAGTTCATTCCCTTTTGGTGCAAATGTTCTTCCTTTTATGTATTCAAAAGTAATGTCATCAGGAGCAATCATCCCTCCTCTTGCTCCCATTTCGATACTCATATTACAAACAGTCATTCTTCCTTCCATAGACATCTCTTGAAAGACATTCCCTGCATATTCACAGAAATAACCTGTTCCTGCATTGGTTCCAATTTTTGAAATGATGTACAAAATAACATCTTTTGGAGTTACCCCTTTGGCTAACTTTCCATTAACACTTACGCGAAGACTTTTCGGTTTATTTAATAACAAGCACTGACTTGCAAACACTTGTGCCACCTGACTCGTTCCAATACCAAAAGCAATAGTTCCAAAAGCTCCATGAGTAGAAGTGTGACTGTCGCCACAAACCATAGTCATGCCTGGCAAGGTAATTCCTAATTCTGGAGCGATAACATGTACAATACCTTGATATTGATGTCCTAAATCGTATAAGGTAATATTATTTTTCTCGCAGTTTTTTGTTAACTGTTCCAACTGATTTTTAGATAATACATCTTTTATAGGTAAGTGCTGATTTTTTGTAGGCACATTATGATCGGCAGTAGCTACAATTTGTTTTGGTCTAAAAACAGGAATTTGACGTTCTTCCAATTCAGCGAAAGCTTGCGGACTCGTCACTTCGTGTATTAAATGTTTATCTATATATAAGATTTGTGGTCCATTGGGCACTTCACTTACTACATGACTGTCCCACACTTTATCAAATAAGGTTTTCTTTTCCATTTTATGCTACAATACCAATTTTATTATTTTCTATAATTCTATGAACATCTTCATCAATTACTTCTTTTTTTCTGTCGGCTACTTTTAGAAATTCCTGATATACTACATCCAATTGTAATTTGGTTAATTCATAACCAATTTTTTTAGCTCTATAAGCTAACGCTGCTCTTCCGCTTCGTGCTGTTAAAATGATGGAAGACTCGGTAACACCTACATCTTCAGGATTAATTATTTCATACGTTTCGCGATTCTTAATTACGCCATCCTGATGTATCCCTGAGCTGTGTGCAAAAGCATTCGCCCCTACTATTGCTTTATTAGGTTGTACAATCATTCCCATACTTTCAGATACTAAATGACTCATTTCGTTTAGTAATCTTGCATTGACGTTGGTATCCAAACCTAAGGTAGGATGTTGTCTCAAAATCATAACCACTTCTTCTAACGATGTATTTCCTGCTCGTTCTCCGATTCCATTAATAGTGCACTCCACTTGTCGGGCTCCATTGATTACACCAGCAATAGAATTGGCTGTAGCCAAACCTAAATCATTATGACAATGGCACGAAAGAATCGCTTTTTCTATCCCTTTTACGTTTTGAGTAAGATATTTTATTTTTGCACCATACTCTTCTGGTAAACAATAACCTGTAGTATCAGGAATATTTAAAACGGTAGCACCAGCTGCTATAACTTCTGAACATACTTGGGCTAGGAAAGCGTTATCGGTTCTACCTGCATCTTCCGCATAAAACTCTACATCATCCACAAATTTTTTCGCATAGGCAACTGCCTTCACAGCACGTTCTATTATTTCGTCTTTAGATGCATTAAACTTGTATTTAATATGAGAATCCGATGTTCCGATTCCGGTGTGTATTCTTGGTTTTTTTGCATATTTGAGTGCTTGTGCAGCTACTTCAATATCTTTTTCAACAGCCCTTGTTAAACCACAAACAGTTGCGTTCTTAACAATTTTTGCAATTGCTTCCACTGCTTCAAAATCTCCTGGACTCGAAATTGGAAAGCCTGCTTCAATTACATCAACTCCTAATTCATCTAAACGTTTGGCAATAATCAATTTCTGCTCTTTGTTTAATTTACAACCAGGTACTTGTTCTCCATCTCTTAGTGTAGTATCAAATATTTCTACTTTTCCTTTATCCATAAAAGAATTATTAAACTTAATTTTAATTTATGAATACAAATTTATACTTTGCTTTATGTAAAGCGGGTTTTCAATTTTCTGTTTTACAGTATTAAAGTCATTTTTTTAATTCACAACAAACTGATTTACAACAAAATAACATTCATTTATTTACAATGGCAAACGTATCAAAAGACAATCTTTTTATTCTTATAAAATCACTTTCTAGGTCAGAAAAACGTCAGTTTAAATTATATGCTAATCGATTAGATGTAAATGTAAATGCTAAATTTTTACACTTATTTAATTTATTAGATAAAATGAATGATTATAATGAGGAAACTATTTTGGAAAGTAAGATTGTAACTAAATTACAACTCTCTAATTTAAAAGCACATTTATACAAACAAATTTTAATTAGCTTGCGAATGAATCCTGTAAACCAGAATAACAGAATATTAATTCGGGAACAATTAGATTTTGCTACCATTTTATACCATAAAGGGTTATACAAACAAAGCTTAAAAATCTTGGAAAAGGCCAAAATTATGGCGCTTGAAAATGAAGAAAAAAACATTGCCTATGAAATTGTAGAGCTGGAAAAAGTAATTGAATCGCAATATATTACTCGAAGCATTGTAGGAAGAGCTGATGAATTAACCTCTCAAGCTAAAAAATTAAGTAAAGAAAATGTTATAGCTAGTAAATTATCTAATCTTTCATTACAACTTTACAGTATTATGCTTAAAAGTGGTTACGCAAAAAGTGATGCCGAAATGCAAGAAATAACAAATTATTTTAACAAGGAATTACCTCACTATGTTATTTCAGATTTAGGCTTTAGGGAAAAGTTATGGCTCTACAAAGCTCATTTGTGGTATAGTTTTTTAATTCAGGATTTTTTATCTTGTTATAAATATGCTAAAAAATGGGTAGACTTATTTTACGACAATCCAAAGATGATTTTTTTAAACCCTGTTTGGTATATTAAAGGAGTTAACTATTTATTAGAATGTCTTTATTTAATTAAACATAAAACGCTATTTAAAGAAACACTCGATAAACTAGAAGAAACGATTAATTTAGATGCTTTTCCTAAAAATGACAATGTTACTATTCTTGTTTTTTTATGTTCTTACAATAGTAAGTTAAACTTACATTTCCTAGAAGGCACTTTTGATAAAGGTCTTTCCTTAATTGATCCGATTTTAAAAAGGATTAAAATTGATGAAGATAAAATTGATGAGCATCACGTGATGGTTTTTTATTATAAAATTGCCTGTATGTATTTTGGTGTTGGAAATAACACAGTGTGCATCACCTATCTTCAAAAAATTATAGACAATAAGAATTTATCCATGAGAGAAGATTTAATGTGTTTTGCCAGAGTATTAAGTTTAGTAGCACATTATGAAGCGAGTTTGGATTATAAATTGGAATTACAATTAAAAAGCACGTATAAATTTTTAATTAAAATGAATGATTTACATGAAGTACAACGTGAAATGATTAAATTCTTGAGAAATTTAGGCTCTATTTATCCGCATCAATTAAAAGGTGAGTTTAAAAAATTACATGCCCGTTTAAAAGAATATGAAGAGCATCCTTATGAAAAGAGGGCCTTTTTATATTTAGATATTATTTCATGGCTGGAAAGCAAAATTGAAAACAGAGCTATAATGACAATTATTAAAGAGAAAGCTTCAACTTCTATTCGATAAAATGATATTAAATTAATTGTCTAAAAATAACAAATCAGAAGAATAGTTTAACTACCCAAAAAATAGTCATCAAATAATATTCGATTCAAATAACTTAAAAGGATAAGAATTAATACTTCTCACTTTATTTGTTTATCGAAAACTACCCATAAAAAAAGGGGATTTTTCCCCTTTAATTTCGGGAGATTTCTTACTGTTTAATTTTATAATAGTTTCAATATTTGCATATCCAAAATAACAAATAAAAATCTAATTATAAATAAACATGAAAACGACATTATTTTTAACTACTTTTTTACTTATTTCTTTTTTTAGTATTTCTCAAAACCTTACTAATGGCAGTTTAAGCGGTAACTGTGTAGGAAACGGTTTTAGCGCACCAAGTTGTATTAAAGGTTGGGCGGCTAGTCATGGAATACCTGTAGTTTCTGGAAATTTAAACACAAATACTTGGGCAACGTTACGTGTTACTAAAGAAAACGGAGGTGGTATTTTTACAAACTATAATTTTGTTGTAGGAAAAAAATATGAAATCTCTTTCAAAGTAAAAGCAGTTACAAATTTAAATGCTGAAGAAATTAAAATACAAAATCCATCTGTTAATGTAAGAACTTCAAGTAATTTAACCAATACTACTTCAGAAAAACAGCCACAAATTGAAGAAACAAGTGAATTAGTATGGGCTATTGATGTAACTAAATCTAAATCGTTTTGGAAAACTGTAAAATTCACTTTCATTCCTATTCAAAATAACACCCAACTTTGGTTTTATCCTTCTGTTGAAAATCAATTTAAGTTAGGAATAAACAGCATGGTACAAATGGAAATTGACGATATTTTGGTACAAGAATTAAATGATAATAACTTAGTACATTTCCAAAATACAACTCAAACAAATTCAGATGATTTTATAGAATCGGTAGTGGTAGTCTCAAATCCTATTTTTAGAGGCCATATTTCTAAAATCTTTACTAATGATGTAAATTTAAAAGAGATCAGTTTAATTGATTTATCTGGAAACACAAAGAACATAAAGTTTACCATAGCAAATAAAGAGTCTATCAATTTCATTTTAGATGAAGCTACTCCTCCAACTATTTATACTTTAAAAATGACACATAAAAATGGTAAAGTTATTACCAAGAAGATAATAGTGCAATAATAAGAATGAGGTTGTTGTACTAGACAAAAGAGCTTTCAGTTTTTGAAAGCTCTTTTTAGTATTATTACTTTTGTCTGAAATAAATATCAATTGGTACTCCAGAAAAATTATATTGTTCACGCAGTTTATTTTCAATAAAACGCTTATAAGGTTCCTTAATATATTGAGGTAAATTAGCAAAAAACACAAATTGAGGTGTAGGTGTTGGCAATTGCATACAATATTTAATTTTTACATATTTTCCTTTTATGGCTGGTGGTGGTGTTGCTTCAATTATAGGAAGCATCAAATCATTAAACTTAGATGTTGCAATACGTTGCTTTCTATTTTCGTATACTTCCACAGCTACTTCTAAAGCTTTTAATAAACGTTGTTTGTTTAAAGCAGAAACAAAAAGGATAGGCACATCTGTAAAAGGCTGTAATTCTTCTCTAATCTTTCGTTCATAATCTCTAGTAGACATAGTATCCTTCTCAATTAAATCCCATTTATTTACTAAGATTACAATTCCTTTTCTATTTTTTTCTGCCAACCAAAAAATATTCTGATCTTGACCTTCAAAACCTCGAGTTGCGTCTATCATTAAAATACACACATCACTATGCTCAATAGCTCTTACAGAACGCATTACTGAATAAAACTCTAAATCTTCTTTTACTTTTGCTTTTCTTCGTATTCCAGCTGTATCTACCAATTTAAATTCGAAGCCAAAACGATTATACGTCGTATCGATAGCATCTCTTGTTGTACCAGCAATATCAGTTACTACAAAACGATCTTCACCAATTAAGGCATTGATAAATGATGATTTTCCCGCATTTGGCCTTCCTACAACTGTAAATTTAGGCAACGGATTTTCTTCTTCGGTTACTTCTGGCAATTCTGGCAAAACACGTACTAATTCATCTAACAACTCCCCAGTTCCACTACCGTTCATACCCGCTATTGTAAAATATTCGCCTAAACCTAACGAATAAAATTCAACCGCATCTTTTTCACGTGCACCATTATCTACTTTATTCACAGCAAGTAAAATAGGTTTTGTTACTTTTCGTAATAATTTGGCTACTTCTTCGTCCATAGGAGTAACTCCTTCTTCTACATCTACTACGAAAATAATAGCATCAGCTTCATCAATAGCCAATTCAACCTGACGTCTAATTTCTCCTTCAAATATATCATCAGATCCTTTAATATAACCTCCTGTATCTATTACAGAAAACGCTTTTCCGTTCCATTCACTTTTGCCATAATTTCTATCTCGGGTAACACCACTAACCGAATCGACAATAGCATCTCTGCGCTGAATTAATCGATTAAAAAAAGTCGATTTTCCTACATTCGGTCTACCTACTATGGCTACAATATTATTCATTCTCTATTTTTTTTGAAAGTGCAAAGATAATCATTTCGTGTTTAGAAAAAAGATTCCTTCTTGCTATTTAATTCTCTTATTTACAGACTTATAAATTAAAACACACTACTTTTTTTCATATTTTTTTTGTAGTTTAGTACCATAAACCCCTTTGTCTATGGATAAAAACATTACGCTACGACTTCGTTTTTATACTGTCGCAAATAAATCATTGGACACAGTACTTAACGAATTTAAACTTTTACAGACAGAATTAGATCCTGACTACAAAATTAAGATTTCAGACCATCATGTTTGGTTAAGTCTTGGTGTTTTAAAAAGAGAAAAATATTCTCCTCATCTTCATTTGCAATTAGAATCTATGGAAGATGGCAATACTGCTGTAAATGGATTGTATGGACCAGATCCTGTTTTATGGACATTCTTTATTTTCCTGCATTTCCTTGTAGGTATTATTTTCTTTATCGCTGCTGTTTCAGCTTATTCCAAATCGAGTTTGCATCAAAAATTTACCATAGAAATTGTTATTTTAACAACTATGGTAGCATTTTGGCTTTTACTCTATTACATAGCTAGAAGAAACCGAAGAAAAGGAATACCAGAAATGAATCAATTACACGAAATAATGGAACGTATTATTCACTAATTATTTTTGGTTGTAACCAAATCTCCTCAGCTGGTTCATATTACTTCTCCAGTCTTTATTGACCTTAACATAGGTTTCTAGAAAAATTTGTTTTCCGAAAAATTTTTCTAAATCTTCTCGTGCCTGCATACCCACTTTTTTAAGTGCAGCTCCTTTGTGACCAATAATGATGCCTTTTTGAGTATCTCTTTCAACCATAATAACAGCACGAATACGAATAATAGCATCATCTTCTTTAAATTCTTCGGTATCTATTTCAACAGCATACGGAATTTCTTTATCGTAGTTTAATAAGATTTTCTCTCTAATAGTTTCATTTACGAAAAAACGTTCGGGTTTATCGGTTAAAGAATCTTTTGGATAATATGGTGGCGAAACGGGTAACAACTGAATAATTCTGTCAAAAACAGCTTGCACATTGAAATTTTCTAAAGCAGAAATGGCAAAAATTTCAGCATTAGGAACTTTTTCAGACCACAAAGTTACTTGTTCTTCTAATTGTTCTTGGTTCGATTTATCAATTTTATTCAACAATAATAATACTGGAATTTTTGAATGTATGATTTTATTGAAGAAACTCTCGTCTTTTAACTCCTTCTCACCTATTTCAACCATATAAACCAAAACATCAGCATCTTCAAAAGCATTCTTAACAAAACCCATCATAGAATTTTGTAATTCATAGGCTGGTTTGATAATGCCAGGTGTATCAGAAAGCACCATTTGAAAATCATCTCCATTAACAATACCTAAAATACGATGACGTGTTGTTTGCGCTTTACTCGTAATTATCGATAAACGCTCTCCAACTAGAGCATTCATTAAGGTTGATTTCCCTACGTTTGGGTTACCAATAATATTTACAAAACCTGCTTTATGCATGAGATTTATCTTTTAATTTAAATTTATTTGACCAAAGGTTCACAAAATATTTATTCCACTTAATTTCATAAAATTCGATTATCAATTTTGAATCACTTCATAATATCAAATCAATAAGATTTACGAAACGTGTACTAACCTACATGATACATTATTGAAGTTACAAAGGTAGTCATATCAGTCGAATAGAAGAAATTTTAATTTTTTTATTGTTTTTTCTTGTTTTTCAATATAATCGTTGTATTTTTGCACTCACAAATCGCGGGATAGAGCAGTAGGCAGCTCGTCGGGCTCATAACCCGAAGGTCACTGGTTCGAGTCCAGTTCCCGCTACTAAGAAATTTTATTGAAATTACAAACGCACATCGCGGGATAGAGCAGTAGGCAGCTCGTTGGGCTCATAACCCAAAGGTCACAGGTTCGAGTCCTGTTCCCGCTACTAAGTAAAGAGAATCAAGAAATTGGTTCTCTTTTTTTATTACAGTTTAAAAAAAATCCTGATACAAGTACCAGGAATGAAGCAATTATTCTTTTTGTTATTTTTTAACCGTTCCCATTTGTTTTTGGTCTTCCTCCACCTCTATCAATATCTTCTTCAACATCGGTTGTTGTCGTGGTATCATCACCGCCTTTGATTGTTTTTAAAAAAATTACCTCATAAAACAATAAACCATTATTTACATTTTAAAAGATTTTATTTGTTAAAACTTTTATAGAATTCTCATACTACTTGTTAAAATATACGTATAAATACGCACAAAAAAGAGGTAAAAATACGTATTTATACGTATAGGTTTTTTAAAAGTGATGGGCTAAATTTGAAAAGCAAATTTTGTATGTAAATCTAATACAAGTGGATTGAAACTACTTTGTAGCGAGTATATAGAAGTTGTGTATAAATTAAAACATATGAAAGTACAAAATCCTGAACTATTTGATTTTTGGGCTCCATTATTTGGAAAAACAAGTCAAGATGAAGAAGTTATTTCAAAATTTCAAACCGCTGGAATATCCAAACTTCCTTACATCAGTAAAGATGACTCTGAGCAGTCTGAAGATATTGGTGGAATGACAGTAAGTTTCTACTTGCCAGACATGATAGGAATGGATATCAAACTAAAAAAAGGAGAAGGCGTTTTTGCTGGAATCGCAATACATTTAGAACTATACAACAGTAGAACTAACTCTTCTCCTCTACCTTATGAGTTTCAATATGATGATACTGTTAAAGAAATGATTAAAAGATTTGGGAAACCTAATTCTAAAGATGACGAATGGCTCTCTTGGATAATTGATGATCTTGAAGTAACCGCTCATTTTTCTGAGGGCATGAAAACATTTGAAGACTTAACTATTTATATTCCAATAGAAGATTAAGGCTCAAAATATAAAATCTACAAAAGAAATATCGATTTTAAGTTTTGCAATTTTTATTATCTCCTCATCGCTCGGATTTACTATTCGTACCAAAAAAACGTATGGTAAACCAATAAATAAAAGAGTGATTTTTAGAAAATAATAACACGATAATTAACTTCGTATACACAGCAACTTTTGGGTAGATTGGAGCTACTTTGTGGCGGTAAATACTAGTTAATAACCATTTTGAAAAAACAGAACAATGGGATTTTAGGATTCAAATAATACAATTAATTATCAAAAATTACTTCTTTTTACACATGATAGAATACATAGGTTGATTTTCATCTACTTCTGTAATTTCATAAAGTCCATAATGTTCAAACTCTATTTTGACAGATTCCTGATCATAATAAAATATTTTTGCTCCTTTGTGAAATTCAAATCTATCTTTGCCTAACTGCTTGCCTTGTCCAAAATTAGGTGCTTCTTTTGTGATAGCAGTAAAAATCATATAGCCATTTTTAGATAATTGATTAAAACAATCTTGAATTAATTTTTTCCTTTCCAATTCATCAAGTAAATGGATAAGTGCATAACAAAAAATTCCATCATATTTTTTTGTTTCAAAAGGCATTTGGGTTACTGAACCATGATGAATTGTTAACTTGTTTCCAAAATGCTTATTAGCTAAATCAATTGCTGTTTGAGAAATCTCAATACCTGTTACAGAAATTCCTGCTTCAAGAAAGATTTTTGCATTTCTACCATAGCCAATACCAGGAATAAGAATGTCTTTTATTTCTTTTTCTATAAATAAATCTCTTGCTAATATAGCTGAATTAGCAGGAGACATTCCCCACATTTCTTGTTTGTCTTTAAAAGCTGATTCCCAAAATTCCATTTTATTTTATTTTATTTTATTTTATTTTATTTTTTATATAATTCAAATTTAAATCTTTACTTTAAATATTTAATCACTTAAATATATTCATATTTTCATCATATATTGGACTTTCTACAGCTAAAAAATTCAAGATACTATGAAACACATGATTCTGTGACAGGGTTTGATTTAATTTCAATTTTTTATAGTCGTCTGATAACCATACTATAAATGGAATTTCTAATTGCTCACGAGGGGCAAAAGAGGCAGGTATTCCATGCATATATAAATTATTTTCTCCTAACGATTCACCATGGTCTGAAACATACAACATCATGCTCTTATATTCCTGTAAATCCTGTAAATCATTAATTAAATGAGCCAGTATATAATCTGTATAAACAATCGTGTTGTCATAAGCGTTTATAAGTTCTTCTTGGGTACATTCTCCCAGTTCAACACTTTTGCAAACTGGAGTGAATTTTTCAAATTTGGGTGGATACTTGGTATTATATGATGGTCCATGACTTGTACTTGTATGTAAAATTATAAGTATTTTATCTTTTTTACTGGCTAAAATTTGTTCTTTTAAGCCTTTTAAGAGAATCTCGTCATAATGACACTCTTGTTCTTCACATCTATTTATTAAATCTTCTTTTCTAAAAAAATTTTTAATATGAATTGGTGGTTCTCCCCAATTGGTGGTTCTCCATATAACTTCTACATTATTTCTAAATAAATAATTAGGCAAAACCTCATAGAGCTTACCCGAATTAGTATGTTCTAAGATACACCTTACACCTGCTGTTGTATATGTTGCACAAGAAGTAGCATCAAAACAATGTAAATTTTTAACCTTAGCCAATAATGGATTAGTCCGTTTTTCATAACCATATAGCGAAAAGTTTTTACTTCTTGCCGATTCACCAATAACTAAAATAGCAATAGACTTTACCTCATTTTTTATTTTCGCATCGGGTAATAAAATCTCTTTTTCATTTTCTTTATTTTTATAAATATAGAATCTTGAGGTATTTACTATATAAGACCAAGGCATTGCCAAGGCTCCCAATTTCGTTGAGTTTTGATCGATCCATCTCCAATTACCACCATTAATAAAGACAAAAATGACTAGAAAGAGAAATGTAAAGGAAAAGTTAATTAAAAATCGTTTCAATGTTTCTTTGAGGATGGTAAGTTTAATTATAAAAAATATTGGAATAATACCTAATACAATAAGATAGACAATCAATTTAAAAGAAAAGAAACTACTGGCTTCTTCATAATCAGTATTCAATATATTACCAATCATTGTAATATCTATTATAACATGATAAGTATTCACAAAATACGCAACAATTGCATTAATAATAAAGACCAAGGCTAATACAATTTTTCCAACTAATCGAGAAAGAAAAAAGATAAGATATAATACAAAAGCATTGGCAATCAGTATCGCGATTACTAAAGAAATAATAAGGCTAATTCCACTAAAACTAGTATAATCAAGTAGAGTAAAGACATATTTAAAAAAAGGATAATGAAAGAATAAAAAATTAACAAAACTTGCGATTAACACAAAAGGAACTAATTGGATTTTACTTTTTAACATAAATACTGGTGATTATTATTAATGTTACTACCAAACTAATTAAGGAAACATAAAATATAATTAAATTTTTAGTGACTATTTTATATATTAAAGTAATAGCTAATACAGACAATAAAACTATAATTATAGGGTAGTATTTTTTATGAGTTATCCATGTCCACGGGCTAAAATTTTTGGTGAAAAAAATGCCTATAAGAGCCGCTAAATAACCTAAAATACCACCAACAACAACATCTAAAGGATAATGTGCTCCTACACCTACACGGGTAAATACTATACTTAATCCTATGAGAATTATAAAAAAAAACCATATTATTTTAGATAATAGTTTTATAGGCATGAATGCAAACAACAATATGGTTAGTGTTGCAAAGACCGTAATTGAATGCCCAGAGGGTAAACTGGCACAACCCACTGCTGTTTTTCCAATAATAACAAAACTGTTATTATCAAACATCATGGCGGGTCTTGGTACTAAAAAAATATTCTTCAATATGCAGGAAAATATAAGAGAAACCAAAGAAGCTGATAATAAAGATTCAACTATTTTTGGAGCATACAAAATAAAAACACCTAAAAATGACAAAATAATAGAAGCGTCTCCTAATTGGGTAATATTATATATAGTATTTGGAAACTGACCTAATTTATAATTAATAAAAAGAAACAATTCCTTTTGAATATAAACATAAGCTTCAACGGAAAAGGCATCTTCTTTGAAGAGATACAAAGTAATTGATAATAATAACAAGAGAGGTAAAAAAAGAGAAATCAATCTTAATTTATTAAAATTATTACTTACACAAACATTTAATTCTTGGTTTATTAACAGTAATGAATTTAATGTTTTTTTCATTTTAAAGAATCTCATCAGAATGTCAATGTTAAACCCAACCCATACTCTTTTCCATTATAAAAAGGCATAACAATTCCAGTTGCATTTGTTCGCTCTTTAAAAATATTTTTCATAATTAAGGGATGAATCCAATAAGCTATTTTTGTACTTAAAATTCCTATTCCCGCACCTGTGGTTATATCAGTAAACCAATGCCTTTCGTTATGCAATCTAAACAACCCAGTACCAGCAGCTACTACATAACCCGTAATACCATACCAAACCGATACTTCTTTATATTCTTGATATAAAAATTCGGCACCCATAAAAGCAGTAGCGGTATGCCCAGAAGGAAAAGAGTTTGCAGAAGAGCCATCTGGCCTAGTAACAGTTGTAGTTTTTTTTAGAATGTTTACTGAGCTACCCATGAGTAGATATGCCGTTGCCAAAACTATAGTCCTATCTTTAAAATTATGTTTTCCTTGTATACCAAGCGCATTTAAGCCATATACAGATAAAAGCGGACTATATTGAGAAAAATCATCTATGTTTGTTTTCTTATCATCATGCTCTCTAAACTCATTTTTGGCACTGTTATCTATATCTTTTAAGGTAAGACTTTTAAGTCCTACCACACCATATCCAATTAAAATACTAGGAATGATAAGCGATTTTAATTTGAATTCGACATTTGTCTTGTTTTTTGTGGAATCTATTGAAGTATATTGTCCGCAAACTTCTAAAAAAGAAAAGAATAGAAAGACTGCAATTATGATTTTTTTCATTATTTACATTTTATTTAAATTAATAGCATCCTATGTCTATCCAATAATGAATAAACTAGGTAATAAGACTTGACTAGCAAATGTCAATCAGCCTAATAAGTAAGAATACATTTATTTTACTTAGAAGATAATCTCAAAGAGATGTTATAAACCAAACTATGTAGTTCATAAATTTTTTTTACAGTTCATCAAATCTTTTGAAAATTATATTGTCTGGGAAATTGTAGATATACATAATTTTCGAAAGCAAATATGGTCTTGTATAAATCAACTCTTTACACAACACTGCTCAAAAAATTTAAAATAAAAAATTCTTCTAAATATTGTTTCACTGGAAGGGGTTTACGTCCTAACAGTTTTTCCATTTGTAAACCATCACTTTCAAATTCCCCTTGTCTTGAAGCAGCTGCAAAACCACCAATCATCTTGATATATTTTTTAGACATTCCGTGATTTATCATAGTATTGATAAAAGCGTCTAAACTAGGACTTAAATAAGTGATATTTTTACCTGTCATTTCTGAAATATACTCGGCAATTTCTGAAAATGAATAACTATTTCCCGATACATTATACGTCTTATTTGTATGCTTCTTTGAGAGTAACACGTTAGCAGCAGTTTCGGCCATTTCACTTCGTAAAGCAAACCCTATTTTCCCATTACCAGCAGGTAGATAAATACCATATTTATAAATGTGCTGACCTAAAAATGAAGGCAATATATCCATATAGAGTCCATTTCGTAATATGGTATAATTCATCTTACTTCTTTTAATGGCATTTTCTGTCGCTAAATGGGAGCTCAATATAAAATCAATAGGGGAAAAATTAACATCTTTATGCATCTGACTTGTGTAAAGAATATATTTTATTCCAGATGCTTCAGCAGCTTGCACCACTTGAATATGCTGTTCGATTCTGTTTTCCAATTCGTTACTTGATACAAAAAGGAGTTTGTCTATACCAGAAAATGCTACCAACATAGAACTGTAATTATTATAATCGCCAAATACAATATTTACATTCAAAGATTTTAATTTTTCTATTTTTGTATAATCTCTTACCATTGCATAAATCAAACTTCTGTTCACTCCATTTTTTAGCAATGATTCAATAACTGCATACCCGTAGTAACCAGAAGCTCCTGTCACTATTATTTTATCATTTTTTGTCATTTTTTCTTTCATTTTTTAACCTACTAAGATTTACCATAATCTTACTCTTTGCGATAACATTTTAAAATCTATTAAGTAAGCACCAGATAGATTAATCATTGATGCATTGATATTTTGCAAACCGTACTATATTTTTAACGCATTTAATTGTTCAAATTAGTGTCATGCTCCTAACTAGTATGTACATTAAAATTTGTAGGTTAGAACTATTGTAGGTGTATTTTCGATAAACCCTGAAGAAATACCCAATTTCTTTTTATCATCAAACCGTTTGGTAAACAGATAACTCATTCCAATACCAATAGTGGCACCTGCTAACACATCTACGCCATCGTGTTTTTTGGCTTCCATTCTTGTATAACCAACATATCCTGCCAAGAGGTAGGCTGGAACACCATATGTCCAACCGTATCTTTTTTGTACAAATGCAGCACTAACAAATGCAACAGAAGTATGACCCGATGGAAAGCTATTGTTGTTTTCACCATTGGGGCGTTCTTTATTTATAGCTAATTTTAGACCATACGTTACTGCAATAGTACATGCTAGGGCTTTGGAAAATTGATAGCTACCTTTTTGACCATCTCTCCAAATAAAACTAGAACTTAGCGCTAAAGCTGGCATTGTACCAAGTAAAACATCTCCTGCAATCTTATGTGTCTTTTGAGATGAGCTCAGTGGGTCTTGCTGTCCATATGTTAATAAGGAATTCAAGAACAAAAGCATCAGTAAAAACCTAAATCCATATCGTCTTCGCTGTAAAATTGTGATAATATTCATAGGACTTATGCTGAAGTGTTTAAATTAGGATACAGTATGTTTTTAATAAGCACTATCAATTCATTGATTTCTAACTCATTATTTTTGACAGCAACACTACCTTCATTGTAAGGCATGTATTTTTCTGTATCTGTAATAGAAAATAAGCCAATGGTAGGAGTAAGTGAAGAGCTAGCCAAATGCATTACTTCGCTATCAACGCCAATAAAAATATCTGTGTTAGCAATTATAGCAGCTAACTTCCGTATATCGTTAGAATATAAAACTAAGGCTCTGAAACCAATCTTTGAGACCATTTCATTTGGAAGTATTTCAACAATGTTTACATCTGGAAATGCTTGCTGTAAATGTTTATATAAATTAAGCCACCATTTATCAGTGTAGCATTCGTTCCCTGAATTATGAGTGTACAAACAAATGGTTGGTTGCGCGTTTTGAACTAAATCATATACTAAACTACCTCCTTGTATTAGTTCATCATTCGCAAGTCTCAAGTCTAAGCTAGCAAGAATCGAATCATTTGTTCTAACTCCTATCATAGGTAAAAATGCTCTCAAGGAATAGACAACTTGCTTTGCAATATGTTTTTCTTTTTTACCTTCATTGTTATCTACTACTAACTTGAACTTTGCATTAGAAATACTTGTAAATATTCTACCAGAAGAAGAATCCATAACAGCATTTATAGCTAAATCATATTTCATACTTCTAAGCCAAACCAATGTTTTTATAAACTTTATAATATTTAGAAAGGGTTTCTTTGGTAACTCAATAATTTGATTAACATTATCATAATTTTGATATAATTGAATTGCATAAGATTGGTTTACCAACAGATCAATCTCGCTGCTAGGAAATGTGGATTCCAATTCTTGAACCAAAGGTGAAAGCAATAATAAACTTCCTAATCTATGATTCGGTCTACAAATTAAGATTCTTTTTACATCATCATTATTAATCAACGTGTTACCTATCTTATTTTTAAAACTACCTGTAAGAAATCTAACCACTTTCCTCTTTATATCATTGATACTTTTTTTGAGATTCATAATTATTATTTTTTTGTGAGTCTCTTAGAATTTTATCTGTTTCTCACACATTATCATATTATATCAGGTTGTTTTATACTATAAAAATTAAAGGTGGTTCTAGATATTTATGCAAAAATGTATTTATGCAAATAGCATTTATTTTATCTTAATAGTTACCAATACGCATTTTGACAACTTAAAACCACCTTTTTTAATAATTTTTAATTAATGGTATATGATGTAGTATCAAACTCTCCTAGTCTAAAATACCCTAATACTTCTTCGTTAGAATCATTAATATTCGTACAGTTCCCTTTTAACTGCACAGGAGTAGTTGGAAAAGGTCCGTTTTCATCACTTCCAGATTGTTGAATTAATATGTTTAAATAGTCATAATAACGTTTCGAAATACCATACACATTAATACCTACAGTTACTCCAGCAACATATTTGTCATTTTCGTTTTGAATAAAGTTTTCGTTGCCATCTGAAAATTCATCTTTGATAACAGCTAGAGCAGGTATTGGTAAATTAGATGGAGTAAATTCGCCTAAATAATAATTTTCAACAGCTACTGGATCGTCAAAAAATACTTGAAGTTGAATTTCGGTATCATCCCCTGAATTTTCAATAGCTTGCTCAACTCGATTAATTGTAGGCGCAGCAATTAACGTTTCGGTAGCAGTGTAAAATTTGTCGTTGTACAGAATTTCCAAAGTGTAGGATGCATTTAATTCTGGGACAAAATCAGTTGCAGTGTAACTACCATTATTCTGGTCAACAAACACAAATATTGACCCATCATTTTCTTTGGTAATTGTTACAGAAGCACCCGTTACCGGAACATTTGGATTGTTATCAAAAAAAGCAGTTGATTTTCTTAAATAAATAGTTTGTGTTTCTCCCAAAGTACCTTTTTCCCATTTAATAGATGCATCAACCACTAAGCGCGCACCTCCATTTGGGACATTAACATTTACAACATCGGTACAAGAGTTTAATAATCCAATTATGATTAGGAGTATCCCTAATTTCTTATATTTATTTATATTTTTCATTATTTTAAAATTTAAAGTTGTATGTTACAGAAGGAACTATACCAAATATGGATGTTCTAGTGGCTTCAGTTACGCCAGTTTCTTGATTTTGACCAAAAGAAATAGAAGCTGCATTTTTTCGGCCATAAACGTTGTATATACCGAATACCCATTCCCCTTGCCATTCTCTATTTTTATTTTTCCGAGGTGTTAAGGTTGCAGATAGGTCTAATCTATGATAGGCTGGTAATCGATCCGCATTCCTTTCAGAATAGGTGGCTACAGATAAACCATTGTATAAAAACTTCCCATTAGGATAAGTAACTGGTCGTCCAGTTTGGAATATCATATTAGCTCCAAATTGCCATTTTTCATTGAGTTTATAACTACCCGTAAATGAAAAATCATGAGTTCTATCCCAGTTAGAGTTATACCATTGCCCATTGTTGATCCCTAACCCACCGGCTCTACCTCCAGGAGTACGTTGTTGCGATTTAGATAATGTATATGATACCCAACCTGTAAAATCACCTTTATTTTTTCGTAATAAAAATTCTAATCCATAGGCTCTACCTTCACCAGTTAAAATTTCGGTTTCAATGGTGTTTTGAGCTATAAGTTCAGCTCCATTGATATAATCTACCCTATTGTCTATGGTTTTGAAATAAGTTTCTGCTTCAATAGAAAACATATTTTCCTTGAAATTTCTGAAATAACCTATAGCATATTGATTTGCCATTTGAGGCTTAATAAACTTACCACTAGGGGCCCAAACATCTAATGGTGTAGCTGAAGTAGTGTTAGAAATTAAATGTAAGTATTGAGCCATTCGATTATAACTGGCTTTAAAAGAAGATTTCTCGTTAAGCTGATAAGAAAGCGCAAATCGAGGTTCTAAATTATGGAATTTTGCTATGCTTTTTCCTTTACCATAATAAGTAGTAGAAATAGGTTCGGCACGCTCATAAATACCTAATTGTTCGTTATAA
This sequence comes from Flavobacterium sp. J27, assembly GCF_004303025.1. Taxonomy (GTDB): domain Bacteria; phylum Bacteroidota; class Bacteroidia; order Flavobacteriales; family Flavobacteriaceae; genus Flavobacterium. The sequence goes on along the minus strand of NZ_PJQW01000011.1, from coordinate 125,990 downwards.
ACTACTGGCAAATTATTAGCATAATTATTTAAGGTTTGCTCTCCTAGTCTATTAAAGTAACTGAAACGCAAGCCATATTGAGCAGTAATCTTATCAGAAATTTTGTGCTCTAAACTAGCGTACACACCAGTTTCTAAAGCAAATTTATCATCTAATTTTTTAGGATTAACACCTGAATTGGCATCTAAAGGTTTTAGACTTCCTGGATTAAAATTATAATATATAGCATTTACTCCAAAATCAAATTTTAATTTATCACTTGCATAATACCCTAAGTCATAGCGTATATTATAATTATTGATATCTGATTTCCAATCAATTCCTTCAACAGGAATTTCTAAATTATAATTATATCGACCATATATTAAAGATGCATTAGAGAATAATTTGTTATTAAAAATATGATTCCATCTCAAGTTTCCTGAGAGATTTCCATATGAATTAGAGAAAATTCCTCCAAGGTTAAAATTGTCATTACCAAAATAACCCGATAGATACAATTTGTTTTTCTCGTCAATTTCATAATTAGTTTTTAGATTTAAATCGTAAAATCCTGCTCTACTGCTTTCTTTGGCTAAGGCTAAAAATAGATTTGCATAAGAAGCTCTCCCAGCCATCAAAAAAGACCCTTTGTCTTTAAACATAGGCCCTTCTGCTGCAAAACGACTAGAAATAGCACCAATACCTCCAGTAAATTCAAAGTCTTTACTATTTCCGTCTTTTTGTCGTATATCTAATACCGATGAAGCTCGACCTCCAAATCGGGCTGGAATACCTCCCTTATATAATTTAATGTCCTTAATAGCATCGGCATTAAATACGGAGAAGAAACCAAACAAATGTGAGGCATTGTAAATAATTGCTTCATCTAAAAGAATTAGATTTTGGTCTTCAGCTCCACCACGTACATTGAAACCAGATGCTCCTTCTCCTGCGTTAGTAACACCTGGTAACAATTGAATGGATTTGATTAGATCGACCTCTCCTAAAACAACAGGTATCTTTTTGATTTCACTAGTTGTTAGTTTTGCAACACTCATTTGTGGTGTCTGAAGATTTACTTTTTTTGATTCTTCAATTGTGATGATTACTTCATCTAATTTGGCAGCATCCTCTTTGATCTCAATATTCAGTTTTTGATTAGAAGTAAGGGTTATAACTTTTTCTAAAGTTGTAAATCCTAAATAGGAAATGATTAAGGTATACTTTCCCTCCGGTGCTGTGATAGAATAAAAACCATATTCATTGGTCGTACTTCCTATGGAAGTACCTTTTAAAAGGACAGTTGCACCCAAGAGTGTTTCTCCATTAGCTGCATCTTTAACTACACCACTAATTGTATGTTTTGTTTGTGCGAAAAAGAATATGGGATACAACATCACCATTACAAATAAGGCCAATTTTTTCCTTGACCTAAAAGGTTTTAATTGCTTCGTTTTTGTCATAATTACAAGAAATTTTAATTAAGGTTTTTCATTTAACCAGGGTAAAATTAGACTTGTCTCCATAGCAATCAAAATGAAGTAGGTTTTGAATCCGCTTTCAGTACTTATACGTGTCTATTTAAAATTTAATTTATTGATTTTCAAAAACTTAAAGCACAAAAAACAACATAACATCAAAGGTTCTAAATGCGCTTATAGCACCTAGAAAACTGTTAATATCAGCATTTGTACACATTTTATTTTTAAAATTGTAAGAAGATATCTGTTTCAATTAAAAAAACTGTGCAACCCTAAAAAAAGCTGTTTTTAGATTAGGCTCTAGTAATTGAAGCTATTAATTTCAAATAGCCTTAACATGTTCCTACAATACTAGTATTTGATTATAGTAACTAAGAAAATAATACGATATCTCTCAAAAAATAGAAGTTTTTTAATTTCTAAGAGATTTTCTGGAAGTGGATTTGGAAGGTTATTCTTCTATAAAGAATTTAAATAAGTAAAGAGAAAAAGTAATGTTTAAATTACTGTAGATTGCGTTTTTTTAAAATCACTAGGAGTTACCCCATATATTTTTTTAAATGTTGTATTAAAAGAGGATTTAGATTTAAAACCAACTTCGTTAGCAATACCCATAATAGAATAATTCTTGAATTTATCATTTTTGAGACATGCTACAAATTCTTCGGCCCTATATTTGTTCATACAGTCCTGAAAATTGGACTTTAAGTACACATTCAACACTTCAGACAAATACTGCCTTGGAATACCCATTTTTTGAGCTACTTGGTTAACCGTTATGTTACTATTGGTAAAAAGTTTCTCTTTTTCCATGAGTCTTAAAAACTCTTTTTTATATAGTTCTGCTTTGGATTTACTAAGGCTTGACGTTTTATAAGCTTTAGTATCAGCCTTTGGCAGTATCGATTTTGGTGACACAACAAGCTTAAATAAAATCATATAGAGAAGTATTGCCGACAACCCAATAATTCCATAACTTTCTAAGAAAGAAAAATTATTATGACTTTTTGTTACAATAAATGAAGCTTCATCAATTAAGTTCAATAAGGCATAAGGCACTATAAAAAACAGCATCCATCTTTCCTTTTGGTTCTTGATGATATCATAAATGGTATACCCTAAATAAACTAATAATGTAACACCAGCAATAGTTTCTCCTATTATTAACCATATGTTCTCCACTAAGTCAATAATATCTTCAACGATTTGTAGTATAATAAAAAATAAATACGGAATAAAATAAAGAAAATCTCTAAGTTGAAATTTATCTTGTTTTGAATTGTGATACTTTATAAGTAAAAAAAACAATGTAATGATTAAAGGTGACTGGAAAAAATACCAATTAGCGTTAGAAAAAAACAAATTAAAATCATCATCACCTACAATATTTAAAAGTATAGCAATAATTGTTCCTAAAAGTAGTAAAAAATTTACCCGTTTATAACTTTCTTGTTTGACAAACAGAACGCTTAAAAGAAACAAGCCCTGGATAAGAGCGATTATTTGAATTATTTCTAACATAAATAAACAAACACTGTCATTGAGTTGGCTAAAATAATTTAAAAAAACGTAAATCGATTGAAAAAGCAATAAAAAACACCAAAATCTAACATTTCTTCACTAGACTAATCATCAATCAATTTTCTTGAATTAGTATTTATTTTTAGATAACGAAATTTTTGATAAATGATTATTCTTGCACACACCCTTTTTTATCATTTTAACTTTTCTTTGTCTTTTATTTATAACTATTTTGTTTTTCTAATGCACCTTATTGCTTGATTTTATTTCTGATTTTTGGGTAAAAGAGTATTTAATTGATAGTATATCTCACTAGAATTTACTAGTAAAAATTTCAATTTCACAAAAATTATAAATACTTCTCAATAATTCTGCCAGCAAAATTGGTAATTATTAAATACAAAGACTAAAAAAGTACCTAGCATAAATTTTATGTTATTGTTGCTTATAATCTACTCCCCGAATATGGTTAGGGTTGTTTCTCTTTCTATTTTTTACCTCTCAATATTCACTAGTACTAGTTGCTGTGGTATATAAATTAAAGCATCTTGCAATCCAAAAAGGAAAAAATTATATTTGATAGAAAATAATGCGAAACTAACTATCGTTTAGTCATCTTCATGTAATCGAAAATTTTAATTCTCTAAAATTATACTAATTTATTACATGCGATAAGCACAGACCTCAATTCTATTACTTTATTAATAAAATCCTTGAGGTCTATTTAACCCTAATTTTATTCAAGCTTATTTTTTTCGTTAGGTTTTATAATCATTCTAAACGATTGGTCTTTAAAAATGTAGTAGCCTATCCAATCGTAGAATGTTCGCACTCTGTTTTTAAAATTTACTAATCCCATAATGTGAACAAAAAGCCATATTAACCAAGCAATAAATCCGCTCCATGAAGACTTATGATTTGGAAAATCAAGTACGGCTTTATTTCTACCAATAATTGCCAACGACCCTTTATCGTTATATACAAACTTTTCCCATTTTTCATCCTGTCGAGCAAAGTTTTTAGCTAAGTTTTTGGCTTGTTGCAATGCAGGTTGTGCCAATTGTGGATGCCCATCAGGATATTGTCCATCTGTGGTTATGATAGCACTATCGCCCAACGCATATATATTGTTATACCCCATTACTAAGTTAAAACTATTTGTTTTTAAACGCCCTCCTTTACCATAACTTTCCAGATTGAATCCATCAAACGTTTTTGCTTTTACACCTGCTGCCCAAATGAGATTTTTGCTATAAATTTGGCTCCCATCGGATAAATAAACGGTATCGTCTTTAAAATCTTTTACTAGCGTATTTAACTTAATTTTTACCCCAAATTGAATTAGCTTTTTATATGTATATGATTGTGCTTTTTTAGTCATTACATTTAATACTGAATCTGTCCCATCAATTAAATAAATGTCTCCTAAATCGTTATTTACAAATTCGGGGTAATCTTTAAGAATTATTGATGCTTTCATTTCAGATAGTATTCCAGAAAGTTCAACTCCAGTAGGACCTGCTCCTGCAATTACAAAGCTTAAAAGTTTTTTTCGTTCTTCTGCTTCGCGTACTCTTGTTGCACGATCCAATCTTGTTAAAATTGTATTTCGCAGGGTCAGAGCGTCGCTTATGGTTTTCATTGGCAAGCTGTACTGTTCAATATTTTTATTGCCAAAAAAATTGCTTTCTGTTCCTGTTGCCATAATCAAAATATCGTAATGTAGCTCCCCATTTTTTAATATAATTTTATTTTGATTGGGCTCAACCCGTAACAATTCACCTAAACGGAAACGAGTATTTTTTTTATTCCGAAGAATTTTTCTGAACGGATAACTTATTGCTGAAGGCTCCATAAACCCAGTAGAAACTTGATATATTAGAGGCGGAAAAAAATTATAGTTGTTTACATCAACAAGAGTTATTTGAAATTTATCATTATTCCCTAAATAATTTATAAATTCTAACCCCGCAAAACCGCCACCCACTATAACAATATTAACTTTCATTAGTTTTTTATTTAATTAAAATATAGTAAAATTTACTTAAAGATAGGAAATTTTAAACTATATAACAACTCACAATTCTATTACTCAAGCTAGCCTTTTCACTATTTAATTTAAGTATATTAAAAGAAATTTATCGTTAAGACCGATGTTTTTTGTTTGAATTAGTTTTACTATTCTTTTTAAATACGCTTTATATAATTTCAATTGAAAAACTTGCTTTAGTAGTTCCCTTTCATAACTGTACACAATCTATTTTGAATTTGTTCTATATCTAGAACTTCTACTCTTACCCTAATGATTATACATTCTAGGTATCTTCCTATTTTCTTTCCATTAGAAGTTGCATTAATCAATCTAATGAATAATAGTAACTTCTCTATAGAAATTCTTCTTTTACGTAGATAACCATTGGAAGAAAAATTAGTTTTTTGCAGAAAGGAACAGTGAGTTAACGTTTTTTAAATGAATCATTGAGTATCTTACTAAAGATATTATAATGAATAAATTAAAACTTTAATGTTACTGTAGAAGCGGTAAAAAAGATATCTTTCCCATTACTAACACTTTTAATAAAATCTTCAGAATTAAACCATGTACCTTCAATTGTAAAATTTAAAAAATTACTAATATTATATTCAAACTGAACTCCTAGTTGACTACCTATCATCTTTGAATTTGAATCTGATTTCTGAAATAAGACGGAAGTATTTGGTTGATAAATACCGTCAAATATTGAGGCTCTCCAAAATACATCATAATCAACATTTATATTCATTTTATTATTAATTTGGGTCTCTAAATAAGGATGAATGTCAATTAAATTAGATGGTCCAATTAAGGCTGCTAAACCAAAATAAGCCCCTTTAGGAAAAAGTGGATTAAATGTTTCTATTACATTACTTGTGGCTCTATCGCCCGAGATATACTCTGTTTTAAACCCCAACTTTTGCTTCAAGTTAACAATGCTATAGCTCAAATTATTATCTAATGATATTGTCCAAGCCTTTATTTTATTATTATCTATTTTTCCAAACTGATATAAACTTTCAAAATTGTAATTCCACAAGGCATATTTACCATAAATTCTTGTACCAAGAGAACTTCTGTTTTCTTTTCCAATTACACCATTATATTCACTTTTGTTTTTTTCTAAATTAAAAAAATACAATTCAATATTGTCTAAAAATTTAACTTCTTTAAATATTATGTAATTCCCAAAAAGTTTAATTTCTGTACGCAACTTGTCATTAAAATTTCCAAATTTATTTTGCACTTGGCTTCCGTAAATTAAATCTACTGAAAAATTATTCTTTGTATAGTTTAATTTTAAAGCATCAAAACTTTGTCTACTATTAGGACCTTCTCTAACAGAAATTAATCTTTGTGAACCATATAACAATTCTTGACGGCCTATTCTTAAAAGGAATCTGTTGAAAGAAACATCTAAGAAAAGTTGATGCATTTCTAGAGGATTTTCTTCTAAAGGATTAGGATTTTTTCGACTAATTGAAGTACTACTTTGAATTTCATTGAACAATCTAAATGTTTTACCAAATTTTAAATTTGTATGAAATAAAGTACGATTTAGAAGAAATCCATTGTTATCTTTTAGAGTTTCATCCCAATTTTCATTATTGAAATATTGATATTGAATTCTATTTTCGCCTCCAAAAGAGAGATGAATTGAATTATTATTTGAAAGTTTAATCCATTTCAATTTATAATACAAACTATTATCTAAACTATCTAAAAATATTTTATCATTATATCTAAGAAAATTAAATTCAACTTTACTCTGAGCGAATAAAGCTGAATTTAAAAATATTAGTAGAAAAACTATACTCTTTTTCATGTTACTTATATCATTAATTTAAAATGAGTTTTCTATTTTAATCTAAAATCGATTGAATATTTTCCTGAACCTGCAAAAGCGATTAATAAAAAAGATACGGAATACATAAAAGGAACATCACTTTGCAATAATGAATCATGCCAATGCACAACAAAGTATCCTGAAAGAGTCACTATCAAAATAGGAATTGTAGAAATCCTTGTGTAAAACCCTGCAATAATAAAGAGTGGAAACACTAAATTAGAAGCAATTGCCAATATTTGATTTAAGTCTTCGGGAAAGAGAAAAGGATTTGGTACTTTTTCAGCCATATCTGTGCCTATTCCGATTTTTTTTAAACCATGAACAACAATTAATTGCACTGATACTACTATTCTAAAAAAAAGAATTATTACATCAAATGAAATTACTTGATCATTAAAATGATTTATTTTTTTTAAGATATTCATTATGTTTATTTTTGGTATCCACCATAAAAATTAACTGGAGACCAAGAAGGTATTGCTTTCTCAATCTGAGGATTTAAACTTGCATGCTCTTCAGCTGCATAAACAATAGTACCGCCTACAACCGTTAAAACGGAATACAAATCATTTATTTTCTTTTCTGGAATAGTAAAATAATCATTTGATAAAATTGAAAAATCTGCATACATTCCATTTTCTAAAGTTCCTTTTACATCTTCTTCTTTTGAAACCCATGCACTACCTTTGGTATACAAATACAAAGCTTCTTCACGTGTTAATAAATTATCATTTGCACTTAATTGAAAATCGCCAACCGTTTTTCCTGTTATCATCCAATAAAGCGCTGGCCAAGGATTATAACTCGCTACTCTAGTTCCATCCGTTCCTGCTCCAACAGGTAAACCCTTATCCATCATTTGTTTTATAGGTGGTGCATATTTTGCCTTTTCATCTCCATATCTTTCTACAAAATATTCACCAGCATATGCCATTCTAGCTTGAATTGCTATGCCTCCATTTAAAGCTTTAATTCTTTGTAATTCTTTTTCTTTTACTGTTTCAGCATGATCTATCAACCACCGATTTTCTACAAGTTTACCATTTGTTTCAGTATTAACTTCTTCAATTACATCAAGAATATTAGCTATTGTTTCTCCATAAGTTGCATGAATTCGGAATGGCCATCCATTATCTACGTGTAATCTTATTACCTTTTTTATATCACTTCTCCAAGTTGGTCTATCTTCTAACATAGGTTGGGGTGCTAAGAAGTTTTCAAAATCACCTGCACTCCATGCTAAAAATTCTCCTCCACCTTCTAATTCATAACCATGATCTAAATGTATTTCACCATTATGTCCAACATCATTTTTTTGCATCCACTCTTGAAATTCTTCATATTCTGCACCTTTATTTTGTGGAAATAAATAATACGAAAGTCGAATAGGCATTTTCCCTTTATTGGCAAGAACTTTTGTACCACTATAATCTTTTGGAAACTCATGACCCCCTCCGCCAGCATCAATACCGCTAGTAATACCAAATCTATTTAATTCTCGATAAAATTGTTTTGTTCCATTTACCATTTCCTCTTCCGTTAAAGGTGGTAAACTTCCAATTCTAGCATATAGAATAGTTGGATTGGGTTCTGCTAATAAAACACCTGTTAGTTTGCCATCTGGACCTTTTTCAAAAGAACTCCCTTCAGGTGCCTTCGTTTTTTCGTCGATTTTCAATTCTTTTAGACCAGCTTTATTTAACCAAGCACGACTGTATAGAAATAGTATATAAGTTGGAATATCACCAGTTGCCTCGTTAATTTCTTCAGGAGTAGGAAATCTTTTTTCTTCAAACTGAAAAGGGCTCCATCCGCCAATAACTCTAACCCATTGTCCTTTTGGTGTTCTTTGAGCTTGTTCCTTTAGCATTTGCAATGCTTGTTTTAAAGATTTTACCCCATCCCAACGCAATTCAGCATTATAAAAACGTCCACCTCTTGTTAAATGTAGGTGAGAATCGTTCAAACCAGGGATTACTGTTCTGCCTTTAGCATCTATGAGTTTTGTTTTTTGGCTTTTCAACTTCAAAATATCTTCATTAGATCCTGTAGCCAAAACTTTACCATTTTTTACAGCAATGGCTTCTGTAATTGTTCTATCATTATCCATAACTGCTACCTTAGCATTAGTAACAATTAGGTCTGCCGACTCAAAATCATTATTCTCTTCATTTTTGCAAGAAAATAATGTTATAGTAAAAACTAAGAATAGTATAAGCCTTTTCATTTATTAGATTATTTAAAAGTTCTCTGTCTTTATTGACAGAGAACTTAATTAAAAATTTTAGTGTTTTAACATGTCATGAGCATATTGAATACCAATACCATATGCACCTCCATACTTTTTAACTAAATTAGTTACTGCTACATAAGTTTCTCCTCTAGCCCAATCTCTTTGTAATTCTAAAAGATATTGAATAGAGGTTATAGGCTTAGCACCTGCTTGAACCATTCTTGTTACTGCTTGATCGTGTGCTTCCTTAGAAACATCTCCTGAAGCATCAGTAATTACATACACTTCATAACCTTCACTTATTGCTGATAAAACTGGACCTACTACACAAACACTTGTCCATAAACCACCTATAACAATTTTTTTATTTTTCCCTACTGCTTTTGTAATAGCCTTATGAGCATTTACATCTTCCCAAGTATTCATTGTTGTTCTATCTATATATGGACCAGGGTATACTTCAGAAATTTCTTGAAATACAGGCCCACTAAATTGTTTTTCTGCTACAGTAGTAACAACAGTCGGAACTTTAAAAATTTTAGAAGCTCCAGTAACAATAGCAACGTTATTTCTTAATTCATCGGTGGTTATACTTTTGGTGGCAAACGCCATCTGCCCTTCATGATCAATCAATACCAATGCATGATTAGTAGGGTTTAATAATTCTGGACTTGGTTTTTGTGCAAAGCTTGAAAATGAGCTAAATGCTACTACGAATGTTAAAATTACTTTTTTCATTTTTTTAAAATTTTAATATGATTATTGTTTAATTAATTGAACTTCAGAAACTAATTTAATTTCTTCACCCACAAGAACGCCTCCTGTTTCTAAAGCTGCATTCCATGTTAAATCAAATTCTTTTCTGTTTATTTTGCCTGATATAGAAAGTCCTGTTTTTGTATTGCCCCATGGATCTGTCATTAATCCACTGTAAGCAACTTCTAAAACAATATTTCTAGTAACATTTTTTATAGTTAGATCGCCATTTACATTGTATAAATTGTTATCTATTTTATTAATACTAGTTGATGTAAATGTCAATTTTGGATAATTTTCGACGTCAAAAAAATCATTGCTTTTTAAGTGATTATCTCTATCTTCATTATTTGTATCTATTGAATCAACATTGGCGCTGAAAACTATTTTAGAAGTTTCAAATAGATTGTCTTCATTTTCAATAGATGCTTGAAAATTGTTGAATTTTCCGGATACATTAGTAAACATCATGTGTTTTACTTTGAATCCAATTTCTGAATGTGTTGGATCTATTGCCCAAATTGATTTTGCCATTTTATATTTATATTTAAGATTTAATTTATTTTAATGTCATTGGTACTTCCATTAATAAAATTTCAGTATCATCTGTATTCGACAGAATATCTAATTGCTTTGTATTCCATATCCCTAGACCATCTCTTTTTTCTAATTTTTGGTTATTTATTGTTGCGCTTCCCTTAATTATAAAAGCATATACGCCATTTTCATCGCTATTCAATTTATATTTTACATTTTTATCTTTATCAAAGGTTCCTAGATTAAACCAAACATTTTGATGAATCCATACCCCTTCATCATTAGGGTTTGGAGATAAAATTTGCTGAAATTTATTTATCCTTTTTTTCTTGTCTAAGGTTATTTGATCATATCTTGGTTGTACGTTTCTTTTATTTGGATACACCCATATTTGCAGGAATTTCACAAGTTTATCTTCATTCTTATTGTATTCACTGTGCATAATTCCTGTACCAGCACTCATTACCTGTATATCTCCATTTTTTATTACTGTTGTATTACCCATGCTGTCTTTATGTTCCAAATCTCCTTCGAGAGGAATACTTATGATTTCCATATTATCATGTGGGTGAGTACCAAATCCCATTCCTGGATTAACTCTATCGTCATTTAAAACTCTTAGTACTCCAAAATGCATTCGTTCAGGATTATGATAATTTGCAAAACTAAATGTGTGTCTACTTTCTAACCATCCATGATTAGCTAATCCTCTACTCTCTGATTTGTGTAAAACTGTATTTTCCATAATATTTGAATTGGTGTTTGGTAAATGATTAAATCCAAGAATTTCTAATTCTCTAATCTCGTCAATATTATTTTTTATTAAATTTCCAAAAGCTGTAGTTGCGGCAAACATTCCTGTTCCAAGAAATCCTTTTTTTAAAAAATCTTTTCTATTCATCCTTTTTAGTTTTAATTGCATTTTCTTTTCGTTAACAAATTTCATCACATTTACAGACCTGTACATTGAACTAGTTCAAGAAAGAAAGAAAGAAAGAAAGAAAGAAATACAACATTTAGTATCTATTTGTTATACAAAGTTCTCTTTATAAACATTGACATGCATTGAACTAGTTCAAGAAAGAAGAAAGAAATTATTTTAAAATAGAACTGTAATAATTGAAAAGTTATTGATGAGAATCCGTTTTAATTATTTTAAAAAAATAACTAATAAAAAAACTCTCTGGATTAAATTACACAGAGAGTTTTTAAAAATAATTAAAAATAAACTAAACTTACTTTTTGGAAAGTCTGGTTCTAACCTTACTTAAGAACTCAGCTGAAATACCTAAATAGGAAGCAATGAGGTGTTGCGGTACTCTTTGCGGTATCGTGGGATAAATTTTTATAAATTCTAGATATTTTTCTTCTGCCGTTTTAGATACTGTATTAATCAATCTATTTTGGCCAGCGACCATACTTTTTTGCACTAATAACCTAAAAAATCTTTCCAGTTTAGGTACTTTCTTTAACAATTCTTCTTTTTTTGATGGGGTTAAAATAAATAATTGAGAATCGTCTAGAGTTTCAATAAATAACTTTGAAGCCTTTTGTTCATGGAATGAAGCTATATCACTAATCCACCAATCTTCTATAGCAAATTGTAAAATAAATTCATTTCCATGTTCATTGATATAATATTTTCTTACACATCCTTTGTTTATATATCCTTCGAAATTGCAAATATCGCCTTCCTTTAACAAATAGGATCTCTTTGAATATTCTTTAATTTCTAGATAGTCAATTAATATATTTTGTTCCTCCTTTGTTAAGTTTATCTTTTTACAAACATTTTCTAAAATTTGGGTATACATACTTTTAAAAATTACAAGTTAGGAAACTGAATTAACACCTCACTTTTAAGTAAACCACTGCCACCTCCGTAATGCTCTATTACTTTTATATTTGGATTATATGAATTGATAAACCTTTTAATTTCTTGTTCTTCTTTAATTTCAAGTCCACAACTTAGTAAAACTACGTTTACTTGTGTGCTTAAAACAGTTTTATAAAACTCATCCATATCATTTGCTGTTATAGCTTTACTGTTAAAGTTCGACTGAATAACTCGCTTTAAGACCTGAATTATTTCATCATTTTTACCTACAACCAAAAAACTTAATTTATTCATTTTTAACTATTTACACCTGCAAAAATAGTACAACTAAATAAAAAAAATCTTAACCTAGTTCAAGAAATTAAGTAGTTTATCTTTTTTAAGACTACAGAAATAATTATCCAATTAAATATAGTTAAAGCAAATAATACCTCCTAATTTAGGAATACAAAACACATACAATTTGTTTTTTAAAACCCAAAGCCAAGTCCAAAGGCAACACGAATACCATCTTTAGAGTTAAAAACACCTAAATTAAAAGATAACATATCCACAATGTTAATAAAAAAACCTCCTCCATAAGAATTGTGCCATTTATCTGACTCTTCATCATCTTGCCAAATTCTACCATAATCAAATCCTCCATAGATTCCAGTTTTAATTGGTAAGAATTGTGTTTTTATTCGATTAAAACTATACCTCAAATCTGTATTTTGGTAAAAGGAATTTCTACCTGTAAATCTTTGATTTCTAAAACCTCTCAATCCATCAATTCCTCCAATAGATGCCGCTTGATAAAATTCAAATCCATCACCGAAATTTAGATGTGATTTAAAATTTGTAGCGAATACTAAATTTCCAGAAGAATTTAACTTATAAGCAATCTTTAGATTAGGAATTAGGTATACAAAACTTTTATTACTGTCGTCTAAATTATTTTTATAGCCTAAATCTAAATCAAATTGTAAACCTATTGTGGGATAAGCTTTATTATCTGCATTTAAAAAAGAATAATTTAAATTGATTCCTCCAAATTTAACTTCATCAAAAACATAATTTGGTAATACATTAAATTCATCAATAAAGCGATTTTCAGTATTATGTATTTCAATAGATTCAAAGCTTATTCCTAATTTAATTTTACTTCCTCTTTTTGAATTCCAACCTAAAGATGGTTTTAAACTTAGTTCACGTACTTTCACCCTATTGTAGTCCAAACCGCTATCATCATCAGTATTTTTTGTTTCATTTCCATAACCAAAGAAATTCAAACTAAAATTAGGACTATGAAAATTGGCTTCGATATGTAAATTTAAATTTCCAATTGTGTTAGCAAATTCAGAATTGTATTTAAGTTCATATCCGTTTGTAGCAAAATAGTAAAATGCTCCAAACTGGTGTTTACTGGTAAATGGATTTCTTTCGAAACCATATGTTGTATAGGTATCAATGACTCCTAATTTAATACCATCATCAGGATTAAATCCTAACATTGGTAAAAACTGATTGATATTATTTTTTAATTTTCTGTAATCATATACATTAGTATCATAATCATCAGTCAGTTTTATTTTTGCGTTTTTGACCATATTCAAATTATTATCTTTTGATTTATAATCGAAAACAAAGACTTTTTTTCCGTTTTCAACATTGTATTCATCATTATTTTGACCACCGATAAGTCTAATTTTTATGTTTTTACTTTTTCCAACGACTTTAAAAGTATCATCATCATCTAAAGCATAAATCCATATTTCTTTTGTAGTTTTAGGATGGTATGTTCGATGATGAAATTCATCTTTTATCGTACCCTCTTTTTTTCTAAACATTTGCACTAATACTTCTCCATTTTCTTGACATTCAATTTTTATGAAATCATCTTTATTTGTAGCTGTTAAAACAGCATACTTGTTCACTAACTTTAAGTATCTATCAGCTATCTTTTTAAGATTACTCCTTCTTAATTTTAGAAGTTTTTTAATTTCTTCTATTGTGTTGTCATTTACTTCATTCGGTATATTCTTAAAAGCTTCATCAATAACCTCATCGGTAATGTTATTTTGAATAAATACAACTTGATCATCCCATACGGCTTGGTCTGAATCAGAAATAAATGCAACATCTAATGGAAATCCAGACATATTAAATCCTTTAACATCTTTAAGATCTGCTTCATACTTTCTAAACTTCCTTGCTGGAGGTATTAAACTCACAGCTGTACTAAAAACAAATCCATCAGACATTCTTGAAAAGGCTAAATCTCTATCTCGTGGTAATGGTTTATAAATGGTTTTCCCATTTTCTTTATATTCAATCCACCTCCATTGATCTTGATGTCTATCAGCATCTCCTATTAACATATCAAAGAGTCTGGCTTTTATGAATTCTTTTTCATCAATTATTTTAGATTCATCCTGATGTACTTCTTTCATCATATCGAAAGTACTAATTATTTTTCCTGTGAAATTTTTTGATGCCAATTCTGAATGACCATCTGATGGATGTTCTTCAAAAAGATATAGTTCGTCTCCAAACTCATCGTTAAAATTCACCAAAGCTTTTTGTTTTGGCACATAATATAATTTAGGATTCAAATGAGCTAAACTTATAGCGTTAGAAAGTACTGAAATAGTAAATGGCGCATAGGGATGTGAACCGGTAAAAACATCTTCTAAAAATTTTTCTGAGGTAGTTCCTTCAAATTGTCCTGCAACGTATTGATCTTTCAATATTGCAGATTGAATAAATTGAGAGGCTTGTTTTTTCATTGCTCTCAAAACATATCTTTTCCCAGTTTTATCTTCTAAATGTAGTGTTTTAGATTGTGTACCGCCACCTTTTCTTATAGGTTTTAGCCCTCCTTTAAGAGTGTCGAGGTCTACTATTTCTGTTTTTATTTCAGTACTATAATACTCTCTAAATCTATTTCCCCATAGAAACTTATAAAAATTAGTTTTTTTAGTTTCTTCTTGAGAATAAATTGACGTTACAATTGAATCTTCTGCTATTTTAAAATTTTCAATAATTTTAGAATCATCCGCTTTTTTAAATATTTCTTTTTTAAAGGAAACAATATTCTTTTCAGTATTAAAAAATTGAACTTCTACCTGTTTGTTTTTATGGACATTTAAAACGGCATATCCCTTAGCTCCTTCTCCATAATCCTCTTTATTTTTAACTTTTACAGCAGTAGCTTTAGTTGCTGAACCACTAATTATTTGTTTTAAATTATTTGACTCGATGTACTGCATATTATTTTCATGAGCAGAGATAAAAATTACTTTATCATTTTGCTGAGCAGCTGCAATTATGTTTTTTCTTAAATCATTATAAAACTCATTATATATATCATCATTAAAAATTCCAGTTGTGGTTCTTAAGATGTTTTTTATAGTTCCAATTATAGGAATGGGTTTGAAATGATCTTTAAAACTATAATTACCTCCGTGCGGTCCATTTGTAAACATAGGATGATGTAATGCTATTAAAGTAATTTTACCTTCAGCTTTTTTTATCTCGCTTCGAACTTCATCTAAAAAGTCGCTACGCGTTTTTATATCGCAATTATCGTTAATTGTAGGATGTTTATCCCAATTAGTAATGTACCAATAGGAATCAATAATAAGAAGAGTAATATCATCACTAATTTTTACTTTATCAATAGGACAACCATTTATTGGTTTAAAAGTATTTTTACCTATTTTTTTTTCAACTATTTTTTCTTGATTTTTTAATTCCTTTAACCCGCTATGCCAATCGTAATTACCTGGGATAAAAAGGACTTTCCCAGGAAAAGTATTGGCTATCTCTAATTGTTTGTTTAGTATCTCTTTTATATTCTCATCGTTTTCGTCTTGGTTTAAAGTATTTTTTTTAGGATAAATATTATCTCCTAAAAAAAGTAAAATATCATTTTTGTTAGCCTTTGAAAATTGCTCTTGCATTTTTAATAATGATTCAGGCACAGAGCCATTTCCTTCGAGTTTACAAGTATTTCCAATTAGAAAAAGATTAAATGCATCATCATTGATAGGTAAGGCTTTGGTATCTTCAAAATAGGATTGATTAGATTTAAATGTAGCACACCCATTGAAAAGGATTAAAAAAGTTAAAAATAATAGAAAGTATTTTTTTTCCATTCTGTTAAAAATTAGTTTTATAAATCTTCAATCGTAAATAATTTAACTTCCTTCTTTAGGTTTCGATTCATATCTATTCTTATAGCCTTTATTCCACTAACACCTTGTAATTCTTCTAATTCAAGAATTTCAACAGTATTACCAACATAGTTTTTAGACTGTAAAAACTCAAAATACTTTAAATATTCTTGTTCAATCGCACTACTTGAATAAACGACACATAGTTTGTTTGGCTGTGTTAATCTTTCATTTGTATTTTTAATATGAGCTTTATCTATTCTTTTTTTAATCATTTCATATCTAACATTGTAAGCTCCATCAACATCGAACCTTTTCTCATCCATTCTATAGCGAATAGTTATAGGTACATCATAAGCTAAGATTAAAGAGGCAACATCTAGTTTTATTAAAAAGTCTTTTTGCATTTTATAAAACATAGCCTCCATTTCGCAAGTAACCTGTAGTTGCCATAAGCGTAAATTGAATAAGGCCGATTCATGATATTTTAAATGCTTATTAATTGATGCCCCAATATAAATATTGTGTTCTACTCCATCTGTTTTAAATTTTTCAAAATAATGTGGAAATATTTCTTGAGCTAAATTTTGTTGTTTATCCAAAAATGTAGATAGTGCTTTATTTGTAGCATCTACTGTACAATCATATTCTTTTCGAGATTGATAAATGGTTTTTGACTCGATTTCTAGTTTATTTAGAAAATCACTTATATCTTTAGCATTAATTTCAATAGAGACTAAATGTTCCAAAAGAGGGAAAATTTGTTTTTCAAAGAACAAGTTAATTCTTTGTTCAGAATTAGTATGAAACTCTTCTTTTAATTCGTGGTGGTAGTTATCTATCTCAAAAATTAATTGCTCATAAAAAGGCAAATATGACTTATTTAATCTTGATTGAATTATTGCTCTACTGAGTAATAATTGTAAGGAAAGATCCTCGCGAATGGCTTCATTGCGAGCATTTGAAGAGCCTACAATATCTATTTGTCCATAAAGAGGTAAAACATCTTTAAAAACTATTTCTTCAAAAACGGGAACATCATTATGATTCCTTTCTTGTATGTATTTATTAGCTTCTTCCTCAAATCGCCATTGTACTGAAGGATGTATTGAGGTACACTCTTGTTGAATAACGGCACTTATTTCATTTCTATATTCAGCTATAGATCTTTCCGAATAACTAAGAATAAAAGGCATAATTACATCTAACTTAACCATATTAATTGCATTAAGTTGATTTGCTTTATTACTGGCTAGTTCTATGATAAACTCGAGTTTTTCATTTACTAAAATAGGAATTAAAGCAACACTTTTAATCTTTCTTTCAAGTAGTAAATCACTCAATCTGTTACCACCTGTTTGTTTATGATACAAATCAACATTTGAAATAATAACAACTTTATTTTCTTGAAAAAGTTCATTATTAATTTTATCACATCCATATTGAGAGATAGATAAACTTTCCTGAGGTAATAATGTTAACATCTCAAAATTAGAATCATATGGAGGAATTATTGTATCTTGATTTACATTATAAGTTCCTAATTGTAAATTTGGAAGATTAAAAATTTTTCTTATATCCTCTCTGATTAAATAAAGACTTTCTTTATTGGTTTCAATTAAATGAGATTTAAAATCATCAATTTGTTCATCTAATGTTGTATCTATTAAACTAATTAAACCAAATCCTTCTATAGTCCATGATTTTTCTGGGAAATATTTTCTCCAAATAGCAGTATCATTTGTATTTGACAATAGTTCAGTAAGAACTTCTTCTGTAATATCTAATGCATTTTCATTTGGATATATATCAAGAAAATCAGCATTAAATGTAACTCTATATCTTTTTTTAATCCCATTTTTATCAATAACAGATATCGTTTTAGGCCTGTCAAAGTCGACTTCATACTTGTAATAAACATTTAATATGATTGCATAAGCTAAAAGATCAATAACTCCTCCAATATCTTTATATAGATCATCAAAAATGTGATTATCAGAAACGGAGTTTTCAATAATTTTTTGCAATCGATTGCTACAATAAAAAATATCATTTGAATAAGGAAATACTGCTGCTTTAATTTCATTATCATTAAGAGCGGTAGGGAAAATAAAAGACATTAATTGATCAATTTCCTTTTTTTTCTTAAAAAACTCTTTAGAGTTAGTAAATCCATTGATAAGCTCGGGATTTTTTTCAAATAATTCTAAAGCTAGTTTTGCCTGAAAACGAACAACATGGTTGTCTGAATTCAATAGCACATCAAACTTTTCTTTAAGTAATCTTAAAGAAATAATTACTTGAAACAAATTAGAATCATAATATTTCATTTCTAAAATTATTTTGATATAATTAAATTATAACTAATAATGAATGCTAAAGCTGAAACAACAATACCAATCATAAAAACAGTATAAGTTATTCTTAATAATTTATATTTACGTTCTAAAACAAGACCTAAAAAATAGAAATCTTTTGTTAAAGAATTATACAATACATCTTCATTTTCTATAAGATAATTTATTCCCCATTCAAATTCATTCAAACTCATTTTACAAAAATTACCAAAAAACAAAATATTTGCTTGTTTGTTTGTTATCATTTCTTGAGTAACCCTTACATTTGAAACCTTTGGTCGAGTTGATAAAACTGATAATACAACTGAAGCAACACTAAATACCATTAAAATAAATGTTGGTAACACTAAAAAAGCATTTGATGGACTATCTAATTTAGGGATTAAATTAGATAAGGCAATTGAAATAATAATTGCATTTACAGAGAGAAGAATATTCGCCTTTGTATCAGCAATTGCACTAAGTTGAATATGATTTTTTAGTTGAACTCTAAACAATGTTTCAACACCTCTTCCCGTTTTTACCTGTTTCCTTTTGTTAGCTTTAGATTTTATTTCATCTATTTTTTGTTGAACTCTTTTTTTATTCTCTTCTTTTTTAAACTGCCAGTTTTTCTGTGCATAATCCGTAAAAAATAAATGATCTTCAAGAAATTTTTTATTTTGTTCTAACCAATCTAACGGATCAATTTCAACTCTTTTTTTAAAACTAATTTCTTTTCTTAATTTTTCAGAAACTTCAAAATATTCTTCAAACGAAACGTGCCCAGAGTCTGCATCTTTCATTATTTTTCCCAACAGATTATTAGGTGGACTACTTATTTTGGTAACACGAATTAACTCCTTTATTTTATCAAGCTGATATCTGCTTAATCCTTTTTCTTTTAAAAATTCTAATGCAATTCTAACACTTACATCTTCATGTCCTTCCGCTTTTTCTACATAACCAACATCATGAAACCAAGCTGCTATTAAAAGTAGTAAAAGTTCATCTTCAGTACATTCTTCTTCAATTGCCAAGATTTTAACTAATTCAACTACTGACTTAGTATGCACCAGATTATGGTAATAATTTTCTGCTGGTAGCTTTTTGTTAAAAAAATCTACTATGTATAATTCAACATCATTTAAAATCATGATTTGCATTTTTTATATAAAGATAATCGATTTGTTTTTTCTAAATAAAAACAAAAATGACATATTTAACTTATGAGTTTTCTTTAAATCATTTTTATAACCTAAATCAAATTATAAATTTATTAAGGGATTGGCTTTATTGTCAGTATTTATAAAATTGATGACTACAAATTGTAACTTTCGCAAAATAGATTTCTTGTAAAAGTAAAGATGACAAGATTTTCATTTGGATAGTTTTTTAATATTCAAGAATATAAATCTTTTTATTATGGTAATCCCAAACCGTTTTGTATTCCATAAGGAATCGATAGCCAATAGTCATTAGGTTTGGCTCAGTTATTCCTGCTTTATTTTTCTGGTTTTGAGTGTCTTCCAATGGAGAAGATTCTACTCCTTTCAATGTCATCTTAATTTTCCCGTCCATAATAATATCCTTTACAGTCAATAATGCTTCACCGTTACTTTCAACACCAGAACATCTCAAATAATCTTTGCTGACTAACTGATTAAAAGAAGTGTTGTCTAATTGTAAAAAACCATTCTGACCTGTATCAAACTCGCCTAACACTTCAATGTCATGTATTTTTAATTTAACAAGTGGGATATTTTCCAATGTCCTGATATCAAAATCAATAACGGCCAAAACCTCCTCATCTGCTAAAAAATCTTTAGAAACGTTGCGTTCAAGGGAATTTTTGTAAAAGGTAATTTTCCTTTTTAGATAGTCTATCTTAAAAAGATAATCCTTAAAAAATTTGTAACCTAAAAAACCAAGAAAATCGGGAGTTATGTGTTCCTGTATAAAATTGAAGTTACCGCTACTTATCTTCTCCAGATTTTTATACGTTAAGCCATTGGTAAACAAAATATTGCTAATTGAGTCATTTAGATAAATTTTAAAAGATTGCCCGCTTCCAGTGGTGCCATTACCTTTTAATTTTTTATCTGGAAGACTTAGTAAATTATCATTTAGAAAAATAGATGCTGCGAACCCTGTATCAAACATGAATTTACCTTTTTCACCATTAACTGTTGCGGAAATGAAAGGATAAGCATTGATGAGTGTGATAGGAAACTCTACAATATCACCCTTCATTTCTGCCGTTTTTTCAAAGACCTGAGCATTTCCAATTAATGTAGAATAATAGGATATTAATGTAATTGACAAGAAAAACAAATGGCAACGTGACATAATTGAAGTTTATTAAATTTATAGATATTACTGTTAAATGCTTTTTGAACCTAATTGATGCGAAACAGGCAATAACTCTTTGGTTGCTTTGGAAATAATTATTTATAAATTGAGAAAATGAACTTTAATTTTAGTATTAACTATAAATTTCACTAACGCTGAATTATATAATCATTATTTTACAAATCAAAAAGATAGTTTTTTTATGACAAATATGATTCTACCTCTATTTCACCTGTAATCATTCTTTCAATAGGACATTTAGAACCCATTTCCAAAAGCTTTTGTTTTTGTTCTTCATTTAGGTTACCAAAAAGTGTTATTTCTTTTTTAAAAGTGACTTGTTGCGTTGAAATATTTCTTTTAAAATTAATTTTAACTTCAACCTTATCTAAATTCCACTCTTTTTTATCTGCATACATTCTTATTGTCATTGAAGTACAAGCAGCCAGAGAGGATTCTAGAAGTTCTGTTGGCGTGAATCCAAAATTCCCTCCTCCCAACTCTTCTGGTTCATCAGATATAATAATATGGTTTTTAGCCTGTATTTCGGTTTTGTATTTTTGTTTTCCAATTGTAGCTATTGTTGTTTTCATCATTCTATTAATTTATCAATATTACTTTTTTAATCGAGGTTCTGGCAATGAAACTTTTACGGTTTCATTAGGTACGTTTGGAAATCTATTATTTTTCCAATCTTCTTTAGCTTTTTCAATTAGATTCTTATCTGTTGCAACAAAATTCCATTCAATAAACCGTTCTTCGGGAAATGCTTCTCCACCAAAAACATAAATTGTTGTGTTTTCTTCCATTTCAAAGGAACAAAGTGTACTTTCTTTAGCTACCAAAATTTGCTTTTGACCAAATCTATGTCCTTCAGATTGAACAGCACCCTCCAAAATATACAAAGCACTTTCACCATAAAGAAATTCTCCTATATTGATTGTTTTTGTTACAGGGGATTTAATTTCCATAAAATATAGAGGACTATAAACAGGTACTGGAGATTTTCTATTAAAGGCTTCACCGGCAATCAATTTAAAGTGTACATTATTATCTTCCCAAGTGGGTAAATCCTTTGCATCGATGTGTGTAAAAGAGGGTTCACATTCTTCAAATTCTTTAGGTAGTGCCACCCATATCTGCAATCCGTGAAGACTTTTTTCTTGATTTCTTAAATAATCGGGTGTCCTTTCTGTATGAACAACTCCTCTTCCAGCTGTCATCCAATTAACCTCTCCAGGCTTAATTTCTACAGAAGTACCCAAACTATCTCTGTGAAATATGTTACCTTCAAATAAAAAGGTAAGTGTCGACAAACCTATGTGAGGGTGCATATCTATGTCTACATTCTCATTTTTACCCATATTTACAGGTCCCATGTGATCTATGAAAATAAATGGTCCTACCATTCTTTTTTTGCGAAAAGGAAGCAACCTACCAACCATAAAATTTCCTATGTTAGTTGCTCTTTCTTCAATTATAATTGTTGTATTTGACATTATTTTTAAATTTTAATTTGTCTAACATTTCATTGGAAATATAATTAGAATAAATGCTAAATGAATTAATCAAAGTCTCTTTCAACCCATATTTTTCAGAAGTTATAGTATACCGAATTGTAGAACCATCAGCGCTGGAATTTTCATCTTCAATTCTAAAATAAGTATCAATTTCAAATTCATTATGAAAGATTCTATATGCTACATTTCTACATTCTAAACACTTTTGCTTAAGGTTAAAATCTTCAATATACCTTGTTTTTTAGGTTATTCAAAGCTTCCATTAGATTATCATATGATTCCTTTTTTAACTATTTTAAATTACTAAAGGTCGTCATAACCTTTAAATTTTTCGCTAACTATACGCTTCCATTCGGGATGTTTTTTTATATATGCAAAAACAAACGGACAAAACGGTAGTAAAACAGCATTGTTTTCATCTAAATAATGAAGTGTTTTTTCAATAATAGCATCAGCAGCTCCTTTTCCTTTTAATGCTGGTTCAACTTCAGTATGTACAAGTGCTATTTGATTGCCAAATTGCCCATAATTAATAATCGCATATTTTTCGTCAATTACAAGTTCAAATCGTTTTCTTTCTTCATTTTTAACCAAAGGGATATTTTCAAAAATTGGTTTCATCTATCTATTTTTTAGTTTATTTAATTTAAATAACCGTACCAGCAAATATAAGCTGATACAGTTACGTTTTAGTTTTATTTCAGGAACAAGGCTTCTTTTAATACTGCCGTAGCTTGAGTCAAAGCTTCCTGCACTCCGGGAATGTGTGATAGGGGATTCAACATACCGTAGTCGTGTATCATTCCGTTATAAACAGTAATTGTAACAGGTACTCCCGCTTCATCTAGTTTGCGTCCATAAGCAATTCCTTCATCATATAGAATATCATTTTCGGCAACCTGTATCAACGCTGGGGGCAATCCTTTTAATTCTTCCAGAGAGGCATTTACTGGAGAGACATATTTTTGCTTTCGGTCTTCAGGATTGGGAATATACATATCCCACATCCACTCCATGATCGGGGTTGTCAAAAATCTGTCTTGACCGTACTTTTTGTAAGAAGGTCGACTCGTATCTGAATCCACCAAAGGCCATAGCAAAAGCTGAAAAGCTAGTTTAGG
Source organism: Flavobacterium sp. J27 (assembly GCF_004303025.1). Lineage (GTDB taxonomy): Bacteria > Bacteroidota > Bacteroidia > Flavobacteriales > Flavobacteriaceae > Flavobacterium. Next base: position 102,273 of record NZ_PJQW01000011.1, on the reverse strand, counting down.
GCCCTTATTCTCTTTGGCCATAAGTGCCACTACAGTAGACATGTTTCCTCCCACACTATTTCCAGCGACGGCTAATCTAGAACCGTCGACACCTATTTCATTTCCATTTTCAGCTACCCATTTGGTGGCTGCATATCCTTGGTTGATGGCCACGGGAAATTGAGCATCTGGTGTTGGCGTATAATCTGGAAAAACTGCGACAGCTCCACTACCAACAACCAAATCCCTAACCAATCGTTTGTGAGTTGGGTAATCACCTAGTACCCATCCTCCACCATGGAAGAACATAAACACAGGTAAATTACCCTTTGTTCCTTTAGGTTTCATTATATGAATAGTGATGGTTTGACCGTCTTGAGTTATCTCTCTTTCAGATTCTTCAATATCGCTATAGTCATAGGTTACTGATTTTTGTGCATCTACTAGAACTTGACGAGCCTCTTTTGGAGTTAATTTCTCTAATGGTGGTCCATCTCCACTATTTAATGCCTCCAAAAATAAACGAGTATTTTTTGAAATGTTCGGATCTTTTTCTCCCGGAATTGATTGTGCCATTATATTAGTATTTAAATTGATTAAAATAAATAGTATAACTACTATTGATTATTTATTTTTTTCATAGTTTTTGAATTAATAGTTTAAATTGAAAATTTTTTATATAGCTTTTTTTAAAAGACCTTTTAAGTATATCTGTATTTTTGTATCATAACTTAGGTAAAATTAATATGAAAAAGCAATGATAAGTGCTTCAAAAGAGTTTTTATTATCTGCTAATTTAAGAGCAAATTGAGACATAATACTTTACTGCAAACAAAATCCGTTCTTAATAACTTCTATTTATCAAACGACTATTTTACACTAAATTTTGTTAGTCTGTTTTTTGAGCAAGAAGACGAAATTTTGTATCAATCATGCTATCAAATTATTTGTTATTAAATGTTAATTTTTTTTCAAGAGTTCTATCAGGAATAATCCAAAAAAGAGAAACTAAAACATAAATACAAACTGCTATAATCGGGCTGATAAAACTCATTGAAATTCCAAGAATAAAAAAAATTATTGTAAAATATATTTTGGATTTAGTAGCATATCCTTTGTGGATAAGAGCTTCTGACGAGTGGTTTTTCCTTAAAGAATACACTAATAATTCCCAAGCAATACTCGACATTAGAAGAACAAAACCATACAAAGCAGTTGGTATTTCTTTAAAATGATTTTCTCCCATATATCCAGTAGAAAATGGCAAAAATGAAATCCAAAATAACAAGTGTAAATTACACCATAAAATCTTCCCATTTACAGCATTTGATGCCTGCATTAAATGATGATGGTTACTCCAATAGATACCTATATACACATAACTTAAAACATAAGTTGTAAAGGTGGGTAGAAGAGGTTTCAAACTTTCTATATTATTACCTTCAGGTATTTTAAGTTCAAGAACCATTATTGTAATAATTATTGCTAGTACGCCGTCACTAAATGCTTCTAATCTATTTGTTTTCATTGCTTTTTTCTTTATAACTCAGTGCGCCAGAAGGACAAGCATTAATTTGATTTTTCAGATCTTCTACTGTTGCATTTTCTGGTTTTATCCAAGGTTTGGCTTTGGGATCATATACAGATGGTAATGTTTTCACACAAATACCTGAATGTACACACTTTAGAGGTTGCCATAAGACTTTTAAATTGTCTTTGTTATATTCCTTTAAATTTTCCATGATTTTTTCTATTTAAGATTTTAATACATCTCTGATCTCTTCATTTTTTTTAAACATTGAAGACGCAAAAGGACATAGAGGAATAATCTTAATATTTTTCTCTCTTGCCATTTCTATAATTTTATAAAGCATACCTCTTCCTACTCCTTTACCATTATATTTTGGTTCAACTTCAGTATGATCGATGATTATTAATTCTTCTCCTGCAATCGAATAAGTCATCATACCAACTAACTTATTATTCTCTTTTGCTATCGAATATCCTTTAGATTCATCCTCTTTTAATTGAATTTCTATGTTATCCATTTTTAAAATTTTAATTTTCTCTATTTTACGAAACAAAACTTTATTTTGTTTATGTCATTATATATAAGGAAGTACTGAATTCCACTTACTCATTTTTAGTTTTACAATTCTTTGTTTAGCCTCAACTTTCCTATTGTTAAAAATGCATTTTTAGCAATACTGTTTTGTTTTACATTATTATTTTAATTTTGCTATTTCGGTTTTATAACTTTCTAAGGATATTGTTCCACTTGAAAATTTTAATTCTAATCGTTGTCTTTTTTCAGTGTTGGACAAAGGTTTGTTATAAATAATGTCTAATATTTCATTTTCAACATCAATAGGTTCCGAAACATCTTTTTTTTTATAAAAAGCCTGAAAATATCGAATACCAAAAATTCTTTGAGAAGATGCATCCATATGAATTCCATCAGGATTAGCGTTTAAACCCGAAGCCGTTACAAAATTGCAATTTGGAGTATTTTTAGCCATTTTTTCCAATTCTTCATTTACAATTGAATACGATTTAAAATACTCTCCATATATACCTTTTGTTAAATAATCTCCAAGTCCACCAACAATCAACGGGATGTTAGGAACCTCAAGTTCTTCTCTTAAAGTTTGAATAATGGTTGAAAATTTTTTACCATAATTTTTAGCGTTGGTAGGTTGACAATCATTTTCGCCTTGATGCCAAAGAATACCATGTAATTCACTTGTTTTTTGAGCGAGTTTTGACTGAAAAACAGCATTTTTGAAAAGAATTCCATCTACATTCCAGTCATCTAAACTTGTTCCTCCATCTGCACATGGAATCAAACCAATTTTATTTGTTCTGTTTTTTAGTCGCCAAGCGGCTGCGAAGGAAGAGGTTAGACCAACACCCGCATTTGGACGATCGTAATTTATTGGTTCAACCATCGTTTGCCATCTTCCATTTCGTAACATTTTTATATGTTCATCATAAATAAATGGTACCTCTTTCAAAAAACCACGTCCTGCCATATTTGATTGGCCTATCATTAAAAAAGAGTTTATCATTTTTACTTATTTTTTTAAAATTGGTTGCTTTAATTTTTCAGACTTATAAAAATTCCAATATCCAAATAGCGAAATACACTATACTGTGAAAAATTGCAGGTTAATTATCAACTTCACCGAATCGCTAACAACAATACTTCCAGTTTCAGTTACCGCATTCCAAGTAAGATTGAAATCTTTTCTATTAACACTTCCTGTTATCTCAAAACCAGCTTTTGTTTTCCCATAAGGATCTATTACTATACCGTTAAAATCCACATCTAATTCAATTTCTTTTGTGATATCCCTAATGGTCAAATCTCCTATTAATGTATTTCCATCAAATGTTTTAGATTTGAATTTCAACTCAGGATACTTTTCAACATTAAAAAAATCATCTGATTTTAAATGTCTGTCTCTGTCATTGTTTTTTGTATTAATAGAATCTGTCTTTGCTACAAAACTAAACTCTGCATTAATGAAACCTTCATTATTGGTTACAACCATTACATTAAAATCCTCGAAATAACCTGTTACATTGGAAATCATCATGTGTTTAACTTTAAAGCTTATTTCTGAATGTGTCATATCAATGTTCCACTTTGTCATTTTCGTTTTATTCATTTAAATGCTAATTTTAATTTTGTTTGACTATGTTTGTCATTTTACTATAGTTTAAACTTACTTTTTATATTATTTCTAAATTCATATCACATCTATAACAACATTAGTAAACAGTTCACTGAATTATAATCTAAAAAAAAGTAAGGTTCAAATGTATTTTCCTCAATGGATATAACTACTATTCGTTAGATATCCTTCATGTTTCCTATATTTACGAACTCTAATCCACATTAGACTATAACATATTGAGATAAAAGTTACCTAAAATCTACATTGGTTTCCTTATTGGCTTACAAATACTTTATTTTTTCATAACAACTTCCTAATAATTAGGAATATTTTTTAATAAAATGGTCTCCTTTATATTGCATTTGGTCGAAAGCAATAATCTCTGTACAAAAATTCACTGACAAATACCTAGAATAGAATAATTCGCTTTGTATTCCTCCATTTTTAATGTTCAGTTATAATGATTGTTTTATTAGAGGAATAACCTTTGTACCTATTAATTCAATAGCTCTCAATAATTGTTTGTGAGATAATCCAGCAATATCCATTTGAAAGTTAAAAAGATCAATCCCACCAAGTGCCTGGCTATGTTTTATTATTTTTTCAGCAACTCTTTCAGGTCCACCCACCACTATAGCTCCTTTTGGAGATGATAAAGTATCAAAATACTCACGAGTTACTGGTGGCCATCCTCTATCTTTACCTATTTTTGTCCATTGTTCTGCATAACCTGGATAATATTCAGAAACAGCTTGTACATCTGTATCTGCAACATAACCAGGAGAATGCAGTCCAACTTTTAATTCATTAGGCGAAAAACCAGCTTTTGCACCAGCTTCTCGATATAAGTCTACTAGAGGGCGAAAGCGTTCTGTTTGACCGCCAATTACCGCTATCATGAGTGGAAGTCCTAACCTTCCTGCACGTATAAAAGATTCTGGGGTGCCACCAACCCCAAGCCAAACTGGTATTTTTTTTTGAAGAGATCGTGGATAAACCGGCTGATTGTGCAATGCTGGTCTAAACTTACCTTCCCATGTAACAAATTCTTGTTCTCGAATTTGGAGAAATAGATTGAGTTTTTCAACAAATAGTTCATCATAGTCCTTTAAATCAAACCCGAAAAGAGGAAAGGCTTCAATTGATGATCCTCTTCCAACAATCAGTTCTGCCCTTCCCTTAGATATGAGATCAAGGGTTGCAAAATTTTGATAAACCCGCACAGGATCATCAGCACTTAATACTTTAACAGCGCTTCCTAAACGAATTTGTTTAGTCCTTGCTGCGGCTGCCGCAAGTATTACATCTGGGGCAGAATCTAAAAATCCTTCCTTATGGTGTTCACCTATACCAAAAAAATGAAGACCTGACTCGTCAGCCTTTACAATACGATTTAACAATTGCTCCATAGCATCAACACTTGTAATAACGTTATTTCCATACATTGCTGTCGCAAAACTGTCTATTCCAATTTTCATTTTTCTTAATTTGATTTATATTGACCAATTACTACTTTATTAATTAATAGTGATTTTTTTAAATTATCTAAATTATTGTAAAAAATTAGGCATTGCCTACCTTACTTTTTTTTTAACTTAGTAAAAAAATCATTTTCTACTTCTCGTCATCCTAAAGACATCTATCCAATATTTTTTTATCCTTTTAATTTTTTCATAGAAGACTAATAGTTCCCTTCATATTGTAAAAATTACCATCTGGCAATGTTGCATTACTAAAAATAATTCCGTTTTCGTGATCTTCCACGTGTGTTACAGTAGCTCCTGATGATTCTTTCCAAGCAATCATGTATACTTTTGGACGAATTTCAACAGATAGGATTTCAACTCTTTCTTTGTATCCTGTTTTTTGAAGCGAGCCACCTTCAATTACCGTAAAAATCATAGAAGTATCTGTTTCAAAGAAGAGTTCCGTTTTTAAAACCCCTACATCCATTATATATTTATTACCCGTTAGCATATTTTTCATTTTTATATTTTTTTCTGATTAAAAGACGTCATTAAATTACCTCCTACTGCTTTAGAAGGGGGTGTTTCTTCTTGCACAACATCCCAATGTTCGACGATTTTCCCTTCTTTAATTCTAAAAATATCAACGACAATAACAGGTACGGTTCCCCAGCCATTTACAAGACTATGGGTAATTACAATATCATTTTCCTCTACTATGATTCCAGGTTCCCATTTAAAGTTTACATCTAAAAGAGTCAACAACTTTTTAAGACCTTCATGACCATTAGCCATTGTTGGGTTATGCTGTATATAATCTTTTTGCCAATAGCGTTCTATGGCTGAACTATCTTTTTCGTGAAATAAGTCATTCATTGCTTTTAAAACAATTTCTTTATTTTTCATTTTTTTATTATTTAATAATTAATTTTTCCATATCTACCATTATAAAAATCACGGTAAGCTTCCACTATTTCTGCATGACTATTCATTACAAAAGGACCTTCTGCGACAATGGGCTCTGTATATCTTTCCCCTCCAAACAAAATGATGTTTATTGTCTCTTGAAGCTTATTTTTTATCATAATCTCTCCAGCAATTCTATCAAATTCGATAAATTCTCCAGCTTGATACTCAATATCATTGAGTAATGCACTCTTTGTAGGCATAAATGCAGCAACCTCTATGTCTTCATCTATAAAAATGGTAAACTCTTTTTCGGTTTCAAGCTCAATATGAAATAAAAACTGCTCTGAATAATTAGGGATTGCAGCATGCAGATTTTCATAGTTACCCAAGATTACCTTTATTCTTCCTGCATGGTTAGGCAAGTCCATTTTTGGCACTTCGCTACTTTGGACTGACATATAATTCGGTCTCTCGGCTTTGTTTTTAGAAGGAAGGTTTATCCAAAATTGAAAAGCATGTGTCTGTTGGGTTCTGGCCTGCGAGTCCACATTTAAAGTTTCATCATGTATAATTCCATTCCCAGCTTTCATCCATTGAATCCCACCTGAATGTACTTTGGCATAATTACCTATACTGTCAAAATGCTCGTTTTCACCTTCCAAGATGTAACTTAAGGTAGCTATTCCCCTATGTGGATGGGCACCAGTTCCACTGTTCATTACCTCTGGATGAAATTTTGGTACGATATGATCCAAAAAAACAAATGGACCGATGGCATCAGTATATCGATTTGGCAAGACGCGATAGATTGTCAAATCTCCAATATCGGCTCTTTGCCCTTTAGTTGAAAAGCTGGTTTTCTTTTTCATTTTTAAATGTTCATTTAATCCAGAAATACATATAGTGCTTTTATTTTGCTTTCCTCAAAAACAATAATGTCCATTCCTTTTTCTGTTGGAGGTTTCCCTGCTGGACCAACTCCCCAAATTAATCTCCCAATATCATTATTGATAATTGCCGGACTCAAAATACTAAAGACAAAATCTTCCGGCATTTGCTTTAATATTCCACTAATGCTATTATTAATAGCTTCGTGTCCTTTTATTTGATGGTTGACATGAAACAATCCGCTATTCTCCAGATAAAGACTTTCAATAACTTTTATTCTGGCTGTACTATCCCGCTCGCTCCATACCTGCTTCAAATTTTTTTCCATAATTGAAGCCAATGCTGTGTTTTTCATAATTATTTTAGTGATTAAAATAACCGTTCTTAACCTCATTAAGACCGGTTATTTAGATTGCTTATTGTTATTCGGAAACAGGAGTTGCTAAAAGTTGTAATTCCCAAGCCAAGGCAATACCACTTCCACCACCATGTTCCAGAATAACTTCGGATAATTTAGTAGCTGTTTCCATACGAGCCCAATCTCTCTGCCATTCCGCAGCTACAGCCATCCAATTGATTGGTACTATACCCGCTTGAACCATACGACGAATAGCCATGTCATGTGCTTCCTTGCTTACACTACCACAGGCATCGGTAACAACAAATACATCATAGTCTTCGCTAACTGCCTGAATTGCGGGCATGGCAACGCAAACTTCTGTCCACAGACCTGCTATAATTAATTGCTTACGACCACTTTCCTTTACGATGTCCGTAACATTTGGATCCTCCCATGTATTGATAAAGGTTCTATTGATTGGTTTTTGGTCTGGAAATACATCTTGGATACTTTTAAAAATATATCCACCGCGTTCCTCAATTACCGTGGTCAGGATAGTAGGTACGTTAAAAGCTTTAGCGGCTTTTGCAAGACCTACCGTATTATTGATAATCATTGTTGGTTCATGACTATTCAAATTAGTCATTTGATAAGGTTGGTGGTCAATAAGTACAACAATACTATTTTCAGGACGTAGCAGTCCTTCAAGTCCAATTTTTGGTGTTTTGTTCATGATTAAAAATTTAAATTAATATTTTTTGTTTCTAAAATGTTTAATAAATACGCCTTTTAAGTCATATTTCGGAAAATGGATATATAAACTTACCAGATACATACGCATCGGGTGATACAACAACTTGACACGAACTATCCATGAAAGTCTCGATGTTGTTATTTTTTATATTTTGGAACTGTACCTGCACAACTCTAGGTTGATTCCATTCACCATTTGTTCCGAAATGTATGTTTCCCATAACAGTTTCAAAATGATTATTTCTACAATAATTAGAAAGTTTTTCATCTTCTAAACTGCCAGTGTTATTAATAGCTTGTTCAAGAACCTGCATTTGTGCATAGGCTAGAGGAGCCACGTAGAAGCCAAGGGCATCGATATTCTCTTTAATAGCTTCATGTTGATATTTTTCAAGCATTTCGGAAATGCCATTAAAATTCATTTTTGGTACTGGAACCCAGTATTCATAATTGACAAAACCATTTAAAAGAGGTCCAAGTTGAGTCTTTACCAAAGCACTCTGCGGACCAATCATGGCTCCACCAACCATTTTGGGGCGATATGTACTTTTTTTGATGGTTTTTACAAGACCTATAGAATCATTCAAATAAGAACACAAGAATAATATATCGGCATTTACCTCTTGAATTCCACTAATAACAGTAGAAAAATCTGTGGTGGATAAAGGGTATGTTTGCTGATGGATTACACGGAGGTCATATTTCTTGCAGTTTTCAATTGCACCAATAATTGGATTTTTAGAAAACTCGGCTTCGGCTGAAAGCAAGGCAACGGTTTTTGGTTTAGGACTTTGCGAGACAGCAAGTTCAAAAAAACCTTCAGTAAGAGCCGTATTTGGGTTTGGGCCTGTTGGAATCATTGCAAAATAATGTGGGTAACGCAGATTACCATTAACTCCTAACCCCATGAGACCAATCAAGAATTTTTCCCGTTCAATTACCACAGGCAAAGCAGCTCCAATGGTATTTGTTCCATAACCACCAATAACCAAATCAACACGCTCGTCATCCAGTAAACTTCTGTATATAGCCTCAGTTTTTAAAGGATCTCCTTGGTCATCCTTACAAATCAACTCAACTTTACGACCAAGTAGTCCACCTTTCTTATTTACTTGATCTTCCCAAATTTTATGAGTTAATCTAGCAGATCTTGTATTATCTGCTACGGGTCCTGTAAGAGATAAGCTATATCCAATTCTAATTGGAGGTGTATTCATCATTTTTTATTTTATTAATTTTTGTTCAGGTTAAGATTTAAATTTTCATTAACAAACAGTAACAAATAGTCCATTTTAATGCCATTTTTTTAAAATACTGAAAAACAACACCTTAACACTTATTGCGATTTTTTTATTGTTCTTATATTTTATAAAATTCTATTATAATAGAATTTTACATTATCTTTATAACACTTTAAATTTATTAAAATGGATAAAAATATTACTGAATTACAGATAAAAGGCAAACTAATGGACATGTTGCCTTATGAAGTTGTCTGGATAAATAAGGATGCTAATTTTATATATGTAAATGATAAGTTTAGTAGTACAGTAGGCTACTCTAAAAAAGAATGCAGCAAATTGTCAGTCTTAGATATTAATATTACTGTAACACCTGAAAGTTGGAAAAAACATTGGCAAGAAGTAATGGAAAAAGGAAATATTAAGTTTAGAGCAGTTCACAAAACAAAAAAGGGAAAATTCTACGACGTAGAAGTATATGCTCAAAAATTCTCATATAATGGAAAAAATTATTTATGTGGTATAGTCAATGAATTGACAGAGTCTATTTTTCATAAAAATTTGATTGATAACACACATTCCATTGCTAATGTAGGAGGATGGGAACTGAACTTACAAGATGGCTCTATATTAGCAACCCCTTGTGCTTTAGCTATTCTAAACACTGAAGACGTTGAAGATTTGACTCCTCCTAAGGTTATCTATAAGTTTAAAAATAGTGATAGATTAAAATTTCTTCTTGGTCAAGTTATACGGAAAGGCATTTCATTTAATGAGCTACTAGAAAGCAATGATTCTCCTTCAAAATATATAAGAGTAGTTGGTAAACCGATTTTTAAAGGGGATAAAATTTATAAAATTCAAGGTGTATATCAAGATCTTACTGAAATAAAACAGAAAGAAAATGATGTAAATCTTTATAAAAACATTATTGATAATGCCCAAGATTTAATTTATGTATATAATGACAAAGGTGATTTACTTCATTATAGTAAATCATTAATTCAAAAACTAGGTTTTAGTAAAAAGGAGTTAGATCAAATGGGAATGTTTGATTTAGACAAATCTGTTACTCAAGAATTTTATCAATCTCATTTTGCAGAACTTAGAGAAAAGGGACTACATCGATTTGAATGGTTAGTTTCTAGAAAAGACGGTACTAAATTTCCTGTTGATATAACCGCTAGTCATTTAAGATATAACGATGAGGATTATAGTTGTGCTGTAGTAAGAGATATTACAACAAAAAAAATGCGTGATTTGGAATTATATGAAGCATTAGAAGAAATCAAGAACTTAAAGGATCGTTTGGAAAATGAAAATGAATATCTACAAGAAGAAATTAGCAATAAAATCAATTTAAACAATATTATTTGCAATAGCGAAGCTTATAAAAGTGTATTGATAAAGGTCGATCAAGTGGCTTCAACCGATACTACAGTATTGATTACAGGGGAATCTGGTACAGGGAAAGAATTATTAGCCAGTGCCATTCATAGTAATAGTAAAAGAAAAAACAGACCACTAATTAAAATTAATTGTGCCACTTTACCCAAAGAACTTATTGAAAGTGAACTATTTGGACATAAAAAAGGCGCTTTTACTGGAGCAATTGCACATAAGGTAGGCAAATTCACTCTTGCAGATGGCGGAACTATTTTCCTTGATGAAATAGGAGAACTACCTGTCGAACTTCAACCTAAACTTTTAAGAGTTTTACAAGAGGGTGAATATGATGAATTAGGAGGAACCAAAACAATCAAAGTTGACGTTAGAATTATTGCCGCAACAAATAGAAACTTAAAAGAAATGATTAATGAAGGTCTATTTAGAGAAGACTTATATTATCGATTAAATGTATTTCCAATTTACAATATTCCTTTACGAGTTAGAAAAGATGATATACCAATACTTGCCCAATTTTTTTTAGAAAAATATTCAGCAAAAGCCGGAAAATCATTTAAACGTTTATCAAGTAAAACCATTGATGCGCTTTTGAATTATAATTTTCCTGGTAATATTAGGGAATTGGAAAACTTGATAGAGAGAGCAGTTATTCTGGAAAACGGCCCTACTTTGAAGCCTGGAAACTGGATTCCAGAAAGTGAAATGCTCCCTTCAACAAGTGATTTTAAATCTTTCGACGCAAAACAAAGAGATTACATTATTGAAGTTTTAGATTTCACAAATTGGCGTGTGAGTGGTCCTAATGGGGCTGCAAAAATTCTACAAATGAAAGATAAAACATTGTTTGCTAAAATGAAACGTCTTAAAATTGAGAAACAAATTGGATTGAAATTATAAGAGATAATAACTCAAGCTAAAAATCAGTTATAGTGTTGCAACATCATTATCTTTACTTACTTTTAAAATAAAACACCTTGCAAACAAAAAAGGAAAGAAGTACATTTGAGAAAATAATAAAGCAAAACGAATTCTAAATATATCCATTTAAATTAGATTAACCAAAGCTTGTTAGGTATACATAATTTGCTTGCAATTTTGCACGATATAATCTCAAAATGACAAAACAAAAAGTAGAAAAATATTTAGGAGACAAAAAGAAATTTGCTATTCGATTTTTACCCATTAAAAATGATTCAGAATTTGCGTTTTGTCATTTAGTGCTTAATGGGGAAATCATTGGCGATCAAAATGAAAGCTGTTATCTGAACACTTGGAAAAACTCACTAAAGGAAATTAAAGAAAAAATTGTAAACAGTTCAAAAAAATTATTTCACAAAGAATTTGAGAACAGAAGTGATAGAGAAATATTTGAACTAATATGGAAAGCCAATCAATGTGAACAAGATTTCAATCCAAAATATAATTATTTACCTGTATTAGAAAATGAAATTTGGAGCAATTGTAATATAGGAATTGATGAAACTACGGATGCTTATTTAATTACAATGATAGAAAATAAAGGATTGATAAAATTTATTTGGGAAGGCTGGAGAGTACCATGTCCAGTAGATAAAATAGGAAAATTAAATTCCGTTTCAATTGAAAAAAAAATTGTTATCGAAACACTAGACCATTGCATTGTAGAAATAGAAAAGAAAAAACAATAAAAAATCAAATAATGTTTACAGTAGAACAAATCGAATCAGCTCACGAAAAAGTGAAATCTGGGCTTGATTTTCCAAAGTATATTCAAGAAATTAAGGCAATAGGAGTGTTAGCTTTTAAAACTTGGGTTTCTGATAGCCATACCGAATATTTTGGAAAGAATGGATTTCAAACTAAATCTAAACCAAAATATGATAACTTAAAAATAGCAGACTTATCTGACAAAAACAAATTTGAAGAATATTTAAAAATTCATCAAAAAGGAGAAACTGATTATTTTACATTTTGCAACCATTGTGCAGAAACTGGAATTGAAAAATGGAATGTGGATTTAGAGAAAATGACTTGCACTTACTATGATATTGCAGGAAATGAAATGGTAACAGAAATGGTACCAACCCCATAAAAATAGCAAACTACCTAATAAAGAGATTAAATAATTACTTCCTATTGTTAAATTTTCTAATTTTTATCAAATTAACAAGGACAAACAAAATCGTTTATTCTTGTTAATTGAAACTTAATTTACCAATTCAAATTTTATTTTCTGATTATTTACAATAATATAAAAATCTCCCGTCTCTAAATGCCTGTTCCCAAAACTATCTACATAACTTAAATCTCTAATTGGGTCAATATCAAAACGATAAATTACTTTTTTTCCTTTTTTAATTTCTTTCTTTTCAAAATATTTTAGTTCTTTCATAGGTCTTGAAATAGTTGCAAAGGGATCTTGAATAAACCATAAAACCGTTTCCTTTCCCTGTACTTCACCAGAATTTGTAACTTCAATTTCGGCAATTAATTTTTCGTTTTTTGTTATTTTATCTGCAGATAATTGTATCGGACTATAATCATAAGTAGTATAACTTAACCCATGACCAAACCAATATAAAGGATCTCGAGGAATATCTTGATAGTGTCCTAATTTTGGTCTAGCCGATTCTCTCATATTATAATAAATAGGAATTTGACCTGTGGCTTGCGGAAAAGTTATCGAAAGTTTTCCAGACGGATTATGCCTTCCTGACAAAATTCCTGCAACAGATGAACCTGCCTTTGTTCCGGGTTGCCAAATTTCAACAATCGCATCTGCCATTTCGTTTAATCGAATTAATTCTAATGGACGCCCACTAGATAACATTAGAATGATGGGTTTTCCTGCTTTTCGAAGTTCAGATACTAATTCCTCTTGAATTTTTGGCAACGCTATGGTTGAACGCGAACCATTTTCTCCGCTCCAATTTCTTTTTTCCCCTAAGAAAACTAAAACTGCATCTGACTTTTTTACAGCTTCAAGTGCAGCTTCGAAGCCACTTTTATCATTTCCATCAAAGTCACAACCTAAAGCATAATGCAACTTTACTTTATTTTTAAATTCTTTTTCTAAACCTTCATAAATAGTTTCTACGTCTTCTGGTTGTCCCATTCCTTCCCAAAACCCCATAATATGAACCGAATCTTTAACCATTGGCCCAATGATTGCTAAATCTTTATATTTTGATGTTATAGGCAAAGTTGCTGATTCATTTTTTAACAACACCATCGACTCTGCGGCTAATTCTTCCGCTACTTTTAAATAATTGGGTAATAAATAACGCTTTTTTTCAGTCACAACATCTACATAAGGATTCTCAAACAATCCCAACTTCATTTTAACACGTAAAATACGTCGAACTGCTTCGTCAATGGTTGCTATTGGTACTTTACCTTCAGCTACTAATTGCGGTAAATAATCCATATAGGCGTTATCCACCATATCCATTTCAACACCAGCAAGAAAAGCTTTCATACTAGCTTCTTTTAAATCTTTGGCTACACTTTGTTCTACTAAATTGCGCACAGAACCCCAATCTGAAATAACAAAACCATCGTGTTTCCATTTGTTTTTTAAGACTTCGGTTAAAGTATAATGATTCGCAGAAGCAGGCACACCAGAAATATCGTTAAAACCGCTCATAACTGTGGCTGCTCCAGCGTGTATTCCAGCTTCAAATGGAGGCATAAAAGTTTCCCATAAAGTTTGATTTGAAATATCACTATAATGATAATCTCTACCTCCTTCAGACAAACTGTAACCAATATAATGCTTTAAGCAAGCAGCAATCGTATACTTATCTGCCAAATTATTGCCTTGGTAACCTTGTACCGCAGCAACTGCAAAAGAAGCATTGGCAAAAGTATCTTCGCCATAACCTTCAGAAACACGCCCCCAACGCGCATCTCTAGCAACGTCTAGCATGGGAGAAAATGTCCAATCTAATCCAGACAACCAACTTTCTTTTGCCGTAATAGTACACGATTGTTTAACTAAATCGGTATTCCAAGAACAAGCTTGAGCTAATGGGATAGGAAAGACGGTTCTGTAACCATGAATTGCATCAAAACCAAAGATGATAGGAATTCCTAATCGAGACTCGGTCATTGCTTTTTTCTGAATTTGATTTCTAAATTCAGGGTTTGTACTTCTGTATAATAACGATCCTATTTCTGGTCGTACAGCTTTCATTTTTTCGCCAATATTATTTGGATTGGCATTTTTTCCATACGTCCATTGATTCAGCTGCATAATTTTTTCATCTAATGTCATCAAACTAATCAGATTATCTATGCGTTCTTCAATGGGTTTGTTTTTATCTTTATATAGCGGTTTTTTATTTTGAGATTGTAAAGTCAAAAGATGTAAAAAAACTAATGTGGTGGAAAAAAATATTTTTTTCATTTTTTGTAATTATAAAAAGAGAATTAAAAATTTAAATATCAACTTTGGGCATTTTTGGAACCAATAAATGGAATAAAAACCATGCTATTATATAGGACAACGCACAGAAAGAGAATAAAAAATAATAACCCGTTTCAATTTGCCCGATAGTGTTGTAATGATCTAATATGATTCCAGCTGATTTGGCTACAATTACAGCACCTATTGACCCCATCATTCCACCAATTCCAACAACGGAACCAATGGCTTTTTTAGGAAACATATCAGATACTGTTGTAAAAATATTAGCAGACCAAGCTTGATGCGCTGCCGTCACCAAACCTATTATGAAAATAGCAAACCAATAGTTAATTTTACCTAATTCTTGTGCGCCTAACATAGGTAATGCGAGTAAGGCAAAAAGTAATAAAGATTTTTTACGAGCTTTATAAATGGGCATTCCCGTTTTAATGAAATAGCCTGAAAGCCAACCTCCAAAAATACTTCCGAACATAGCCATCGTGTAAACAACAGCAATTGGTAATACCAAATCTAATTTAGTCATACCATATTCTTTATTTAAGAAAGAAGGCAACCAAAATAATAAGAACCACCAAACTGGATCAGAAAAGAATTTTAGTATTGAAAAAGCCCATGTTTGTTTGTATTGTAGTAGACTAAACCATTTTACTTTTTCATGCTCTTTAGCATTCGTTTCTGCATCATCATCACTGTGAATAAAGTCGTATTCTTCTTGAGAAAGTTTTTTGTGTTTACTGGGAATTTCATAAAAAGTAAACCAAAAAAACAACCAAATTAAACCAATGGCTCCAGTAATAATGAAAGCCCATTGCCAGCCTAAGGTAACTGCAATAAGCGGAACTGTTAAAGGTGCTATAATTGCCCCAATATTACTTCCTGAATTAAAAATTCCAGTAGCCAAAGCACGTTCTTTTTTGGGAAACCATTCTGCTACTGTTTTTATAGCTGATGGAAAATTTCCTGCTTCACTAATACCTAAAAAACCTCTGGCTAAACTAAAACCAAAGGTATTTTTGGCAAAAGCATGACCAATGGCTGCTAAACTCCAAATTAATAATGAGGCAGCATAACCGAGTTTGGTTCCAATGCGATCAATTAAAAAACCAGCACCTATTAGTCCAAAAGCATAGGCAACTTGAAAAGTAACTACAATATTAGCATAGTCTGATTCGGTCCATCCAAAAATAGGCTCTAAATAATCGTCTTTTAACAAGCTAATAACTTGTCGGTCTAAATAATTTATTGTGGTCGCAAAAAATACTAAGGAAAGAATGGTCCATCTGTATTTTGTATTGGTTTGTACAGTTTGGTTTTCCAATTTTTTATGTTTTTAGTTTTTAGAATCTAAATATTGAATAAGCTCATACACATGACTATTCATCATTTTCATATTTTCCATCAAAGGCCTATAATAATTAAACTCGCTATCAATAATTCCTTTGTTAGAATCTCTATTTGAATAATCCGTTTTTAAATTACTTGGGTCGTTGTCTTGATATTTGAACCAATGCCAACCTACACAACCTTTGCTTTTTAAAAGTTCAATAACAAAGTTTTGGTAGAAATAACCACGGTCTTTTTGAGTTGGAACATTCCAACCAGCTCCCGTTTTATTAGGCAATCCAGAATCTTCTCCTTTAGTGTACCATTCAGTAATTATAAATGGTTTAGTAGACCAATTCATCCAATTTTCCAAAATAGATGGAACAGGTTCCCATTTTCTATAATGATTTACAGAAACAATGTCCATGTATTTTCCAGCTACTTCAAAAATTTTAGGATTATCTAATTCGTCTAATTCTTGATTGAATCGGCAACCTAAATACATATGATTTTTATCGTATTTTTTAATTACTTCAGTAACTTTTTTCATGTAAGTTTCAAAATAAAAACCGGTAAATTCTAGTCTGTCTTCATCTGTTACATCAGCTATTGTAGCTTCTTTTCCTTTTCTTTGGTTAAGCCAATGTTTAGCAGCTAAATACCCAGCTTCATCTTTTCCTAATTTGGTTAAATGTCTATCTAAAGCATCATCAACCCAAGGCAATTCGTTATCGGTAAAATAACCTAAAAGATAGTTGTCATTTTTATATTTTTCTATTTTTGAAATTTCTTTTTCTAAGTATACATCAAATTCTGAATCAAATACCATAACCAAATCAAATCGATACCCTTGCCATCCTGCTTCTTCGTATTCTCCATTGAATTTTTTTAAATGTTGTGCTTTGTAAGCGCCCATTGGACTTACAATAACAGTATAAACTAAAGGTTTGTTAATATCTCGAATTGATTCAACATCTGACCAAGCACCAGCACCGTTAAAACCATTTTCTTTAAAAAAAGTAGTTTCTTTTGTAATCCAATTCTTTCTGTTTTGGTATTTTGAAGCAAATACTTTTTGTTGATTTTCAGATGTACCAGGACTTAATACAGCAACACCTTTATGAATAAACGGATTTCCTTCTGGATCAATAATCCACCAACGATTATCTATTTTTTCAGTTCTAAAAAAACCTGTTGGTTTTGATTTAAAGGTTTTCCATGAACCATATTTGTTCGTTTTTGGATCTTTCGAATAATTGAAATCGGGAAGTTTATCAATAGTTTTTGCTATATATGTTTTCCAAATGGTATCTTCTGCATTTTTTCTAGCCATTACTTGATGATAATCGGTATCATTTAAAGCGGGAGAATAATTTTCATCAATATTATTTTGAGCGTTTAAAAGAGTACTACTAAAAAATCCGAATAAAAAAATAGTAGTAATGCCCTTTTTAATTGAAAAAATGAATTTCTTTTTCATGATTTTCGTTATTTATTTTGAATACAATTTCAATTTCAAAGGTTGAGATTTTACCTTAATAGAAAGGTTTTAAATATGCTTATTAAAGGGCAAATTTGTCTTTCTTTTTGAACTATTAGTTAAATTAGACTAAAAAAGCCATCTAAAAATTAGACAGCTTTTTTTAAAAACTAACCCAAACAAAAAAAACAGTAATTCTTTTATTGCAATTCAAATTCTTTTTCTAAAACGTCATTAGAATTAGTACCAACAAATACTTTAAACGTTCCAGATTCTAACAAGTAGTCACCATTATTATCATAAAAGCCTAATTCTTTATCGGTTAAAGTAAAATGAATAATCTTTGTTTCTCCTTTTTTTAATTCAATCAATTCAAATCCTTTTAATTCTTTTACGGGTCTAGTCAAACTACCACTAACATCTCTAATATATAGTTGTACTACTTCTTTACCTGTATATTTTCCAGTATTGGTAATTGAAACACTTACTTTTATGGGTTCATTTTTAAAAAAAGAAGTCTTATTTATTTGAAGATTGCTGTATTCAAAATGAGTATAACTTAGCCCATAACCAAAAACATACAATGGTGTTTTTTTAACATCTGAATAGTGTGACCAAAAAACATTATTATCAGAATCTACAGGTCTTCCTGTGTTATAATTATTGTAATAAATAGGCACTTGACCTACGTTTCTTGGGAATGAAATTGGTAATTTACCACTCGGATTATAATCGCCATATAAGACTTGAGCAATAGCATTCCCTGATTGTGATCCCAATTGCCAAGCTTCCACAATAGCTGGAATATTTTCACTTGCCCATGGAAGAGCCAATGGTCGTCCGTTGTTCAAAACCAAAACTATATTTTTATTGACTTTATAAATTTCTTCTAATAACTCTTGTTGATTTCCTGGTAAATCAAGACTAGTTCGACTTCTTCCTTCACCACTTTGAAACCCATGTTCGCCTAAAACCATTATAACCACATCGGCATTTGAAGCTATTTTTTTTGCAGATTCAAAACCACTACTATCAGTTGTATTGAAAGTTAATTCTTTGGTAAAAGTTGTTGCACCAATTGTGAGATCAGTTCCTTTTTCGAAAACTAATTGGTTTCCTTTATATTGTTCCATACCTTCTAAAACAGAAATAGCAGTATTATCATCAGATGCAATTCTCCAACTTCCTAACGGGCTGTTTTTATCATTTGCTAAAGGACCAATTAATGCAATTTTTTGCCCCGATTTTTTTAGAGGAAGTAAGTTGTTTTCATTCTTTAGTAAAACAATCGATTTTTTAGCCATTTCTAGAACACCATCATGATTAGCTTTACTATTAATTACTTTTTTTTCACGGTTTTCATCACAATATTGATAAGGATTATCAAATAATCCCAATTCAAATTTTACGCGAAGAATTCTTTTTACAGCATCATCAATTAATGCCATATCAACTTTATTTTCGTTTACTAATTTTACTAGTTCATTTACATATATGTAAGACTCCATATCCATATCTGAACCTGCTAAAACAGCTTTTTCTGCTGCTTCGTTAGCATCTTTTGCAAAGCCATGAGCAATCATTTCTCGAATAGAAGCCCAATCTGAAACTACAAATCCGTTAAATTTCCAATTGTTTTTAAGGATATCTCTTTGTAAAAATGAATTTCCAGTTGCAGGAATTCCATTTAGTAAATTAAAAGCGTTCATGAATGTTTTTACACCTACTTCTTTCGCTGCTTTAAATGGCGGTAAAACTGTATTGTAAAGTGTAGCATTACTAATATCTGCTGTATTGTACTCTCTTCCAGATTCAACAAAACCATACGCAGCAAAATGCTTTGCACAAGCGACAATAGTATTATTTGCAGATAAATTGTTTCCTTGAAACCCCCTTATTCTGGCGATAGCAATTTTACTTCCTAAAAAAGGGTCTTCACCTGCTCCTTCCATGACTCTTCCCCAACGAGCATCTCTTGTAATATCAACATTAGGGGCAAAAGTCCAATTAATTCCAGATGCTGAGGCTTCATCAGCGGCAATTGCGGCAGATTTTTGAATCGCTTCTAAATCCCAACTAGCTGCTTCAGCTAATGGAATAGGACTGATGGTTTTATAACCATGAATAACATCAAAACCTATAATTAAAGGAATACCAAGTCTAGTTTCTTCTACGGCTATTTTTTGAACCGCTTTGACTTGTTTTACACCGCGTACATTTAATAATGATCCAACCCAACCTTTACGAAGATGTTCGTATTTTAATTTTGAAGAACCTCCTTTTGGTGCAGGACCAGTAACATCCCAAAAACCATTGTATTGATTCATTTGACCAATTTTTTCTTCTAATGTCATTTCTTTCATTAATAAGTCAATACGCTCTTCAATAGGTCGTTTACTATCTAAATGAAGTTTTTTTTGTGCTTTTAAAGTTGAAAATTGAACAAGAAATAGCAATGCAATGAATGTGTTTTTGTTTTTCATTTTAATAAATGCTTTGGGGTAATTTTTATTTAAAAAAACCGTGAAGCTATTGTTCACGGTTTCTGATTATAAAGAGATTTAGTTTGTTGTTAAATAAATGTCATCTATATAATAGTCAAATGAGTTAGGATTGGTTGTATAATCGCTATCATCTGTTCTTATAGTAAATTGCCTTAAAGTAGAGATTGCTCCTGCAACAGTAGAAAGTCCAGCACCATTTCCGTTTGCTAACATATCTGATAAAGGAATAACTAATTCATGCCAAGCTCCATCCCAAAGCATTCCATAAGTAGGAGCTGAAGGCTTAAGTGTTATCCAATAATTTCCAGAACTCGTATTAAAACGAATTCTAACATTTTTTGCAGTATTTGATCTAACAGCAATATGTAAATAATTATAAGCACTTGCATTATATGGAGCTACTGTTAAATCCATATGTGATAGTCCAAAGCCACTTTGAGGGTTTCCATTTCCTGTAGGATCATAATGATAAAACAATGAACTATTACCATGATTTGGATTATTAGTTACTGTAGTAATCGACATATTACCATTATTAACTGGTGGTACAATTCCAGGATTACTGTTAGTAATATCACGTTCAGTATAAATACCTAAACCGTCAATTGGAGCTGGAGGAAGACTTGCAATTACATTTACTTTATCTAGATTAGTATTAGCCCCAGTAAAATATAATCTTAAAGTATTGATTCCTTCATTTAAAGAAATACCAGTAACCATTTTACTCACATAAACAGATGAACCTCCTGTATTTGGAAAATCGCCCGTTTGACCTAAATCTGTAGGAACACCAGTATCTGGATTTAACAGTTGAAGTTTAATCGATTTCCCTCCTGAAGGATCCCCAGAAGCAACAATGAATTCAAAATCATAGGTTCCTGAATTAGTTACATTAACAGTGTAGTTTGCCCATTCACCATCATTGGTATAGCTAATGTTCGTTACAGTACTACCTACTTCAATATCCATTCCATCATCACTTCTGTAAGTAGGGCTTCCATTAGTTACAGCAAGGTTTTCCATTTCAGTATCATGATAACCTATTCCTTCACCGCCCAAATCATAATTTTCAGCTTCAAAAGTACCTTCTACATCTACTGGAATTCCGCTAAAAGGTAATGGTGGATCAATTCCATTTACAACTATAGTAAACTGTTTGGTTTCAATGGTATTATCTATATATTTTACTACAAGTTTAGCTTCAAATGTTCCTGGAGTATTGTAAGTTACAGCAATATTCGGATTTATAGAAGTAGTGGGTGAACCGCCCTCAAAAGTCCAATTAATGGTTAATGCTTTAAAAGAAGTACTGGTAAAATTAATCGTTTCACCAAAATCTATATTTGTACTTGACACTTGTGCTTCTGTGTTTCCTTTAGCATATAATGTTACTGTCCTATCTTCTTCTTTTTCACATGAAAAAATAAAAAGTATAAAAAATAGAATAATGTACTCTTTTTTTAAAAGGTGAATATGTTTTAAATTCATACTTAATCGTTTTAGTTTTAAATTCAAAATTTCATTTTAGCAAAATTTGAAATAATTAATAATATAATGGGGTTTAATTATTTTTGTTTAGGGGAAAAAATGTACACTTCTTCTAAATACCACAAAAAAACACTTGTTCAATTACCAGATTAATAAAAATACCAATATCATTTTATCTTATTCATAAAAGAGAGAAAAAAATAAATCAATTTTTAAAATTTTAAAACTTGATGATAACAATCATTTAATCTATAGAAGTTAGATTTAAGCTTAATACTATTTATAAATTAATATTTATTTTAAAGGTAACAATGTACATCTTTACCCCTAAAAAAACATTTTTAATACAATGCTTTCCAAGAGCTAAAGCTATTTTTGTAATAATTTAAGAAAATAAAAATACAGAATGAGTAAGGTAGTTGTAATTACAGGTGCAGGAGGTGTATTGTGCAGTACACTTGCAAAAGCTTTAGCAAAACAAGGGTTTAAAATTGCATTACTTGATTTAAAATTAGATGTTATTACAAAGATAGCTGCAGAAATTAATTCTGAAGGTGGAAGTGCAATTGGAGTTGTGGCAAATGTTTTACAAAAAGAATCATTGGAAAAGGCAAAAGAAATAATACATCAAAAAATAGGAAGTTGCGATATTTTAATTAATGGAGCAGGTGGAAATCATCCTTTAGGAACAACATCTAATCCTTTTTTCTTAGAAGATGACTTAAAAAATGAAACCGATGGATTTAAAACTTTTTTTGATTTAGACACAGAAGGCATCAAATTTGTTTTTGATTTAAATTTTATAGGCACTTTACTTCCTACTCAAGTTTTTTCAAAAGATATGATAGGTAAAAAAGGATGTAGTGTTTTAAACATTTCTTCTATGAATGCTTTCACTCCATTAACTAAAATTCCAGCTTATAGTGGAGCTAAAGCTGCTGTTTCAAATTTCACCCAATGGCTCGCTGTTTATTTTTCTAAAGTTGGAATTAGAGTGAATGCCATTGCTCCAGGTTTTTTCTTAACAGATCAAAATCGCTCCTTATTGACTATTGAAAACGGTAATTTAACCGAAAGAGGAAAAACAATTATAGGACAAACACCTCTGGGAAGATTTGGAGAACCTGAAGATTTAATCAGTACAACCCTTTATCTATGTGATGAAACATCTTCTTTTGTAACGGGTATTGTTATTCCTATTGATGGTGGATTTAGTGCTTTTAGTGGTGTATAATTAAAAAGAATAAAAATGGAACAAACTTGGCGTTGGTACGGACCAAAAGATTCTGTAACATTATCAGATATTAAGCAAGCTGGTGCAACAGGAATAGTTTCTGCTTTACATCATATTCCCAACGGAACAATTTGGACCGTTGAAGAAATTACAGAAAGAAAAAAAATCATTGAAAAAGCAGGTTTAACTTGGAGTGTCGTAGAAAGTATACCTGTACATGAAAATATAAAAACCCGTTCAGGAGATTTTCAAGTTTATATCGAAAATTATAAAAAGAGTATCGAAAATTTAGCAAAATGTGGTGTTCATATTGTTTGTTACAACTTTATGCCTGTCTTAGATTGGACTAGAACTGATTTAAATTATGTTGTAGAAGACGGTTCTGAAGCCCTTCGATTTGATGTTACCGCTTTTGCCGCATTTGAATTGTATTTATTGAAAAGATCTAGTGCAGTAAATGAGTATTCGACAGCACAAAAAGAAGAGGCAAAAGTTTATTTTGACCAACTTACCGAAGCGGAAAAAAAGCAATTAATTAAAAATATTATTGCTGGTTTACCTGGTGCAGAAGAAGGCTATACTTTAGAACAATTTCAATCTATTCTAGATACCTATGCCACTATTGATGCTTCAAAATTAAGAGATAATTTAGTAGAATTCTTAAAAGAAATTATACCTACTGCTGCCGAACATAACGTTTTAATGTGCATTCATCCAGACGACCCTCCTTATCCTATCTTAGGCTTACCAAGAGTGGTTAGTACAGAAGAAGATTATGCTTATTTGTTTTCACAAGTACCTCATATTTCTAATGGGATTACCTTTTGTACTGGTTCATTAGGTGTAAGAGAAGACAATAATTTGGTACAAATTTTTAAAAGATTTGCAAATCGTGTGCATTTCTTACATTTAAGAAGTACAAAACGAGATGAGAAAGGAAATTTCTTCGAAGCTAACCATTTGGAAGGAGATGTTGATATGTTCAATGTTGTGAAAGAAGTTATTTTGGAAGAAAGAAGAAGAAAACTGGAAGGAAGAAAAGATGCTTTAATTCCAATGCGACCAGATCACGGCCATCAAATGCTTGACGATTTAAACAAGAAAACAAATCCTGGATATTCGGCTATTGGAAGACTAAGAGGACTAGCCGAAATAAGAGGGCTAGAATTAGGAGTTTCTAAAAGCTTAGTTTAATTTAAAAACCTGAAGAGAAATGCGTAAAGTAATCACTTTTGGAGAAATTTTAATGCGTCTTTCAACTGAAAATAAATTGCGTTTTTCTCAAACGAATACTTTTAACCTATCTTTTGGAGGAAGCGAATTTAATGTAGCGGTTTCGTTAGCTAATTTTGGAATTGAAACGGAAATGGTTACTATTTTATCCAATAACGATTTGGGTAAAAGTGCTTTAAAGGAACTAAAGAAGCATTCAATTGAAACAAAACATATTACTTTTTCTGATGATAGATTAGGTATTTATTTTTTGGAAGAAGGTTCTAGTTTAAGATCCAGTAATGTAATTTATGATCGTTCAAATAGTGCGATGACTAACATCAAAACTAACGAAATCAATTGGGAAGAAATTTTTAAAAACGTTAGTATTTTTCATTGGAGCGGAATTACACCTGCGCTTTCTAAAAGTACTGCTGATGTTTGTTTAGAAGCCTTACAATTTGCTCAAAAAGCAGGTGTAAAAATTAGTTGTGATTTAAATTATAGAGCAAAACTATGGAAATATGGTCGAGAACCTTTTGAAATAATGCCTAAATTACTAAGTTATTGTCATGTTATTTTAGGAGATATTGATACAGCACTTTTTATGTTGGGACAAGAAAAAATAAACCCTAATTATCAAGAAATAGATGGTTTAAACAAACAATATGATACTATTTTTAAGCTATGTCCTACTTTAGAATATATGAGCACTACCCTTCGCTATTCTATAAATCATGATTACCAACAAATTGGTGGTGTTTTATACGACGGAAATCAAGTTTATGTTACACCATTAAAAGATGTAACTCCTGTTTTAGATAGAATAGGAACTGGCGATGCTTTTATGGCAGGTTTATTATTTGGTTTGTTGAACGAATCATTTATCAAACAACAAATTATTGATTTTGCTACAATTTCTTGCATTTTAAAACATACCATAAAAGGAGATACAAATTGGATTAGTTTAGAAGAAGTACAAAATGCACTAAATGGCAATCTTTCTGGAAAAGTTAATCGCTAAATAGTTAAATTAGATAGAAAATGGGGCAATTTACAAGAATTCAAGTAGTTACCAAGATGAATGAAACGGGACTTGTCCCTTTGTTTTATCATCATGATATTGAGGTAAGTAAAAATATAATTCGAGCTTGCTATGAAGGTGGAGCCAAAGTAATTGAGTTTACGTCTCGTGGTGATTTTGCTCATGAAGTGTTTGCTTCTTTAGTTAAATATGCAAGAGTTGAATTACCAGAGTTAATTTTAGGAGTAGGTTCTATTACTGATGCAGCTTCAGCTTCTGTATACATGCAATTAGGTGCTAATTTTATTGTAACACCCGTTTTTCGAGAAGATATTGCCATTGTTTGTAATCGTAGAAAAGTTCTATGGCTTCCTGGTTGTGCCACGCTTACAGAGATTGCTCAAGCGGAAGAAATGGGTTGCGAAATCATTAAATTATTTCCTGGAGAATCCTATGGTTCTGCTTTCGTTAAAAGCATAAAAGGACCACAACCTTGGACATCTATTATGCCAACAGGAGGTGTGCTTCCTATCAAAAAAAACATACAAGAATGGTTTGATGCTGGAGTTACTTGTGTAGGAATGGGTTCCAAATTAATCTCCAAAGAAATTATTGATAATCGGAATTTTAACTCATTAACAGATGAAGTAAAAAATGTTATTCAAATTATAGAATCTATTAAAACTAAGTAAATATCATTCAATCAAAATGGTAAATTACATTTTACTTTATTACTTTTAATATATTTCTCAATTCAAATAATAGTTCATTATGATTCATTTCAAGAAAAATATAATTATTCTTTTTATCTTTTTTATGAACTTTCTAAATAGTTCAGCTCAAGAATCTACATTATATTTTGACCAAATTAATTATGACGAAGACTTTTCACCTAGCATGATTTCAAGCATGATTCAGAGTAAGAAAGGTTTTATTTGGATTGGAACCGAAAATGGATTATTTCGATATGACGGGTATAGTTTTAATCGATATATCAGAGATAAAGAAGTTATAGGAAGCATCAGTAACAATCACATCAATGTTATTTTTGAAGACAGTGAGGAGAATCTTTGGATTGGAACCAATCATGGAGTGAATTGCTTCAATAAAAATTCAAATAACTTTTTAGCCATTGATATTACGAATGATAAAGGAGGTAAAAATTATATTACTTCATTTGTTGAAGATGAAAAGAAAAACGTTTGGGTAGGAACTTTTGGAGGTGTAAAAAAATTAAATAAAGAAACAACCAAATTAGAAAGTATCAATGGTGATGTTAATTTTGAATTAAATAAAAGTAGAGTTCTTTCGTTATTTTATGATAAAGATTTAGGTATTTTAGTAGGCACATCAAAAGGGATAAAATGCTTTGACCCAATAACACTAGAAAGTAACAATTTACCAAAAGCTTTTACAGATAATCCAGAATTTTTAAAGGCTAAAATCTGGAAAACATTAAAAACAGATGCTGGTGATTTCTGGTTTGCATCTGAAACAATGGGCGCTTTCTTATATTCTAAAAAAAAGGATTCATTAACACAGTATAAAAATCATTCCGATGATTCTAATTCTATTTCTTCTAATTGGATTAACGATATTGTTGAGTTGAATGATCACTCAATTTGGTTTGCCACAAAAGATGGATTAAGTGTTTTTGATACTACCCAAAAAATATTTACCAGACATAAACACAATCCGTTAAACAATTTAAGTTTAAGCGATAATGATTTAAATTGTTTTCTAAAAGATAGAAATGGTTGCATTTGGACAGGAACTACTGCAGGTGGCATTAATTTTTATAATAAAGCAAATACTAATTTTACTAAAATAGGTGAAACGTTAAGTCCTAATTTTGGTTTAAATAATTCTATTGTAAATGCAATTGTACAAGAAAACAATGATGTTTTATGGATTGGAACCTATGGTGGTGGAATAAACTATCTCGATTTTAAAAACAAAGTTTCTTTATTTTACAGAATCGATGATAATGATGACAAAAAGACTAAAAATTTAATTACCGCTTTAGTTAACGAAGATAACAACAATCTCTTATGTGGTACATTTAATGGTTTATTTCGATTTAATAAACAAACGAAACGTTTTACACAAATTTCTCTAAGTCCAGATAATACTATTCAAGATGAAAGACCAATTACTTCCTTAATTGTAGATAATGGCGACATTTGGGTAGGCACAAATGGAAATGGATTAAAAAAAATAACCAAAAACAGTATTGTAGAAAATTATACAAATGACGATTCCGAGCATTCAATTTCTGATAATTTTATTATGGATTTGGAAAATCGTAACGATGGTATCTGGATTACCACACAAAACGGGTTAAACTATTTCGATAAAAAGCAAAAAAAGATTACCAAATTATTCAGATCAAATACTAAAAAATCAATAGATAATAATAGTCTAACAGTTATGTTTACCGATTCTAAAAATAGATTATGGATTGGTGCCGATTATGATGGTTTATATTATTTAAATGAAGCAACTGAAACCTTTTTTACATTAAATAAAGCAAAAGGGTTAACCGATGCCACTATTAAAAGCATCACAGAAGATGCTGATGGAAACCTTTGGGTAAGTGCTGAAGATTTTTTATTTAAAATAAAAGTAAAAAGTAATTCTAGCGAGTTAAAAAAGTCAGATTTTGAAATCACTCGCTATTCTTCAAACGACGGGGTTTCGGTAAAGCAATTTTCATACAATTCGAGTATAAAAATTAATGATAAAAAGTTAGCTTTTGGTTCCTCAAAAGGGTTGTTGTTTTTTAATCCTAAAACGTTGTTTAAAGCATTGAATAATTCTGAAATAGTATTTACAAAACTTATTGTTAATAATGAAATCATAGAATCAGGACAAAAAAGTTCCATTTTAAGCAAACCTATTTCAGAAACATCTCAAATTACAATTAATTATGATCAAGGTTATATCGGGTTAGAATTTAGTAGTTTAAATTTTGTAAATCCTAAAAAAAGTAAATACGCTTATAAATTAGATGGATCATTAAATAAAGACCAATGGCATTTAACAGGAACACAAAATAGAATTAATTTATCAAACCTAAATCCTGGAACATATTTGTTATCTATAAAAGCTACGAATGAAGATGGTGGATGGAATTCTAAAATTAAAACTTTAAAAATTACCATACTGCCTCCTTGGTGGAAAACTTGGTGGGCTTATACTATATACGCTCTTTTATTCTTATTAGGAAATTATTTAGTATATCGTTTTGTCCGATATCGAATTAAATTAAGAAGAGAAATGTTTTTAGAGCATGTTGAAAATGAAAGAAAGCAAGAAATTTTAAATATGCAACTTAATTTCTTTACCAATATTTCTCATGAAATAAGAACTCCTTTAACTTTAATAAAAGGACCTGTTGAAGAATTACTAACACTCATTCAAAATGACGCCAAAACAGAAAGTAAACTAAAAACAATTCAATCCAACTCAGAACGTTTATTAAAATTAGTAAATGAATTATTAGATTTTAGAAAAGCAGAAAAAGGTCACATGAAAATTTATTGTGAAAAACAAGACATTGTTTCTTTCTGTTTTGAAATTTATGAATCCTTCAAAGAACTTGCTATTGAAAAAAACATTGAATATAAATTTGTTCTAAACTCTAACACTATTCCTGTTTATTTCGACAAAAATCAAATGGAAAAAGTGATTTTTAATCTCCTTTCTAATGCTTTTAAATTCACTAAAAAAAACGGCAAAATAGTATTCGCGGTTGAACAAGGTAACACACTAGAAAACAAAGTATTTATAAAAATTAAAGATAACGGCATAGGAATTCCTGAAAATAGTAAAGGAAATATTTTCAATCGTTTTTTTCAGGTAGATGATCGAGGTGTTCACAATATGGGAAGTGGCGTAGGATTAGCACTATCAAAAAGTATTGTAGAACTTCATAAAGGAGAAATTACAATTCCAGAAGAAAAAGAAAGTTGGGCAAACACCGTCTTTCAAATAGCGTTACAATTAGGAGACAAACATTTAACCAATGATGAGATTTTTGACAATGACACAACAGAGAGAAAAACAGTAATTGATGCTGAAAACATTCCTTCAATTAATTCTGAAACAACAATTGAAGAAGATTTAAATAAAGAATTTGATGCCAACAAGAAGTCTGTTTTAATTGTTGAAGACAATGATGAAGTAAGACATTTTATAATCAATATACTAAATGAAGAGTATAATGTTTTAGATTTTTCAAATGGCAAAGAAGCACTACTTTACATGGAAAAAGAAATTCCAGACATTATTATTAGCGATATTATGATGCCAGAAATGGACGGTTTAGAATTATGTAAACACATTAAAACTAATGAAACTACAAATCATATACCTGTAATTTTATTAACTGCAAAAGCTTCAACAGACAACAAAATTGAAGGATTATCTATCGGTGCCGATGCTTACATTTCAAAACCTTTTAGTACCAAAGTTTTAAAACTAACCATTCTTAATTTATTATCTGCAAAAGAAATATTAAAACTAAAATACAGTGGGAATTTTATTGTAGATTCTAACTTAGACAAGTTAACTACTCCAGAAGAAATTTTTATTAAAAAATTAATGAAAATCATTGAGGAAAATCTTGAAAATCCAGACTTTGATGTTAATATGTTAGTAACTGAAATAGGAATGAGTAGAACAATTTTATATAAAAAAGTAAGTACTCTTACCAATCATTCTGTAGCTAGTTTAATTAAACATTTACGTTTGAAAAAAGCTTCAGATATCATTTTAAATACAACATATCCAATTTCTGAAGTAGCCTTCTTAGTAGGCTTTAACGATCGAAAACACTTTAGTAAAGAATTTAAGAAAATGTATAAAGTATCTCCTACTGTTTATAAAAATTCTCAAAATATAACAGAACAAGAATAGTGATTTTACGTTTTAAAAATACCTTTTTTATGTTTTTTTGTATACATTAAGACTTCAATTAGTTTTATAAATTACTAAATTTCAAACGTTTGCGAAGACTAACACATTCTTACCCCTATAAACGAATATATTCATCCCTCGTTTTGTTATATTAAAATCATATTTGTATTATCAAAATGATATTAAATTAACTAATTTATTTTACGAATATGAAAATAGATATGAAAAAAAATACTTTTCAATGGTTTAATACTAAAATAAGACTAGTCTGTATTTTCGCATTAAGCATTTTTTTTACAAATGTATATGCACAGCAGAAAAAAATAACAGGAACTGTTTTTGATGACACAGGAATACCTTTACTCGGAGCTAATGTTTTCGTAGAAGGCACCACTGTAGGAACAACAACAGATTTTGATGGTAACTATTCCATCGAAGCTACTTCTGAACAATTTCTTATCTTCTCTTATGTAGGAATGAAGAATACTAGAATATTAGTTGGAAATCAAATTACAATTAATGCTACATTAGCTTCTGATGTTGAATTAGATGAAGTAATTGTAGTAGGTTATGGTGTAAAAAAGAAAAGCGACATTATAAGTTCTGTAGTTAGAGTAAAATCAGAAGATTTAACAAAAGTAGCCACTTCTGATGTAGGAGAAATGCTAAGAGGTAAAGCGGCTGGAGTTCAAGTCACTTTAGCAAGTGGTGCACCAGGTGGTTCTTCAACCATTCGTATTAGAGGACAACGCTCTATTAATGGAGGAAACGATCCTATTGTTATAGCCGATGGTGTAAGAATAGGGAGTATTAACGATATTAATGCAAACGATATCGAATCTTTAGAAGTATTAAAAGATGCTGCTGCTCAATCTATTTATGGTGCAAGAGCGTCAAATGGTGTTATCTTAATTACAACAAAAAGAGGTAAAGAAGGCAAGACCAATGTATCCTATAACGGTTTTTCTGGAATTCAATTTATTAATCGAAATTTTGACATCTATAGCGGAGAAGAATTTGCTCAATTAAAAAGAGAAGCTTTTAGAACTAATAATGGAGGAATTTACAGACCAGATAGCGAAATATTCTCAGCATTAGAATTAGAAAGTATTCAAACAGGTAATTATATAGATTGGGAAGATTTAATTTTAAGAACGGGAGAGACGCAAAATCATGCTTTAAATATTAGTTCTGGTAATGATAAATTTAGCATCTTTAGTAGTATCAATTATATTAACACAAAAGGTGTTATCAAAAATTCAGATTATGACAAAGTCGGTTTGAGACTAAATGCCGATCAAAAAATAAACGATTGGTTGAAAATTGGTTTTAATACTTCTTTTCAATTTTCACAAAATAATAACCCAAATAATAGTGGTATTATTCTTAATTCCATTACTACAGCGCCTCTCGGAAAAGTCTATAATGATGACGGGTCGCTCCGTTGGTTACCTGGAGGATTTGAAGAAAACAAAAACCCTTTAATAGATATCAATGAAACAACA
>NZ_PJQW01000011.1:55631-70502 GCF_004303025.1 Flavobacterium sp. J27 | reverse complement strand
TAGAATAGACCAACGCAATGACATCTTAAATGTGTTTTTAGATATTACTCCTTTTAAAGGTTTTAAATATAGATTAAATACTAGTAGAAGATCTTGGAATTATAAAAGAAAATCATACAATACAACCAATTCATTAGCAGGTATTGCTAATAACGGACAAGGAAGTGGTAGCATTCAATTTCAAGATTTAGTAGAATGGCAAATTGAAAACATCATAACCTATAATTTTAACTTAAAAGAATCAAACCATTTTACTTTTACAGGAGTACAAAGTATATCGGAAACACAATCAAATAATTTTCAAAACAGTTCTGATAGAATTCCAAATGATATTCTTGGGATTAATGGTTTAGAAGGTGCCTTGTTAAATACGCCTACAATTTCAGCTTACAAAAGAGGTATTGTGTCTGCTGTAGGAAGATTTGAGTATGATTATGATAATAAATATTATTTTACAGTTGCAGGAAGAGCCGATGGATCTACTGTTTTTGGTAGAAATAACAAATGGGCCTTTTTCCCTTCTGCAAATATTGGTTGGAACATCCATAAAGAAAAATTTATGGAGAAACTAACTCAAGTAAATAATTTAAAACTAAGATTTAGTTATGGAAGCGTAGGAAATGAAGCGATTAATCCAGGACAAAGTCAAAGTACTGCAAATCAAAATAA
Source organism: Flavobacterium sp. J27 (assembly GCF_004303025.1). GTDB lineage: Bacteria > Bacteroidota > Bacteroidia > Flavobacteriales > Flavobacteriaceae > Flavobacterium. The sequence continues at coordinate 69,833 of NZ_PJQW01000011.1, read as the reverse complement.
TTATGTTATTGATGGTGTACAAGTTTCTGGTTATGTTCCTGGTCCAACGCTGCCTAATCCTGATTTAAAATGGGAAACCTCAACTACTTTTAATAGTGCTGTCGATTTTGGATTTTTTAATGACAGAATTACTTCTACTGTAGAATATTACATTACGAGAACAAAAGATTTATTGGTATACGAACAATTAGATTTAACTTCTGGTTACAGTAATAGATTAAGTAATATTGGTGAAATTGAAAACAGGGGTATTGAAGTGACAGTTAACACAGATATTATAAGAAAAGATGACTTCAAACTAAGACTTGGTTTATCATTTACTAAAAACAACAACAAAATTATTAGTTTATATGGTAAAGATGCAGATGGAGATGGAATTGAAGATGATGATATCGCTAATAGATGGTTCATTGGTCAACCAATAGGTGTATATTATCAATACCAACCCATTGGCATTTTTCAAGAAGGGGAAGATATTGTAAACTCTGCACAACCACTTGCTGTTCCTGGCGATATAAAATTAAGAGACGTAAATGGTGATGGGGTTATCAATGATAAAGATCGGGTAATTACTTCACAAGCTCCAGATTGGTATGGAACCGTTTCTTTAGGTGTAGAGTATAAAGGTTTTGATATGTCGGCAGACTTTTATACTGTTCAAGGTGTGATCAAAAATAACCCATTTTTATACGGTTATACTGAAGGAGGTTCTTTAAGAGGAATAAAAAATGGTATCAAACAAAACTATTGGACACCTGAAAATCCTGGAGGGAATTTCCCAAGACCAAGAGAAGGAAACGATCCTAGCAATATTTACAACTTAGGATTACAAGATGCTTCTTATGTGAGATTACAAAATATAACAATGGGATATTCTTTCTCTAAAAGTTTGATTGAAAAAATGGGATTATCTAACTTGAGATTGTATGTAACAGGAAGTAATTTAATTACAATAACAGATTTTCAATCGTTTAGTCCTGAAAAAAATCCAAGTGAATATCCTGAACCAGTTACTGTGGTTACTGGTTTAAAACTAGGATTCTAAAAATGATATAAAATTTAAAATTTTAAAAATATGAGAAAAGTAAAATATATTTATCTAGTTGTCTTTGCATTTTTATTTATATCATGTGAATCATTTCTAGAAGAAGAAATATTAGATGAGGTTTCTGTAGACTTTATCTACAATTCACCCGAAGGTTTAGAAGTAGGTGTAAATGCTTTATATAATAGAATGCGTCAATATAACGCCCCTTCTGGCGATAATAGCAATCTGCAAGCTAATGTATTTTTCTTAGCGGCAACAGATTTAGGTTTGCATAGAACTTGGTTTACACCCTATGGAGCCAATGTGCATACTCCTGCTAGCTTTCCACGAGATAAATGGACAAATGCGTATCGAATAATCGACAGAGCCTCAGCAATAATCACTAGTGCTAGATCTGTTGATATGGATGAAAATGCAAAGAAAAAATTAGTAGCACAAGCAAGAGTTATTCGAGGGGAATTATATCTAGATTTAATCAGAATGTATGGAACCATTTTATTAGATACTATTCCAACTACACCACAAAATATTAATGACCCTGTATTTTATGAAGCCGCTTCAGAAGACGCAGTCTTTGGTGTAATTAATGCCGATTTAGATTATGCTGTAGAAAACTTAGATTGGCAAGTGCCAATAGGTCGTTATGGTCAAGGAGTGGCAAGACACTTAAGAGGTAAAGCAGCTATGTGGAGAGAAGATTGGCAAGAAGCAGCGAATCAATTTGATGCTATTGTTACCAATGAAACGCACGATTTAGTTGAACTAAGTCAGGTTTTTGGCCCTAATGTAAATCATCGTGAAGCATTATTTGTATACCAAAAAAATCAATCTTTAGGTGATGGTGATGATTTAGCTGGTGGTGGCGGATTTTGGCTAGGTAGCGTTTTTAACCAAAGACTTTACGAAAAACAATCAGGTACAGATGTTAGTGCTGGTGGAGAAGTTATTATCGATCTCAATTATGGAGGGCAATCGTTAGGTTGGTTCTTTCCTAATAATTATTTAAATTCTCTTTATGATAAAGCAAATGACAAACGTTTTACTACTTATTATTGGCCTGAAGAGTATACCTCTTACTTAGTAAACAATCCGCAACACCCAAATTTTGGTCAACCTATAACTCAACCAGAAGACAATTATAGAAGGTTCCATTGGAGCTTGAAAAAATATGCCGATTTTGAAACAAAATTACCAAATACAAATGAGAGTTATAAAAACTATATGTATTACCGCTTTGCAGAAACATTACTTTTAGCTTCAGAAGCGCATCACAATCTAGGAGAAGAGGGTATTGCTTTAGAATATCTAAACAGGGTAAGAAGAAGAGGTTATGGTTTAGATCAAAACACACCATCTCCTACTGTCGATTTTACCGTATGGACATTGGATACCTATTTAGAAGAATCGGCAAGAGAATTAGCATTTGAAAACAATCGTTGGTTCTTATTAAAACGTCTTGGTATATTAGGAGATCGAATTACCATGTATTATAGAAATGGAGACAACTCTGTTTCCGAAGCAAATGATGCATTAAATAGCACTACCCCATGGCAATCTCATTTTATTAATTGTCCTATTCCACAAAGTCAAATAGATGTAATGGGTAGCAGCGCTTCACAATTTAATATCGGTTATTAAAAATCAACATGTCAAAATTTATGTTTACAACAAATAGTAAAAATATAGTTTTAGTATTACTAACGTTCCTCTTCTTTCAGAACAATGGATTTAGTCAAAAAACCATACAAAATGTATTCAGTAGAGAACATTTAAGTTTAAACGGACCTTGGAAATATATTATTGATCCTTACCAAATGGGCTATTTAGATTACAGACAAAAACCTTTTGATGAAAGTAAATCAGGTAAAGGTGGATTTTATGACAATTTAAATCCAACTGATAAAAGACAAAGAGTTGAATATAATTTTGATTTTGAACCTTCTTTACAAGTTCCTGGCGACTGGAATTCGCAAGATGAACGCCTTTTATTTTACGAAGGAACCTTGTGGTATAAAAAGGATTTTATAATTGCTCCTAAAAGTGATAGAAACTATTTTTTATACTTCGCAGCCGTAAATTATCAAGCACATGTATATTTAAATGGAAAGAAATTAGGCACACATAAAGGTGGCTTTACTCCATTTCAATTTGACGTTACTGGAAAATTAAACAACGGAAAAAATTTTGTGGTCGTTATGGTAGATAATACACGCTACAAAGATGAAGTTCCTACAATTAATACGGATTGGTGGAATTATGGAGGAATTACTAGAGATGTGGCTTTAGTTTCTACTCCAACTTCTTATATTGAAGATTATAAAATTCAACTTGGAAAAGATAATAAAGATAGAATTCAAGGGTTTGTTCAAATAAAAGGAAATGATAAAAAAGAAAAAGTAATTATTGAAATTCCTGAACTTAAAATCAAATCGTCTTTTACAACAGATGAAAATGGTTATGTAAATATTAATATTCCCGTAAAAAAAATACAGTATTGGTCGCCAGAAAATCCCAAACTATACGAAGTAATTGTTACCTCAAATACTGATAAAATAAGTGAAAAAATTGGCTTTAGAATTATCAAAACGGTTAACAAAGATATATTCTTAAATGGCAAATCTATCTTTTTAAAAGGAATATCTATTCATGACGAAAATCCACTAGTTGGTGGAAGGTTTAGATCAGAGGGAGATATGCGAATGATGCTAAATTGGGTTAAAGAGTTAGGTTGTAATTATGTTCGTTTAGCTCATTATACACACAATGAAACCATGTTAAGACTAGCTGATGAAATCGGATTACTAGTTTGGGCAGAAGTACCTGTTTACTGGACAATTTCTTGGTCTAATCCTGAAACTTATAAAAATGCTGAAAGTCAATTATTTGTAGCTATAGAAAGAGATAAAAATAGAGCATGTGTTGCCATTTGGTCAATTGGAAATGAAACTCCTGTAAATACTGAACGTAATGTTTTTATGGGCAAATTAGTAGATAAAGTAAGAAGTTTAGATGACACAAGATTAGTTGCTGCAGCTCTTGAAATAGAAAGAGATGGATATAATGTAACCGTAGAAGATCCATTGGGAGAAAAATTAGATTTAGCTAGCTTTAATGAATATGGTGGCTGGTATTGGTCTGAACCAAAAGAATTACCAAAATATAAATTTGATATAAAATTCAATAAACCTGTTGTTATTTCAGAATTTGGTGCTGGTGCATTAGCTGGGTTTCATGGTGATAATGATACTATGTGGAGCGAAGAATTTCAAGAATTGTTTTATATCAATCAATTAGAAATGTTAGAAAAAATTGATGGGCTTAGAGGTATGACACCTTGGATTCTAGTCGATTTTAAATCTCCAAGACGTCAAAACCCAGTGTATCAAAACTTTTGGAATAGAAAAGGGCTTATTTCTGAAACTGGTAAAAAGAAAAAAGCTTTTTATGTTTTACAAAACTACTACAAGAACAAAACTTTAAAAGAGACCAATTAATTCATGATTTAAATCAAATATTAAGATGAAAAATATACAAATATTAAAAATTTTAAGTTTGGCAATTGTTTTATTTTCAGTTGCTTGCACTCATGAGGACAATCCTATTTTTGTTAACGGAGAAAACAATAACAATCCCGTAAATAATGACCCATTTTCAGCAAAAAATGTAATTTTAAATATGGAAAATGGATTTAATTTAGGAAACACTTTCGAAAACGGCAATAACACAACTACTTTAGCCAGTATACAACCCATTATTGATTTGTATAAGAGCCAAGGAATGAAAAACATCAGAATTCCAGTTACTTGGATGGATCGATTTAATGGAGATCATTTAGCAGATGATAATGGAAATATCAATGTTAATCACCCACGATTTTTAGAATTAGTAAATGTAATTGACTATGCATTAAGTCAAGATTTATATGTCATTTTAAATGCGCATCATGAAAATTGGTTAAAAGATAATTATGATGGAACAGCAATTTATGATACTAAATTTCAAACCCTTTGGACAGGTATTGCTTCATATTTTAAAGATTATTCTAAAAAATTAATTTTTGAAGTTCTCAATGAACCAGAAGGAAACTTAGGAGAATTAGATGGTTCAGGACCATTCCCAGACCCTACAGACGCTACCGCTTTAATGTATACTAGACATGTAAACGAAGTAGGCTATAATGCAATTCGTGCTACAGGAGGCAATAATACAACTCGTGTGGTTATGGTAGGCACAAATGGTCAAGGAAATGCTTTATATATAGAAGAAGTATATCCTAACAAAGTGAGTTTACCTGGCGGTGGAACCGATGATTATGTATCTATTCAGGTACATACTTACAGTCCGTGGACTTTTTGTGGAGAAACAGGAAGTAATGCAGCTTTTCCAGGAATGGCTACTTTTGAAACAGGAATTCAAAACGTAAGAATTCAATCGGTGAAATTAAATGTTCCTATTCATTATGGTGAATTTGGAGTAGGAAGAAGCGCAAATCAAGCAGAAAGAAACACCGATTTAGTAAGGAATTTTTATAGATCAATGGCAACAACTCTAGTGGGGCAATCTATGTCTTATAGCGTTTGGGATGATCGAGGTTGGTTTGGATTAGTCAACACAACAGGTTCCAGTTTTACTTACAATATCGTTCCCTACATGTTACAATAATTTTGTTAAGGTTCCTATATTTCTAAACGAGAAAATCAGTTTTGGTTTTCTCGTTTTTTTACCAAAAACACACAATCTCACCCCTTATAAAGTACAAATATTGACTAATCAAAAATAAATACACTATACTTTTATGAAATTAATAATTTAATCAGTTATAGTTATGAAAAAAATTACTTTACTAGCATTTTTATTACTTTCTGCAATTATAAAAGCCCAAACGTATGCTATCTATACAGAAGATACTTCAATAGGTGCTGGTTTAACCCATCTTAGATTTAGTAACGGACAAGCTTTTTCGCTTTCAGAACCTACAACAGCCCCTTATGAAGGCACTCAAAATTATTTATTAACGTATAATGGAAGCAGTTCCTATTTTCATGCTATTTTTTTACCAAGAAATAGCAGTAACACCAGTGATGTAACGATAGATTTATCGGCTTATTCCTATTATAATATATCTTTGAAAACGAGCTCTCCAACGCCTTTTTACTTAAGAATGAGAGGAAATGGAATTACAGCGAAGGTTCTTATTGATCCTGCCTCAAATAGTTATGGGTTTACCAATGATAATCAGTGGCATTTTATGTCTATTCCTTTTGCAGATTTCATTCCAGAATCAGCTTCATTTAGTTTGGCATTAATTACTGAAGTTTTAGTCTTAAGAAGCAATGTAACAGGAACCATTGTGGGAACTGTTAACGATTTTGAATTTGATAATGTTTACGCATCAGTAAGTGAAGTACTAAGTAATAAAACATATTCTTTACAAAACTTTACTGTGTATCCTAATCCAACCCAAGGTCAATTTAACATTACTACTAATGAAGAATTAACTGTGGTAATTTATGACATGGTGGGGAAAATTATACTGAATCAAAAAAGTATCAAAGGAACACATCATTTCGATATTTCTAACTTTTCAAATGGTTTATATTTAATTACTCTTACAAAAAACAAAGAGAAGCAAACATATAAACTACTTAAAAATTAATTTTCAATTCATTAAAAACCCCGTCCTTTTCGGAGACCAATATTACAAAGACTTAAGCCATACACTTAAGTCTTTGTTATTTATAAAATGATTTAAAAAAACAGTTTCATACGAATCTTTGTCATAAGACCATTTTTAGATTACAATCAATAGCTATCTTTGGTAACAAAAACAAAAATGTACACCGAACTTAAAAACTATATTCTTAGTAAAACCACTGTTTCAGAAAATGAATTAGAGCAAATTTGCTCCTTCTTCAAACCTCTTACAACAGTTAGAAACGAAATGCTTTGCAACATTGGTCAAGTGTGTAATCATTTTTATTTTATAAAAAAAGGGTGCCTTCGACTTTATGAAATAGACGACAAAGGCAATGAAATTACAGGTTACTTTGCATTAGAGGATAGTATTATTTCAGCCAATACTAGTTTTATACTCCAAAAACCTTCTCGCGATTGCTTGGTTTCTTTAGAACCGTCAGAATTATTAGCGATCAATCGCTCCCATTTTTATGATTTAGTAACTCATGTAAATGCGTTTGCTAACATATACCATCAATTTATTGAATTTGCTTTTATTCACTCTCAAATGCGTATTTACAGCTTTTTAGGCATGGAAGGTATCGATAAACTTAAATGGGTTATGGAACACGAGCCCAAATTACTTTCACGTATTTCTAGCAAAGCTGTAGCTTCCTATTTAGGCATGACAAATTCTACTCTTAGTAAATTAAAAACAAAACTATAAAACATGGTCATATGACAACTTTTATGAATGTGTAGCGTCCTAATTTTGTCCTGTTGTTAGCAATGAAGCTTACAACATAAATACAAAAAAATGAGTCAACAAATTAAAAAAGTATTCGTCTACACCGAGTTGCAATTTTCTATCCCTTTTGATCAAGTACCATGGAAAGAAATTAATGCTAACTTACTTACTATCGATGGTTTAATCAGAAAAACATGGTTAAGTGGTGTGGGTTCTAATTCGGTAGGTGGTTTTTATGAGTTTGAAAACTTAGACAAAGCGCAACATTTTGCATGGCATATTTTTCCATCTGAAGCAAAAAATTTTGGTGTTAGTTTTATGACTAAAATATTTAATGGTGATATTACTACAGAAGCTAGCATAGAAATGAAGTCACCACATTATTAATATTAAAATAAAATCCCGGTTTATATCGGGATTTTTTAGCTAATTTATTATGAAACACATCTTATTTATACTCACTAGCAACTCTAAAACAGGATTCGAAAATCGGGAAGCAGGCTATGAATTTTCTGAGGTTGCCGATCCTTATTTTGAATTTATCAATAAAGGTTATACTGTAGACTTTGCCAGTATTCTTGCTGGAAAACCACCTTATGTTGGCTATGATGCTACCCGAAAATCTAGTAAAAATTTTATGGAAAGTAATGGTTTTAAAAGGTTAAATTGCAGTCATCACATTGAAAATATAGATATTACAGCTTACGACGCTATTTTTTTTCCTGGCGGATTAGGTCTTATGACCGATATGTTATATCATCCCAAAATAAAAGAAGTGATAAAAAACAGTTATGAAACACATAAAATTATTGGAGCTGTTTGTCACGGCCCAAGTGCCTTATTAAATGTGACTTTATCTGATGGTAGTAACTTATTAACTGGCAAAAAAGTCAACGCTTTTACAAAAACTGAGGAAGAAATCGATAAGCATGTTTTAGGCAATGTTATTCCGTTTATGTTAGAAGACGAACTCAAAAAACAGGGTGCAATTTTTGAAAACACAACTCCTTTCAAACCTTTTGTTGTTTGTGATGGCAATTTGGTTACGGGTCAAAATCCAGCTTCTGCTTCTGGAGTAGCACGCAAAATGATTGAATTATTAAACTAATTTTACAAAAGCTTCAATAATTAACTAATGAATAACTGATATAAAAAAATCATTCCGTATTCTATTGAAGCTTTTGCGAATCTCATAAATTATAATTCCTATTCTATTACTAATTTTTGTTTTGCTACTTTATGTTTCTTACTCAAAATCAAGTATATTTGTTATACTTTATTGATGCCTCAAATATATTCATAGAGAATACCACTACAACATTCACATGTAACCAAAATGAATAGATTATGCTGTATGAAAATTTGAGTACCAAAATAATTGCTCTTAAAAATGCCGATATCGCTCTGCGAGAAAAACTAGTTCAAAATGGAAAACTTTTTGATGGCTATCATGAGAGCATGAAAGCATTACACAATAAAAACGCAAAAGCATTAGCTGTCATTATAGAAAAAATAGGATATCCTACAGTAGACAAAGTAGGTAAAGAAGCTAATGAAGCGGCTTGGTTAATTATTCAACATGCTATTGAACAACCTAAGTTTATGAAAAAGTGTGCCCAATTATTAGAAATTGCGGTAAACGAAAACAACGCAAGCCCAATCAATCTAGCTTATTTAATAGATCGAATTGCTGTTTTTGAAGACAGGCCACAACTATACGGTACGCAATTTGACTGGGATGAAAATGGAGAACTAAGTCCAAATTTATTTTATCATTGGGACAAAGTTAACGAACGTAGAATCTCTATTGGACTAAATACCTTAGAAGAGCAAACCGAAATCATACGACAAAACGCTAAAAAAGAAAACCAATTTCCTCCATTCGATTTTGAAAAAAGGAAAGAAGAAATCGACGAGTGGAAAAAACGCGTAGGTTGGAAAAAATAAACTTTCTTTTTATTTCTAATAAAAAAGGCATCATAACTGATGCCTTTCTAAGTAAGAAAAAAGTTGTTTCTTTAGAAAAACTTATTTTGTTGCTTTAATATCTACACTAATTTCAATGTCTTTGCTAATCATCCATTCTGCTGGATCCGCTTCTGTAGTACCAAATTTAATTCCCCATTCTGCACGATTAACAGTAAAATCTGCAAGAATAGTTACTGTATTTTCAACTACATCAATTTTAGCTGGGAAAGAAACGTTTAAAGTATTTCCTAATAAAGTTAAATTACCGCTTAACATTTTATTAGCTCCTGCTACTCCTTCTCCTTCAGCAACTGGAGTAGTTAATTCTTCCACTTTTGTAATTTTAAAATCAGCAGTTTTTTTATTTTCTACATCAAAGAAATCAGCACTTTTTAAGTGACCTTCTAAATCAGTAGCTTTTTTTCCTTCTTCAGTAACCGAAGCTGGATCTACAGCTAATGATTGCATATCAATAACAAAACTTCCTGCATTCACAACTTCTCCTAAAACTGAAATTTCACCAGTTTGAATACTTAATGTTCCCCAACGTGGAGCAAAACCACCTTTATGAAACGCTTTCCATTTTACTACAGAAGCTGTAGTATCTACTGCAAATACATTTTCTGTTGGTGCAGCCACTTCTTGTTCTTCTGTTGTTGTTGTTTCAGATTTCTTGTCTCCACATGATACTAAAATAAAACCTGCTGCTACTAAAGCAAATAAACCCTTTTTTGTCATAGTGTTAATATTTAATTATTTTCATTTTTGATAACTACAAATTTCGTAAATTCAAATTAAACTACAACTTAATCTAGATTAAGAAATGAATATTACTATAAGAAAAATTACAAAACAAGACGTAAAAACTTTACAAGAAATTGGAAAACTCACTTTTACAGAAACCTTTGCTTTAGAAAACAGTGAAGAAAATATGAAAAACTATTTAGATGAAAGCTTTGGTATAGAAAAAATCAAAACCGAATTAAACGACAACAACACGGCTTTTTATTTTGCAGAACTCGACAACAAAGTAATTGGTTATCTTAAACTAAACTTTGGTCCATCACAAACAGAAATAAAAGATAATAATGCCCTAGAAATTGAGCGCATTTATGTTCTCAAAGAATTTCATGGAAGAAAAGCGGGTCAAATACTTTTTGAAAAAGCTATTGAAATAGCAAAAACAAAACGTCTTGAATATATTTGGTTAGGTGTTTGGGAAAAAAATCACAGGGCGCTACAATTTTATACAAAAAATGGATTGGTTGCCTTTGACAAACATATTTTTATACTCGGTAATGACAAACAAACCGACATTTTAATGAAATTAAAAATCTCTTAAAACGCTATTTTTAAAGAATCTAAAAAGTTAAAAAAGAAAAAACAATTGTTTTTTGTTGTCGCGAATACTATATTTGTAACAACAAAAATTTAAAAAAAATGATACAATTAACTTTTGCCTCGCTACAAGTGAGAAATTTAGAAGCTTCAAAAGACTTTTACACTACAAAACTGGGCTTTGAAATAGACAACTCTAATCCTCAAGCCTGTGTTTTTAAATACAATCAAGGACAGGCTAGTTTTGCAATTAGAACACCTCTCGAACCTTTAGAAGACAAAGAATTAGGTATAGGCACTGCTCTATGGTTTGCCGTAAACGAAAATGTAGATCAACTTAGAAACAAATTGATTTCCAATGGCGTAACCACAGTAATGCCAATTATTGAAACCCCTTTTGGGAGAGCCTTTCATTTAAAAGATATTGATGGTTACAAACTCACCTTTTTAGAAACCAAATAAACTTCCTTATGAAAAATAAAACAGGAGATACAGGAGCAACTGAATTTAAAAATCTAATGACTAAATTTGGTTTACCCAATTCAATTATTGTAATTTTGAGTAAATTTAGCCAAGCTATTGCTAATGGTAAATCTGATCAGCAATTAAATGATTTGGAAACTATTCTAAGAAGAAAAACGACACCTTTGTTTCATTATTTAAAGGCTACATATCAATAATGACGACAAACAAAGCCACAAAATATTGGATAAGTGTAGCTTCAAAAGACCATGTAAAGACTGGTATAAAAGCAGGTATAGCACAAGCTTGCCATGGAAAAGCCGCACCACTAAAAAGAATGAAAAAAGGTGATTTTATAATTTATTATTCAGGAAAACAAAGCTTTGGGAAACCTGAAAAATGTCAAGAATTTACAGCTATAGGCAAAGTAATAGACAATGAAGTATACTCATTTCAGACAACAACAGATTTTTGTCCATCCAGACGCAATATTGCTTTTTTAGAATCTAAAGATATTTCTATATTACCTTTAATAGATGAACTAAATTTCATACAAAATAAAAAGAGTTGGGGTTATCCTTTTCGTTTTGGTTTTTTTGAAATCAACCAACACGATTTTGATTTAATTTCTTCTCAAATGCTTTAAGAAATATGACAAATAAAATAGAATTTCAGTTTAAAAGTCCAAATGAAAGCACAGGTTATCTTTTAGGACAAGTAACTATGTTATGGCAACGAAAACACAAAAAAGTTTTGGATCCATTGAATTTAACTCAAACACAATTTGTTCTTTTAGCTTCATTAGGCTGGCTTTCCAAAGAAAATGAGAATGTTACTCAAATCGACATTGCGAATCAAGGTAATCTAGATAGAATGATGGTTTCAAAAGTATTACGAACACTAGAATCAAAAAAGTTTATTAATAGACAAGAACACCCTACCGATACGAGAGCTAAAGTAATTAATTTAACAGATAAGGGTGCAATTGTTTTACAAAAAGCCTTAACAGCTGTCGAAAATGCTGACATTGAATTTTTTTCTGTTTTAGGAAATCAATTACCTACTTTCAATCAAAGTATGATCAATTTAAACCAACAAAACAAAGAAGGATAAAAAAGAAGCTTATATTAACTTCCAAAAAGAGAATCTGTTTCTAGACTCTCTTTTTTTATTTCAAAAAACCTATAAAACAATAACTTACACGTGCCTTTATTAAAATAAAGCTAAAAAAATTTGCGCAATCAAATAACTGCACATATATTTGCAGTCAAATAACTGCGTAATGAAATTAAGAAGAGACGTATTTCAAGCTATAGCAGACCCTACAAGAAGAGCTATAATTACTTTACTCACTGTAAATGCAATGACACCTTCTGCAATTGCAGAAAATTTTGATTCCTCTAGACAAACTATTTCAAAACACATACAAATACTTACTGAATGTGAAATAGTAGCACAAGAGCAAAAGGGAAGAGAAATCTATTATCGATTAAATCCAGAAGGCATGAAAGAAATTGCCGAATTTATTGAACCTTTTCGAAAATTCTGGGATGATCGTTTTAATAAATTAGAAACCATAATGAAACAACAACAAACAAAAAATGAATAATATGGAACACAAAACAAAAGTTAAAGCGATAGATGAAAATCCAGAAATACAAATTACTAGAATCTTTGACTTACCTGTAGAACTTGCTTTTAAAGCCTATTCTGATGCAGAAATGGTCGCCTTATGGATGGAAAATAAAGTCATAAAACTGGAAAGCAGAAAACATGGCAGTTATCATTTTGAAAAAAAAGATCCTCAAGGAAATATTATTTTTAATGCGCAAGGGGTAATACATGATTTTGTTGAAAATAAAAAAATCATTAGAACCTTTGAAATGGATCATGTCCCTTTTGGCATACAACTAGAATTTCTTCAATTTGAAGCTATTGATGCGCATACTTCAAAATTAGAAATTAGGACTCTTTTTGAAACTGTAGCACAAAGAAATCAACTCTTAAAAATGCCATTTGCTCAAGGACTGAACTTTGCTCACAATAGATTGGAAACGATAGCAAAAAAATTATAACCATTATGAAAACAAATAAAATCATTTATTGGATTGCCACATGCTTACTTTCCTTAGGAATGCTCCAAAGTGGCATTTTTGCTCTTATAAAATCAAAAGAATGGATTACCTTAGTTACTGGATTAGGTTATCCCGACTATTTTTTAACCTTACTAGGCATATGGAAAATAAGTGGTGTAATTGCTATTCTTATTCCAAAAGTTCCTGTATTGAAAGAATGGGCGTATGCAGGTTTATTTTTTACCATGACAGCTGCCCTATTTTCACATATTGCAATGCATGACATTTCTTTTAAAGCAATTGCTGGACCTTCTTTTCAAATCTTATTCATTCTCTTGTCATGGTATTTTAGACCCGCAGACAGAAAAATTATTTTAAACTCAAATCAATAAATAGTATGAAACACCTCATCGATTTTAATAATGTATCTGAAAAAGGTTTAGCATCTTCTCCTGTAGTAAAAGCCTTAGCTGGATTGCGTGCCAATGAAGCAAGATATTTCAAAAACAAATACCATCTCGATTTTACAGTTACTCCTGCTTCAGAAAGTAACGACATTATAACGTGGGTACACCCTATTCTAAAAGAAGAACGCGATATTGTAATTACCAGTAAACCATTGGAAACAGCTCGCTTTCTAATAGAAAACATGAAATGGGTTTTTATTTTTTACGAAAGTGGTTTAGCTATTAATATTCCCTATACTCTTGAAGACAAAAGTAAAAGAGCAGTAGGCTTTAAATTGTCTGAAGGTATGGAAATTCCAGAAGAATTGGCTACCAAATTTAAATTTGCCAGACAAAAATCGAAACTAGCTGGTATTATTCGCGGTTCCTATTTTGTAATTAAAGGCGACTATTAAAAACTAGCTTAAATTCCACAATAAA
>NZ_PJQW01000011.1:23484-55621 GCF_004303025.1 Flavobacterium sp. J27 | reverse complement strand
AAGAACATAATAACCAAATAAAGTAATAATAAGTATCGAAATGATATTCATCCAAACGCCTTTCTTAACCATATCTTCCACTTTTAAATAACCCGATCCAAACACGACAGCATTGGGAGGCGTGGCAACTGGAAGCATAAATGCACAAGATGCTGCTAACGTAGCACAAACTAATAAAATGTATGGATGTACATCGATAATTAAAGACAAGGAAACTAAAACAGGTAAAAGCATGGCAGTAGTAGCCATGTTGGATGTAATCTCTGTAAGAAAATTAATAGCTGTTACTAAAACCAATACTAATAAAAGTATTGAAGCACCTTCTAAAAGTGTTAAATGATTTCCTATCCAAGTCGCTAACCCACTCTTTTCAAAACCTAATGCTAAAGCCATACCACCTCCAAAAAGTAATAAAATACCCCAAGGTAACGTTACTGCATCGTTCCAAGTCATTAAATTTTCATTGTTTTTTTTACTTGGAATTAAAAACAATATTAAGGAACAAACAATAGCAATCGTGGTATCATCTATACTTGGAAATAGTTTTACCAATAAAAACGATCTCGAAATCCAAGCAATTGCTGTTATTAGGAACACTATAAAAACCATCTTTTCTTGGTAGGTAACTGGTCCTAAATTTTGCAATTGTTTTTCAATTTCTTGCTTCCCGCCAGGAAATTCTTTTTGATTTATTTTATAGGCAAATTTGGTTAGGTATAACCAACACAAATACAACAATATAATACTTAACGGAAAACCAAACATAAACCATTGTAAAAAGGTAATTTCTGTATGGTAGGTTTTCTCAACTACTCCAGCCAAAACCAAATTAGGTGGTGTCCCAATTAAGGTAGCCATACCTCCTATAGAAGCACTATAAGCAATCGCTAACATTAACATTTTTCCGAAAAGTAAATTTTCATTTTCTTTGGTTTCTATATTATCTTTCAATTGTTTTACAACTGCTATCCCTACTGGCAAAATCATTACGGCTGTAGCCGTATTTGAAATCCACATTGATAAAAAAGCAGTAGCAATCATAAAACCTAGAATAATCTGATTCATATTAGTCCCTACAATCTTTATAATAGTTAAAGCAATTCGTTTATGTAAATTCCATTTTTCTATAGCAATAGCCAAAATGAATCCACCCATAAACAAAAAAATGTATTGATGCCCATAACTAGCCGTAGTTTCACTCAAAGACAAACCGCCACTCAACGGAAATAAAACAATTGGCAATAAGGATACTACAGGTATAGCAATAGGCTCTGTTATCCACCAAATAGCTACCCAAACTGTCGATGCTAAAATTCCAATTCCTGCCTGATTTAATCCTTCAGGCTTAAAGAAAAGTTGTATTAAAACAAATAATAACGGACCTAAATAAAGTCCTACTTTCTTTTTTGATAATTTCATTTTTTCTAATTAAAAAGTAATGTAGCTGCTTTTTCAGAGGCTTTTACATAATCATGATCTGCATTTGCCACATACGAAAAATTCCAATTAAAACTAATAGTATTTGCAACCGCTACTTGTTGGCAAAACTGAAAAAAATGCTCCGCTCTTGCTCTTCTGTTTAATCCTTGAGCATCAGCATATTGATTGTGTCTTAAACCCGCATCATTAGGATTTGTATCGTTTTCTCCTACTTGAATATACACTTTTTTAGATAAAAAAGCAGAAAAAGACATGTTTTCTAACGGGCTTTGGTTTATACCATAAGGAAAATTGATCGCTTCTGGAAAAGTATACCAACCAGAAGCAGAAACTACCGCTTTAACTATCCTTACATTAGGTTTAAATTGTAAAAGTCGATGCAAGAATTGTCCACCAGCTGAATGTCCAAAAGCATAGTAAGTTGTATTTACGGAATGTATTTTAGTACGCACCTCATCAAATAAGGGTTCAATAATAGAAAAGGTCCATTCATTTTCAGCATTTAGTGTTGTTACAGAAGGATGATCGCCATCAACAAAAACGTTTCCTAAATTATATTTATCGCCTCCTGAAAAATTTTGTTCAGAGAATTCTGGTGCTATTACTATAAAACCTAATGTTTCTGCTTTTGCTATCATAGCATCTCTATATTCATCTGCATTTCGTTCTGCTCCATGAAAAACAAATAAAATAGGAGTCGTTTCCGTTTTATACTGGGGAATGTAATAAAAAACGCGCATCGTTTTACTGAAATTAGCCACATGATAGGTATATTGAAACATCCCAGTTCCTGAAGATAATTCGTTTAAAGGTCTCTCTTGTTCTTCTTCTTGCATTTCACTTTGAGAACAAGAAATAAGACAAAACAACAAGAAAACCAGAACATTGTAAGTTCTTATTTTTATATTTTTCATTCTATTACAGCTGTTTATTATCACAAATTAAATTGAAAAGTTACTACATTTGCAATACCAATTATTATAAAAAATGAATACCAATTATCAATTTGCTATAGAAAGAATTCGGAAAGAATTCGATATTCAAAAGAATAAAAAGCCTTTCAATAGATACATTGTAACGTATAGAGCCATAAAAAAATGTATTCTAAAATTAGAATTACCTAATGATTGGGTCCTTCCATCAACCCGAATCTTAGCAGAAGAATTGCAACTATCCCGCACTACAATTATTAAAGCTTATGAATTATTACTCTTAGAAAAATTAATTGTTTCCAAAGCGGGTTCAGGATATAAAGTTACATTTGAAAATAATACTATCTCTAAAACAAAAACAGTAAATGAAGTACAAGACAGAAATTTATATCCAGAAATTTCTAGTAAAGGGCAATCTTATTTAAATAATATTTCGTTGATTAACCGACTTCCAAATAAAAACTTAGCTTTTAGACCTGGCTTACCTCCTATTGATGTGTTTCCTATTAACCAATGGAAAAAATTATTAAACACCTATTGGAGACATGTAAAATCTTCAGGATTATCTTACTCACAATCTACAGGTCTAAACGAATTAAAAAAAAGTATTGCTAATTATTTGAATGTAAGTCGAAATATTAAATGTAGTCACGAACAAATTGTAATAGTTTCTGGTTCATTACAATCGCTATACCTTATAGCCAACACCTTAATTAATAAAGATGATGCCGTAGTATTAGAAAATCCAGTTTTTCCAAATGTCCATTCTGTTTTTAAAAGTTCACAGGCTACCCTCATCCCAATTTCATTAGATGAAGAAGGAATTGATATAACACAATTACATAAAATAGAACATCAAAAACCAAAAATTATTCATGTTACCCCTTCCAATCATTACCCACTCGGAACAAAAATGAGTCTGCAAAGACGATTTGAAATTTTAAAATGGGCCTCTAAAAACAAAGTATTTATTATTGAAAATGATTATGAAAATGAGATTGCCAATTTAAACACTAATATTCCAACACTTTATAGTTTAGACACAGAAGACCGAACTATTTATATGGGAACATTCAACCGATTATTACATCCTTCCATCCGATTAGGATATATGATCGTTCCTAAATACCTCATCCATGTAGTAGAAGCACTACAAGAACATTCCCATCGTTTTGTTTCTCCCTCTTTACAAATGGTAATGAATCAGTTTATTGATAAAAATTATTTGTACCAACATATTAAAAACTGCATTGAAGCGGCTAAAGAAAGACATCATGTTTTTATAAATGAATTTGAAAAAGAATGTACTAGTATGTATATCCCTAATAAAGAATTTTCTAGTTTTCATATTGTAGCCCTTTTCAAGAAAAAAACAACACCCGATCAAGAAAAAGAGATTATCAATCAATTAAACAAAGAAAACATAACCGCATTCTCATTAAGCAAATGCTACATTGGTATTCCACAAAAACAAGGTTTAATATTAGGATATTCATCAATTAGAACTCCATTAATAAAGAAAGAGATAAAAAAAATGGGGATTTTTTTACAATAATTAATTTTTGAAAAATAATTGGTATTATTTTATTTAACTAACTGGTATCGTTTGTAACTTAAAGTTTACTTTAATTTTAAACCAGTTTAACAAAGACCTCAGAATTTAATACCCATTCATTATGAAAAAAATTTACTTCTCAATACTGGTTCTACTTAGTGCTCTTTCAAACGCACAAGACCTTGAATTAAAAGGCATTATTGACTTTACAGTTCCTGAAGGTGGCAACAATGGTAAAGCGTTACATTTACATGTTATTAATGCTATTTCAGATTTAAGTTTGTATGGTATAGGCGTGGCTAATAACGGTGGTGGTACAGATGGACAAGAATATACTTTTCCAGCTATTCCCGCAAATGCAGGAGATCATATTCTTTTACCAAGAAGCACAACTGCAATGACAAATTATATGGGTAGTTTAAATCATTTTACTATTATTTTGGAAGATGCTATCGCGACACAAAATGGAGATGATGCCATCGAACTCTTTTATAATGGTACTGTTATTGAAACTTTTGGTGACATAGATTGTCAGGCTTCGGCTGATGGCACAACAGTAGTTTGTCCAAACTATCAATATTATGAAGACGCTTGGGCCTATAAAGAAGGAAGTACTTGGATTTATGGAGCAGCCCAATGTACAGATGGTTCAACAACTTCATCAACATCTACTTGTCCGTATCCATTTTTAGACCCAGCATTGTCTAGTGCTACTTTTGAGAACAACAAAGTAACCATTTTTCCTAATCCTGTAGCCCAAGGAGAAGAAATTACATTTCTAAACAATGAAAATAATCTTAAGAAAGTAACGCTCTTAGATGCAAGTGGTAGAATTGTTTTGGTACAAAATAATCAAAACAACAAACTATCTTTAAATCAGATATATAGCGGTTTTTATACCTTACAAATCGCTTTTGAAAACAAAATCGTATCTTCAAAATTAATTGTAAAATAAATCGTATCATACAACTCAAATACTTATGAAAATGAATATAAAATCTCATTTCGTAAAACTAATATCCCTTTCTTTTATTAGTATCATTATATCTTCATGTACTACAGATGACATAGAACCTGCTTTGATAACTTTCGAAGCATCAGAAAATAGTTTTAGTGAAAATGGAGGTAGTATAACAATTAAAGCAACATTAAATACAACTGTTTCTGAACAAATAAATATCCCTTTATCTATTACTGGTTCAGCCTCATCTACAAGTGATTACACCATTTCATCAAATCATATTAGTATACCAAAAGGAGCAACTAATGGTGAAATAACACTTACAGGATTAGATGATGTACAAATTGAAGGTATTGAATCTATAAATATTACGGTTTCCAATAACAATCAAATAATATTGCTCCAAGAGTTTACATTAAACATTCAATTGTTAGATGATGACTCTGACACAGATAACGATGGTGTTCCAGACACTATTGATGCTTGTCCGACTGTTTTTGGAGAAGTGGCTAATAATGGTTGTCCTTATTTAGGCTTTATTATTAATGAAGTTTTATACGATCCCGAAGGGACAATCGCAGGTGATGCCAATGGTGATGGCACACGAGACGCTAACGATGATGAATTTATTGAATTCTTCAATTCTGGTCCTGCCTTAGATATTAGTGGCTACAAAATATTTGACACTACAGCACTAACAAATAATGTGCCTCGACATGTTTTTCCAGCGGGTACAATTGTTCCTGCTAACGGAGTAATTGTAGTATTTGGTGGTGGAAATCCAACAGGAACTTTTGGCGGTGCCTTGGTACAAACAGCTTCTGGTGGGCAAATTAACATTACTAATTCTGGAGACATTATCACAGTGCAAGATGCGTTAGGCAATACTGTAGTTACATTAGATGTAGAACCTTTCTCAGACAATCCAGATGAATCATATACTCGAAACCCAGATGTTACAGGCGAGTTTATACAACATGCCAGTATTCCAGAAAGCTTGGGTGCATTGTTTTCTCCTGGTACAAAAGTAGATGGCTCCTCATTTTAAACAAATAAAAAATGGAAAATAGCATGATTGGATCTATAATAGCTTTAATTTTTATCATTTTTACTGCTCGCTTATTAGTAAAAAAATACAATCCTCATGCGGTTTTATTACTTTCTGGATTGTTGATGCTCACTATTGCTTTAGTACTAAATTATAAAATGCCGTATCTAAATGATAGCTCTGGTTTTAGTGGATTTGATATTTTTAAATACATTAAAGAGTCATTTTCAAAAACGAATGCCGATGTCGGATTGATGATTATGATTATTGGCGGATTTGTGGCTTATATTGACAAAATAGGAGCTTCAAATTGCTTAGTTTATGTGGCTATGAAACCATTAAAATTATTTAAAAAACACCCTTATTTAGCTGCCTCATTAGTAATACCCATTGGACAAATTTTATTTATCGCAATTCCTTCTGCTGCTGGTTTAGCTTTACTATTAATGGCTTCTTTATTTCCAATTCTAACGAATTTAGGTGTTAGTAAAATAAGTGCTACATCGGTAATAACTGCTAGTACTGCTTTAGGTATTGGACCAGCATCAGTTATTACAGCTAGTGCTGCCAATATTATTAAGGTAGACACCGTTCGTTTTTTCATAAACGACCAAATTGTAATCTCTTGTATTATGAGTATCATAATGATGATTAGTTACTTTTTTGTCAACCGTTATTTTGATACTAAAAACAGAGATACATCTGAAGAAGTTGAGAACAAAGAAATGGAATTAAAAGCCCCACTTATTTATGCTATTATTCCTATCACACCCATCATTTTACTTATTGTTTTCTCTGAATTGTTTCAATTCTTTCCAACACCAATAAAATTAGACACTACAACAGCAATGCTTATCAGTTTAATTATTGCATTAATTTTTGAGATGATTAGAACCCGAAATGTAAAACAAGTATTTGAATCTTTAAAAGTCTTTTGGGATGGCATGGGTAATATTTTCAAAGGTGTAGTTACCTTAATTATTGTTGCAGATATTTTTGCTAAAGGATTAATTAGTCTAGGTTTTATCAATGGTCTATTAGAATTCTCTTTAAACTTAGGACTTAATGCTACAGGAATTATCATTGTAATGACCATTATGATTTTTCTAGCTTCTATGCTTATGGGAAGCGGAAATGCAGCCTTTTTTGCCTTTGGCCCATTGGTACCAAAAATAGCCACAAAACTAGGTATCAGTAGCACTTCTATGATTTTGCCAATGCAATTTTCAGCTTCTATGGGACGAACAGTTTCTCCTGTTGCTGGAGTTTTAATCGCAGTTTCAGAAATTGCAGGAGTATCTACATTAGAAATTGTCAAAAGAAATTTAATACCATTAATCGCGGCATTACTAACGATGCTTTGCTTTGAAATCATTTAAACTATGTTAAAATTAATTAAAAACGCTACTATATATGCTCCTGAATATTTAGGAAAAAAAGATATTCTTATTGCTGGAGAAAAAATTGTTGCCATAGAAGACAACTTAGATGTGTTTTCAAAAACAGCAACAACCTGGGATGCCAATGAAAAAATTATCACTCCTGGCTTAATCGATCAACACATCCACATTATAGGTGCAGGCGGGAAAGATGGATTTGCCTCTATGACACCCGAAGTAACCCTTCCAGAATTAATAGCTTGTGGTACAACAACCGTGGTAGGTTTATTGGGTACAGATGGTACAGCAAGAAACATTCGAACCTTATACGGCAAGGTAAAATCTTTAGAACAAGAAGGGGTTTCTGCATATATGTTTTGTGGCTATTATGGTGTTGATTCGGTTACTATAACAGATAGCATTCAAGGAGACATGATTTGTATTGATAAAGTACTCGGTTGTAAAATAGCTATTAGCGACATTCGTTCCTCTTATCCATCAGCTACAGAACTCTTACGCAAATTAAGAGATGTAAGAGTGGGTGGCTCCATTGGGAACAAAAAAGGAATTTTACATATTCATTTAGGCAATCTGGAAACTAAAATGGATATTCTTTTTGAACTTGTTCAAAAGTATCAATTTCCAATTGAACATATTTCACCTACGCATGTAGGTAGAACTAAACCCCTTTTTGACCAAGCTATCGAGTTTGCCAAATTAGGTGGTATAATAGATATTACCACAGGTGCTTCAAAATACACCGATCCTTATAAATCGGTATTATACGCTTTAGAACAAGGGGTAAGTATCGATAATATTACTTTCAGCTCAGATGGCCATGCTGGTTTGACCAAACTCGATGAAAACGGAAAAAATATTGGTTTCAAAAAAGCACCAATTGAACAAAATCTTTTTGAAGTAATACAATTAATCAAACTTGGCGGTATGAAAATAGAAGAGGCTTTTAAAATCATTACCACTAACCCAGCCCGCAATTTAGGGTTAAAAAACAAAGGGAAAATTAAAGTGGGTTATGATGCAGACTTGTGTGCTTTTAACACTAATCTAGACCTTCAAGATGTTTTCGCACGAGGACAACAAATGATGCGAGACACAGAAATAATAGTAAAAGGAAGTTTTGAATCTTAGTTTTTATACCTTACCTATGAAACTTTTAAAAATAATTATACTGGTTGTTATCCTAAGTTTTTTCCCTAAAGTATATGCTCAGCAAGTTACTATGGATACTTATGAATTTGGCGAAGGCTTACAATTTAGAACAACCGATGGAAAAGAACTTAAAATAAGCGGTTACATCCAACCCTATTTTGAAACCTCTCAATATACTAATGTTGATAACCAAGAAGCTAGAAACAGATTTAGAATGCGTCGTTCCAGAATTAAATTTGATGGAAATTCCAAAGACAAACGTTTTAGCTTTCGTTTACAAGTTGATCTCAGTGGTACTTCTGAGTCGGATGATGCTGTAGGCAATTATTTAATGGATGCCTATGTTTCTTATGATTTAACCAAAAGAATAAATATTGCATTTGGTCAACGCTCCACATATACTGACAATAGAGAGTTATTCATGAACTCAAATGCCCTACAATTAGTAGAAAGAAGTAGACTAACGTCTGCTTTTGCAACTATCAGAGAGTTTGGTCTATTTCTTCAGGGTGATTTCAGAACAGGTGGAAATTCACACTTAAAACCCTATTTCGTCCTAACCAATGGTGATGGTGCTAATGTGATGGAAAAAGATCACGGGGGCATTAAAGTAGGTGGAAGAGTTGATTTTTTACCTTTTGGATTGTTTACCAATTTTGGTCAGTTCAGACAAGCTGATATGGTTAGAGAACGCACCCCAAAACTAGTTGTAGGAGCAAATTATAG
This sequence comes from Flavobacterium sp. J27, assembly GCF_004303025.1. GTDB lineage: Bacteria > Bacteroidota > Bacteroidia > Flavobacteriales > Flavobacteriaceae > Flavobacterium. The sequence goes on along the minus strand of NZ_PJQW01000011.1, from coordinate 46,410 downwards.
TTTAAATAATGGGATAAGTAGTCGTCGCGGAAGAGACAGTGGCACTATTCTATATTTAAATGATAATAATGAAGAAACGTTACCCGATTTTACAAAATATGGTGTCGATTTTTTATTTAAATACAGAGGATTTTCTGCTTTAGGTGAATATGTAAAAACAACCGCTTCTGTACCTTCTACTATTACACAACGGGTTCGAACTGATGGCACCACTTCTACTACTTTTGAAGTAAACGGAGTACAAGACATTGAAGCTTATGTAAAAGGAAGAATGATGTTAGGTGAAGGATATAATTTTCAAATGGGATATCTTTTCAAAAAAGGAATTTCTATAGATGGTCGTTATACCCACTTAAAAGCCGATACCAATTCTTTTCTTAACAATGCGACCTTTTATAATCGTCCTAATTATTACACTGTGGGCGTCAGTAAGTATTTAGGCAGAAATTATGGTGCAAAAATTCAGGCTTCTCTCACTTATGTCGATGGAGATGGCATTAATGATACAGATGGAAATCTTATCGATAGCAATGAATGGGTAGGAAGATTGATGTTAACCTTTTCTTTTTAAAAATGAAAAAAACAATCTACATAGTATTCCTTTTTATGTGTATTATACAAACGAATGCACAATTCAATCCGCAATCTAAAAAAGTAACAGAACAATTTTTCCCTGATGATGAATCTATTCAAAATGTAACACCTGCCTTACAAAAGAAAAAAGGTTTTACTAACTATGAGGAGTTAATTGCTTTCCTAAATAACTTAAAAGCAAAACATAGTGATTATGTTACAATTACTTATATAGGAGAAAGTCAAAAAGGAAACCAAATCCCTTTACTTAAAATCTCACACCCAAAAGTTAAAGAGTCAAAAGTTAAAGTTTGGATACAAGGTGGTTTACATGGTAATGAACCAGCAAGTACAGAAGGTATATTGTATTTTTTATATACTATTTTAAACAACAAATCATATTATTATCTGTTAGATAAAATTGAGTTAGCTGTTGTACCAATGGCAAACATTGATGGCTATGAAAAACAAGATCGATATGCTGCAAACGGACTCGATTTGAACAGAGACCAAACAAAATTAATGGCTCCAGAAAGTGTTGCTTTAAAACAAGCTTTTTCAGACTTCAACCCAGAAGTAGGTCTCGATTTTCATGAATACAATCCATACAGAAAAGACTTCATGAAACTAGGTAATTATGGTGTAGCTGCTTCTTATGATGTTATGCTTTTGTATTCAGGTAACTTAAATGTACCGAAAAACATTCGTACACTAACCGATTCTCTCTTTATAGAAAACACCCAACAAGAGTTAGACCACCATAAATTAACTCATCATGATTATATGTCTACCGATAAATTTCATGGTGAAATTGTGTTCAATCAAGGTTCAAATAATTCTCGTTCGAGTGCTACCTCTTATGCCTTAACAAATACTATTGCCACCTTAGTAGAAGTACGTGGTGTAGGTTTAGATAGAACCTCTTTTAAACGAAGAATAAACACTACTTTTTTAATTGCGATGTCCTATTTGAAAACGGCTTATGAAAATGCACCTTTAATAAAGCAAGAAATTGAAAAAGCACAACAGCTACAAAATGAAATTGCGGTAACTAGTACCAGAGAAACATATAAAAATAAAATAAAAGTAATCGACTTAGATACAGACAAACTGATTGATTTAGAAGTTACCATTAGAGATGCTTTACAATCTAAACCAAAGTTAACTAGAAAATTGCCTGAAGCTTACTTAATACTTGAAAATCAAAATGAATTAATTTCCAAAATTAAAACATTAGGCATCCAAGTAAAAATACTATCAGAAGATACCGAATTGGAAGTAGAATCTTTTCTAATCACTTCTTACGAAAGTGACGGTGTTCCTTACGAAAAAATGAATCTCCAAAAAGTAGCTACTCAATTGATCACTAAGAAAATACTTTTCCCTAAAGGAACCTATCGTATTACTACTCATCAAAAAAATTACCCATTACTTACTGAAGTCTTAGAGGCAGAAGCGCCAAATAGCTTTATCAGTTTTGGTGTTTTAAAAACAGAATTAAATCAAGAACTACCTATTTATAGATTACCTAAAAAGAATTAAAATAAGATTAATATGAGAAAATTTGTCTATCTATCTTTACTTATATATGCGTATAATGTAAGCGCACAAGAAACAGATGCTACTAATACTAGTGCTTTCCAATTAGACGATAAAGGGCTTAACTTCTCTTTCAATGAAGGAGACTATGAATTTAACATTAATGGTTTTATCCAACCTAGTATGTCATTCGAAAAAACTAAAGGACAAGAATCCATTTCAAAATTTAATGCTAAAAGAACTTTTTTTATGGTAAGCGGAAAAGCGGCTAAGGAAAAAATAAGCTTTTTAATACAAACTGATTTTAGTTTATCTCAACCGTTATTGGATGCTTGGATAGCTTACCAACCTTACTCTTGGTTAACCCTTACTGGCGGACAAAAACAAAGTTTTCTTAATAATCGTGAAATGATTTACAGAGAAGATAAATTACAGTTTACCGATAGAAGTCGTGTCAGCCAATTGTACAATAGAACAGGACGTGAATTTGGTTTGTTTATTGAAACCAAATTTGGAGAAAAATTCGGAATTGCCCCTCAATTGGCTATAACTTCAGGAGACGGAAGAAACTCTTTTGGTTCAGACTCTAGAGATTCTGATTTGGGTGGTTTAAAAATTGGCGGTCGTTTAGACATATACCCTTTGGGATATTTCACCCCTAATAACGATAAATACACAGCCGATTTAGCTCATGAAAAAACCATAAAAGTCCTAGCTGGTGTAGCAGCTAGCAAAAACAAAGGAGTTAGCAATGCTGTAGGTGAAGGTCATGGTGATTTTCTATTTTATGATACCAATGGAAAGACTAATCTGGTAGATTATTCACAAGTATTTAGCGATATTTTAATTAAATACAAAGGATTTTCATTCTTAGCTGAATATGCTAACGCAAGCGTGAGCAATATTAACATGACTTTTATAGACGAAACGGCAACAACAATTTTAGCGCCTCAACAAATTAGTAATTATTTAGTTGTAGGCGACAGCTATAGCCTACAAGCTGGTTATGTTACTACAAAAGGATTAAGTTTTGATGTACGCTATGAAAATACTCAACCCGAATTTAAAACAAACAACAATTCTTTATTACCAGATGCTAATAGTTTTACTTTTGGTATCACAAAATATGTAAAACAAAATAATATTAAAATCCAAGCTGCGTTAACAACAGTAGATTACAACATAGGAGAAAGTGCAACCTTAGGTGAAATAGTGGTGCAAATAGGCTTTTAGTTTCATCGTATATGTTTCATTGCTACTTTTTTATTATATTTATTGTGAAAGATTTTTATCCAAACTTAAATTTATAATTATGGGAAAATTTGTAATCTCTAAAAGAAACAATGGAGAGTTTCAATTTAATTTAAAAGCGACTAACGGTCAAGTAATTCTTACTAGCGAAGGTTATGCTACAAAAGTAAATTGTCAAAAAGGTATCGATTCGGTAAAAACCAATGCACTAATCGATGAAAGATTTGAAAAGAAAACCGCAACTAGTGGTAAACCTTATTTTTCATTAAAAGCTTCTAACGGACAAATTATTGGTTCTAGCGAAATGTACGAAAGTACAGCAGCTAGAGATAACGGAATTGAATCTGTGAAAAAAAATGCACCAGAGGCTTCAGTAGAAGATCTTACTTAGAAAACTTATAATATATTATATTGATAAAAGCCATTCTGTAATAGAATGGTTTTTGTTTTTTAAACACTGTAAAACAACAATAATAGACTAATTTTAAAAGTCACTCCTTTCAGAGTGACTTTTTTTATTTATATTGCCCAACTATAATTTCATAGCTACTTTACCGTTTTATAATACAGATATTATTTGATTACATTAACTTATGATAAAAAGAATTGTACTGCTTTTATTTTTTAATCTCTTGTTTTGCTACAATTGTTTTTCTCAAAAAAACACCGTAAAAAATGATTCTGTAAAAATCTATCATGACATTCATAATTACGCCAAAAAAAGAAAATTCTCAAAATTTGTATACCGTCTGTTTTTTAGGCCTTCTCAACTAAACGAAAAGAAAGACGCTCCTAAAGTAACCATTATAAAGAACGACTTTACAAAATATAATGGTAAAATCATTCGAAAAATAAACATTACCACTTTAGACCCTTTTGGTTACACCTTAGAAGATACCCTTCGTGCTCCTAAAAAGAGTTTAGAAAAATTTGGAAATGCAGTGCATGCCAGAACTAAAAAGTTTACGGTTAAAAACTTATTACTCTTTAAAAAATATGAACCGTTTGATAATTTAGCTATTAAAGAATCTGAAAGACTTATCAGAGAACAACGATACATTAGAAGAGTAAGTATTACACCAAAAGTGATTTCCAAAAAATCGGATTCTATCGATATCAACGTTATTCTTTTAGATTCTTGGAGTATCTTACCTAACGGGAGTTTGTCTTCCGATCAAGGAAGGTTTTCATTACGTGAAAGAAATCTTTTTGGTACAGGACATCAAATTAGTGCCAGCTATAAAGAACGCTTTTCCGATCGCAATCATGCAAAATCAAGTACCTATTCTATCAATAATATTAAAAGAACCTATATTAGTTTCAATGCTATTTATGATAATGATTTTGACAATAATAGTAGGCGTATTCTTTCTTTAAACAGAACTTTTTTCTCTGCCTTAACCAAATGGGCTGGTGGTATTTATTTTGAAAACAGATTACAGAACGAACCCTTTGCTATTAGTACAGATAGCCTCATTATAAGCCCTTTAAAAACTGAATTTCAAGAATATTGGCTGGGTCATTCTTTTAAGTTATCTAACAAAAAAGACTATAATAGTCGCACACAGCGTTTAGTAACTTCGCTAGCTTTTAACAAAAAGACGTATTCACAACGTCCTCCATTAACTTTAGATCCTAGTGAATTTTTTTCAAATGAGACCAATGTAATTTCGCAAATAGGTATTGTTTCCCAAAAATATTACAAAGACAGTTTCTTATTTAATTATGACATTGTAGAAGATGTTCCTTATGGTGAAATTGCAGCTATAAATATTGGATATCAAGAAAAAAACAACTTAAAAAGATTGTATTTAGGCAGTAAAATTGCGCATGGTCAAAAATATGGCTTTGGCTATGTTAGTGGTTCTGTAGAATGGGGTAGTTTTTTTTATCAAGGCAATCCCTATCAAAATACGTTTAAAATAGGAATGAATTATTTCAGTCCTTTATTTACTATTGGTAAATGGAAAACCAGACAATTTATAAAACCTTCATTTATATGGGGAAATCATAGAGATCTTTCTCAAAAAGACGTCATCAATCTAGAAGGTAATACAGGTATTTTGGGGTTTAGCAACTTAGTTACTGGAACCAAAAAATGGGTATTATCTTTACAAACACAAACCTATTCTCCTGGTAGTTGGAAAGGATTTCGTTTCAGCCCCTATTTTAATTTTACTATGGGTTCTATTGCAGCAAAAAATCAAAATATACTCACGGGAAAGGTATACAGCAAAATCGGCATTGGTTTACTCATTAATAATGATTATTTAGTTTTTAATAGTTTTCAGGTATCGTTTGCATATTATCCTAGTATTCCATTTGAAGGAACTAACATTATTAAGACAAACTCCTTTGAGAATGACGATTTATCATTACCTCAATTTCGTCTTTCAAAACCTTATCATATTCGTTATCAATAAAATAATATTTTTATTATACGATTGAATCATAAAATATAGTACATTTGCCGCTAATTTATTTTTTACAACCTACTTTTAATAAAGTAACTTATCTCATTTTTACTATGAATATGAAAAAAATTGTTGCGTATCGTAAATTACTTAATGTAACTAAAGACGTAACCCTAAGCGAATTGAAAGCTATCTACAGAAAAAGCATGAAGGAAAATCATCCGGATAGATTTACAGATGAAGAAAAGAAAAAAGAAGTAGAAGAGATAAGTACATTAACTATTGAAGCGTATCATTTTTTAGTAAGTATTAATAATGAAACCTTAGCAAAAGATAAAGAATTGTATGTAAAAACTACTTCTTCAATTAATATAGAAGATTTTTACATGGATAATGCGGTGTTGTATATTCAATTTTTAGATGGAAATAAGTATGAATATTTTGGTGTACCCAAAAACACATATATTAAAATGATTAATGCCGAATCGCCAAGCCGTTTTGCTAGAAGACATATCTATGGTAACTTTTTATATCGAAGCTCCTCTAAATTAGTTGCTACTGAATAAAAACAGTATAAAAAAAAGAAGCTGCCTCTTCAGGCAGCTACTACTTTTTTAAATTTGTTTAATTGCAAACAAACTTAACAAAACAAACTCTAAACTATCTTTATCAAATATAGCTCGTTTTAAAACAAAAAAAAATACGTATTTACACGTATTTTTCATGCTTTTTACTACGTATTTATACGTATTATGTTATACACAGTAGTCTTTTTATATCTCTTCTAATGCTATTAGTTGGTATTTCAAAGCAAAAACAACTACCCCTATAAAGTTCTTAGAATTGGTTTTTTCCATAATATGTTTCCTATGGGTTTCTACAGTTCTAACATTAATATTTAGAATTTCAGAAATTTCTTTACTACTTTTTCCATTAGAAACCAGCTTAATAATTTCTATTTCACGAGTTGTTAAGCAATTTTCATCAATTTCTACTGTTTCTTCACTAACATTTGCCAGACTTTTCTTTTCCCAAAGCATTACTTCTCGAATTACTGGACCTAATTCATTTCCAAAATAATATCCATTTTCTTTAATACTCACAATCGCATTCTGAAGTTGATTTGGATCTGAATTTTTAGTAAAGAAACCATGTGCTCCTAATTCCATAACTCTATGAATACTCTCTTTTGTAGTAAGCTGGGAAATAATTAGAATATAAATATTAGGATACTTGTCTTTTAAAACTCTGCAGGTTTGAAAACCATCCATTTCGGGCATTTGGATGTCTAACAATACTAAGTCAATCTCATATTCATCAATAGAATTTAAAAATTCCTTTCCATTATTAGCCTGCAAAACAACATCAATCTCATCAAAAGAATTCAGTAAATGGGCTAGACTTTTTCTGAAAAGTTGATGATCATCTACTATCGCTACCTTCATTTTTGTCTATTTTTTTACCGAAATTACAAATTCATTTCCTAATATAGGCTCATTTTGTTTAAAAATTGCATCAATAACTTTCAATCTAGAACTAATATTTTTAAGGCCAGTACCTTTTGAAACAGTATACATTTCTTTAAAATTAAAGGGAATACCATCATCTTTTATCACAATTTGATACTCTTGTTCTACAGCAACTACCTTTATTTCACAAGTTTTTATTTTTCCATATTTAATCATATTAGTTGTTAATTCTTGAACTACTCTAAACAATTCATAGGAAATTTCATTAGATAAATGAACATTATCTTCAGTTGTAGTAATGCTAAAATTTGCAGTTGTTTTCGAATTCAATCGGGTAAAATAATCTCGTAAGGCAACTAAAAAGCCAGAAGTTTCTAATAAAGGTGGCATTAATTTATAGGAAACCAAACGTGTATTTTCAATAGCAGCTTCAACACCTGTTTTTATATCGTCATAAAGGGCTCTTTTTTCTGCACTGGTTTCTGTTTTATATAATACAGATAAAAAATTACGAATCGCATTTAAGTCACCTGAAACTCCATCATGAATATCAGCTGCAATTCTTTTTCGCTCTTGTTTTTCTGATTCTAAAGAAGTTTTAAGCAATAATTCGGCCTCTTTTCGTTTCATTTTCATCACGTAAGTTTGATAAAAAACAGCTAAAAACAAAACAACTAGAACTAATAAAACAATTAATCCAGTACCAATAAGTATTAACGTTCCAATTTGACTCTTGCTTTCCAAACAGTAAAAATTAAAGTTAGTCTTAGAAAAAATCCAAAGATAACTATAATAATCCAAAATTTGTCTCTACTGATAGAATCATCTAAAAACATGTAATCGCCCATTATAAAAACAAGAAATGTTCCAGTAAAATAAATTAAAAATGAAGAAATATAATAGAAACTAGTTCTCTTATACAAAGGCACATCTTCTATCTTTTTAAAAACATTTAAAAACCATAAAAAACTGCTTACAATTACTAATAAAGTCACAGCAACTGTTAAAGGCAAATCATCAAAACCTTTTTTGGATGGCGACCAATCTAATATTAAATAAAAATACAGTAGAAAATAAAGTATACCAAAAACAAGATACAACAAATTATTTTTCAATAATTTACCATAGAAATACAAAACAGTATAAAACTCTAACAAAGTATAAATTCTAAACCAATATTTTGTACTTCCTTTAAAAAGAGAATATCCAAATAATTCATACAAACCACCAAAAGCCATTAATATTATAAAAGGCAATAAGTACTTCGTTTCTAAATTATTCCTTTTGTTAAACACAAAAATAATAAGAGGTATAACCCCTATTAAACATACAAAATTAACAAAAGTGAGATGTTCCATAAATTAGATTTTAAAAATAATATAAAAATAGAAAAGAGAACTTATAAATGGTAAAGTTCTCTTTTTCTATTGGGTCTTTTTCTTTCTATCTCCCTAAAGGATTTCCTATAGGACTAGTAGGATCGCACTCATCTGGACAAGGTTTTAATTTATCTAAAATAACGCCACCATCTGTCATATCTTTACCTGTAGCATCTACTCCTACTAAAACTGGAGAAAGCTTTGAAGCAACAGTATCATAACCATAGTAAATTCTTACTCCTATACAACCGTCTTGTTTTAGGATATCATGTAAGGAGTCGGCTCCTACAAACGATCCTTTAATATCTTTTGGAAAAATATTCCTAAAAGCATTTACTAATTCCTGAGCCTCTGCTAGCGTGATCACTGATCCTGTTGTTGAGTTAATTGGCATAAGTTGATTTTTAAGGGTTAACAGTACTAATATAACTTTTTTTTAACAAAAAAAGAGTTTAAAAAATTTTTTTTAAGATTTTTTTAACAAAAAAACACCTTTAAAATGAAAAAAATACGACAAAATGAATAATTTCTTTTAGCTAACCTTTTCATATAGAATAAAATATAACAATACGCTTTTAAGCTAATCTTTTATTAAAAAAAAAAGTCTTAAACATAACCCACACCACTCGTATTGCTACAAAACTAAATGAAAAGGAAATAAAATGCTTGTAATCATAATCTAGTAGAAAGTTCAACAGCATGGCAAATGTTAAATATCCAATAGAGCATATCATAGAATTAATAAATAACCCAGATGGATTAGCCGCATAATTACTCACTTTATCTGAAAACAACAATAAAATTGCTGAAACACTAATATTCATTAAAAACCATATTAAAGACATAAAAAAACTAATTCCCATTACATAATAAAAATTAACGTCTAATAAATAGTTCTCGTCAATTAACAACAAAAAGTCTTGTTTAAAAAGAAAAAATGCTATTAAAAAATAATATGTCTGTCCCAAAACAGAAAAAAACATCGTTTTTCTGTTTATTCTTAAATCCTGTAATAGTATCATAAAACTCTTTTCCATATCATCTTTACTTAATTGTCTTACTCTCAACATTTCAAAACTAGAAACAAAAACGATACCAATCAATACGTGTTTTTACGTATTTTTCGCCTTTTTTTATACGTATTTATACGTATTTTCCAATTTTTACAAGATTTTTTCAAAAATGAGTAGTAGAATTTTAAATCGATAAATCAACTGTTATTCTTTTTTAATTATATTTGATATACTAACCAAAAAAACACTAATTATGAATTATTTAGCAATTTTAGTAGCTGCATTAAGCACTTTTGTTCTTGGAGCCATTTGGTACAACCCAAAAGTATTTGGAACTGCCTGGATGAAAGAAGCTGGATTAACCGAAGAACAGTTAAAAAAAGGTAACATGGCAAAAATTTTTGGATTTGCCTTTCTATTTGCTTTTTTAATAGCATTTTTAATGCCAACACTTGTTAATCACGAAATTGGCGCCATACAAGCTGCTGGTGGAAATGCAGAAGATCCTGCTCTAATTGAATTTCTAAAAGTGCATGGTGGAAAATTCCTTTCTTTCAAACATGGCGCCTTACACGGTACTTTTATTGGTATCTTCTTAGCATTACCTGTTTTAGGAACAACCTTCTTATTTGAACAAAAATCTTGGAAATATATTTTTATTCATGCAGGGTATTGGATTGTTAGCTTTGCTGTTATGGGAGCTATCATTTGTGGTTGGAATTAAATATTTGTTAGCTAATTAACATTTTATTATATAATAATCGTCCTATTTTTGTGGGACGATTTTTTTACTTTGGAAAACATTACTTTTAAAATATACAAGGATGTTACAACATTACCTGAACAATGGGATAATGTAGCGTCAGCAAATCATTTTTTACAAAAACCCTATTTAAACGTGTTGCAACATACAGCACCTATAAATATGGAATGCTTTTATATTGGTATTTTTAACACTTCTGAACTCATTGGTGTTGCTATCGCTCAATATGTCAATGTCGATCATTTAGAATCTTTCGGTAAAAGAGATACTTGTCTTAAAACTCATATCCGAAATTTTATCTTCAAAAACTTTTGCTCTCATGTTTTGTTCTTAGGAAATAATATGATTACTGGTGAAAATGGTTTTGTTTTTAAAAACAAAGTACCCGCAGCTTGGATTAGTAAAATTTTAACGGAATGCACCAAAGAACTCATCAGCTATTTTAAACAAAAGAAAATTACCATTCATATCGTTACGTATAAAGATTTTTATAAATCGTTTACCAATGAACTTAAAGAACACGATTTTCATTCTCTCTATGAGTTCAATACGCAACCAAATATGATTTTTAAACTGCATCCGGAATGGAAAAACAGTACCGATTACGTAAATGCTTTTACCAAAAAATACAGAGACCAATACAAAAGAGCACATAAAAAAATTGAAGGTATCGTTACCAAAGAACTTTCTTTAGAAGAAATCACTCAATACGAAGAACGTATCTACGAACTCTATCATTATGTCGCTGTAAATGCGCCTTTCAACACCTTTTTCCTTTCAAAAAATCATTTTTCATTTTTTAAAAAACAATGTGGTAATCGCTTTAAGTTATTTGGCTACTTTAAAGAGAATATCTTAATTGGTTTTCATACTATTTTACTTAACGAAAATACCTTAGAAACCTATTTTCTAGGTTATGATGATGAACATCAAAAAGAACATATGCTATACTTGAATATGCTCTATAACATGACCGAATTTGGTATCGAAAATAACTTTTCAAAAATTATTTTTGGACGTACCGCTCTAGAAATAAAAAGTTCCATAGGTGCTGCACCTATTTATATGACGGGCTTTATTTACCATACAAATCCTTTGATTAATTTTCTAATGCCAAAAATTTTTAGTAAACTAGAACCTAATGTTTCTTGGCAACAACGACATCCTTTTAAATAAAACGTAGTCTTATTTATGGAATGGCTACTTTCATTTGCGCAGGAAGAATACTAACATCTAATCGATTTACTTCTCCACAATATTCGCCATCAATCTGAAAATTAATCTCTTTTTGAACGGAAATCGTAGCTTTCTCAGTAGATAAAATAAGTACTTCTTCTGAGTTTGAAAGAATATTACCCGTTACTATTTTTCCTACTACAAATACATCGAGTGTTTTTAATATAATGATTTCAAATTTACCATCATTAATCTTGCCCTTCGGATTAATCGTTACTCCTGTTCCATACTTCTGAGAATTGGCTATAACTACCATTTTAGCTTCACTCGTTATCGTTTCATCATTAGCTTCAATAGTCACTTCAAAAGCATCTTCTGCTTCTGTTAAAGTAGTAATCACCTGCAACGCATAGCCTAACTTCCCTCTCGTATCGCTATTTTCATAGTTCTTAACTAATAAGGCATTCAACCCAATATCACTTAAATGCAAACTTTTTTTTCCATTTATCTCAACCATATCAATCTCTATATAATTGTTCTGAAAGGCTATAACTATGTTTTCTTCAAGTGCTGTTGGCAAATGCAAATCGATAGATAATCCATTAGCCGAACCCGCAGGAATAATTCCAAAAACAACATCCTCTGCTTCTAAAGCTTCGCCTACCATTTTTATAGTTCCATCTCCACCAGCAATAAGCACTCTGGTAAAGTAAAAAGTAGCATATAATTGCTGTATGGCTGTAATATCATCAATTCCCGTTGTTTCATAAGTAGTAAGCTCCACTTGCAATTCTTGAGCATAATGCACTATTTGGGCAACCATTGCCGACTTATCTAAATCTCCTGAAATAGGATTAATTACTAATAAATAGTTCTTTTTAACAGACATATAACCAATTCGCTAATTAATTTGTAATTTGTAAGACTTTAAAATCAAAAGTATAAAAGTAATGAAACCTGTTTTAAAATTATATCGTGGCTATGCAAATAATCAAGAATTAATTGTCATGGGACACGTCTTTAAGCCAAATACAATTGCTGATTATGATTTTAAGAAAAAAAACTTTAGAAACGCACAATCTATTGTACAACTGTTTCAAATAAAAACAAAACCAAATACCGATGTCTTTTTAGAAATTAACGGGGAAACTATTCGCACCAAAACATTGGAAGACGGTTACTTTAAATTTTGTATCCCTTTACAAGACAATACTACTTTTGGGTGGAAAAAATACACTGTCTTTATACAGCATAAAGGAGAACGAATTGTAGCGTCTTCTAGTTATATTAAACCTAAACTGGGTAAATTTGGCTTCATCTCAGATATAGATGATACTTTTTTAATTTCGCATACCAAAAATCCGTTTAAAAAAGTGTACATTCTTTTATTCAAAAACGTAAATAAAAGAAAGGTTTTTGAAGATGTTGTTCCACATTACCAAGCACTGCAAACAGCTGGCAGAAAAGACAAAGAAGAAGACAATGCCTTCTTTTATGTTTCTAGTAGCGAATGGAATTTATACAGTTTGATTACGCAGTTTACAGAACTACACGAACTTCCCAAAGCGGTTCTTCTCTTAAAAAACATTAAAACAAGCTTAACGCAATTGTTTTTTACAGGTCGTGGCAGTCACAATCATAAATTTGAAAAAATAAAACACATCCTAGAGTTTTATCCAGAACTACAATATGTTCTACTTGGTGATGATTCTCAGAAAGACCCTAAATTATATGAAACCATTTGTAAAATTTTTCCAATGCATATTAAAGCCGTTTACATTAGACAAGTGGGTACAGCTAAAAAACAAACCACCATACAAGTTCTAGAAAACATGGAAAGCTTAAATGTAGCGGTTTGCTATTTTAAATCGAGTAAAGAAGCTATAGCACATTCCAAAGCAATTGGATTAATTGACTAACTTATATATTATACTATTACGCTTCCTTGCATCAATTAAGAAATTCTTAATCCAACTTGTAAATATCATCATAGGTAACATAAGCGTTTCGGCTTAACGTATACACCATTCTTCCATCTCTATCTAATAACATCCCTACACTCTTATCCTTTTTGGGAAAAAAAAGTTGATACTCTCTGCCATCGCTCAATTGAATCCCATAAGTGATGGCACCATTTTCATAGTGAATCGAATTTTGACTATATTCATATTTTAAGGTTTTTCTCTTACTATCTTTAGTAGCTATTTCCGTTGCAGTAAACGTAATTTCAAACCTTTCATCATCTCTATTTATGGCTTTCCATTTGCCTTGATAGGCATCAGAACCTTCGCAAGAAAATAAAACAATCGAAAACAAGAACAATAACAATAGGTGTCGTTTTTTCATAAATAATCGTTTTTATAATGTATAGATTTGTATTCAGTCAAATATAACCGAAACTTTTTGATTCTTGAAACTTCTTTTCATCAAGATAACGACAAATAAAAAGAGGTGTTTTTAAGTCCGAATACCTTTATAAAACAACAATAGCAGAAGTTTTTCTGCTATTGTTATCTTATTATTTAGTAGACCTACTTTATTTAGGCTTCTATTTGCATATGGGTACTCACCGCAATTCGATTCCAAGCATTAATCGTTATAATGGCTATAATCAACTGAGCAATATAATTTTCGGTAAACAAAAGAGCCGCTTTTTGATACGTCGCTTCAGACAATCCTTGCTGGTGTACCAATGTAATTTCTTCAGTCATTTCTAAAATCACTTTTTCTTCTTCCGAAAATAAAGTAGTTTCTCTCCATGCCGATACTAAAAAGAGACGCTGTTGGGTTTCTCCATTTTTAAGAGCATCTTTGGTATGCATATCTATACAAAAAGCACAACCATTAATTTGTGAAGCACGAATTTTAAGTAATTCTTTATGTGTTTTTGAAATTTGGGTAGTGGCTAAATAATTTTCTAAACCTAACATAGCTTTGAAAGCCTGTGGTTCTAATGTGTGGACGTTAATTCTTGTTTCCATTTTTTAATGTATTTATAATGAACAAGACAAAGTTCGTCATCCTAATACACAAAAAACTTAAACTGGTTTAAGAACGCTTCTGATTTCTAATTTCGCTCAAATATTCTGGAGTAAAACCTAAAAAAGATGCAATTAAATATTGCGGTACCCGTTGTACAAATTCGGGTTGGTTTTTACAAAGTTGAAAATACGCTTCTTCTTTAGAAAAATCATAAAGATACTTAATACGCATTTGTGAAGCTGCAAACGCACGTTGGTAAATAAAACGAAAATACCGTTCTAACGTAGGATGTTCTAATAACAATTGGTCTTGTAAATGTTTCTCGATAGTTAACACCTCACAAGGTTCTACTGCCTGAATATAAAACTGTGTGGGCAATTCTCTTTCGTAAGCAATATTATCGGTAAGCCACCAGTTTTCAATAGCAAATTCGGTGGTTTGCTCTACTCCTTTGTTGTTGATAAAAAATTTCCGCAAACAACCTTTTAGCACAAAAAAATGTGTTTTACACACCTGACCTTCGATTAACAAATTCTCTTTTTTACGCACTTTAATTGTTTTGAAAAAAGACAAAACAGACTCAAATTCGGCCTCATCTAAGGTCGTAAATTGAGTAAGATGCAAATAAAAAGGATGAACCATAGGTATAGAATTAACAAACTCTTACAAATATAGCAACTATGACTCGGATTTTAGGATGATAAGAATTAGAATATCAATCTTATTTCTCCCTGATAACAGAACGTATTTTCTTTTATACGTATTTCCTACGTACTCTATAAAAAAATATTACTTTTTATTTATAATTATACTACACAAACCACCTATTCTCTTACTCAAGTTGTCTAATGTAGTACTCAGATTGCATTTTTATTACTCAGATTGTAATTTGTAGTACTCAGATTGTGTTTTTACTACTCAGATTGCACTTTGTACTACTCAGGTTGTATTTTTATTACTCAGATTGTATTTTTATTACTCAGATTGCACTTTGTACTACTCAGATTGCACTTTGTACTACTCAGGTTGCATTTTTACTACTCAGATTGTAATTTATACTACTCAGTGGGTTTCTTAACAGGATAAATTAGAATACAACGACTTTATGTTACACTCTTACAACACAAATTAAACATCGCTATCGTTTAGTTTACCAATAACCATAAAAAAAAGGCAAGCATTTCCAGCTCACCCTCTATAGTATCATTATTATTTTTAAACTTAAAGTTGTTATCTTTTCATTTTTAACTTTTAGTTTTTAATTTCTAATTAAACCCATCAATCTCTTCCTGAACTGTTTCCCAATCTTCTAATAACTGATCGAGTTCTTTCTTTTTCTTTTCATAAGCGGTAAAGAAAGAAGCATTTTCAATTAGTTTATCATAATGAGTAGCCAGTTCTTTATCATCTTTTTGAATATCTCTTTCTAACTCTTGAATCTGACTTTCAATTTTGCTCAACTTATTTTGTAACGTCTTTTGCTTCTTTTGCTCTTCATAAGATAGCGATTTCTTTTCCACCACAGCAGCAGCTTGTTTCGGTGCTTTTTCTATGTCTTTGGTCTCAAAAGCACGCATATCTTGTGCATTTCGTTGCTCTAAGAAGAAATTAATATCACCTAAATATTCCTTGATTTTTTTATCTTTAAACTCATAGGTAATGTTTGCCAACCCTTGTAAAAAATCCCTATCGTGTGATACCAGCAATAATGTTCCTTCATACTTTTCCAAAGCCGCCTTTAAAACATTCTTAGATTTAATATCTAAATGATTGGTAGGTTCATCCATCAATAACACATTAATAGGCTGTAACAAAAGCTTACATAAAGCCAAACGGTTTCTTTCTCCTCCTGAAAGCACTTTTACTTTCTTTTCTACATCGTCGCCTCTAAAAAGGAAAGCACCTAGCATGTCTCTCACCTTAGAACGATTCGAATCTAAAGCCGCTTCTAGCATGGTATCTAACAAGGTTTTTTCGCCATCTAAATATTCCGCTTGGTTTTGAGCAAAATAGCCCAATTGCACATTATGTCCTAACTTGATATTCCCTTTGTATTCAAATTCGTTTACAAGGGCTTTAATAAAAGTCGATTTCCCTTGTCCGTTTTGCCCTACGAATGCAATTTTACTACCTCTTTCCACTAATAAAGAAATATCTTCTAAAATCACCTTCTCACCATAAGCTTTGGTAACATGTTCCGCTTCAACCACAACGCGACCTGGAGTTTGTGAAACAGGAAAAGAAATACTCATCACCGAATTATCGTCTTCATCTACTTCAATGCGCTCTACTTTATCTAATTTTTTAATCAACGATTGTGCCATAGAAGCTTTAGAGGCTTTAGCACGAAATTTTTCAATTAACTTCTCCGTTTCTTCAATTTTTTTAGCCTGATTTTTTTGGGTAGCCAATTGCTTTTCGCGAATTTCTTCTCGTAATACTAAATATTGGGAATATGGCTTATTAAAATCGTATGCCTTCCCAAGAGATATTTCAATGGTTCTATTGGTTACATTATCCAAAAACATCTTATCGTGAGAAACAATGACCACTACGCCAGGAAAATTCTTTAAAAAACCTTCTAACCAAATGATACTTTCAATATCTAAGTGGTTGGTAGGCTCATCGAGTAATAAAATATCATTCGATTGTAATAACAATTTAGCTAATTCAATACGCATTCTCCATCCACCTGAAAACGTACTTGTTAAATTATTAAACTCTTCTCTTTTAAATCCTAAACCGAGTAAGATTTTTTCTGTGTCTCCTACATAATTATAACCACCTAATATCTCATAATGGTGAGTTACTTCTCCCAGTTCTTCAATTAATTCAGAATAAGACTGACTTTCATAATCAGTTCGTGTTGCTAATTCATGATTAATCGTATCAATACGCATTTCGGCTTTTTTAATATCACTAAATGCCTGATACGCTTCTTCCAAAACCGTTCTACCTTCTTCAAAATCAATATCCTGACGAAGAAAACCCATTCTAACCTCCTTTTCGGTAGCAATAACTCCAGAATCTGGTTTAAAATCTCCAGCTAAAATCTTCAGCATCGTCGATTTTCCTGCTCCATTTTTCCCAACAAGCCCTACTCTATCACCAGCACCTAAACGAAAGGTTACTTCTTCAAACAAAAATGTTCCACCAAATGAAACCGATAAATTATGTATGTTAATCATGACTATTTTGTTACTATTGTTACACAAACCCACTCTTACAATTTGTACCTTTGTGTAAATATTTTGCAAATGTTAAAAAAAGGAACGAAAATAAATAGCATTTTAACAGGAAGTTGCCCAAAATGCCAAGAAGAAAGTATGTATGTAGATAAAAACCCATATCATTTACAGCATATTTATGAAATGCATGAGAGATGTAGTCACTGTCATACCAAATATAAAATAGAACCTTCGTTTTTTTATGGCGCTATGTATGTTAGCTATGCAGTAGGAATTGCTTTTGCTGTAGCCGCATTTGTCATATCAAAAGTCTTTCTAGATAGTAGCTTAATGACATCATTTTATGCTATTATTGGAACACTAGTCGTCTTTATGCCTTTTATCATGCGTGTCTCTAGGAATATTTGGATCAATATGTTTATACATTATGATAAAAATTGGAAAGAGAAAGAGAAAATTAAAGAAGAAACTAAATAAGGTTTCTTTTTTTGTAAATACGAATAATATCTATTTCCTTCTCCAAACTTTCACCCAAAACAACATGATGAAATAACTGTTTCGCCAAAAAAGGAGCCAACATTACCCCTCTTGTTCCAAGTCCGTTTAAAACGTGAACATTTTTATATTTGTAATGTGTACCGACTAAAGGTCTTCTATCTTTTACAGTAGGTCTTACTCCTGCAAAATGCTCAATTACTTTATACTCGCAAGTAATAATTTCATTTAATTTCTCTAGTAATTCTATTTTACCTGCTTCGGTTGGTAAATTTGTCTTGTCATTCCAATCATAAGTGGCACCAACTTTATATTTATTGTTACCAATAGGCAAAATAAAAATACTCGATTTAATGGTAACGTCAATTTGCAAATTTGGCGCATCAATAATTAACAGTTCCCCTTTGGTTCCATCAAGTGGCAAATCATTAAAATAAGGATTAGCGTGTAAACCAAAACCTTCTGCAAAGACAACATTCTTAAATTTCTCTTTATTATATATAACAAAATCATCCTTAATTTCTAATGCGCTATAATCAAACCGATCGGAAAGAAATAAATCTATAGTTTTAAGATAAGAAACATAAGAAGTAACTAAGGCTTTAACATCTAAATACCCCGTATGTAAAACTTCACCATAACCAAAAGTAGCATTTACAGAAAGATACTGATCTTGTATCAGTTGAGTAGAAAGAAAAGAAGAAAGGCTAGGTTTATCGGCAGCTGCAAACCAATCATTTTGTTCTTCAACAGAAGCAAATCTTCTGTAAATTGGAATTTTATAATCAACTGTAATATGCAGTTTATCTTCTAAGGCTTTATAAAAAGGAAAGGCTAAAGCTAATTGTTCTTTAGCTTTCCATACTTCACTAAATCGTTTTAAAACTACAGGATTATATAATCCGCCTGCTATTTTTGAAGAAGGTTGCGAATTATCGTCCAAGACCAAAAAGGATGTGTTGTTATGCAGACAAAATTCAGCGAAACATGTACCTGCAATTCCAGAACCAATGATAAGAAAATCTTTCATAATGCAAAAATAAAAAAACTCTTATCAAATTAATGATAAGAGTTTATATTAAAATTGGAGAAATTTTATATTAATAATTCCACATATCTTGTTCAAAATTACGTAGCTTTTCTTTGATGCGTTCTGCTTCCAAAAGTTGCATTTGCGCATTTTCTTTCATGTAATCTTTAATTTGACGATCCCCATAAACATTCTCTTCTTGGTAAATTACCGCATTAAATCTTCTTGAATTCAACAAGTGATCAAAAGAAAAAGGCATTGCAGAGTTCTTGTTATTAAAAGATTTGGCTTCATGTAACACATCTCTTACTGCTGGGAAATAAACCCAAAACAATTCAATATCTTCAGGTTCTTCATTGTTTAATGTAAATACATCTGGAACAACTGGACAAATACCAAGCATACGGTATTTCATTTCACCTTGACGCTTGTCAAAATACCAGTAACCAACAGTTTTATAAGCATTAACGTGGTAAGCTTCAATTTCCTGTTTTACGATATACTCATCTGGAATAGTTTCACCTGCATTGAAGTATTCTCTTCCTGCATCTGTAGTATCAATAAATACTAAAGATGCTTCAATATCACTAATTGATTTTTTTTCAGTAAAATAACTGTTATCATAAACTTCAGTGATTTTACCATCTCTAATTCCGCTAATTAAAACATTATAAAGAGGCTGTCTATCTGGACCTAAATCACCTTCAACAGGGAAATATAAAGGAAAATTTACTCTTTCATCTAAATCGATGTATTCCCAAATACGTTTACCCATTAAAACATCTCTATCCATAACATAACCATATGGTAATGGTTTGTCATTATCAGCAACTAATTCTGCTTCTGTTTTTTGACCAATTTGGTCTGGTGTTTTTGCATTTAAAAGATTAGATTGAGCAAAAGTAAAAGTAGAACTTAAACCTAATGCAACAACTAACATAAAATTTCTCCAACTCATCTTTTCTAATTTTTAGTTTAATGAATAAACTCTTTGAAAACTTCTTATTTAATTTCGTAAGTACAAGGAGCAGTTTTCTTCATCATGATTGAACTACCTCTTAACTTAGTTTTTATTTCAGAGATAATAATAACATCACCTCTGCTTGCTTTTCCAATTGCTCCTCTAGCTCTACTATCCATTTTATTTCCAGAAACAACAATTGTAGGTTGACCAGGAACTTTAATATTAAATGAAGTAACATCAATTCCTAATTCAAAATCAAAGTCTTCTAAAACTGCAGTTACAGTAGAAACTTCTAAACTCGATTTAGGACCAGAAGCCGCAACTTCTCCTCTAATCTTACCTTGAGGACCTGGAATATCTTTAATACGGAATGTCTTTTTATCAGAAACATTAGTTCCATCAGGTAATTTTCCAGTTACATTAATAACTACTTCTCTACCTTGACCAGGATTCATATTGTATTTTCCAACACCTGAACCTTTAGATAAACCAGCTGCAGAAGCGTTTACTTTATCATCAGAAATACCCGCAAATGAAATAGTCATTGGGTTAACAACACCTCTATAAACTACATTCATTTTGTCTGCAGAAATTGTTGCAGAGTTTGGTTTTGGTACTACAACATAGTTACCTTTAATATCAACAGGAACTGGATTACCATCTTCCATGAAAGTAAATTTACCTTCTATCTCATGTTCACCAACGTTTCCTGAAGGAATACTGAAATTAGCAGCACCATTTTCCATAGCAGATGCTAAATCTAATTCTGTTCCATTAACAACAACTGATGAAGGAACTGTTTTGTTATCATACTTACCTAAAACAATTTTACCTTTCACAGCTTCACCAGCAAAGAATGCACTTTTATCAAGAATTACTATACCTTGGTAATTCTTCATAGATGCAGCCTCTTTAAATGTGTTACCTAAAAATAAATTATAAGCACCAGTCTCAATAGATTTTACATCATTCTGTAATGCAGTAATCTTAGCAACAGTAGCTATAGCAGGAAATCCTTTAAAATGATAGTCTAAATATTTAATTTTAACACCATCTTTGTTTTTTACATCTGCTGTAGAAAATTTCTTTTCTATTTCTTTGATAATAGGTTGATATTTCACATCATTACCAAATACTTTTTTCATGTCAGCAACATAAGCATTAAATTTAGCTTCAATTGCTTTTCCTTCAGGAGAATATCCAT
The DNA here is from genome assembly GCF_004303025.1 of Flavobacterium sp. J27. GTDB lineage: Bacteria > Bacteroidota > Bacteroidia > Flavobacteriales > Flavobacteriaceae > Flavobacterium. Next base: position 24,970 of record NZ_PJQW01000011.1, on the reverse strand, counting down.
CTCCTTGAAACCATGCTTCATCGATAGTACTTTTATCCATAGCTTCGTATGGTAATTTACCATCTTGTTTTTCAAATTTCCCTTCAATATCATTTTTCACTTTACCCAAATATGCGTAAAAATCATTTGATACTTTAGAAACCTCAGTAGCCATTTTGTTTGGTCCAGCAAATTTAGCTGCATCTTCTGATGCTTTTTGATCTAAAACTGATAATAATTTTGAATTAGAATCAGAAGCTGAAGTATTTGAAGAGTCAAATTTCTCATTCATCAAACCAAATGCTGTTAAAACTTCTTTTGACATGTTTAATGCCAACATCGCGATGAAAACCAAGTACATCAGGTTGATCATCTTCTGTCTAGGGGTTAATTTTCCTCCTGCCATTTTTAAAATTAGTTTTTTTTAAATTAATAATTTTTAGTTAATTAAATGATAAAACTAATTATCCTCTATTATTCATTGCAGAAAGCATACCTCCATAAACAGCATTTAAAGATGCTATGTTAGAAGTCATTGACTGCATTTGTTCTTTTAATTTAGCAGCGTTATCAGCAATTTCTTTATTTGCTTCTGCATTTCTTGAAGCACTTTCTAATTGTACTTTATACAAGCTGTTTAAAGCTTCCATTTGAGCAGCAGCTTGAGACATCTCTTCAGAATATTTCTTTTGTGATGAAATAGAGTCAACAGTTGGAGAAATGCTTTTTGCAGCACCTTCAAAGTTTTTGATACTGTTCCCTAAACTTTCCATCAAAGCACCATCAATTTTTGCTTCTTTAAGCATATTATCTAATTTTTGAGATAGCAAACCTTGAGCATCTGTTGGGTTTTCATTCTTTTTCTTACCATTTGATTCTCCACCAGCTAATTCAGGATAAACTAAAGACCAATCTAGATCTTTTTCAGGTGCTTCAAATGCAGATAAAGCGAAGATAGCAGCCTCAGTTAATAACCCTACGATTAACATTTCATTTGCCCCAGGCCAGTGTTGTAATTTGAATAATGCTCCAACGATTACTACTGCTGCTCCCATTCCATAAAGGAAGTTCATTGCTTTTTTGCTTAAAATTGCCATAATAAATAATTTTAGTTAGTTAAGTTTAATTTATAATTTAAAAATTGGTTATATACATTATTTAGGACTAGTTGCTGTAGCTGCTGTACCCATGTAATCTTGTACAGTTCTGAAACCGATATAACTTCTTGCGGAATCAGCGTACTCATAATCACGAGTAGAAACTTGTAAGAAATAAGCAACATCTTTCCAAGACCCACCACGTACAACTTTTCTTTGATTTTTTCTATCTGCAACGTTTGGATTCATTGTAGAAACGAATTCATAAGCAGTTACATCATAAGCAGATTCTGTCCATTCCGACACGTTACCTGCCATGTTATATAAATTGAAATTATTTGGCTCATATGATTTAGCCTCAACGGTATAAAGCGCTCCGTCAGCTGCATAATCACCTCTGTTTGGCTTGA
>NZ_PJQW01000011.1:0-23474 GCF_004303025.1 Flavobacterium sp. J27 | reverse complement strand
GTTTGCCATAAAACAGCCTCTGTCATTTTTAGCATAAGGACCTCCCCAAGGAAATGCACCAGATTCTAACCCACCTCTAGCTGCATATTCCCATTCAGCCTCAGTTGGTAATCTGAAAGAGTTTACTTGATCTCTACCTTTTTTACTTTTGATATAAGAATTTTTATATAATGTTCTCCAAGCACAAAATGCTTTTGCTTGATTCCAAGTTACCCCAACCACTGGATATTCCGCATAAGCTTGATGCCAAAAATAATCATTATGCATTGGTTCATTGTATGAATAGGCAAAATCTTTAATCCAAACTGTTGTATCAGGATATATTTCAATAGGAGGACTTTCTTGATACAAACCTTCACGACCTTTTTTCGTTACCGCTTTATTCCAATCAACCTCTCTAAATCTGAATTTCAATTTAGAAACATCAACAGTTTTTAACCCATTATACGATTCAGACTCAGGTAAATACATTGAATCCATAACCTCTACATAATACTCATCTGGGTATTTTTGTGGGTCATTAATCAACTTGACTTTTCTGTTTAATTTTCTACCAGCATAATCATCATCTTCAGTACCAATACTGTAGTAATTCTCATACATATATTTATCATATGGAGACATTTCTTCTACATTAGCATCAGCGAAAGCATAATCACCAATACCTCCATCAGAACCTTCTCCTCCACCTTGACCAACTTCCTCAGCCAAAATTGCTAATCTTGTTCTAATTGTAGAATCTTTTACCCACTCCACAAACTGTCTGTACTCTGAATTAGTAATTTCAGTCTCATCCATGTAAAATGATCGCACAGTAACCGTCTTAGTAGGAGCGTCTTGAATACTTGCCAAATCATCATCTGATTTACCCATAATAAAAGCACCACCTGGTACTAATGTCATTCCGTAAGGTTTTTCTGGATGCCATTTTTTTCCTTTTACACCTACTAGTTCACCTCTATCGCCTTTACCACAACTGGCAAACAATGATAAGATTGCTGTAAATACAACTAACTTCTTCATATAAATTTGGGTTAATATAATTTCACTTTTAAGGGCGTAAACCTATTCAATAATTTTGAAAAAAACAATTTTTTTGAAGTATTTCTTAAAAAAATATTAAAATTAACATAACAAACAGTAGTTTTTCTCTCCAATTATCTTTGATTTACAATAAATTACGTCTATATGCCTTCCACCATCTACTCGGTATTTCTTGTTCGCAAGCTGCCAAATAATCATCGTGTGTGCATGGTAATAACGTATTTCTTTTCAATTTATTATTCTTATTATCTAAAAAAGGTATTTCTATCCACCATCTATCCGTTTTATTGCTCTTAAAAAAGATCAATTCTTCTTCTTCTACCAATACAATATACTTCAAATAACGCTCTTTAGTTCCAAATGGATACTCCTTTGAACGAAAACAATATCCTTCAATAAAATACCAAATAATTTGTGCAATTAAAGTAGATTCTTTTTCAGAAAAAAAGCTATTAAAGACACCAAATGTTGAGACCTTATCACTTATTCCTGAGTATCTTCCTAAAGCACAAATTTCTTTTCCTTCAAATCCATTTGGATTAAAATTAGCAAAATCACCTGAATATGAAGACTGTACAGCATTCATATCTATGGTAACCATATCCGCATCTCTAAAAACAGGCTCTGCAATGGCTATTTTATGCGATACTTCTCCTAGTCGATAAGCATCAAAATATAATTTTTCAATTAAATCTATTTCTTCTTGTGAATTATAATAGGTCTGATAACCAATATTACTAAAATTGAATAAATTATTAGGCTCTTCAACTATTATTTTTGTCAAAAAAGACTTTTCAAAGGTAGCATTTTCTCTAGCAAAATCAAATTGACTGTCAATTGTTACCAAATTAACCATCTGATCTAAATTATCATAAGCCCTGTAAAGTGGATACGTTACATCGTGACTTCCTCCTATTATAATAGGGATGATTTTTTTTCTTAACAAGTCTTCATTAATTGATTTTATCAAGAAAAAAGTATCTTCTATTGTTTCACCAAATTGAATATTTCCTAAATCTGCTATGGTAACATTCCAATTTCCAGGGAATAAAGCATATAATTTTTTACGAAAAACATTAAAATCACGATATTCATTTTCTAACGCTGCCCCACTGTACTCGTTTACACATATAATTACCAAAGATACCTCGTCTAAATCAGGAAATGAATCATTTGTATTAAAAAGAACATTTTTACCTAATGCTTGACTTGGCAAATTTTCTATATAGCTTATAAAATTTTCACTTATAGGTTCTAAAAAATCGAAAACCATTATAGTTGTTATTTCTTTTTAGTCGTTGTTTTCTTAGCAGTAGTTTTTTTTGTTGTTTTCTTAGCAGGTGCTTTTGCTTCAATCATTTCTTTTACCTTATCTAAAGTTAATTTGGTAGCATCAGTATCTTTTCCTAATTCAATTTTGATTTTACCTTTCAAAATAACTGAACGCCCCCATCTTGCCTTTTCAACACGAATTCCTTCATCTTCCCAATTATGAATTAGCTTTTCTTTTTCTTTTTGCAATTTATCTAAAATAAGTTCTTTAACGTCTTGTTCAGACAAATCATCAAAATTGTATTTTTTATTAACATTAATAAAGATACTATTCCATTTAATGAATGGACCAAAACGACCTACTCCTTTTTGAACGGGCAACCCTTCGTAAGTAGCTATAGGTGCATCTGCTTTTTGCTTTTCTTTAATTAATTCGATGGCGCGTTCTAGTGTTACATCTAATGGCTCCTCTCCTTTTGGAAGTGAAATAAATGTTTGTCCAAATCGAACATAAGGACCAAATCTTCCATTATTTACTTCTACTTCTTCGTTTTCAAACTTCCCTAATGATTTTGGTAACAAAAATAAAGTTAAGGCTTCCTCTAACGTTATTGTACCAATATTTTGATCTGGCAATAAACTAGCAAATTGCTTATCTTCATCTTCTTGCTCTCCAATTTGAACCATTGGTCCAAATTTACCTAAACGTACAGAAACCTGTCGTCCAGATTCGGGATGTTTACCTAAAATACGTTCTCCAGTTTCTCTTTCCGCATTCTTTTCTACGTCCACTACATTAGGATGGAAATGGGTATAAAAATCATTCATCATTTTTACCCAATCTTCATTTCCTGAAGCTATTTCATCAAAGTCTTGCTCAACTTTTGCTGTAAAATTATAATCTAAAATAGTTTTAAAATTAGCAACTAAAAAATCATTCACAATCATTCCAATATCTGTAGGCACTAATTTCCCTTTATCTGAACCTGTATTCTCAGTTAATTCTTTCGAAACAACGTTTCCTCCTTCTAAAATCAATTGGTTATATTTTCTTTCCTGACCTTCAAATGTACCTTTTTCAACATAATTACGATTGATAATGGTTGAAATGGTTGGCGCATAAGTTGATGGTCTACCAATTCCTAATTCTTCTAATTTTTTAACCAACGAAGCTTCTGTATAACGACTAGGTGGCCTAGAAAAGCGCTCGGTTGCAGTGATATAATTATTCCTTAATTTTTCATTCATTTTCAAAGCAGGAAGCATTCCTTCTTGTTCTTCTTCATCCTCATCATGACCTTCTAGATATACTTTTAAAAACCCTTCAAATTTGATTACCTCACCAGTAGCATGAAATATCTCATTATGATTATTTGCTTCAATTTTAACATTGGTTCTTTCCAACTGTGCATCACTCATTTGTGAAGCTAAAGTTCTTTTCCAAATTAAATCGTATAATCTTGCTTGATCCCTATCAATATCAACTGTATGCCTAGACATATCCGTTGGACGAATTGCTTCGTGTGCTTCTTGGGCACCTTTTGATTTTGTATTGTAATTCCTTGGTTTACTATATTCCGCACCATAATAACTTTCTATTTCCGCTTTAGCAGCACTCATCGCCTCATTAGAAAGATTTACACTATCAGTTCTCATATAGGTAATTAATCCAGCTTCATACAAACGTTGTGCGATTTGCATGGTTACACCCACTGGCAAATACAACTTTCTTGCTGCTTCTTGTTGTAATGTAGAAGTTGTAAATGGAGCAGCAGGAGATTTTTTTGTTGGCTTGGTTTCTAAATCAGCTACTTTATAATTTGAACCAATATTTTTTTTCAGAAAATCTTCTGCTTCTTTTTTTGTACCAAAATTTTTAGGCAATTTAGCTTTAAACGTCTTTCCTGATTCATTAGTAAATTCTGCTGATATAGAATAAGAAGCTTCCGTTTTAAAGTTTTGAATTTCTCTTTCTTTTTCAACTATTAATCTAACCGAAACAGACTGCACTCTTCCTGCCGACAATCCTCCTTTTACTTTTTTCCAAAGCACTGGAGACAATTCATACCCCACTAATCGATCTAAAACTCTTCTGGCTTGTTGTGCATTAACTAAATTATAATCAATTTGCCTTGGATTTTCAATAGCTTTCTGAATGGCTGTTTTAGTAATCTCATGAAAAACAATTCGCTTGGTTTTCTTTTGTTCCAATTTTAATTCCTCTGCTAAATGCCAAGCAATAGCCTCTCCTTCACGGTCTTCATCGGAAGCTAACCAAACCATTTCAGCTGATTTTGACAAATCTTTTAACTTCTTCACCAAAGCTTTTTTATCACTGGAAACTTCATACTTAGGTCTAAAACCATTTTCAACATCCACACCAATCTCTTTAGAAGGTAAATCAGCAATATGTCCAAAACTGGATTCAACCTGATACTCCTTTCCTAAAAATTTTTCTATAGTTTTTGCCTTTGCAGGTGACTCAACGATAACTAAATTCTTTGCCATTATCAATTTTATTTGGGACAAAAGTAGGAGTTTTTTTTAAATTTTATGTTCAAATAGCCTTTTTTAAAAAAAATAAACCTCAAAAGAAGCCCCTTATATTTGATTTCTTACTACATATCATAATGATCATTCTATTTCTATTTTATTAATATTTGTTAAAGTAAGTCTGACATCTTGTCATAATTTATAATTTAGTATTATCTTTGCAGATTGAAATTTGTATTGAAATTACAGAATATCTATTTATGGAAAAGATAATTGAAGAAAACAAACAAGGAACAAGTCTTGTTTTAGACAAAAAAGAAGGAAATACAAAAAAACTTTTTATAGAAAGTTATGGTTGTCAGATGAATTTCTCTGATAGTGAAATTGTAGCTTCAATATTAGTAAATCAAGGATATAATACTACTCAAGACTTGGAAGAAGCTGACTTAGTATTAGTGAATACTTGCTCTATTCGAGACAAAGCAGAACAAACGATTAGAAAACGTTTAGAAAAATACAATGCTGTAAAGAAAATTAACCCGAACATGAAAGTTGGGGTTTTAGGATGTATGGCAGAACGCTTAAAAGATAAGTTTTTAGAAGAAGAGAAAATTGTTGATATGGTTGTAGGACCAGATGCTTACAAAGACATTCCAAATCTTTTAAAGGATGTTGAAGATGGTAGAGATGCTATCAACGTTATTTTATCTAAAGAAGAAACTTATGGTGATATTGCACCAGTAAGATTAAACTCAAATGGCGTTACCGCTTTTGTTTCCATTACACGTGGTTGTGATAATATGTGTACATTTTGTGTAGTTCCTTTTACTAGAGGAAGAGAAAGAAGTCGTGAACCTCAGAGTATTCTAGATGAGATTCAAGATTTATGGAATAAAGGCTTTAAAGAAGTAACTTTATTAGGTCAAAATGTGGACAGCTATTTATGGTATGGTGGTGGTCTTAAAAAAGACTTTGTCAAAGCAACTGAAATGCAAAAAGCTACAGCAGTAGATTTTGCACAATTATTAGATTTATGCGCCACACAATTTCCTAAAATGCGTTTTAGATTCTCTACTTCTAATCCACAAGACATGCATGTAGAGGTAATTGAAGTGATGGCAAAACATCATAACATTTGTAAGTACATACACTTACCGGTTCAGTCTGGTAGTACTCGAATTTTAAAAGAAATGAATCGTCAGCATACACGTGAAGAATACATGACCTTAATAGATACTATTAAACGTATTATTCCAGACATTTCTTTATCACAAGATATGATAACAGGTTTTCCAACAGAAACGGAAGAAGATCATCTAGATACGCTTTCTTTAATGGAATATGTAAAGTATGATTTTGGGTTCATGTTTGCCTATTCAGAAAGACCAGGAACAATGGCTGCTCGAAAAATGGAAGATGATGTAGCTGATGAAGTTAAAAAACGTAGGTTAACAGAAATTGTTGATTTACAACAAGTACATGCTTTAGAAAAAACGCAACGCTTTGTAGGTCAGACTGTAGAAGTTTTAGTTGAAAAAGATTCAAAACGTTCAAACGAACATTGGTCGGGTAGAAATTCTCAAAACACTGTTGTTGTTTTTCCAAAAGAAAATTATAACCCCGGCGATTTTGTTAAGGTAAAAATTACAGATTGTACTGCAGCTACTTTAATGGGAGAAGCTGTCGGATATTCTGAAATAATGCAAGCTTAAAAATTGTTTAATCTCGTTTAATATGATTTAAAGTTGTTTCATTCAGAATCAAAAACAACCTTAAACTTTTAAACCTGTAAACCTTTAAACAAAGAAAAAACATGGAAACAGTACAAGCCATAAAACAGCGATTTGAAATTATTGGTAATGACCCAAAACTCAATCGTTCCATTGAAAAAGCCATACAAGTAGCTCCAACTGATATTTCAGTATTGGTTACAGGAGAAAGTGGTGTAGGTAAAGAAAGTATTCCAAAAATAATTCATTCGCTTTCACATAGAAAACATGGTAAATACATTGCTGTAAACTGCGGTGCCATTCCTGAAGGAACTATTGACAGTGAACTTTTTGGCCATGAAAAAGGTGCTTTTACGGGTGCAACCTCTACTCGTGAAGGTTATTTTGAAGTAGCTGATGGCGGTACGATTTTCTTAGACGAAGTAGGTGAACTTCCATTAACCACACAAGTTCGTTTACTACGTGTACTAGAAAATGGCGAATTTATAAAGGTAGGTTCTTCTCAAGTTCAAAAAACCAATGTAAGAATAGTAGCTGCTACCAATGTAAATATGTTTGAAGCCATAGAAAAAGGTAAGTTTAGAGAAGATTTGTATTATAGACTAAGTACAGTAGAAATACAATTACCTCCTTTACGAGACAGAAAAGAAGATATTCATATTTTATTTCGAAAATTTTCATCAGATTTTGCTCATAAATATAAAATGCCTCCTATTAAATTAACAGATGAAGCTGTTGATTATTTATTACGTTATCGTTGGAGTGGAAATATTCGTCAGTTGCGAAATATTGCAGAACAAATTTCTGTTTTAGAAACAAAAAGAGACATTAGTATTAAAACTTTACAACATTATTTGCCTTCAGAAGGCAGTAATTTACCTTCGGTAATTAATACTAAAAAAAATGAGAACGACTTTAGTAATGAAAGAGAAATTCTATACAAAGTTCTTTTTGACATGAAAGCAGATTTAAATGATCTAAAAAAGTTAACTCTAGAATTAATGCAGAATGGAACCACTAAAGTTCAAGAAGCAAATAAAAATTTAATTCAACGCATCTATGGTCAAAATGAAGATAATCTTATCTTTGAAAAAGAATCTGCTTCTGAAATCATTCCTATGCAAAATCAAATGCAACCCGAATCATATGAAAATCATGAGATAGATGATGATGATGAAAACTATTTATTAGCCGAAACCGTGGAAGAAGAAGAAACGCTAAGTTTAGAAGCTAAAGAAATTGAATTAATCAAAAAATCTTTGGAACGAAACAAAGGCAAACGAAAAGCAGCAGCCGATGAATTAGGTATTTCCGAAAGAACATTATATAGAAAAATAAAACAATACGACTTATAAATGAAATTAGTTATTAAAACACTAGTACTGTCGTTACTTTTTATAGTAAGCAGTTGTAAATATTATAATTTTACTGGGACTGCTCCTATCGATGCAAAAACATTTCAAGTGAATTATTTCCAAAATACGGCTGACCTGATAGAACCAGGAATTGAAAGAACTTTTACCCTTCAATTACAAGAAATTATTCAAAATCAAACCAATTTAAATTTAGTATCTCAAGGAGGTGAATTGCTTTATGAAGGAGAAATTACCGAATATCGTATTACTCCTATGACTGCAACTGCAGATCAAAGAGCTGCTCAAAACAGACTTACCATCTCTGTTATGGTTCGTTTTTCTAACCAAAACAAAGAAGATGATGATTTTGAAAAACGTTTTTCATTTTATCATGATTATCCTGCAAATGAACAAATGACAGGTAGCCGATTATCAACAGCGCTTGATGAAATTTTCACAAGGATAACTCAAGATGTTTTTAACGAGTCATTAGCAAAATGGTAACCCTACAAACAATAATTTGAATACAACTGATTTTACATACCTTTTAAATAAATCTCAAGCCATAAATGAAAAACAAACTATGGCTTTAGAAATCATTTTACAACAATTTCCTTTCTTTCAAAGTGCAAGAGCGCTACATTTAAAAGGATTATACAATCAAGAAAGCTTTAGATACAATTACGAATTAAAAAAAACGGCTGCTCATACTAACGATAGAAGCATACTATTCGATTTTATCACTTCTATTGATTTCAATATTCTTCAAAAAGAAAACATAGACAACCATAAAGAAATAATTAGTAATGTTACTGTTGTAGATAGTTTTAATTTAAGTAATAATACTGAAACTACAATAGAAACTACCTCTTCAGAAATATCTAAAGAAGAAACAATTAAAAATGTAACTATAGAGAACCATTTCAATTTAAATAATGATACTGATACTATAACAAGTACCTCTTCAGAAAAGGACGAAGATGAAAAAACAGAAGCAATTGAAAAAATTGAAATTAATACTATAGAGATTGGTTCTGAGGTTTCACAACCCATTGAAGTTTCTACAAATGAACCAAAAGAAATTGTAAAAGAATTGATTGTAAGTAAGGAAGCCTCTATTACATCAATAGAAGAAAAGCTAGAAATTGGAAGACCTTTAGAGTTCAATCAAAGTGAAAAACATTCTTTTCAAGAATGGCTTCAATTAACAAAGTTTTCACCAATTGAGAGAGAAACCACAGAAATAACTCAAGAAAACGAAAAACATATTGAAAAAGAGGATGAAAAATCAAAAAAAATAGACCTAATTGATCGTTTTATCGAACTCAATCCAAAAATTACACCCGTAAAAGAAACAACACCAGTTCCTGCAAATATTAGTAAAAGTAGCGAAGAACAAACACATTTAATGACTGAAACTTTAGCAAAAATATACTTGGAACAAAAAAAATATCATAAAGCCATACAAGCTTATGAAATTTTAATTTTGAAATATCCAGAAAAAAGTAGTTTCTTTGCAAACCGAATAAAAGATATAAAAGATTTACAACAAAATAATAATTAGATTATGGAATTCACAGGTTTTTTAATTGCAATAACAATTGTTTGCTTTTTATTAATTTTAGCTATCATGGTACAAAACCCTAAAGGAGGAGGATTATCTTCATCATTTGGTGGTTCGCAACAATTAGGAGGTGTACAAAAAACAACCGACTTTTTAGACAAAAGTACATGGACTTTAAGTGGAATTTTAATTGCACTTATTTTATTATCTACTTTAGCTTTCAGTGGAAGTAACATTAATGGTTCAAAAGCATTAGGAGATGATGAAGTAACTGTACCTGCACAAACAACTATTCCTACTACTCCACAAGGAACTACAGAAGCTCCTGTAAAAACAGAAGAAGCTCCTAAATAATTCAATGATATAATACAAATAAAAATGCCAGCCTGTCAGTGCTGGCATTTTTATTTCAGTAAAATTGGCACAAATTCACTTTGGCATAATTTCTGAAAAAAATGAACCGAACAAATACTAATTAAAATTAAATATAATATGTCATTAAACATTAAACCAATTTCAGACCGCGTAGTAATTGAGCCTATGGCCGCAGAAACTACAACAGCATCAGGAATTATTATTCCAGATACTGCTAAAGAAAAACCACAAAAAGGAATTGTTGTTGCTGTAGGTAATGGTAAAAAAGACTATACCATGACTGTAAAAACGGGAGATGTTGTACTTTATGGAAAATACTCTGGGACAGAATTTAAATATGAAGGAAAAGACTACCTTATTATGAGAGAAGACGAAATTTACGCAATTCTTTAATCGATAAGGAAATTTTAAATTTTTAAAAACTAAAAACAAAAAAGAAAATGGCAAAAGATATTAAATTTGATATTGAAGCTCGTGACGGTCTTAAACGAGGTGTAGATGCATTAGCTAATGCAGTAAAAGTAACATTAGGACCAAAAGGTAGAAATGTAATTATTTCAAAATCCTTTGGTGGACCAACAGTAACTAAAGATGGTGTTTCTGTAGCCAAAGAAATCGAACTAGAAGACGCTCTTGAAAATATGGGAGCTCAAATGGTTAAAGAAGTTGCATCAAAAACAAATGATATTGCAGGTGACGGTACTACTACTGCAACTGTATTAGCACAAGCTATTGTAAAAGAAGGATTAAAAAACGTTGCTGCAGGTGCAAACCCAATGGATCTTAAAAGAGGTATCGATAAAGCAGTTGAGGCTTTAGTAGAAGATTTAGGAAAGCAAACGGTAGCTGTAGGCGATTCTTCAGAAAAAATTAAACAAGTAGCTTCAATATCTGCAAACAACGACGAAACTATTGGAGAATTAATTGCTACTGCTTTTAGCAAAGTTGGAAAAGAAGGTGTAATTACTGTAGAAGAAGCAAAAGGTACAGACACGTATGTTGATGTTGTAGAAGGTATGCAATTTGACAGAGGGTTTCTTTCTCCATATTTTGTTACCAATGCAGATAAAATGATTGCCGAATTAGACAATCCTTATATCTTATTATTCGATAAAAAGATATCTAACTTACAAGAATTATTACCTATTCTAGAACCAGTAGCACAATCTGGCCGACCTCTTTTAATTATTGCAGAAGATGTTGATGGTCAAGCATTAGCTACATTGGTAGTGAATAAATTAAGAGGTGGTTTAAAAATTGCTGCTGTAAAAGCACCTGGATTTGGTGACAGAAGAAAAGCAATGCTTGAAGATATTGCTATACTAACTGGCGGTATTGTAATTGCTGAAGAAAGTGGTTATTCTTTAGAAAATGCTACTTTAGACATGCTTGGAACTGCTGAAAATGTAACTATCGACAAAGACAATACAACCATTGTAAATGGTGCCGGTGAAGCCGAAAACATTAAAGCAAGAGTAAACCAAATTAAAGCACAGGTTGAAACAACAACTTCAGATTACGATAAAGAAAAACTTCAAGAACGTTTGGCTAAATTAGCTGGTGGTGTTGCTGTATTGTATGTAGGTGCTGCTTCTGAAGTAGAAATGAAAGAGAAAAAAGATCGAGTTGACGATGCTTTACATGCGACTCGCGCAGCTGTTGAAGAAGGAATTGTTGCTGGCGGTGGTGTTGCTTTAGTAAGAGCAAAAACAGTTTTAAGCAATTTAAAAGCTGAAAATGCAGACGAAGCTACTGGAATTCAAATTATCAATAGAGCTATTGAAGCTCCATTAAGAACCATTGTAGAAAATGCTGGTGGTGAAGGTTCTGTAGTAATCGCTAAAGTATTAGACGGTACAGCCGATTTTGGTTACAACGCTAAAACTGGTGAATATGTAGAAATGCTAAAAGCAGGTATTATCGACCCTAAAAAAGTAACACGTGTTGCGCTTGAAAATGCAGCTTCTGTAGCAGGTATGATTCTTACAACCGAATGTGCTTTGATAGACATTAAAGAAAATGAACCAGCTGGTCATAGCCACATGGGAGGTGGTATGCCAGGAATGATGTAATAATGTAAACTACTATAGTTATAAAGCAAAAAAACCGATTAGAGCTTCTAATCGGTTTTTTTATATCATTTTTATTGTTTATAATCTTTCATACTGACAACAACCATGAAGTTTTTCATAATCTTCGTCACTTGCTTTTAAATCTCCTGCATCGTGACCTACTTTTACAATTGCTTTTTGAACATCAGCCACAGAACATTTGTTTTCATCTAAGATTAAATGTAAATCTTTATGATCTGTGTGCCAGGTAGCACTTTTTACTCCTTTTACCGAAAAAGCAGCTTTTTCAATACGCTTTTTACACATTTCACAATTACCGTTAACAGCAAACTCTACTTTTTTGTTTTTATCTTTTTTCTCTTGTGAAAAACTTACTAGTGAAAACAAACCTACTAGTAAAATTAAGATTGATTTTTTCATTTTTTTATTTTAAAGTTACTTATTTAATTTTAAATCGCAATCCTGCATAATACATTTGTCCAAAAATTGGGCCATAAATCATACTACTATCAAAATAGGTTCCAAATGGATTTGAAGCACTCACAATAGCATTATCTTGTCTGTAATTTCCTATGTTCTCACCTCCTATATACACCTCAAACACACTAGAAAAAGTTCTGGTAATTTGAGCATTAATCACTCCAAATGCAGGTGCATATTCACCCAACCTATAAGCTGGTAAATTCGTTGTTGTATTCGGCAATCTTTGTTCTCCTAACCAATTATAGGTTACATCATATTTCCATTGCTGTCCTTTTTCTTTAATATGCGTTTCAAAAGAAAGATTGGTAAAAAAACGATGCTTTGCTTGTAAAGCTCTTTGCAATTGCTCCGTTTTATATTGTGTTTGCACATCATAATATTTGTAAGCCGATTTAATACTAAAATGCTTAAAAGGCTCGATGGTAAATTCTGCTTGAAAAGAATTAGCAAAACTTTTGCCTTCTAAATTATAGAATAAAACCTGCTGCGGACTAAAATCAACATCAACCACCGCTTGATTTTCAAAATCGGTACGATAGTAATCTAAAACAATTTCTGATTCAGCTCCAAAAAGTTTAAATGACTGGATAAAACTTACACCATAATTCCATGCAATTTCAGGATTTAATCCATACAATTTTCCATCATTTGAAAGAATGGAAAAATCTCTATTAGAAGCAAACAATTGTTGGTTTTCGGCAAAAATATTTGCTGCTCTTTTTCCTCTTCCAGCTGAAGCCCTAATGACTGCTTCTTTCCAAGGATTGTAACGTAAGTGCAATCTAGGAGTTACAAATGTTCCTAATCTATTGTGATTATCTACTCGCGCTCCTGCTACCAAGCTAAAATTATCTAAATTATCATACGTATATTCAAAAAAAGCACCTACTGAATTATCAATTCTGGAAAAATCCTGAGTAAAATTCAAAGCTACAACCTCGTCATATTTATCATAAGTAAAATTCAATCCTGTGGTAAATTTATTTTTGGTATTTGATATAATAGAGTTGAACAGCAAATTAGAATAATAACTTTTTTGATGAATTTTATATTGGTTTAAACCAAAATAGGAATCTTGTTGATGTGATTGAAATGAATTTTGAAAACCAATACTTTGATAAGGCATATCTGGAAACACATATCCAGTCTTATTTGAAATTTCAATTTTCTGAGTGGTTATTTCACTTCCCCAAGCATTGGTAGTAAACCTGTCTGTATCTGGATTGAAATTCACTTGACCAGATTGCTTTTCATCATTCATATAACGTACATTCAAGAAACTCACAATACCATTTTCTGTATCGTTATATTGCCAGCGATTTAAGATATTAATTTGTTTACCAATGGGATTATCAAGAAAGCCATCATCATTCATATCGTTTTTTATTTGTCTTGTATTACCATGTAAAAATAAAGTCGAACTTAATTTATCAGAATATTTCTGATTAAAATGTGTATTCAATTCATATCGTCCACCAGTTGCTCCATAAGCATTCACAAAAAATGGAATATCGCTAGCAGGTTTTAATAACTCATAATTAATTTGTCCAGAAATACTTTCGTATCCATTAATAACACTCCCTGCACCTTTGGTTATTTGAATGCTTTCTACCCATGTTCCAGGCACAAAAGACAAACCGTAAGCTTGAGAAGCACCTCTAACAGAAGGAATATTTTCTTCTGCTATTAAAATATACGGACTGGTTAAACCAAGCATTTTAATTTGCTTGTTACCTGTTACTGCATCAGAAAAATTAACATCTATAGAAGGATTAGTACTAAAACTTTCAGACAAATTACAACAAGCCGCTTTTAACAACTCTTTTTGCCCCATAGTTTGTACATTAGTAACTTGAAATTTAGAATGTTCCGTACTTTTTTTAGTTTTTGAAACCGTTACTTCTTCCAAATTAGTAACTGCTTCTAATTGTATGGTTAGAAAATCAGTTGTCGTAACTGTTATTTTTTTTGTTTTATACCCAATATAACTTACTATCAAATTTGTAGTTTCAGTTGATATCTTTACAGAAAAATCACCATCAATATCCGAAGTGGTTCCTGTAGCAGTATTTTGCCAAAATACATTGGCACCTAAAAGAGGTTGGTTATTTTCATCTACAATTTTTCCTTTAATTTCTTCTTGTGCAGATAAAATCGAAGTAAAAAAAAGTAGCCATAACGCTATATTTTTATACATAAAATATTTTTAATGTTTTTGAAATTTTGAAATCTTAAAATCGAAATAACATTAAAAATTATGCGTAAAAAACGAGTTGACAATATAACTTATAAAAAGGAGGAGCATTAGAATCACAGTAAAAGTTAGGCAATTCTTTTTTCTCTACTACTTCAGTCCATTGAAAAAGAAATATATTTGTAATTATTATAGGACATGCAATAGCAAACTGAAAGTTAGAAACAATAGTGTTAGCTGTATTTTTTTCAATTTCAACTATTTTATTTGAGCAACAACTTGAATGATTATCCGCTACGGCACAACAGCCTTTCTGGTTTTCAACACAAACATCTTCAAGTTGATAATCTATTGAAACAGAAGACAACTCATCATGACAATAATGCATATTAAACGCCAATCCCAAATTTGAAAAAAGGAATATTACAGCTAATAATAAGGATGTGCTTTTTCTAAAATGCATGGTGCAAAATTAATAATTTATTTAGTTTAGAAAGTTAATTTTATCTAAATTTCAAAAAAACAGCTGAATTAATCTATAATTTAAACCCGTTTTTTACTCTATCTCTTATTTTTTAACCGTCTTCTGATAATAAAAAGCAGGTATAAATAAAACTAAAAATAGAGGCTGGATTAAAAAACGCCTAACGTAGAATAAGACCAAATAATTAGGCTGATTTCCCAAAAGAAGCATAAAAAAACTACCCGATAAAACAATAAAGAAAACACCATATAAACTTGCCGCAAAAACAACCATCTTCTTTTCTAAAAAAAGACAATAAATTAATCCTAATGAAAGAAAAGTGTTTAATCCGTAACGAAATAAGACCCCAATAAAAAGACTCTTTCCATTAAATTCAGGAAGTGATTTATGTTGATATTCCGATTTAAAAAAGTTTAAAAAAGGATCATAAAAAAGCTGATCTTCAAAAAATCGAATGAGTATCAAACAAATAACTAAAATAAGAATCAAAAAATAACGCAATTTAGTTCCTAGCATATCCTGAGAATTTCATTACCCATAACACCCAAAGTAAAAAGACGACACCATAAATAAATAATGGAAAAACAACACCATGTAGTACTTCTTCATAATCTGGGTAAAAATACAACGCATAAATCAACAAAGCGATACGAATAACATTCAAAATATGAATAACCACTCCACCTATTACAATATACAATATTGTTTTTTTTATATTTACTGAAAAAGCAAACACAAAAGCTGCAAATAAAATGATTACACTTACAGCATTACAACCTTCAATCATTCTAGAAACATATTTTCCATTGTAAACTAGTTTTAAAGAAGGATCATTAACATTTTCAAGTACAATCATGTCATGTCCAAGAAAAGTTAACAAGGTTTTAGTTTGGTTCGCCACACTCACAGAAATAGAATCCACTTCGTTCCCAGCTGTATTAAATTGTCCTAAATAGCCTTCATATAACATTGTAAAAACAATATAAAAAAGCAAAAACCTTACTAAAAAAGTAAGAAAGGGCTTATATTCAACAAAAAGTGACTTCAAAATAGTAATTTTTAACAAAAATATATATTTTTTGACAGCAAAGAATAAATACTTTTGCAAAAACATTTTAAACCATGTCATTCGAAAATTTAAAACCAGAAATAACTAAAATAATAGTAGCAGAAAATGCATCCCGAGAGGAGAAATTATTACAAATCTGTCAATTATTACAAGATAACATTTCCTATTACAATTGGGTAGGATTTTATTTTGCCAATCACGAAACCAAAACCTTACATTTAGGCCCATATGTGGGTGCTGAAACAGACCATACCGTAATCCCCTTTGGCAAAGGAATATGCGGTCAAGTAGCCGAATCCAATTCTAATTTTGTGGTACCCGATGTATCGGCCCAAGACAATTATATTGCCTGTAGTTTTACCGTAAAATCAGAAATTGTGGTGCCTTTATTTGTAAAAGGGCAAAATATTGGTCAAATTGATATCGATTCACATGTAATTGATCCTTTTACTGAAGCAGACGAACGCTTTTTAGAATTTGTGAACGAACAAGTAGCTACTTTATATTAATTTTTATTTTTTGGAGCCATTTCCAGCTGTACACTATATCTTTTTACTTTTTTGATTATAAAGCCGTTATAAAAAAAGTAAAAAGGATACCGTTTCCATCTGGGCTATTAAAAATAAATAGTAAAAAATAGTAATTAATATATTATAATTTCTATATTTGCACCCGAATTGGAACAACATCCAACTCATACATAATAATCATTTAAAATAATATTAGCATGTACTTAACTAAAGAAGTTAAAGAAGAAATCTTCGCTAAACACGGAGGAAAAGCAGAAAACACAGGATCTGCAGAAGGACAAATTGCTTTGTTCACTTTCAGAATCAACCATTTAACAGGACACTTAAAAGCAAATCGTCATGATTACAACACTGAGCGTTCGTTAGTAAAATTAGTAGGTAAAAGAAGAAGTCTTCTTGACTACTTAAAAAAGAAAGATATCAACAGATATCGTGAGATTATCAAAGAATTAAATATCAGAAAATAATCAACTAAGGGGCTTCGTGCCCCTTTTTGTTTTATATATTTTAAAGAAAAAGTTTGGTTTTTCATTGGGTTTCAAACAACTACGCACACACAACAACAACACAACTAGACCCTTTGTTTAATTAAGAATTACATTTTATGATTCCAAAAGTATTCCAAGAAGTTATCGATTTAGGAGATGGAAGAACCATTTCCATCGAAACTGGAAAATTAGCCAAACAAGCCGACGGATCAGTCGTAGTCAGAATGGGAGACGCTATGTTATTAGCTACTGCTGTTTCTGCTAGAACTGCTAATCCAGGAGTTGATTTTTTACCTTTAACGGTAGATTATCGTGAAAAATTTGCTGCAGCAGGACGATTCCCTGGCGGATTTTTCAAAAGAGAAGCACGTCCTAGCGACAGTGAAATTTTAACTATGCGATTAGTAGACCGTGTATTACGTCCACTTTTCCCAGATGATTATCATGCAGAAACACAAGTTATGATTCAATTAATGAGTCATGACGAAGAAGTTATGCCTGATGCATTAGCTGGTTTAGCCGCTTCAGCAGCATTAGCAGTTTCAGACATTCCTTTCTACAATTTAATTTCTGAAGTGCGTGTAGCACGTATCGATGGAAATTTTGTAATCAACCCAAGTAGAGAACAATTAGCACTTTCAGACATCGATATGATGGTAGGAGCTTCTTTAGATTCAGTTGCGATGGTAGAAGGAGAAATGCACGAAATTTCTGAAGCTGAAATGGTGGCAGCTATTAAATTTGCCCATGAAGCAATTAAAACTCAAATTCAAGCACAACAACGCCTTAGAGATGCAATTGGTACTCTTGCCTATAGAGAATATGAAGGAGAAGTAGAAGACGAAACAGTGTATGAAAAAGTAAAAAAAGCAGCTTACGACAAATATTATGCAATTGCTCAAGAAGCTTCTGCAAAAAGCGAAAGAGGCGAAAAATTTGCTTTAGTAAAAGAAGAAGTAAAAGCTTTATTTACTGAAGAAGACTATGCTGAAAATGCTGATTTAGAAGAATTAGTAGGTAAATACAATTATAAAACGCAAAAAGAAGCGGTTCGTAATGTAATCCTTGAAAAAGGAATTCGTTTAGATGGTAGAAAAACTACTGAAATCAGACCTATTTGGTGTGAAGTAGATTATTTACCTTCTGTTCATGGCTCCTCTCTTTTTACTCGTGGAGAAACACAAGCTTTAGCTACGGTAACTTTAGGAACTTCAAGAGAAGCAAACGTTATTGACAATCCAAGTGAGCAATCTGAAGAGAAATTTTATTTACATTACAACTTCCCTCCTTTCTCAACTGGTGAAGCAAAACCATTAAGAGGAACATCTCGTAGAGAAGTAGGACACGGCAACTTAGCACAACGTGCACTTAAAAATATGATTCCTGCAGATTGTCCTTACACTATTCGTGTTGTTTCTGAAGTACTAGAATCTAATGGTTCTTCTTCTATGGCAACCGTTTGTGCTGGAACAATGGCTTTAATGGATTCTGGTGTACAAATGAAAAAACCAGTTTCAGGAATCGCCATGGGATTAATTACTGACGGCGAAAAATTTGCAGTACTTTCTGATATTTTAGGTGACGAAGACCATTTAGGTGATATGGACTTTAAAGTTACTGGAACAGCCGACGGAATTACCGCTTGTCAAATGGATATCAAAATTGATGGATTACGTTATGATATTATGGAGCAAGCTTTAGCGCAAGCTAGAGAGGGTCGTTTACATATTTTAGGTAAATTAACAGAAACTATTGAGCAACCAAGAGCTGAAGTAAAACCAAAAGCACCAAAGATTATTACACGTACCATTCCTGGTTCATTCATTGGAGCATTAATTGGTCCTGGTGGAAAAGTAATTCAAGAATTACAAAAAGAAACAGGTACTACTATTGTTATTAATGAAGTTGACGAACAAGGTGTAGTTGAAATTTTAGGTACAAGTCCAGAAGGAATTGCAAAAGTTTTAGCTAAAATTGACGCTATTGTTTTCAAACCAGAAGTAGGTGAAGCTTACGAAGTAAAAGTAATTAAAATGCTTGATTTTGGTGCAGTAGTAGAATATATCAAAGCACCTGGAAATGAAGTACTACTTCATGTATCTGAACTAGCATGGGAAAGAACAGAAAATGTTTCCGATGTAGTAAAAATAGGTGATATATTTATGGTTAAATATTTAGGCATTGATCCTAAAACCCGTAAAGAAAAAGTATCTAAAAAAGCATTGGTACCAAGACCTCCAAGAGAAGAGAAAAAAATCGAAAAGAAAGATAAACCTCAAGGTTAATTCAATTATTTAATTCATAAAAAACTCCGCTATCAGAAACATGAAAGCGGAGTTTTTATTTTATAGCGTATCATTTTAAACGAATCAGTATTGCTTATTTTTTTCAAAATATTCAGTAACTAAAAGAACGTTTTTTACTGTTGAATTACTATTTTAAACATAGTATTTAGGATTCGATAAAGTCAAATAAAAAAAAATAATTTATATTTATAGGATTAAAAAACAGATTTACAACCATGAAAATATTAAAAGAATATCTTTTTTTCATATTCTTTTTGACTACTATTACACTAAAAGGTCAATCCATAAAAGAGATTAACACTTATGTAGATTCTGAAATAGGAATTCAAAATTCTTATGTCTTTAATGGAAAAATTTATATTAATCCCTACAAAGTATTATCAAAAAAGAATCAATTTTTAAATTACAATACAAATTATACCAAAGGAAGTGTTACCATACAAAACATTACTTTTAAAGAACTAGAATTGCAATATGATCTTTATTCACAAGAAATAATCGTTAAACCAGATTCCAAAACATCATTATATGGAATTGTAGCCGATACTTCAAAAATAGAACGTTTTACAATATATGATTTAACATTTGTAAATCTCAAAAACACAGGAACACAAAATTTGAATGGTTATTATGAATTAAGTGTAGACAAAGCCATTCCATTATATATAAAGCATAAAACCAATCGATATAAATTATTAGACAAGAATTCAGTACATTTTGAATTTGAACCAAAATATGAATACTATATTTTTAATAACGATACTTACATTAATGTTGCTTCAAAAAAAGATTTAATCAAAATATTTCCCTATTTTAAAAAAGAACTTAAATTATTCTACTCAAAAAATATTTATTTAGAAAAGAATGAGCCTAGAGAATTTATGAGAAAATTAATTCTTTACACAAACAAACTAAAAGACGTTATAAATGAAAAATAAAATTCTTATTTATTTCCTTTTATTCGTCTTTACTATAGTAAATGCGCAAGTTAAAGAACAAAACATTACCATTTCTTTTACTGAAAAATCTATTAGAGATTGCTTTCTAGAAATTGAAAACAAAACCGACCAAAAGTTTTATTATGCGAATCATTGGGACAATTTAAACCAAAAAATTACAGCTTCTTTTAGTAACGAACCGGTTTCTTCTATCTTAGAATCTATTTTAAAAGAAAGTAATTTAAATTTCTTTTATACCAATAACAGTTATATTATTACTCAAAATAATTTTATTTACAATAACTTAAATACTTCGTTAATTTCTACAGATAGTTTATCATTGGAAAACAAATTAAATCCACTTTTCTTTGAAAAATTAGTAGACAACACAGAAGATACTGACGCTATAACCATTATTGGTAAACAAGATGAGAAAAACACTAAAAAAAACCATATTATTGAAGGTGTAATTACCGATACAAAAACCAAAAACCCATTGTCGGGTGTTCTCATTTCAATAACGAATAGAAATATTAAAACAGAAACAGATATCGATGGCTATTTTAAAGCAACTCTTCCAGATGGTTTAAATTACCTTGAAATTAATGCCTTGTCATATAAGAAGTTGAACCGAAAGATAATTTTAAAAAAAGATGCTGTTTTAAATTTTCAATTAACTGAAAGTGTCACTTTATTAAATGAAGTGGTAGTTGAAAGAGAAAGAAACAAAGAAGTTAAAGAGATTGCTAGTGGAGTAACAACGTTTAATATAGAAAAAGCAAAAAATGTTCCTTTAGTATTAGGGGAAAGAGATATTATAAAACTAGCCTTAGCTTTACCAGGAATTAAGACAGCCGGAGAAGGAAGCTCAGGAATAAATGTTAGAGGTGGTAAAGATGATCAAAATTTATTTTTGCTAGACAATGCTACCATTTATAATCCTTCTCATTTTTTTGGTT
Source organism: Flavobacterium sp. J27 (assembly GCF_004303025.1). Classification (GTDB taxonomy): domain Bacteria; phylum Bacteroidota; class Bacteroidia; order Flavobacteriales; family Flavobacteriaceae; genus Flavobacterium. Next base: position 2,118 of record NZ_PJQW01000011.1, on the reverse strand, counting down.
TTTTTAGTTCTGTCAATCCTTATTTAGTTAATGATGTTAATATTTATAAAGGCTATATTCCAGCTGAATTTGGCGGTAGAATTGCTTCTGTTTTTGAAATTAATTCAAAAGAAGGAAATTATGAAAAATTTAAAGGGGAAGGAGGAATTGGCCCTGTTACTTCAAACTTAACTTTTACCTCTCCAGTAATAAAAGAAAAAGCTACACTTATAGGTGGTGTTAGGGCAACTTATTCTAAATGGATTTTAAAACAAATTGACAACAAAGAATTAAATAAAAGTGATGCCAGTTTTTATGATGCATTCTTAAAATACAGTCACAAAATTAATGAAAACAATTCTCTAGAAACTAGTATTTATTATAGTAAGGATAAGTTTAATGTATCATCAGACTCTTTATATAGTTACTCTAACACCGCTGTTTCTTTAAACTGGAAACACAATTTCAACAAGAAAAATATTGCTAATTTTCAACTACTTAATAGCAATTATACCTTTGCTATCGATTATGCTTCTAATAATTTGAGATCATTTAATTATAATTTTAATATCAATGAATCTAAATTTATATTTAAAAATGTATATTTCTATAATGAAAAACACAAATTTACGTATGGATTAAACTCGGTTTTATATCTTTTAAATCCAGGTGAATTAAAACCTTCCGATGCCAGTTCGTTATTAACTTATAAGAAAATAGATCAAGAAAAAGGACTCGAAAATGATATTTTTATTAATGATGAATATACCTTAAACCAAAAACTTTCTTTTAATTTAGGGATCCGCTACTCTACGTTTCTTGCATTAGGACCAGCGACACAAACTGTTTATGAAGATGATGCTCCTATAGCTCCTGGTTATGTAAAAGAAATAAAAGAATATGATAATAATGAAGTAATTAAAAACTATAATGGCTTTGAATATCGATTAGGCACACGTTATTTATTAACTGAAACTTCATCCATAAAATTAGCGTATACTACTAATTATCAATACCTACATAAACTCTCTTCAAACACTACTCAATCGCCTACAGATACATGGAAATTAGCCGATTTAAACATTAAACCATCTTATGGCCAACAACTATCTTTAGGATACTTTAAAAACTTTAAAGACGATGAATATCAATTTAGTGTCGAAGGATATTATAAAAAAACGGAGAATTTTTTAGATTTTAAAGTAGGTTCTGATTTAATTTTGAGTGAATCTATAGAAACCGATGCTATACAAGGTAAAGGAAAAGCATATGGCGTTGAATTTTTAATAAAAAAACCAGAAGGAAAACTAAACGGATGGATTGGTTATACTTATTCTCGCTCTCTAATTCAACTAGATGGAAAAACTCCTGATAAAATAGTGAACAATGGTGACTATTTTGCTTCCAATTTTGACAAACCACATGATTTTAATACGATTTTAAATTATAAATTTACCAAAAGATACAGTGCCTCTTTTAATTTTACTTATCAAACGGGTAGACCAGTAACTTACCCTATAGGTTCATATACGTATGGCAATGCACAGTATACTTTATATAGTGACAGAAATAAATTTAGAATACCCGATTATTATCGTGTAGATGTAGGAATTAATATTGAAGGAAATCATAAAGTTAAAAAACCTTTTCATAGCTTTTGGAATATTTCAATATACAATCTCTTAGGTAGAAACAATCCACAATCTGTATTTTTCGTTACTGATAATGGAAAAATTAAAGCTTATAAATCGAGTATTTTTGCATATCCTATTCCTACTATAACGTATAACTTTAAATTCTAAAAAAATGAAATTAAAACACTTCATAATATTAATTTTCATTGCAATTCTAAGTTGTACGGAACCTTACGAACTTCAAACTGAAAATTTTGAAGACCTATTAGTAGTGGAAGCTACTCTTACAAATGAATACAAAAAACATATTATCAAATTATCACGCTCTATCCCTTTGGAGGAAACAACTCCAAATATAGAACATGGTGCCACGGTAAAAATAACAACGAATACGGGTTTAGAATTTCATTTTTCAGAAGTTGATGATGCTTATGTTTCAGATCAGGAATTTCAAATTGAGCCAAACATATCGTATACTTTAAAAATTGAAACAAATAATGGCAAA
>NZ_PJQW01000010.1:83047-189431 GCF_004303025.1 Flavobacterium sp. J27 | reverse complement strand
ATGGTATTGTTGTTTATCTACGGAAGTATAATTTAATTAAAAGATGAAAAATATAATAATAACCGGCTCTTCAGGAATGTTAGGCAAAGCCGTATTACAAGAATGTATAGAAAATCCAAACATTGAAAAGATCCTCATTATTAATAGAACACCACTTGGTGTAAAACATGACAAGGTAGAGGAAATTGTTTTGAATGATTTTTCGAATATTGATACACTTAAAGAACAATTAAATGAATATGATGCATGTTTTTATTGCATGGGTGTTTCTGCTGTAGGAATGGATGAAGAAAAATATACCAAGATTACCTACAACGTTACAAAAGCATTTGTAGATATCCTCTACTCTGTCAACCCTAATATGATATTCAATTATATTTCAGGTGCTGGAACTGATACATCAGAAAAAGGAAATGTCATGTGGGCAAGGGTTAAAGGTAAAACCGAGAACTACATTTTACAAAAAGGCTTTAAAAAAGTATATATGTTTAGACCTGGTTTAATCATTCCTGAAAAAGGCACAAAATCTAGAACTGGATGGTTGAATATAACATACAAAATAATGAGTCCTTTGTTTCCTCTACTCAAGAAAATGAGTGGAGTAACCACATCAACAAATATTGGATTAGCTATGATAAATACTCTTTTCTTTGATGTTGAATCGAAATATCTTTCAAATAAAGATATTAATATAATAGCTCGTAAAAAAATGAGTTAAGATATTCTATTTTGGCACAACATTTGAGAAATAAAACCAATTAATAACCACAATTTCGGAATACAAAAACGCATACGATTTACTGTTTTAAGTGTTAAAAACAAAACATAAGTTACTGAAAATCAATACACATATTTTCAAAGTTGGTTTTCATAACCCTGAGGTCACGGGTTCAACTCCCGTCTTCGCTACAAGGTTTATAAAAATCGTAAAATTAGATTTTATGCGGGATTAGAGCAATTTAATCCCGCATTTTTTATGTCTAATTTATTGAAATTTTTGTACATTGAACACGATTTTGAACACGATTTGAAAAAAAAGAAAAGATACTCGGAACCTAAACTATATGACGCAAATGGAGATTTATCCAAGCGTTGGTATGTTTATTTTTCATTTAGAAAAATAATAGATAGCCCTTTGGAAAGATATCCTAACAACATTTATGCTCCGCAACATTTTGATAAAAAAGAACGTATTGAATGGTTGAAAACTATTCAGCGTAATTTATCGGTACTTTTAAAAGATGGTTTCAATCCTTATAATCCTGAAAACAAATTTAGTTTTGATGAAGAGCAACAAGGAAAATCGATTCAAGATGCTTTTGAATTTGCTCTTACCATTAAAAAAAACACTTTAGCTCTAACCTCTTATAAAGGACTTGAAGGAAGAATAAAACGCTTTGAAAAATGGTTAAATGAAAATGGATTTAAGAATCGATTAATTGATTCTGTGAATAAAAAGGTTGTAACTACTTATTTGAATGAAATTTTAATTGCTACTTCAGCTAAAAACAGGAACAATACTCGTGCCGATATTAGTACTATTTTTTCAACTTTAGAACAAAATGAAATTATAACACAAAACTTTGTTCAAAACATTCCTATACTTAAAACGAATCCTGAAAAGAACAAGTCCTATTCTAGTGCTGAAGAGTCAAAAATTTTTACGTATTTAGATAAAAACAACAAGTTATTGTCTTTATATGTAAAATTCATTTCTTACAATTTTTTAAGACCAGTGGAAGTGAATCGAATTACAATTGCTGATATCGATTTAAAGGATAAAATTTTAAAAATTAAAACCAAAACTGGATTTCAGTTAAAAAGAATTCCTCAACTCTTAATTGATGAGATTCCTGATTTATCTAACTACCCCAAAGACGCTTATTTATTTGGTAGAAAAGATTTTGGACAATATTGGGAAGCCAATGAAACTAGCCGAAGAAATGATTATTCAGATTATTTCTTAGAAGTGAAAAAGAAGTTTGGATTAAGTAAAGATTACGGATTATATAGTTTTAGACACACTTTTATAACCAAGCTCTACAATACTTTCATAAAGGAAATGACTCCAGAAGAAGCTGAATCAACCATTATGTCAATTACAGGACACACTACAAAAACTGCTTTACGTAAATATTTAAGAGAGATAAACGCTTATATTCCTGATGATTATTCGAAGTATTTGTAAATACTATAGTATAAATTAAACATGAATATAAATTTTATAAATAAAAAGATTATTTATTACTAAAAAAATATAAACATATTTTAATAAACTCTATTAATTTTTAAATATTGATAATAGATTTCTTTATTTTCAATAGGTGTTTTTCCTGAGTTCTTTCTTATCTTAATTTAATTAAATAATTTATATACGGAAATTAGTAAACCATTTAGTATATTTTTTAACCATAAAATATACTATTTAGCATATAATATATTATATTTGCGTAACACTACACATTGTGTAGTAAATAGCAAACAAAATACACTAGTGAAAACAGGAACTCAAACATATAATTATTTAGAAGAATATATAGACAGTGTAAGAGCTAAAGGAAGATATGCTTTCACACTTGAAGAACTAAAAGATAAATTAGAAGTAACAGATAAAGCAATTCTTCAAAGCCTATATAGACTTAAAGTAAAAAATAAGATTGTTCAAATACGTAAAGGTTTCTATACTATACTTCCAGCAGAATATTCGAGATATGGTGTAATTCCAAGTAACATGTATCTAGATGACATGATGGTATCGCTAAAGAAAAACTATTATTTGGGTTTAATTTCTGCAGCTGCAATTCACGGAGCATCACATCAACAAACAATGGAAACATTCGTAATTACAGAGAAGCCAGCTTTACGAGATATTAAAAATAAAAAGCTAAAAATAAATTTTTTAGTAAAAAATGAGTGGAACAAAGAAGATATTAAAAAAGTAAAAACGGAAGCCGGATATATAAATGTTTCTTCTCCAGAACTGACAGCTTTAGATTTACTTTACTATGTTGAAAAACTAGGAATGAATCGTGTGATTACTATTTTAAAAGAATTAGTAGAAGTAATAAAACCAAGTTCATTAGCAAAAACAGCTAAAAACTATTCACAAATTGCAGCCGTTCAACGATTGGGTTATTTATTAGAATATGAACTTGAAAATGAAAAACTGGGTCAAGTTGTTTATAATACAATAGCAGATAAAAAAGGAGTAAACATACCCTTAATGCCAGGGAAAAATAAAAAAGGAATTACTAATACCAAATGGCGTATTATAAACAATATTAAAATCGAGAGCGATTTATGATTCCAAAAAGATATATAGAAGAATGGCGTGAGTTTGCACCTTGGCCAGAGAACGGACAAGTTGAACAAGATCTTATCATTGAAAGAGCAATTGTAGAAATATTTGCTGACCCATTTTTAAATGAAAACCTAGCGTTTCGTGGTGGAACAGCCTTGCACAAACTATTTCTAAAGCCTCAAGCAAGATATTCAGAAGATATAGATTTAGTGCAAATAAAAACAGGTCCTATAAAACCTATTTTGGCAAGAATTAGAGAAGTCTTGGCACCATTCTTAGGTACAAAAAGAAATATTGAAACAAGTGTACATAACAACACGGCAACCTATCGCTTTGAAACGGAAATTCCACCAATAATACAGATGAGACTAAAAATTGAAATCAATTGTAGGGAACATTTCACTGTGTTAGGATTGCAACAAGTACCATTTGAAGTAAATAATGGTTGGTTTTCTGGAAAATGCATGATTAACACCTATCACGTTGAAGAACTATTAGGAACTAAATTAAGAGCATTATATCAAAGAAGAAAAGGAAGAGACCTCTTTGATTTAGATTTAGCAGTAACAAATCTTGAAATTGATGAAGGTAAGTTAATCCAATGCTATAAAGAATACATCAATTTTTCTGATGGAGTAAATCCAACGAGTAAAATGTTTGTAGCAAATATGGAAGAAAAAATGAAAGATGATGAATTTCGAAACGACATCTTTACGATTCTTAGACCAGATATTGAGTACCATAATGATGTAGCATATCAAAAAATAAATGAAAAAATAATTAGTAAAATTTAATAATCATCTCAGTAGTAGCCTTAACTACTAGTTTAAGTCGCATGATTTCTAAAATCATTTAGAGGATTAAAAATGAAAGAACTAAAAGAACAATATAATTTACCCACAGGATGGTCAGTTGCTACAATTGAGGAATTAATTGATGGGAAGGATGGTATATTCAAAGACGGTGATTGGATTGAAACCAAAGACCAAAACCCAGACGGAGAAGTTAGGTTAATTCAGCTAGCAGATATAGGAGATGGTTTTTTCAGAAATCGTTCCGATAGATATATGACAAAAGAAAGAGCTTTAGAGCTTAATTGTACATTTTTAAAGAAGGGTGATATCTTAGTAGCTAGAATGCCAGATCCATTAGGAAGAGCTTGTGTTTTCCCTTATACTGATGAAGAAAAATATGTTACAGTTGTTGATGTTGCCATAATAAGAACTGGACAAAACGGCGTAGATAGCCGATATCTTACTCATTTTATAAACTCCCCACAAATAAGAAAGCAAATAGAAAAAATGCAAACTGGTACAACCAGAAAAAGAATATCTAGAGGAAATTTATCAACTATAAAAATTCCTGTTCCTCCATTAAATGAACAAATTAGAATTGCATTAAAAATTGATGAACTTTTTAGTGCTTTAGATAATGAAATTGAAAACCTTAAGCTTATTCAAAATCAGCTCAATATATTTCGACAAGCATTACTAAAGCATGCTTTTGAGGGTAAATTAAGTGAGTTTTGGAGAAGTGAAAATAATATAAAACCAGCTAAAGAATTATTAAAAATAATCAAAGCTGAGAAATTGAGATTTTATGAAGAAGAATTAAACAATTGGAAAGTTAACTGTAAACATTGGAGTGATTTAGGTAAGTTAAACAAGAAACCTACTAAACCATCAAAGCTCAAGGAAAGTTTAAAAGTCGATAAGCAAGATGTGAGTGATTATAAGGTCTTGCCTGACAATTGGTTGTGGACTAGAATTGCTGATGTTGTATATAAAGTTGGAGATATCAATCATAAGATGCCGAAAAGTCAAAATTATGGAATACCTTATTTATCCACTGGAAATATTAATGAAAATGGAACTTTAAATTTCTCAAACACAAAGTTGATTTCCGAAGAAGACTATCTTGAATTATCAAAAAAAATAAAACCAAATTTAAATGATATTATTTTTCCAAGATATGGAACAATCGGAAAAAATGTTTTGGTTAATACAGATAAGAAATTTTTAATATCATATTCTTGTGCAATTATCAAAACAATTCCACACCTAATAAATCCAAAGTATTTGTATTTATATACACTTTCACCTGTTTTAAAAAGTGAAATAGAAAAATACATTGTACAAACAACACAAGCAAATATAGGTATCTCCTCTATTGAAAAATTTGTTTTTCCATTGTGCAATTTAAAAGAGCAAGAAAAAATTGTTTCGGAATTAGAAAAGGCTCTTTCTTTAATTGATAATCTTGAAAAAACAATAAATAATAGCCACATTAAATCTGAAATCTTAAAAAAAGTAATTTTAAAAATGGCATTTAATGGTAAATTAGTTAGCCAAAATTTAGAAGATCGACCAATAACTGAATTACTTACAAAGATTGTTTTGGAGAAAAAAAATAGATTGGAAGCATTAAGAAAACAAAAGAAGCAAACACCTAAAAAAAAAATAAAAATGGCTAAATCTTTAATTGAAATAATTGAAAGTGAGTTTAATCACGATGAATTTAATTATGATGAATTAAAGGCTAAAACTAATTTGCCTTATGATGAAATAAAGAAGCAATTATTCGCTCTTCTTGAGAAAGGGGATAAATTAAAATCTTTTTTTGATGAAAATGTTGAAACAATTAAATACCAAGTATTAAAATGAAATTAACTTCAATTAATATTTTTAATATTAAACATAGACCATTAATGAATGGAATATCCCTAAATTTTCCAAGTAATGGAGATAATTATATTAATACAAATTGTTTTATAGGAATTAATGGGTCAGGTAAATCTCAATTGCTTGAAACAATTGCCGAAATATTTTTGTACCTAGATAATTCTTGTAGATCTATAAATCCGGTTAAAAAGTTAACTTCACCAGCACTTTTTGAAATAGAATATTCATTAAACATTAAAGAAAATGATGTAAAAGTTAATGTTTTATATGATAATTATAAAAACAAACTTCCAAAATTTAAGATTACAGAAAATGGAAATGATAAGCTTGTAGATTCTGATGATTTAAATACTTATTTGCCTTCAAAGATAATTGGTTATACATCAGGATCTAATGAAACTATTAGCAATCCATTTTTGTCTTATTATGATGTCTATGCTGATTTCGTTGCTACTCGCGCATTTGGTGGTAGTAAAGAAGAGGATTATGAGCCACGATTCTATTTTATGGATTATAATACCAATTTAGGTATTGCAATCAGTAACTTAGTTTTTGATATTGATAAAAAAAACACAGATGCGAATAATCCTTTAACTAAAGTTAAGAAAGAACTTAATATTGAGAAGATAAAAAGTTTTCAAATAGTAATTCAAACTATGCAGCCAGCTGCTCCTAAATTAGTTTCTGATTCAGGAGAAACAGGGGTTATATTAACTACGGAATTAAAAAAATGGTTGAATGAACTAAAAAAATCTTCAACATGCTATGATTATTCTGTTAAATATAACAGGTATACTTTTGATTTTTTATTAGATAGTGCTTCAAAAGAAGCATTAGCATACTTCTTTAAAACTCCATATAATTTGTATAGTGCGCTTTATAAATTTGAAATTTTAAATAATTTAATTATTGATAAAGCTACAAGGAAAAGTATAGAATCGCAAAGAGCACAAAGAAAATTAACTGCAAAAATGCCTGAAGTACCTGACAAAGATAAGGTTCTGAAGTATTCTGAATTAAAATTAAGATTAACTAATGGACAGACTGTTGATTACTTGAGTTTAAGCGATGGAGAGCATCAATTTTTTAATGTTCTCGGCACACTTTTAATGATCAAAGATGAGAATGCACTTTTTCTTCTTGATGAGCCGGAAACGCATTTTAATCCAAAATGGAGAAGGTTATTTATTAGCAAGATAAATTCAATAACCCAAGGAAGAAAACAAGATCTATTCATTACATCTCACTCGCCTTTTATTATTTCTGATACATCTAAAGAGTTTGTTTATATTTTTAAAAGAAAATCTAAAGATGAGATTGAAGTTGAGTTTCCTAAACTAGAAACATTTGGTGCTTCATTTAATCATGTTTTAAAAATGGCTTTTGATTTAGATGATTCTATGTCAGAAGATTCTGCTCAATTCATAGAGATGCTTCTTAAAAGTGAAGATCCTAAAGAAATAGAAGAAGGAATAAATAAATTAGGAGACTCTCCTAAAATTATGACTCTTTACAGACGATTAGATATGCTTGAAAATAAATAAGATTATATGTTATTTCAATATACATACCCAGAAAATCACACTTTAGGTCATCTCAATGATTATTTGGTTCAATTTGTAAATTCCATACAAGAAACTAATGAAAATAATAATTTTGATTTAGAAGCGTATTTTCATCCTGATTTTGTTGATATTTTAAGAGAATCACCAACATTATTAGTAAAATTTGAATCTTTTTTCGATACTTTCAAATTGCTTCCTGAGGTTTCAAAAAATCAATTTTTAACAATTTTATCTGATTCTCAAGATATTGAAAGTTTATTTTTAAATGAAAATATTGATTGCAACATATACAAAACTATAAATATTGAAAATCTGATTGGGAATAATACATTTAAAGATTTAGCAGATTTTTTATTTACTTGTGTTAAATACGATCGATGGAATATTAAGGAGCATTATGAACTAATTTATAATGCTCTTGAATATAAAGTTTGTCCTTTTTGTGGCGTACATCCATTACATAAAACTTATAGAGAAGATTATGATCATTTAGCTCCAAAAGCAATTTATCCATTAGTATCTATTAATCCTAAAAATTTGGCACCAATGTGTCATGATTGTAATTCAAAAAATAAGGGCCCTAAAGATGTTCTTTATTTACCAAATGGAATTAGAAGAGCATTTATATACCCATATACCCATCATATAGCAGTAACAATAAATTTTGTAAATTCAATAATACCACAAACAGACAATGAAAACCCTAATGGGAAATGGTCAATATCTTTAAATCCAGATAACGATAATACTAAAAACTGGGATGATATTTTTAATATAAAAAAAAGATATCTAGTAGACTTTATAATTCCAAGTTATGAAACTTGGCTAAAAGATTTTGTAACTGACTGTATTGAAGATAAAATTGATCTAAATAATACCGATACTATAAAAATTGAATTACAAAGATTAGGCTTAAGATTTAGAAGAAAATGGTATGACCAAGCAAATATAATTAAAGGCCCATTATTTGAATATTTAGCTAATTGTGATAACCAGCTTTTTTATAATTCAATTAAGAAATTATACAATAGAATAGTAAATTCTACTAAATAATGAACATAGAGGTAATCAACGACATACGCATTAAAGAAGCTTCTTTAATAATTGATAAACTAGGAATCCCTAAAAAATTTGTTTGGAGTCAATATTATGTCATAGTGAATGATAAGGAATATCCGTTCAAATATTTAATTAGATTAGCATATCAATTAGCTACTAATGAAGAACTTGACTTTCAATCAAACAATATAACAAGAAAATATATTGAAGATTTAGGTTTTGAAATTAAATACTATGAAGGAGGGTATAACTTTTTTACAAAAGAAGAATTAGCATTTTACAACTCAATCGTTAATACAGACTATAGAAAAGCTAATTCCGAACATAAATATTATGGACAAAAATTATATCCAATAATTGCAAAAGCTAAATATTGGGCAGAACAATTGTTAATTGATGACTTTAAACTTCGCAAGGATGGTAATTGGTTAAATGGTCATGTAGCTAAAATAAAACCTTATTTCTGGCCAAGAATTTACAGTGGTGAGGATAAAGACATTTTTTTTAATGTCGAGGTTAATGGATCTAATAAATTTATTGGGTACAAACTTGATGGTTATTTTGAAACTACTAAGAGACTGCCAGATTATAAAATTAAATTATTACAAGAATATAAGGAAATAGTAAATTGGAGTTGGCCAAAAATTTCATTTGATAATATAGATGAATATAATTGGGATAAGCTTATTGAGGAGAGTAAAGCATACATAAATAAACATTTATCTAATCATAATCATTTAAAGAGAATTTTGTCTAAAGAATCTAAAATCTGTAGAATAACATGGAATAATAATGGTTGGATAAAGCCATCTGGTCTTTCAGGAAAATCAAAACACCCTAGTTTTGAAAAAGAGAATGGATTTGGGCACGAGGAATGGCTTTTTGATGGAAATAAAATAATTGATGGTTATAAATATGGATTTCTGGAGCCTATCCATAAATTTAGAACTAAATATCAAGCGAAACTTTTTGACCTTTTATTATATACTAGAGATTCTGATTCAAATCAAAACTATTGGGTAACAACACTAAAAGATGTAGAAGTTATTAATACTGAAGAATCTGAAAAAGTATTAGTTCATTACAAAAATGAAGGTTGGTATGATGAAATGAAATCAGATTTATATAATCTTAGTTTAGATTCAAAACAGTTAGACACATGGATTGACGAAGGAGCGCAGCAGTTATTTAATATTAAATTTAAAGCATCACAAATAAATGAAATACCTAATGATTTAATTTTAGTAGAAAATCCTAATGAAATTCCATCGAGTAGATATTTATTAATGGATTTTAAAAATGATATAACAGAAAAAATTAAACAAAACATCAAAACTAAATTTTCATTTGATAATTCAGGTAGTGAGGAAGCAGAACTTGAATCAAAAGGAAAAAGAAAGAAAAACAGAAAAGATATTGAATTAGAATTTAAACATAACCTTCTACAAAAAAAATTCCTACAATTTTTACAAAACAAATATGGTAAAAATGCAGTTAAAAGAGAATGTACAGCTTATGGAGCTTCGCGAATTGATATAACCAGAAAAACAAATACAGGTTTTGTTTTTTATGAAATAAAAACATATAATAGCTTGCGTTCTTCAATTAGAGAAGGTTTAGGGCAATTACTAGAGTATTGCTTATATCCTAATGTAAATGAAGCGGAAAGCATTGTGTTAGTTTCTCATGTAGAACCATCCACAGAATTAAAAGAATACTTAATTCACATTAAAAAATTTATTAACCTTCCTTTTTCTTATATTCATTTTGATTTAGATAAAGAGAAAATAATGTCAGAAATATAAAAATATGTCAACAAATAATTTAATAACTAAAATTTGGTCATTTTGTGATACATTACGAGATGATGGTTTAGGATACAATGATTATCTTGAGCAATTAACCTATTTGCTTTTTCTTAAAATGGCTGATGAGAATACAACAAAGTATAATCTACCTGCAATATGTGACTGGAAAAAATTAGTAGAAAATTCAAGGGGTGAATTGCTTGAACAGTATGAAGAAATATTAAAAACATTGGCTGAATCTGGTGGTATGCTTGAAAAAATATTTGCTGGTGCTCAAAATAAAATTCATGATTCCGTCAAGCTTAAAAAATTATTACTCTTAATTGACGAAGAAAATTGGTCTTCTACAAATGCAGATATTAAAGGGGAAATCTATGAATCGTTACTTCAAAAAAATGCAGAAAATAGCGGTGCTGGTCAGTATTTTACACCAAGACCAGTTATACAGGCAATGGTCGAATGTATAAAGCCTTTACCTATGGAAACAATTGCTGATCCATCATGCGGTACAGGAGGTTTCTTCTTAGGTGCACTAAACTATATACGTGAAAATAATAAGTTAACAGTGGATAAAGAAAATTTTCTAAAATTTGAAACATTTCATGGTTGGGAAATTGAAAAGGCAACGGCGAGGTTATGTTTAATGAATCTATATTTACATGGAATTGGAGACTTAAAAAAAACACCCGATATACAAGTTTCTGACAGCTTAAATCCGCGAAAAGTTGGTAAAGAAATTCCAAGAGTAAAAATTGTTCTTGCAAATCCACCTTTTGGTAGAAGTAGTAGCGATATACCAACAATAGACAAGAACCAAGCACAAAAAGATGGATATTTTTTACGTGAAGATTTTTGGGTTACAACCGGTAATAAACAATTAGCTTTTCTTCAGCATATTGTATCAATGTTAGAAGAAAACGGTAGAGCTGCAGTAGTATTGCCTGATAGTGTTCTTTTTGAAGGAGGAGCAGGTGAAATTATTCGAAAAAAAATGCTTGATGAGGTTAATTTACATACAATATTAAGATTACCAACAGGAATTTTTTATGCTCAAGGCGTCAAATCAAATGTTTTATTTTTTGAAAAAAAGAAAAATGTAAAAAAGAATGGAACATCTGAAGTTTGGTTTTATGATTATAGAACCAATATTCATCATACTCCAAAAAACAATCAAATTGCGTTTAAACATTTGAAAGAATTTATTGATTGTTATAATATTGGTTCAGAAAATAAACGTTCCGAGACATGGTCAACTGAAAATACAAAAGGGCGTTGGAGAAGATATTCTTATGATGAAATTATTGAGAGAGATAAAACTAATTTAGATATTTTTTGGCTGAAAGATGATAGTTTGATAGATATAGAAAATTTACCAGAACCAGAAATGTTATTAGAAGATATTATTGAAAATATTGAAAGCACTTTAGCAAATTTTAAAACCATTAAAGATTCTTTGATTTAAATAGTAATTCAAAATGTCAATTATAAAAAATAAATTCTATCATTTGTTTTGGAATAATCCATCATGTCAAAACTTGTTCTTACTTTCAAAAGAAGAACTATTAGAAACAAAAACTTTTGGTGAAGATAAATCTCCATTCACATTTTCAACCAATAGAATTATAGTTTCTAATGCACAAGATAATCAAAATGAATTTTTTGATACAATCAAAACTAGAAGTGAAATTTACAATGTAGAAATTGATAGTTTACTAAACGAGAAAATTGAATATTTTAAACCTCTTATAGAACAATTCTTTGACTCAAAATTTAAAAAGTCAATAGAAAGATTAATGCTTGATATTGAAAAAAAACCTTTAAAATTCTTATCATTTATTTTAAAAGTAGCAGCTGATGAAGAAAATAGAGAAGTTAAAACAATAGAATTCCTTCAAAAATATGGCTTTATCGGAAAAAATTTAAATTCTTTTAAAGAAATTGAGACTAGTATTGGAAATTCTTTAATTCCTAGTAAAAACAATGAATTAATAAATGAAAATACTATAAATACATTTTTTGAAGGAGTTAAATTTGTTAAAGAACTCTATGTAAATCATTCTTATAAAAATCTTTATAATACAAATCAAATTTTAATTAACACATTAAATTCTGAAGATAATTTCCAATCTAGAATTAAGCTTTTTGGAGAACTCTATGATTCAAAAATTATTGCACCTTCAAAAGACGATGCTTTTATTGAATGTTCACATTGTGATCCATTAACATATAGAGGTGTATTCCAATTAAGATTAAATCCAAAAAAACTGAAAGATTTAAAATGTCCTGTTTGTTCAAATGAACTTACCTATTTTGTACCTTATAAATTACACGAAGATATATACAAAATTGTAAAAAAACATGATGGCTTAATTCTTGATGCACTTCAAAATAAATTATATTTAAATGGAATTAAATATGAAATAAATAAAAAATTCTTAAATGATATTGAGGTTGATTGCATTTTTAGAGATGGTAATAGAATTTTTATAGTTGAAACTAAAATGTACAAACAGAACAATACAACCGAAAAAAAACTTATAAGTAAGATTAAAGAACATTTTAGTAAATTAATTAAAGATGTAGAACGTATTGAAAAAAATGAGGAATTTCTAGGATTAGAAATAGTTCCATTTTTAATTACAAACATCAATAATCAGAATATTTTAAGAGCTTCACAACAATATTTTAATTCAATTATTACAGAAAATAAATATTATGATAATGGCAATATAATCAACTTAAATTTGTTAAAAATTAAGTCATAAAATAGGGATAAATATCATTTTGTAAGTATTATTTATAATTTTATTAAATCCTTCCCAACTTCCTCAAAAGATATTCAGTTGCTTCCGCATCTGAGAGTAGCGGTTTCTTTTTCGGTTTTTTTGTAGTAGTAAAAGTAGCCGTAACAACACCTAACATTTTATACAGCCTTTCGACTTCCTGTTGAGGAAGAGCTTGTATAACGTTATATGCTGTTTCGGCTTTCATTGTAATTTATTTTCTTCTAAATTTTATGAATGGTTTTTTGTTTACTCTTTTTTGTTGATTTTCTCCCAAATTACTTTTTGGTTTTTGATTATTGTTTTGGTTGACTCGCTCAGTTGTTCTGAGAGTTTGTCTTGTCTTTTGTTGATTTTCTGTAATTCTTCCAGTACTTTGGAAAATAATTGAATGGTCTCTGTCTTGTTCATCAAATTTTGTTTTTAAAGTATTCCAGGATAGTTTTCTATTTACTTGACTTCCTTTGTAAGTCTTTCCGTTGTACTCAAAAGAAATACCAGATATTACACCTTGCTTGCTTGAATTGAATTTCACATTTATTTGTTTGCCCTTAAGTTGCTTTTCAAATTCACAAAGTGAAACATTATATTTTATAATTTCATTAATAATTCTTTGTAGCTCTAATCTTTCAGGTTCTTCACCGGTTCGTAAACATTTTTCAATTTCGCCTTTAGATAGCACATTAGATTCTTCTCTTTCTTCCAATACCGTTAAATTGTATTTTAATTCTAACTTTCTTATTAATGCTTCACTTCTTTTATAATCTTGACTATCACTCACCACATTACCTGAGAAAGCTACTCTATTAGCTACAATATGAATGTGCGCATGATCTTGATCGGTATGTTTGTAAATAATGTATTGATTATCATCAAAGCCCATACCTTCAAAGTAATCCTTGGCTAAATAGGTAAACTCTTGGTCCGAAAGTGTATCGGAATAGGGCAAACTTAGAGAAGTATGATAAACAGCTTTAGATAAATTTGGGCGCAATTGTCTAATTACATTTAATTCTTTAGTTTGCATTAGAACTGAGTTGGCAGCTAAGTTGGTATCTAAAACACACCCTTGTCCTTTATCTATTTTCTTTTGATTATAAGATAAAACACCATAAAAATCTTTTCCTTTTATTTGTTTACCAATCATCTATTCTAAAATTTTACTTTTTATTTGGTATAGCATTTCTTTTAATAGATTTAACTCTTTGTCCATATCATTTCTATCAATAGCATTTTGATTTGACTTTTTTGTTAATTGATTAATGTTATTCCCAATGCGACTTAATTCAACTAAAAATTCTCTATTAAGCGGTGAAATAGCTTGCTTTGGTAATTGCTTATTTAAAGACCTTCTCCTTACATATTGCACCACAGAAATACCATAAGTATTAGCCTGACTTTCAATAAATATTTGTTCGTCGAGAGTTAATCTTATATTGACTTGAAAAACTTTTAATGCTTTCACATCACTCTTTGGTCTTGCCATAATAATTACATTTTACTAGGTTTTTGATAGCGATAACATGAACTAAAAAACCCACTTAAATTCATTTCATTGAACAAATTTAAATGGGTTTAATTTTAAAATCTAAGGCTATCGTACAAGTAGAGTGTACGGTAGAATTTTCTAAACCTGTAATCTTTCGTAAAGTTGCACTATGTCTTCCCTAGCCTCTTTTCCATCAATATAAAAATCTGACATACAAGCTAACAGTTCAATCGCTTCCATATAATGACGAAAGCTATTCATATCATCACCATAGTATTTAAAAGCATTTTTAGGATGCGTTTCTTGAGGCGAATTAAACTTTGTTCTATCTCTATTCTTTTGATTAAACCGTTGTTTTGATATTTCTTCAATAACATTAAAATCTATATTTTTTGCTTCATAAGTGTTCAATTCAAAATATTCTTCTTGAAGAATTACTATTAAAGCTCTTCTTCTTGATAAATTGGATTTTATGGTAACCCCATTCAGTTTATTTGCAACTTCTTTTAAATCCTTAAAAAAAGATTGCAATTGATTATAGTTAAATGTTAAGTCCTCCCTTATAACACTATAATTCACTTTATCATATTTTTCAAGAATCTCAATTACTTCATTTAAAGTCATTATAATTTTGGCCCTCCTCTACCTTTATTTTTACCGTTAGCTAAATTCCAATTTAATGAATAGGTTTTACTTAATACTTTCTTATAAATTGCTAAATTTTTGACTAAATCTACGATTTTCTGCTTAGCAATTTTACTGATTAAACCATATTCCAAAGAACTACATCGTGTATCAATTAATTTTTGTTTAAGTGTAAAAGCAAGCAACATATTTTCTTGAAGAGAAAAACTATACTCATTTGCTTTAGTTAATTGCTCACCTATTTTCTTAAATGGTTGCTGTTCTTTTTTTAAAATATTTTGAATCTTTTGCAGATTAAGATTAGATTCATTTTCGTTAACAACTTCCTTTGTGAATTTTTGTAAAAATAGTTTCCCATATTCAAAACTTCTTAAAGGCATGTAATCTAATAAAACTATATCTGTAAATTCTAAGATATCATTGTTAGTTAAAATCTCTTTTAAATAATATTCCTTTCCTAGTATCGACTCTAAATAGCTTAATTTAAAATCTTCAAGATTTTCTAAAACTAATCTACCAAATTGCCGAGTCGTATTTACAATAGTATGCTTTTCATAAAGAATATATTTTTTGACTTCTTTATTTTTTTCTTTATCATCATGTTCATGATATTGAATGGCAAATAGTAATGAAATAATAGACTTTAATTCATCTGGAGTAAATTGAATCAAATTTTCATTGTCTTTATACTTGTTTAAAATATAACTATAAGTATAATGTGTATAATTTTTAAACTGTATTGCTTTGATAATCTTCTATTTTAAGTAAATCAAAAATAAATAAATATTTTAAAAAAAGAAATTGTCTAATTAGAATTTAATCTTCGTTTACGAGTAATAAACATAACATCTTATTTATCTTGAAGAGTTAAAAACTGTTGAATTTAAATTAAATATTAAAATAACAAAATTTAGATTTATCTTATAACCTTAAATAAAAAAATCAATTTTAATTTAACGGGGTGTGGGGTGTAACCCTGCCAAGCCATGAGACCGAAGGGAGCAGTTTTTGCTATCAAAAACATGGCTTGCTTCATGACAACCTAAAAATTATTATTTCTGAACAAATTATCAATTCTATTTTTAAAATGGAACAAAAAAAGACTTCATCATAGAAGTCCTTTTGATTTATTTAATATTGTTTTTACTTTTAAATTAGCTTGATATTGTTTCAATTACATCTAAAATTTCTTCAATTGATTCATCAGTAATTATACTTAAATCTAATTCATTTGCCAATCTCGAAATTTTCTTCAACAACATTTTTTCTACATCATCTCTTAAACCGCTTTTTTCAGGTTCATAAAGTTTGTATGCAAATTCTCTACCTAATTTTATTTCAAATAAATCTTCATCCTCTTGAAACTCTTGCTTAATAAAATCATCATTATACTTAAAATAATTTTCATTCAATGATAAAAAATATAATGCCATCATATCCTGCTCATCTAAACTATTTAAAAAATAATTTAAATAATTTATTACTTCGGGTAGCGTATCCAAATTAAAATCTCCTTGATGGTAATTTAAAGTTTCTAAAAGTGGATTAACATTTTCTGTATTTAATTTATTAAATCTTTTTGAAAAGTGAGTAAATGAAAAGTGGTAGAAAAAATCTTTTAGTAAGATTTGCTTGGCATACCGACACATTATTTCATTTACTTGCTTGGTAACAATTAATTTTTCATTGACAGAAATCATAAAATCTATTTTAATTAAACTAAAGTTTTTGGATTGGTATTTCTCGAATAAATTTCTAAATATTCATCTTCGGTAATTTGATTATCATAAACATATTCAAAATAAAATAGTTCTTCAAAATAGAGAGCAAAAAATCTTTTAATGTAAAAATTGACGTTGTCATTTTGAATATAAATAAATAATTGTTTAATAATCTCTTCTCTAATATTTTCAATATTACTAATACTAATACCATTATTATTAACTTTTGCTTGAAAGATTATTATATCAATATAGAGAGGATCAGCTATTATGATTTTAAAAGTGGAAAATCTATCTTCTTTTGAAAAATTATTCAAAATAATTTCGGTTTGCTTTCCAATATATTTTTCTATTATCCAACTGTCCTTTTCATAATTACTTCTCGTTTGCAAAAAATCTTTGCATATATCTGTTTTACCATTATCAAATACTGGTTTATCTGATTTTCCAAATAAAATTTGGTTAAGAAGAGGTTCTAATATTTGGTAATTGATTTTTTCAGTTTCTTTCATTGGAGATATATTGAAATTTATCATTTCAAATATAATAAAAAATGCAATACATACAATCCCTAAAATACAATCACTTATAAACTATGCATTTTGATGATTTTTGCATAATGCCTAGAGAAAGAAAAAATCCTATACCAGAAATTGTAGTTTTATTTGGAAAAAGAATAAAACAATTGAGAATTGAAAGAAAAATGTCTCAAATGGACGTGGGTGCTGCTCTTGGAATCGATAGAGAAAACATAAGAAAATATGAAAAAGGTTTACAAGAGCCTAAACTATCTACAATTGTTAAATTTGCCGAATTATTTGAGGTTGATTATAATAATTTAATTCAACCAAAAAAATGTAATGAACTTTAAACTAATAAAAGAACTGTTTATTCTTAAACAGTTCTTTTATTAGTTTAACTTAAATCGTATTTCTATGCAAAAATATTTTTGTATGTCTATACAGTATAAAACTTTAATTTTTAATAATCTTTATTGGCTTTTGAATACCATTGGCATAAACTAAAGCAAAATATACACCTTGATCAAGTCGGCTTAAATTAATTTCTACATTAGTATCATTTGTAATTTCATTATAAATTTCTTTCCCAAATACATCAATAATAACGATACGTTCAATGGAAACAATTGACTCAATAGTTAATTTATCTTTAATAGGATTTGGATAGACCTTAATAGATGTTTCAGTAGTAAACTTTTCATTACTTAAAACACTAGGACAAGACACAAGTAAAGGTAATATTGATGAAGTACCTGAGCCACCGTTTCCAAGTTGCCCATCAAAATTTGAACCCCACACATATAATTCACCATTATTGTTTATTGCTCCAGCACTTTCACCTCCAACGCTAACTAATTTCCAGTTATTTGCTGAACTTAGTTGAAAATCCCCAGAAGTTTGACCTGAAGATCCTAAACGATAACCTGCAGACCTTAAAGTACCATTATTTAATGGAATGTATACAAGGGTACTATTCCCTGTATCTAAATGCTTCACATATGCAGGATTGTTATTTAGTGGATCATTTGGATTTATCACTAAATTATTTTCATTCACATCAAAAGACCTTCGGTCACCCGTTGTTGTATACTTAACATTTGTACTAAAATTTTTTTTAGCTGGATATTGAATATTGTTTGTAATAACCGAACCAAATGGAACATCTAAAAAATTATCATGATTCCAACCCCAACACCAAACCGTTTTATCTGATTTAACAGCAACAGTTACTCTATCATGAGCTGATGCTTGAACCCAATCTGTATCCATATTTCTTTGTTCAGGAACTAAAACATTGATACCACTTGGAAACCCAATTAAAGCAAATCTTTCTGAACTTCCCCAACCCCATAAGGTTCCATTTTGTTTAATGCCAATTGAATGAGTAAATCCAGCTGTAACAGTTTTCCAGTCTGTATCAGATCCTACCTGAACAGGAGAATTTCTATTTAGTAATGTCCCGTCTCCTAACTGCCCTCTTTCATTATTTCCCCATGCCCATAATGTGCCATCTGTTTTTACACCTAGTGTAAAAGATGCAATAGGATTTATACTTGCAGAAATTTCTTTCCAATTAGTATCGGTTCCAATTTGAACTGGAGTCGACCTTTGACTATTGGTTCCTTCTCCAAGTTCGCCGTATGTATTCCTTCCCCATGCCCATAACGTACCATTTTCAGCTATTGCAAAAAAATTAGAATTGCCTGCCGTAATGGATTTCCAACATTGACTATATACACTTGAATAGATTCCTGCAATAAAGAATAAAATTAAGAATGTCTTTTTCATATCAATTAAGTTATTAAATTTTATAATAGCAGGTTTTGTTTTATAAAGTTACTAATTATTTTTTCCTCTTATTATTTAATTTCCTAAATTAATTGAATTACAGCTGAATAAATACTTTTAATTTACGGCACCCACAGTTTCAACAGTATTACTGCCAATTTCAGTAAGTTCTATAAAACTGCCTATTTTCATTTGATTAGTACCTCCTGGTGCTGTAGAAAAAGCTAATTGAGGAGTTAAAATACCTCCCGTAGTACATCTCAACACTCCTTCAAATTCAATGGTTGTGGTAACTGCTGTATTAGCAGCATTCAAAACTTTACTCCCTATTCCACTAACTTGAACATTTGAGACGGTAGTAGCTATTCCGTTTAATGTAGATGAAAAAAGTCTAGCTACATATTCCATAGATGTTATATTTAACCCTGATGCTACAAGCCATCCCATTGATGTAGCATGGCTTATGGTTCCATTTCCTACTAAGAATTTCCCTTTAAGAAAATAAGTCTTATTTGCCGATAAAGTAAATGCATCGCTTGAAGTTGGAAATGCGTTTTGTAACACATTTGAATTAGCAAGTGTAAAATTTGAAGACAGAACACCAATTAATTTTACTGGTCCAGATACTGATAAATCCCCACTACCTGTAATAGCTTGTCCATTAATCGTTTTAATATTAGTTCCACTTACTAAAACATCTTGCTTATTATTCAAGTCAGTTTCTAATCCTGTAACTTGGTTTTTAGTTATAACACCTGTTATTGATGAAGCTGTTCCATTTATATCTGTGACAACAATATTACCATTTAAATCAGGTGTGATATTATTTACTTGTTTTACAGGAGCAAAAGCTTCAACACTTTTTTTTGCGGTTTTAGGAGTCAAAAATTTATTATCAATTAGAGCATTTTGAGCCTCTGCATCAGAAGCTTTATCTTCTTCAATATTAAGTTTACTATCAATCAAATCTTCAAATTCTTCTTGAATTGGCCTTTTACCTGTTTCAAAATATGATTTTAATTCTCCTCTATTTTTTGTTGCCATAATTTATTTTTATTTATTTATCTTATATAAAATGTTCCTCCTACAATCATATCTCCAATTCCTCCAATATCTTTCCAGTTTTCTTCATTATAAACTGTTAAAATATTTTCTTCGCTACTCATCATACCTGCAGTATTTTCGGTAATAATTTTAAAATGATGATATATCGAATTATTTTCACTATCCAAGATAGATAATGTACTAGAATTTAAGTCTGTAAATTCCAATGGTAGATATGTGTCTTGGTCATTTGTTTCTAGTTCATATATTTTCACCCAATTGCCTTGTGAATTCATTTTGTATAAATGATATTTCCCTTTATAACAAGTTTTTTCCCAGTGAAGCACAATTCTTGTTAGGTCATTATTTGAATTTAAAGGTTCTGAATAATAATCTAAAATTGGAGAATTAGGTGTATAGTTCTCAACTAGGTTAGTAATAATCAATTTTGAAGCTTCAGATGGAGCGTAATCTATTACATTTATTAGTTCTTTATCATTATAACGAATTCTTCTAGAAACAGTTAATCTATAAAATAAAGGGTCGCCAAATGGTACTTCAGGCAAATCTGAAAAATCATCTTCAAAAATCCATTTACTTTCCTCTAATAAATTTTCAACTTCTAAATCAAGAATTTTAACTAATTCCATAGTTCTTATCGATAATGCATCGGATGGATTATCAGCTCTATAAATTGAAACTTTTGCTATATTTTGAGCTTTAGGATAAGCGTTAATTTGTAATTGTATGGAAGGCGTTACACCTAATACTCTGTTTTCTAAAACAGGAATAACTTTAATAATCTCAGGAGCGACTGGCGGTGCAGTATTTACTAAACTTATTGGGCCCAATACCTCACTATAATCACTGGTTTTCATTTGATTATTAATCTCTCTTACCGCATAAAAATATTTTGCATTAGAGGCTCCGTCAAGTCCAAAATCTGTAAATTGAGATTCATACTGGCCACCTTGAGGATCTATTCTACACATCATTGGTGCCATATCAAAATCAGATTCTGGGTCAAGCGTAGGTTGTAATAGATTTCCATTTCTATCTCTTACAACTTGCTTCTTAGGAATTGGTTTATAAGGAATTGGCTTTACATAATTATACAATACAGGAATTTCTGTTAAAGGAACAAAACAATTCATTAAAACATCTTTAAGAAAGTCTTTAATCTTTAATTCAGTATTCCTAACATCTCCATTAGATGTAAGCACTTCTGGAATAACTGTTTCATTAAGATTTATAATAGGGACAGAAATATGTTCAACTTGATTAGGTGAATTATTATAAAACACATTATGAGCATCAATAAAAGCATTAATACTATTAATAAAAGAAGGACTATCAGGTAATGGTAAAGTTCTTTCATCGAAAGTAGCAAAATTTCCAGTTGGATAATTAAAGCTCAATAAATCATTCCATCTATTTACATAAAAATTTTCTTCACCATTTAAGAAAATATTTTGCATCACCTCCTGAACTGTGTTTAATATAGGCAAGCCTGTTTCTACATTATAACCTAAAACATCTTTATTATAAATTGCAGATAAGAATTGAATATCACTCGCTCTATTAAATTGAACAGAATAAGGTTTATGAATTTGTTCTGGTGTCCCGTATTTTGTAGTAAAGGTATAAGATGATTTTCCAAAATAATCAGGACGCGTTGCATACATACCTCCTTTTGGTTTTTGTGGCTGAACAGGTTCTATTACTGCATTAGCAAACATTAATGCTGGAACTGACATTTTAGAAAAGAAATGTTCCGTATTATCATAGGGAAACTCATTTGGAAAATCCCAACTTCTTAATCCAAAAACAGTATAACGCACCTCATCATCTCCTTGAGGCATTACACTATCTTTATTTAACCCTAAATTATCATCTTTATATAAATACACTTTATAACCAGGATAATAATTAGTCATTTGATTAATTGAACTAACTTCATCAGCCATTAATTTTCCTTTGTAGGTATCCAAATCACTTAAATTATTTGGAAAAGCTAAATCATCAATATAAAGAACTAAATCATCAGTTGTGGAGCCAATGTGTTCTGTTTTAATTACTTTAAATTCTTTTCTTAGACCATTATTATCAGACAATGTATGTAATCTAACCATCCCATTATACCACTCAACGGAATTACTACCAGGATTACTTTCAAGATAATACTGAGAATGTTGTTGAAGTTTAAGCCCTGGGAAAGTAATTTTATACAATCCTAAATGTTTAAGTATGAAATTGCCATTTACATCAGTATCATATTGACCATCTCCATCCTCATCAATTTTTTCCATTATTTTTTCTATAATGGCATTTTGATAGATTCCTCTAAATTTTTGTATGTGAGTTTCTGTACTACAATCTATATTTTTTATAATTATATCGTCTTCTCGGTGGATTATATTTTGATCAATGTTTACACTAAAACCTGAATTAGTTGGTATTCCCCAATTAGATTGATTTTGCATATTTTCAACAATCACAAACATACTTCCAATTTCTGGAACTAAAACTTCAGTTTCTGGATTAGAAAAAGAACCTATATTCAAAATAGCTCCGCTTGCATCTGCTTTAAAAACAGTAAATTTTGGATATAAGCCAGAATTATCAATTTCATGAATAACATATTCTATATTGTTAACTAACATAATACTTCCAATATAATTACTTTCTGTTCCATTTTGTATTATCGGAATCAAACTTTCATTGTATGTCGGAGGTATTGTTTGTGGTATGATACTATCATTTATTCCAGAGCTATAAATTGGAAATGGCTCAGTATCCAACTCAATTAACAAAGGGTTGCTATTATCTGAAAGAAATTTAATTTTTCCAGAAACACTATTAGGCGCTTGATCTTTAAAGAAAATTTGTATTTTTTCTGCAAATAATTCTTTACTATTTTCAGTTTCAAAATAAGTTGGGATAATTTCTCCATCTATTTTTTGATGATAATCAATTAATTCTTGTGCATAGTTATAATCAAAAGTTAAACGAACTAATGTTTTATCTAAATTTGCATTTTGCGTGAATAACCCCTGCTCTTCAGAAGATGTTAAAAACAGAGGAATTTCTTTTTGAATTAAAGTTGCTGTTATATTTGTTGGAGGTAATAATTCATTAATAGTTGGCAATACAGTTTCAACAAGATGAACAACTGAACTAAGAGCGCTTCTACTGAACCAATTTATTCCATAAGATGAATAGTTTAACTTTCCATTTTGTTTAATTGCATGAGTGAATAATGGCTTACCTTCCTCAGGTATTACTAACTCAACTGTTTCATTTTTTAATTCAGAAGCTACTCCACTAGTATCAATATTAAAATAGTTTGGATGGTGTGACAACTCAGGTTTAATCCAATTAATATCTCCTGCATTTCTATACTCTAAACCAGCAAAAACAGCTTCTGTATATTCTGAAGCTATAAATTCATTAGAAATGTAATAGAATGGAGCATCAGCTAATTCATCAATTTCATATTCTGGAAAAAGTGTATAATATTTTGTTTTACCATCCTGAGAATAGCCTTCAGCGGTAACTAAATTGATTTGCTCACTTTCATTAAATTCTTCTTCGTTTTCATCTACATCAGAATTGTCATAACTATTTGGAAAAAAGATTCCTGGAACAGGTTCTTTTAAATCTACTGGGATAGGTAGACGTTGATCTTCTAGAGAAGTTGGTAATGAGCAATATAAATGTTGTACTTCTCGTGCTCCTAAACCGTCATGTAAATCTCCAAAAGTAACATATTCAGAAAGATACATATATTCACCCTCAAATACCATTGGATTTAAATCCAAGGTTCCTAATCCTAACATTCTAGCAACATGATAATCTAAAGAGCCTAACTTAAGAACTTCTAAAAAAGGTATTACGATTCCTGTATCTTCTGTAGGTGTATCTGGAATATATGGGTCATATTCAGGTTCATTTGGGTCGTTATTTGGATAAGTAAGATTACAAGCGTCTACATCATTACTATCTACAAAAGGGAATATTTCTTCTGCTGTAGGGTTGCTAAAACTATCACTCAATTCTATATATTTTTCAACTGAAAAAAGAATTCTTTCAAGTTCTGGAATACTTTCTGAATTCCATTTTGTATGATAATTTTCAACATTTACGAATGCTTGGTCATTATATCGCAACCATTTTTTTAAACAATCTGCTTTTGGCTCTAATCTTTGATAGGCTACATTCGTTTCTTTAGTTAATGCGTATTTTCCAAGAAAATTCCATTTCCTAAGTTTTTTAGTATTCGTTATAAAATCAGCATAAAATTCAAATTGTAGTACTACAATATGTGCACCACTACTACTAAATCGAATACTTCTTATGTTTTCAGAAAGTAATGGGTTATCATTCAGTTCTGCTACTGTATATTGCTTTCTTAAAGATGCTACTTTTGGAGATGAAATAGTATTTTCTGATACAGAAAGTACTTCAGTCTTTACAAAATTATTGCTGTTTAAAATTTGAAATACTGGTGTAATTTTGAAACTTAATACTCTTTTAGTTTCTACCTCAAGA
This sequence comes from Flavobacterium sp. J27, assembly GCF_004303025.1. Classification (GTDB taxonomy): domain Bacteria; phylum Bacteroidota; class Bacteroidia; order Flavobacteriales; family Flavobacteriaceae; genus Flavobacterium. Next base: position 164,475 of record NZ_PJQW01000010.1, on the reverse strand, counting down.
ACACTATCACCATAATTTTTGATAAACTGTAATGTATTACTAATTGGATTTAAACTAGCTCTAACCAGATTGTATTTATCAATATCTCTGAAATGAACATGAAAAACTTTACCATTAATCTTGTAAATCCAGTTTTTTCTATTAACGAATTCATTTACTTGAAGAGGTGCATTTCTAAAATCAAGTCTTGTAATGTAAGGAACATATTTTGCTCTATAAATTTTTACATAATCCTCATTTTTGTTAAAATGATGTGTTGTAGTAGCATAATTTGCTTTTGGCAAATGGTTAGACAATGCATCTTTAAACGCCCATCTTAAATGAATCCCTTCTGTACTATCTTGACCTTTAGAACCTGCTGATTGCAAATATAAATTTCCAGATTGAATAGAAGAATGGTCTGATAATTCTAAAACATTTTCGCAATTACAATTGCCTAATTGCGATAGATAATCAAAAATAAATTCAACTGAACTTAGAGCATCATAATAATAATCTTCAATACCATCATCACCAATAAAATTATTATAAATTGTTATGGCTTTTATTTGAAACCGCAATTGTTCTTCAAGACTATATTGAGGAAAGTTACTGTTAATTTGCAATAAAGTTTCTATAAATTGTCTAAAACAATTTTGAAATAAACTCAACTTTTCAATATAGTTAGAATTACTGTTCTTAACTTCATCAACACATTGATTAAATGCCCCTTGTAATTTATTATGTTCAGCACAAATCGCATCATCTTTTATACATGTTTCTAAGTCAGGATCGAGATTAGAGCTACATATTTTTTCTGGCTCAATAGAATTGTCAAAGACATGGAAATCTTCTATGACATCTGTTCGATAAGAAATTAAATTTGTATCTAACAATCTGTTAACAACATTAAAAGTATTAGAACTATTTAAAGTATAATTTAACAAAACGGTTATACATGTTGACAATTCCAAATTTGAATCAAATAATAATACTCCGTCAGAACTTGGATAAATAAAAATGGGATTAATTTCTGACTTTACAAGTCTTTTTACACCATAATAATCATTATTAATTTTAAACGTCTTTGACCAAATAATCTGTAAACGAGAAAAATCATTAATGTTTATTTTATGTATTACTGAACCTTGCTCTTCATTAGTCCCTCTAAAAACATTAAGATAAAGCTCATTATCAACGATAATCATATTAGAAGAACCAGATATACGCGTATTTGGGATCTCTGTAATATAATTTTGATTCGTTCCATCTAAACAAAGTAAGAGTATTTCTCCCGATCCTTTACTACCAGATATAAAATACCTATTTCTTGTATAATCTAATAAATCATTGGATACAATTACTACATCATGGCTATAAAAATCAGAATTTTCATTATTTCCAATATGAATTTCCTTATCAATTTTTACTGTTAAATTATAATTTAAGTCTAGTAGATGAGTATTTCCACCTTTATGATCAAATACAATTAATAAACCTTCTTCATATGATTTTACAGAATTTAAAATCATTTCTGATGCACTTCCTGAGTAATAATAATTCTGATTCACTACATTAATTTCATTATCAAACTCCAAAACCATTAATTGCTTTAAACTCATACCTCCATAAGTTACTTCTGGACCTCCATATAATCCTGAAAAAGCAAGGTAAAAATTATTGTTTATTTTAGATTCTACTAAAAAAGCTCCTGATGTGCCTATTAAATCTATTTTATGTACCGCTAATAATACTCCATTACTATTAATCTTTACAATATAATCATCAATATTATTTGTTCCATAAATTACATATTCTATCTGTTGAGAAGAATTTATAGATTGTATAATCTCTTTAAAAACAATATTATTCCATTCTGAGTGAAAATATTCTTTCTTCCAAACAACACTTCCATCTGTTCTAGATTTAAGAACAGTGGGATAAGTTGCAGAATTACCTACAGAATAATTAAAAAGTTGATTACTTTCTAAAAATTCTTTAGCAGATTGGATTAGTAAATCTGAATTATTATATCTGTTTACAAATGACATACTTTTTCTTATTATATATTTAATAAATCAATAGGTAAAATAACTTCCGCCATAACGGGATAATTGATCACTGCATCATCTCCGGGTTCCATATCTCTATAAACCTTGTATTGAAACTTCAAACTAATGTTTTCTGAAATAGCTTTTTCAGAATTCATAATGATAGCTTGCGAGTGGTCTTTAGAGAATAGAATCATATAAGTGCTATTCACATTTCCGTCTGTCATTACCTGAATAGTGTCTTTTATAACCTCCTGTCTAAATTTAGGGTTATTAAATGGTTCAGGATTTCTAACAATCAAAGCTATATTAACTCCAGTGTTACTATCTTTAATGACATTTACTTCAGTTCCAACCGCTTCATTCCATGGTTTTAAACCTAAAACACCTTCAAAAACACAATCAAACGGATGTTGATAATAATTTCTTAAAGTTGCAATTATTTCTGGGGTAAACCCTGTTAAAGGCAATATATTATTTGGATTATTCCAATTCCAGATAGTTGTATAACTAGCTTCAATTTCATCTTGAGTAAATGATTTTTCAAAATTAAAAATAGCATCACGTTGCACCAGATCCCCTTCAAACTCTCTTTCCATAAAATAACTCTCCACCTGTTCTTTAAAGTCTTTATAGCGCGAAGTTTTAAATACGAATTTATGAACTTCTCTTGTTTCTTCAACACTTGCAGTAGCATCAAAATCTCCATTATGATTGACATCAAACAAATTATTTACAATTGCTGTATAAAGTTTATTAGGCTTCAAATGCTTTGGATATATCTTCACATATTCTGATGCTGGTTTTGTAATAGTAACTTGTCCTATACAATTTTGTGCTTCCATTAAATTAAAGTAGTGGCTAATTGCAAATGGCACTTGTGGATTTTCTTCAGGATTCCAAGTCTCATCAGATTGAGGAATATGAATGTATTCTGTATCATTTGGGTCATAATCCAAATAAGGTGGATTCTCAATCGAAATATCTTCCACTGGATCTTTTATCACAATCTTTAATCTTCCAGCGAAACTATTGTCTGTTGAAGGTGCGTTTTTATAAGACTCCCATTTATGGAAGAAATGAGTAGCATAAGCTTTACTAAAGAACAACTGAATTTGTGTAGTACTAGCAATTTGTCCATTTATCATTGAGATCTGATCATCATAAAATAATGGTTTTGAACTTAACAAATTACCATCAGCATTTGGGTAAGATCGATTATAATCTATATATTGTTTTAAAGTAGTTAACGAGTATTTATCTGGATGCGCAACAACTCTTAATCTTTCCGAACTATTTGGTTTTAAAATGAATTCTCCAGTTACGGCATCTTTTAAAAATCCTGTAGTATCTTCAAAAATAAAACCGTTAGTATTACTTATGTATAAACTATTGTCTTCATTTTCTAAACCATTGCTACTAACTATAAAATAATTAGTATCGTCTTTTAATAATTGATCTCCATTTTTCAATTTAACATCACCGTAAGTGGATTTATCATGAGTATGGAAATAGCCAACTGGTCCAGCTGTAGTAAAACCATAAGTATAGGGATAGGACTCGATATGACTGCCATTATCTACATTGTCTTTCAATACAAAATGGATATAATAACTTGTATCGGGTCTCCATATTGGCTGAATATATTTTGTTATGCCATCTATTGCAGCTAATGCATCTTCTCTAATATCTTGTTGTGAAGGAATATTTATATTATATTCATAATCTTCAAGAGATATCCAACAAACTTGATGAATCAATGTAAACTCTTTAGGGGAGCATTTACAAATACAATCTCCAACCTCTTCCAGATAATTAAGTATAGAAACCACAGCATTCCATGCCAGTCCATAATTCTGAATGTTTTTTATATTTAAAAATTGGGTGATTAATTGTAATTCATTACTAAGACTTACTGGTAAATTAAAAATAGTATTAGAAGAGTTAATTTGTTCTTGTATTTGCAAATAACATAACGATACTGATTCAAAATTAGCTACATTTATAAGAGAAGGACTAATTAAGCAATTTTGATATATACTTAAAACGCTATTATAAATTAGACAAACTTTAATGTCTCCTCCCTCACATTCTTTTACTTTACAGTATTTTTTTATTTCAGAGGATACATTATTTGATTCACAAATTGATTCCTTTAAACCATATTCATATGCTTTGGTTGTTACACCTTGTAATTTGATTAAATTAACATTAGTAATAGCAACTAAAGGAGCATTTAATACATTTGTCTTACAACTTTGTAAGTGAGAGTTAGTGTGGACTACCAACGAACCTTCAGTTTGATTAAAACAGTTTAATGTGATAAAATTACTAACTCTGTTAAAGGTGAAATTTCTTATACCATTTGTACCGCTATTAAAATGTATTTCCTTACTCCAAATTATATCAAAACTAAAAGTTATTTTGTGTAAAATTCCATTATAATCATTATTTTGAAGTAAATAAAAACCGTCATTACTTAATTGAATGGAAGAATTATGATGCTGAGTTGCCGGAAACTGATACGAATTATAAGTACCTTCACCATTTACTAGTAATGCAAAAATACCATCTTGTTTATTATCATAACCCGATAATAAATAAGCTCCATCATCAGTAACTTTAATATCATGTATGGTTGTGTAACGTTTATCAATTTTTAAAGAAGATATATATTTTAAATCATGATTTAATTTTATAATACTACCAATAGAATCTTCATAATCTCCTAGCATGTATCTACCTACTAAAACAAAACCATCACTATCTTCACAGATAGCACTCACAATAAACTCCTCATTTTCAATTACTAACAAATTAGCTTTAATCAATTCTCCAGTAGAATCAATAGTTGCTACAAAAGGTTCTTTTTGGGTATCAATTTGATTTCTATCTGAAATTGTTAAATAGAATTGGAACGCAACTTTTGAAGGTGCAATATGAACATAGACATCTTCATCTTTCCAATTAATATCTTTACACCAAATGATTTCACCATTTTCATAATCAAAGTTTAATAAATAATGTTGTTTACCTATAGCAGCATGGACCACATACTGAAACTTATTCGTACTATTATCTTTAATTTGGATGATACGCTTAAAGGTTAATTTTTCTTCTGTATTATCTGGTAAAACATAGGTTCTTTCCCAAAGGACAGTGCCATCTAAAGCCAATTTACTAATTAGACCTTTTTGTTCAGTTGTTCCAATAGCATAAATAAATTGCGTAGTATTTTCGGTAAATTCTTTAGAATAATAGTAATTCAATAAATCTTTTTTAGAATATCTATTTATAAATGATTTAGCATCTCCTCCTCCACTGGCTCCACACAATATTTGTTCCAATTCAGATTCTAAAGACGCAGTTGAAAGTATTTCACCTTCTATTATACCAAGAGCAATCAAATTATTATCATTTTCAATGGTAGCAATTTGGTTGTTAAGTAACGTTATTTGTGAATTAATATTCTCATCAAAAATAGGTTCAATTACGATTCGTGAAATAGGTCTCCAATTTTCATTTATAGGCTCCCACTCATCTTGAAGGTTTATTGTATAATTATATTTTATTTCATCTTGTAAATCTTCAGCAAACAATATCATTTCATAGGGTTCGTTTATATTAGAAACTGCTGGATTTGGGTTTCCATAAACCACATTAAATAACACATCATTTTCTGGACTTTGAATTACAGCATAGAATTTCACTTTTACTCCATTACTAAAATTACTCAATTTTAATGCTGTCATTATAGTGGGCTGAGGTAATACAATTTCCAAACTATTCCAATTATTAAACCCTAATGATTTAGAAAAATTATAGGGGTTTACTTCATCTGTTATATAAGTATAATCTTCATCAGGATTAGGAGTAATCAGTTGAAAAGATACATCATTTGAAAAAAGTGGGGTATTCACATCACCGCAAAAATATTTAGCGTTTAAAGGCTTAAATAAAAAATTAGCACATTTTAGTTCTCTTTCTTCTGATTGACAAAACAATGTTGACGCAGAAACTCCATATTGTTCAGGCACGTACCAACCTGGCTCACCTTGTTCAGTATAAGAAAACGGAGTTGTTGCAAGTAATCGCACCGCATTATAAACACCATCTATTTTTTGAAACTGTCCTATTTTTAAATTAGCTATACTAGGGTCATTAGGATACAAAGCTTCATAAGGATGATAATTTTCCCATAAATTCTTAGTTTCATTCCAAAATTTTATTTCTAAATGCTCGATGGTGTATTGATGTTTTACTTGTCTAATACTCCTACCTTTAATCGTGCTTACAGGCGGAATTAAATCCAAATAATTTGCTGGTGCATTAGTAATACCGCCGATTAATTTTCGAACAGAATTATTAGGATCTTGCACATTACCTGGTAACAAACCTTTTTGCGTTTTTATATCAATGTAAGTATCTAAAGGAATAATGTGTTCTAAGATTAATTCATTTGGTGCTCCAATTGGAGGTGAGCTCAAATACCCTAGTAAGAATGGCTCATTAGTCAACATACTTATCCCTTGAACCAATTCTGGTATAGCTGAGACATTAGATATATTAATTAATGGATTAATTGGAGATCGGTCTACATTTTTATCAAAATTCCAAACTACTTCAAGGTTACCACTAAATTTAAATAAAGTAATACGTTTACCAAATATCTTAATTCCAACTTTTACTCTAAAATAGAATTTACCATAGATTAAGAATGGTTTAGGTGCTTCTACTCCAAATAAAATTCCAATATCTAAACTTAAAGTAACAAATAATACTCTTATTCTTGCGCTTACTCCTGCCATTAAATAAGCTCCCATTTGTGGTCGTTCAAAACTCACTTTTCCTCCAACCTCTATAAAGGCATGAGCTTGTACTTTTATAACTCCATAATTTCTATTAAAATTGAATTCTCCTCTTGCCCCAGCTTCAATACCTTTTGCCGAAAGCATAACATAACTCTTAATAGTAAGTAAGGTTAAAATTCTAGCTGTAATAGGATTAACATTTGTACCAATATTAACATACCACGGCTTCTGATTTTTAAAGAAGAAACCAGCTTGAACCTCAGCCTGTACTGTTAGTATTTTCCCATTACCAGGTAATTTATAGTCTGCACCAAACCCAATTTCCAATGAATCATCACCTACTGCTACAAAAGCAAAAAACGGAGGGTCTTGAGTACTATCTAGACCTAAACGAGCCGCAAGAATATTTGCCCTTCCATCAATCATAAATAAAGATGGAATGGAGAATAATGCCATTGCTTTTATACTAAAAGTATAACCATCATCGGCCGATGTTCCTAAAGTAGCTCCTGCTCCTAATGAAACTAGTGTATTATAATTGACGCTTCTATCTGGTCCACTAAATTTTCGAACATTAATTCCTGTTCTCGGTGATTTATAATATTCATACCAAGTGTTAGTAGAAGTTAATCCTATAGCTTCTTTTTCCGCAACATAACGATATCCTAATAATCCTCTAAATCCATATACTGCAAAGGAACCCAATGGAATAGGAACTGTTGGTTCTATTTCGCAATCTATCATAAAAGCAGGATATTTTGGCATCAACTTCATTTCTGCTTTTCCTGCAAGTTTTGCTTTAGGAATTTGTAAGGTAATACCTCCTGCATATTCTTTAGAAACCCCAGGTTCAGGTATAGTTACCCATCCATTAATTTTAGCTAGAGAGCCTGAATTAGCAGGAATTACTAAATCTAAATATAAAGTCTGAATGTGTAAATAAGGATGAGGTTTATCCTCTAAATCATCAACGCAATAGTAATACTTAACTCCGTCTCCTCTTACTTCTATTCCTAGTGGGTCGATACTAACACCACCATCAAAACCAAAATAGTTAAATTTGCGCATTACACCATTAACCTCTTTTTGATGAGAACCATAGTGAATAGCAGAAACGGTAATCTCTACAGGTCCTAATGGTAAAACTATTGGATTTATAAGTTGTACGGAACCTCCTTTAAATTCTATAGATCCATCATTATAAATACGCAATCGCTCTATCTCAATAGGTCCTAATTGCAAAGTCTCTTTTAAAAATCCCTCAAATTGTAAAGTTCCTGAGGTACCAATATAAAAATCATTATCCTCTTTACCTAATTCTACACTTTTCATGCGATAGGTAAAAACATCAGGAAACTCAATAGGATAAGGAGGTTGTGCAGATGCCGTTAAATTAAAATCACCGTCATCGCTTAAATGACCATCTACACCTATTTTTACAGTAGTAGGATAAGGAATTACTTGACCATTCTCATTTAAACTATTTTCTGGATAAACAAATTTTTTAATTTCTAAAGCCCCTTTTATATGGGAAGATATAACCTTATTTTGTTTAAAAATGATATCGAATTTACTAAAACCTATTTTGAAACCAGTAGTTTCTGATCCAATTATAAACCAGAAGTAATCGTTTTCTGTTATTGGGTTACCCAAAACAACTGCTTCCAATCCTATAATTCCAGATATTCCACCTGTTCCTACTAACAATCTTTTCCCTGTTAGTTTTAATGTTTGCTGAATGGAATTATCCTTTGAAAACCATTTTTTTGGTAAATAAATATCAATTTTATCACTGTAGAACCCCATAAAATCATCTGGTCTTCCATCCGCTTCAGCTTCTATGATATTATTTTCTTTACTTAGGTCTAATTTAAGATTTTGAATATTGATAATTAATCCAGTATTTCCTATTTGAGCAGGGACAATGGTGTTTAAAACTAATTCCATATTGTAACCAAATCCCTTTTCAGTATCGGCATAGAATAAAGCTTCTGCAAAAGTAAAAAGCACTTTTGGATACCCATTTGCATCTGCTGGTATTACAGACAGTCCTCTTGTGCTATTTGGACTTGCAACATCACTAGGATTATATGGATTTATACCATTTTCATCATATACTGGTTGTAGTAAACTTCTTGGAAATTCTACTCCAGCTATAAGTGTTAGTGTTGCTCTAAATTTTGGTATTAAAATATCTTTGATAAACGCGTCTAAATCATCAGGTATAAAGCTTTTGAAGAAAAGTTTAACTCTATTTAATGTAGTATTCAAATCATCATCTAGTAGATAAACACCAAAAGCAGTTAAAGAAGCATATTGATTACCTCCTTGAGTATATATTTCTTGAACAATTTCTGTGAGAGTTGTGTTATTTGTTGGTGGTGGTAAAACAATAGTTGTTTCTTCATTTATATCTATTACAAACTGTTGCAAAGGTGTAATATTTGCATCTGATGGAGTAACAAATACATTTATAAAGTTTGCTAGTACTTGTTCTTCTGATATATTTAGAACTAACAATGCCATTTCAAATAACTCTTGGGGTGCGAATGAAAAGGAGTCAATATTAAAAGCGCGTAAATAGCCTAATACTTTCCATTGGTACTCCACTGTAATAGGGAAAGAAGAAATGCTAAAATCATTTCCAGTTACATCTGGATTTAATACTAATGAAATTCCTGTACCTGGTAATTCTATAGCTAATCTTTTTGGAGAAACAATATTCAAGCTATAAAACGCAGCATCTCCTCTAGGACTTTTAGTATATTGTAAATCTTTATAGTGAATTTTACCTAACAACCCCACTAAACCTTCTTTTATGAAACCTAATATTTCTGGAATATCTTCTTCATTCAAAATTGTGGATAAAGTAGGATAATATCTTTTTGTTACGGCAACAGAAGGTGTTTGTGTATTTGGCATATTTCGAAAATTAATTGCTTCTAAAATCTTATTAAGATTCATTTTGTAAAAATCACATGAATATCATATTAAGATTCATTTGTAAATTTAACGCCAAATTCATTGCCAGTCAATCCGTATTTACACGGAATTTTGCGTTACGTGTAAACACGTAATATTTATATAAAACACTTTTTTTATGGTGAATTACTATTCTCTTAAATAGATGAAATACTACTAAACAAAAACCGCAAAGTCAAAAGAGGTTTGCGGTTTCGTATTGTTTTAAAGTTATAAACTTAGTTTTTTAGAATTTCCCTTAAAATTTTCGCAATATTATTAGCATCATCCTTACCTCTGTGATGAGTACCTTCTAATGGAATTCCTAATTCTTGAAGTGAGGCGTCCATACCTAATTCATAAGGTAATTTCTGTTTTAAAGCAAAAAGCGTTTTTACATTAATATGTGATGGACTAAATGGATAACCTTTGCCTAAATCGGTACATTGTCTTTGAAATTGTTTCAAATCATACGCGCCATAACTAGCCCACGCTCTACTTTGAGTATCATATTCTTTTTTAAGAATGCGAAGTGCTTCTTGAAAAGTTACTCCTTCTTTTTCTATCATTTCTGATGTTATTGTTGTAAGCTGTGTACAAAATGAACTTATAACTGAACGTTCTGGTTTAACAAAAACACCTCTGTTATTTGTTATCTCTCCAGTATTTACATCTAACAAACATACCCCTATTTCAATAATATCATTCTCCATTCCTTCTGGGTTTTTACCTTCCCAACAGGTGGCTTCTATATCTACTACTACTATTTTATCTAATAATTTTGCCATGATTTATAATTGCATGGGAGGAACCAGAGGTTCTGGATTTGTAAAATATGCTAAAATTTCTGGTGTCATAAAAGGTAATCTTTCATAATATGTACCGTAAAATAAATTTATATTAGTAAAATTTCCTTCTGCAACATTATGAGAAACATTAATAGTTAAATTTCCATCTCTAAAATCAAAAAATATTTCATCATCTTCTTCATAAACAAAATCCAACTCTTCTTCAACATTTACCACATGTTTACCTTCTAAATAATAAACTTTACGAATATGATTCGGATTTTCTTCAGATTTATAGACTATTCTCCTTTTATTTGAATCAAATACATCTATACTAATCAATGATCCTAAAACTCCATTTTTATATTCATAAAACCTCCAAACTGTATAACCATTTATTATTTCTAAATCTTTTGCAATAGTATATGTTAAATTACCATCTAGTTTACCCAGTTCAGTATTTAAATCTTCATCTGGATATATATATATATATATAATTTCCACCTCTTTGTCCCAATAAACAATAGAGCTTTTAATACGATTATTCTCAAAAGCAATTTCTTTATAATCATCTAATTGACTTGCTTGTTGTGGCGTAATTAAAATTCCGTCAGTATTTTTAAATTCTTTATATGTACTCATTTTCTTTTGTGCATAAATTAGTTAATATTTTAAAGACATTACTGGATCAACATCATAAGGAGATCCTTTGATAATAATTGAAAATCCAATTTCAGTTTCATCAGCACTGTTTTTTGGATAAAAAATATGCGTTCCATCGTCTCTTTTTACTGCTTGTTTTAGATTATCTAAAAAACCATCTGGTTTAATATAATCTTTTCTAATCATTCCCTTATTAATTCCTTTTTTCACATTTATTAAAATTATATCAACTTCCTCATTTATCATTTTTGAGTTCCATGTAGGATTTTCTAATCTTAATTGTTTCCTATAATCTTTTTCAAGTCCTTTTAAATAATTATTAGCTTGATTTTTTGATATATATATTCTACCATCAAAATCATCTGGTTTAATAATATTACCATCTCTTGTTAAAACTGGAACATCATTTACATTAGGATCTAAATCATGTGATTTAAATTGTACCGAACCTTGAACTTCATACTTTGCATTAGAAATCCCTCTTTTTTTACAAAAATCATCTAAAAAAACTTTTGCTTTCTGCGAGAATAATTTATAGTCCTGTAAATTGTAAAAACCTGTTACAAATCCTCTTTTTAAAATTACATTTGCGTAATAATTAATAATAATTCTTGATTCAGTAAATGTATAACCTTTAATAATTTTTCCCACAAGCTGTCCAGTAACTGGGTCTATTATTTTTTGATCAACTCTACATGCAAATGTAACAAAGTCTTCTATTATTTTTTGATCATTTATTCCATTTTGAATAAAATCTTGTATAATTATTTTTAAATTATTTTCATCAAAATTTAAATTAAAAAACTTCTTATTAAATACACCATTACCATTACTAATTCGATTTAAAATCTTCGGTTGGATTTTATCATAAATTTTATCTACTTGAACTAATAGGTCAGCTGCATAATTTAAATACTTACTTTTCCCTAAATCAGTAATTTTTTCTGCTGTCTCATCTATAATTTGTTGACTAGCCCCCGAAGTGTTAGTGTTTTCTAGTTTATCAATCAAATTACTTTTTATCGTTACATTATCAACTCCACCTCCAGCTTTTTCAATAACTCTAGCAGCTTGTTTTTTTAATGCTAAAGAAGCTATTGTATCACCAGCTGAAATAGACAAAGTTGCTAATTGAAAAATCATGATAAAGGTATGCATATTTTGGCAAAACCTATAATCATCCCACACTTGCGCATTTTCAGGAGTATCAGGCACTGTAGGTAGTGTACAACTTACAAAACTGGCAAAAAATCCTATAACACCAGAAGAAAATTCTACTCCACCTAAAATTACTCTAAAACCAGTTTTTGTGAATAGTCCTACTTGCCCTTCAGCTAAAGCCGCCCATCTTAAATGACGTAATTTTGATAAATTTCCAATTCCTGAAAAAGTTAAAATCCCATCTATTAAATACCCTAGCATATTTTCAGTATCACTCTGATCTCCAGCATCGTCTATATATTTCAACACAAAAATTGGGATAAATGAATTGATTGTGTTACCATTAATTTCAGTTTCCTCTCCTGTGGTTGTCAACAAAGGCGCTTTTGTATCTAAATTTGTATTAATTAGAGTCACTGGCTGATATATATCATAAGTACCATATTTTATATATTCCTTTTTTAGAATATAATTTTGTTCATCCCATATATCTTTGTAAGCAATTATCTTATTTTTTTCAAAAGAAAACATAAAATTATCTCTAAACATCCCTAACTCTTTTGTAGATTCATAAGGTATAACAATAGGTGATGCGTCTTCATAAGCCACTGAAAAATCTATTATACCAAATTCATTGATTGTTTTTCTGTAAGCTATTTCACTAGTATAATAAAACAGACAACCTACATTCGCAGGATTATTTTCATTATCAAATTTGGCTAATGAATCATCTGAATAATCTAATATTTTAGACCCTAATGTATTCGCTCGTATATTATTACTAATATAGTCATAAGGATTATATTTACTAAACTGCCATAAAAAATACAGTCCTTGGACAAAAGCTCCTCTAGTATTGTTGGGTTTATAATTAGTTTTAAAAACCCAATTTGTTATTCCTACTATACCTTCTGTTATATTAAAGGATTGATTTAAATTTTTATATATTACCTCATAAAGAGTTATTGATTCTTTGAATATTATTCCATCTTTTTTATCTTTTAGTAACTCTTGAAGAAAATAATCGACAGCTGATTCACCACTTTGGTCAACTTGAAGGTCATTAGAACCAAATGAGTAGGTAAGATTCACTATAAAGTTTTGAATGGCAGTTTCTGATAAATAACCTCTTTTACCAATAGTATCATAAAAAGCACTTTTATGTTCAATTATCTCATCTACAATTAAAAATTCATCTGCAATAAAATGGAGCATCTTAATCTTCTTTTCGATTGCTACATTTTGTAGTACTAAAGGATGCAAACTTGAAGCCAAAGCAATAGTCTTAATTATATCAGAACCGTCACTAATATAATTTAGATAATTTGATACTGAACTATAATAATTCTTTAAATCACTGTAATAGCCAATATAATAATTCCTTATGGCTTGATAATCGGTAGGATTAATAATTAATGACAGCTCCCATTTGTCTTTTTGATGTTGTTTTAAACTGTCATCAAAATCATTAGAATTAAAGGCATCATAAATCTTCTCATCAATGTTATTAATCAATTGTGTTATATTTGCAATTGTATTAATTAATTCAAAATCATCTATATTAGAATTAATAATGTTGTTTACAAAAAAATTATAAGCAGTTAATGTAATTGCTCCCGTTTGAGTTATAGAATTGAAATTACAAAAGGAATTTGAAGGATTTATTGCGAAAATAGCAATATTAATTTCATCATTAGTAAAAAAATGATTTTCAGAATACAACAATTTGTATTCATTCCAACAATAAGTGTTATTTGAAATCAAGTCTTGGCCCACATAAGAAACAACTCTTTTTTTTAAGACAATTTCATCTCCATAATTTGCATAATCCCAATCTTTAAACTTAATGATTTTTGATTTGTCTTTAATAATTTCCGCTTTATAATCTAAATATTTTTCTTTTTCGTAATATCCTTCTTCAATTCCATCAAAATCGACAAAATGATGAAAAACTATATTTGTATCTTTTGTTTTAAAAGATGCTAAATGACCAGATGAATAAAAATGTAATTGGACAATATTTTCTGTTGTTACAACATCTCCATTTTTTAAAATTGTAGCTTGTTTCATAAGTTTTATATTAAATCTAAAGAGATATTTTTATTTTTAGTAAATGGTATACTTTCACTATACTTTTTTGATGCATACATCCTATCATCAATACTATATAATCTAACATCTTCATTTAAACAAAACAAAAACAATTCGCCTGTAGCATTTTCAGCTATCACATCCAAAGTGTATGATTTGTATTGAACATCTTCTATCGAAAGGAAATAATCTTCCTCATTTTCTAATAGGTTTCTAAAATAAATTTTAGGATTTATTAAATTGTTAGACCCAATTATAGCAATTAATTGTTGGTATTCCTCTTTCGTTATTCCTAAAATCTTTTTTGCTGGTAGTTTTCCTTGTTCTTGTTCTAAAATTACTCCTGTAATTGTACTTCCTGAATCGGTAAATAATACAGTTGAAAATGAAAAAGGTTTTTTAGGCTGGTAATAATTATTTTGCTCTTTACTATAACTAATCGTTTTTGCTGTATTTCCTTCTTTTAAAGACGTATTGTTTTTAATATAAGTACTTTCGTCAAAATCAGAATCTACTAACAACGTTTCAAAAGTTACCCTTTGCAAATCGCTATCTTCATCAATTTTAATAAAATCTTCTATTTTTTTTACTTTTACAGCCGCTACATCAGTTTTTTTAAGCGCATTAGGAAAATGAATCAGTTGCAATTCTTCTTCTATTACTGAAGGCAATTCGTTTTCATTTTTAGTAGCTATAAATGACTTAGCATTTAATAATCCGAAAATGTCGTCTATGTCTTTTAAATAAAAGATAGAAGGTACAATAGGATCCGCATTAGGATCTATGGGTGGAGCAACGTATTCAGAAACGGTTAATTGTTTACCTTCATAAATGAGTTGTACTATAGATGCTATAACTTCTGTACCTGATTTTTCAAATTGAAAACCAATTGGTTGTGTATAATTATAATCGATAGTTGTAGTAGAATCTTCAGAAGCTGGTTGCAACAAGTTTGTATTTCTTACAAAGTTGTTTTCATGACTAGTTTGTAGGTTGCCTAACTTTACATATAATGCAGCTTCACTATAATTATCAGTAGTAAGTTGTATATAAAGGTTTTCATTATTAGCTACTTTATGTATAGGCCAACTTGCCTGACCAAAGATAGTTTCTGTTCCATTAGCTAAAGTAGTGCCAATTTTTATATTGTTTGCATTGTCTTCAGAATACCTATAATTTTCATAAAAGTTATAACTTCTTTGTCGGTTTGCTTGCAAATAAATGTATTGCGTATTTTTGGTATAAAAACTTGTGAGTAAACCAAAGATAGTGTCTTTAGTGGTTAAAGGTGTTGCCGTTTCATCTACATATATTTTTCCGCTTCCGTTAGCATGTAAACCATAGAATGCTACTAAATCAATAAATTTTGTACAAACTTCTTTGAGTAATTTTTCTTGAAAAGGAGTTGTAGCGCTGGCAAGATCTAACATAAAATCTGTAGCTCTTGCATAGTTTAAATCGAATTTAAAAGGAGTTGGATCGTTTTCAATGTAATATTCTCCAGAATTTAGAACAATATCAATTCCTAATTCTCCTGTAATGTCTCCTAAATACATACCTCTTTTTACCATAGGTAACTCAAAGGCTTTTTCTGTTGGTTCAGTAGCTTCTCCAGTTACATTATCTACTACTGTTTCAGATAATTTGTAAAAAAAAGTGTTTATTAAAACAGATAAATCGGTTTGAGGGTTTGTTGTTGTGGGAAAACCTATAAAATTAGCCGCAAAAGTGGGCTTGGGTTGGTTTGTATTTTCAGTACTATAAAACTGATTGAATTCTTTCCAAATGTGTTTTATAAATTCTGTACCATTATTTTCATCTCCTACAATGACATCATTGGCTACAAAATCACTCTTATTTAGTCCTCTATATATGATATATTTAATTCCTAAATCTTTAATAGGTTGTGTAAAAGGCTTTAGAATAAGATTCACTTTGCTCGTATTTCCTATTTGTGGTTGTACCAAAACCTGACCTTGGCACAAAGCATATACTTTCTTGCTTCCAGTAAAAGTAATTTTTGAAGTAGTTCGAAATTGTGTTGGGTTAACCGCTCCAAAACTGTTACTTTCAGAAATGGTTACGGCTCCAGAAGTGGTTTGCAAAACAAAATGTGAAACGGGTTGAATGACAGCTCTTACATTAGTACCTTGATTGGAAGTGGTTAAATTTTGCCCTTGTGTATTGGAAATTACTTCTGCCATGAATTGAATTTTAAAGATTAGTAAATTTAACTCCTATTATGATTCCTGTCAATCCGTATTTACACGGAATTTTGCGTTACGTGTAAACACGTAATCCATAAAAATAAAGCATAAAAAAACCACCAAAAGGTGGTTTAAAATAAGAAAAACTATTTAATGGAATTTACTTTTTAGTTTTAATGCTTTGTAAAAAATTTAGAGCAATATAAGTTACTCTTATAATTTATAGATTTGACTTTAATCGCTTATCAAATAAAACAGTTATTTAATTGTTACCTTTTCATTAGTAGCTATATAATCTTTAAATAGTAATTAAACCATTTTTAATTGCAAAGATAATGACACCAATGAAATTTTTAGCACCTACTTTAGTCATTATTCTTTTTCTATGCGACTCAATCGTTCTATAATTCAAGCATAATTTGTCTGCAATTTCACCAGTATTATATTCCTTACTAATTAAATCTACAATTTCAATCTCTCTTTCTGAAAGTATTTTTTCTCTACTTTTCTTTAAGTGATCAATATTTAACATTTCGCCTTTAATAACCATTGCCTCTCTTATAACATTAGAAAATTTCATATCAAAATAGAAATCTTCATTGTAAACTCTATTTATAGCAAGATGTAAAGATGTAAAATCTGTATCTTTTGTAAGGTAACCATTAGCTCCTGCTAAAAAGACTTTTTTTATACTTTCTTTTGTTTCACGTTGTGATAAAATAATAATTTTAATTTGAGAATATTTTTCTTTGAGCTTTATACTGGTTTCATATCCATCCATTGTAGGCATTTGCAAGTCTAACAATACCACATCAGGGTGTATTGCATCCGTTGCCAAAATTTTTAAAAACTCTAATCCATTAGCTGCCTGAGTAATTACTTGAAAATCCTTACTTACTTCTAATAGATTTTTAAGTCCTTCTCTAACTATTTGATGATCGTCTACGATTGCTATTTTAATCATGAGGGGCTATTTGGTTTAATATTGAAGTAATTTTTAGAACATCATAAAAAATTTATTGTATGAATTTTATTGCAATTTTCGTGCCTTTATTTAATTTAGTAGGTAAAAAAATCATTTTTTTCAAACGATTATAAAAAGTCTTTGAATAGGCTTACTTTTTTATGTATGTTTATTTTGAACTAAAACAATTCCTTTATAAAAGGCATAAATAAGATTGTTCTTTAACACTTTAAAACATAATAATTTTTATCGATAAGCCCTAAAACTCCCATTAGTTACAGAAACCGAAGTTCCATTACCATCATCTCCAGTAAAAGTAAAAGTTCCTTTAATATACTCTTCATTTATTTCAGTCACAACTATTGTGCCACTAGTAGCTGTGTAGGTATCATTTCCAACCCATAATTCTGCATTGTGAAGGGTTTCCAAATTGCTACTTGTAGGGGTTTCATCTGTAATTTCATGACTACCCAGTGATGGATTAGTTGGCATCCATAAAGAAATACGATTGTAAACGGTATTAATTTCTTTTTCACCCATTATGTGTTTTTGAAGCGATGTAATGGTTGTAGGTTCAAAATCATAACTTACATTATTAAATGTATATCGGATGTAAAGTGCATCATCGCCATTGTTAGAGGAATCATCAGAAGAACAAGATGCGATAGTTAGCGAAATTAAAATCAAAAAAAATTGGGATACTTTTTTCATGGAAAAGATAATTTATTATAAATAGTTCTTTCCAAAACTATCTGTTTTATAATTAAAAATCAATGAGTATTTATACCTAATTTGATATTTTAAAAAGTCTATAATAGTTATTAAAATCATTAATTATTCTTAATCTGTATGCTCTCTATATCTTTAATTGATAAATTTAATTCTTTAAACAAAAGGTTTTGATTGATAAATTTTAAAATTTTTAATTTCTTATCATGATTAAGTTGAATACCATCTTTATCGATTTCACTTAAAATAGAATACTTTAATAAAATAGCATTAACTTCTTGTAATGGTATACCCATTTTTAAAATAGGTAATTCATTAAATGTGATTTTTTCTACTAATTTGTTATTCTTTTGAAAAGATCTGAAATACCTTCTAAAATAGGAAACTAATTCTTCACCACCTGATTCTATTAGTTCAACTATTTTTAGCAAGGTATTATCTAAACCTGTTATATAATTATCAACGTTTTTACTGGTAGCCGTACAGTTTTTAAAATTTATTTTTTCATTATATACTTTACTAATCTTACAAGTATTATCGAAAAAAGTATTGCTATTAAAATGACAATTTAGAAACCAATTATAGTTATCTATTACACTATTTGTAAAATAGAAGTCGGAAAAATCTAATTGTAAGTTTAACACTTCGGGTATATCTATCAAATAAAAATTATCTATCGCAAAAAAATTATTTTCTTCATAATTTTCATCTGAAAATAATTCTATAAGTATTGTTCTTGAATTTATTTTAATAGGTTTTAATTCATTTATAAATATAAATAAATTACTAATAGCTTTATTAATTAACAAATTAGAATTAACAGGCAAAGTGTTCATTTCATTTATCAATGTTTTGAAATAAGGAAGTAATTGTTTCCAAGTTAATTCACTTTTCTCAATTTTATTTTTCAACCCCACATATATAGCTGAATTATAGATTAATCCAGTTGATATCATACTCAAAAACGAGTCGGTCAACGCAAAAGAGTTAGGGTTAATTATTTTGGAATACAATGCATTAATACGAAAAACATGATTGTAAAAATCAAATCGGAATAAATATCTATCTCTATTTGTAGTAAAGAAAGGGTTGTCTTTTAAACTATCTTCAATATTCTTAAGCATAAAAGGAGCATTAATTTTTTTAAGTAAAAAATCAAAATCTTCTAATTGAAAATAGCCATTTTTCTCAATAGCTAATAAGCTCAGTAATTTTACATATTCATCGGTTTTCAATTTAAAGCCATGCTTCTCTTTTTTTGCAATTTCTCTACTAATGATCTTATAAAAAAGATAATCATTACTATATTTTTTTATTAATATTTCAGAATCATAGTTGTATTGAAGTAAATCATAATCAAAATCAGTATCAACTATTGTAGAAATTACTTCTAATATAAATGGAGAATAAATGTATTCTTTTTCATCATCTTCAAAATGCTCAAAAAAATGATGTAACAATTTTAAAGAATCCTTTACTTTTTTCACATTGTAATTAAAGTTTTTATTAAAATATTGTTCCGCTAATTCTTTATTAAATTTCAATAATTTATAATAATTGTGTTTTTGAAATAAGGCATCTTGTGATTTTATTAATTCATCAATATACACATCTCTACAACTGATTATTAATTTCCCTTTTCCTAAAGTTTCTTCTAATTGATTTAAATCGATTATAAAATCAAGCAAGCTAAAATTTGGCAAAGTTGAAATAATTTCATCTATTCCATCAATTATTACGGTTATATTTCCAAATGCAAAATTTGATTTTAAAGTATTCACTTCAACTCCTCCAAATTGAATATTTGAAATCTCAAAAATAGTTTGCAAGGTAAATTTTGAAGTTTCAACATTTCCTCTTTTTTGAATAAAATCTACATAAGTCTCTGTATTTAAAAATATAACCAAATGATTATCAAAATTTTGTAAAACCTCATCATGTATTTTTTCACAAACGGTTGTTTTTCCATCACCTCCACCACCAGTAATAAATGAAACTGTTGTTTCTTCATTTTTAAGCCAATTTATGATATCATCTAACGTTTCATCATCTTCTTCTAATCTAAAAATAGGTGAAATAAACACCTCTTCTAGTAACCTATTTTCAATATCTTTTCGAATGTTTTTTAAACATTTATCGTAAAAGTACTCATCTATAAAATATACTTTATTCTTTGGAAATTTTTCTTGAATAAATCGTAAACGTAAATTTGTTTTTTGATTATAATCTTTTGGCAATAATACCGTTAAATTAGTGGAATATCCTTTAGAATATAATTTTTCAAATCTACTTAAAACATCATTTCTCTTATAATCATGACTAAATATCAAAAAATTAATAACCGAATTATCATATGTAAAATTATACAAACAAAAACTATCATTATTGTTTTCTAAACTTTTAAACGAATGTGTTGGAAACAAGCTTCTTAGTACATTTTCTATATCTTTAAAACTGTATTTTAAATTTTGTTTAGGTTTAAGATAGTCTGAAACTAACTTTTCAATTTTACTTACATTTAAAAGAGAAACTGTTCTTGGGTTTTTATATTTCTTGTCAAAAATTTTATAACTATAATTTGTGAAATTTAGTAAAATTGGATGAATTTCATTTTCTTTTAAATACTTAAAAATCCTACATGAAGGTTTTTGGGAATCTAGATTCTTTTTAATGAAGTTTTGGGAGACTATTACTATTGCATTTTTAATAAAGCCTAACAAACTAGTTTCTTTTAAAACCACGATATTATCAACAAAAGGAGATTTCTTCTCTTTTGCTTTTTTCAAAAGCAAATAATTAGTTGTCACAACGTTATAACCTAACTTTGAAATTATTTGTGATAACTCAAAAGCGTTATCCATTTCTTCATCATCAAAACTTAAAGCGATATATTCTAAAGAAGTGTTTGAATAAATATCGATATCAAATAAAACGGATTCGATTTTTTTGTTAACTTCAAATACTTTTACTTTATCACCTTCATTATATAAGTATTCATAAAGGCTAGACAAATCGATAATATTCTGGTCAAAATCAAAATTAAAACGATTATCAATAATTTGTAATATTTCTTTCTTAGTATTATTGTTAATTCTTTTTTTAGGACTTAAAATTAAAAAAAATAACTCGTCAGCTTTTTCATAATGCTTATACTTAAGCACCTGATTTATGGTATGTTTAATTTTTTCTGGCGAAAAAGTAGAACTTATTTGAAACATCACCTTGTTTTCAAAATCAATGCCATCTATCCCTGGAAAATTTTTATCAATTGAATTTGAATTTATTAACTTGAAATTGTAAATTAAATTAAGAATATCTAACAATGGACTTTCTAAAAGAATATTTAAACTTTGATCATTTACACTATTTTCTAATTCAATTTTGTTTCTAATTAATCCTAAATTAGTAGATAGTTTATCATTAAGATTACGCAGTGTTGTCATTAAATAAGTTTTGAATCAACTATTAAAGATTAATTGATAATTAATTAACAAACCTATCATTTAGAATTAAAAAAATCAATGAGTGTTTATACTTAATTTAAGAATGAGAATTATATAAGAAATACATTTTCAATCCTCTTCATTCTTTTTTTGGAAATAGTATTCAATAACAACTGAATATAAATCCCTAAGTATTTTTAAAATTTACAAAGAATATAAAATTGCACATTAAAAATCAACCATTAACTAAAATTATCTAAAGTAATAGCGTTAATTTTTAAAGCAAACAAGATGACTCCAATAAAATTTTTGGCACGAGTTTTTTCCATTATACGCTTTCTATGGTTTTCAACTGTTCGAGTGCTAATACACAACTTATTTGCTATTTCTTTACTACTCATTTCAACACAAGCCATATTAATAATTTCAATCTCTCTATCAGACAAATAAATTGATTCAGAAAAATCTAATGTATAACCCTCTCTTCTTTCCCATAAAATTGCATCTTTAATAACAATCCCTAATTCATCATCAAAATAATAATCATTTTCTATTATTTTTTCAATAGCATTTTCTAAAAGATTTGGAGAAGAATTTTTACTAAAAAATCCGTTCGCACCACATGTCATGACATGATGTATCACTTCTTTTGAATTGAGTTGCGAAACAATCAAAATTTTAATTTCTGGCTGTATACTTTTCAATATTTTACATAACTCAAAACCATTTATTATAGGCATTTGAATATCTAACAAAATAATATCTACATCATTTTCTTTTATATATTCTAAAAATGCTAGCCCATCATTTGTATCATAAACAACATTGAAATTTGTTGAAAAAGACAATAGTGTAGATAAACTTTTTCTAAAAAGTTCATGATCATCAATTAAAGCTATTTTAATCATAAAAATACGTAAATAAAAATCTTGATCAATAACTATTTGTCTCCCAATACTTAACTTTAATAAATATTATCATATAAATTTAATCCAATAAGAAAACTAAATTAATACTATTAAAATGCATGTTATTTTCTACAGTAATCTAATTAATTAGAAAAGCTCAACTCATTAATAAAAAGAGTTTAATCTTAAAAAAACGCTTTCTCTTGAAATATATTATACTTTAAATATTAAAGAGACAAAGCAATTTATGATAAAAAATGATAAAATACTTTATTTTAACTTATATTAACATCACCATTAAAATGACGCATTTGTTAGCCTCTGTTTAATATCATTTATGACATTTTTACCTATTATTGAGTAAAAATACTCATTGCACAAAACTTTAGTTAAGTCTAATTTTATAAAAAAAAACGTTTATGTTAAACTTACTGCAAAATTTATATACTGAGGAGCATAGTTTCAAAGAGGCTTCATTCGATTTCACGACAAAAGATGGTGATATTTTAGGATCTGATAAAATAAGTGGTCTTGAAATTAGACTATCTCATGTTATAATTAAAGACAATAAGACTGCTAAAATTTTTCCTTTCCCAGGATTGGCAAAAATCTATTTTTTAACATTAGTAGTTTCTGACGCTAAAAACCAAATCATAAATTTAGATTTGAAGGGTTTTGAAAAAGTAGATGATGGCGATGCGTTATCTATTGATAAATCTATTTTTTATTGGAAACAAGAAAAAAAGGAAAAAGCGCCTTCACAGGTTCATGTAATGACTTCCATTATAAAATCAAAACAAAGTTTGAGAGATGTTGCTAAAATAATGGAGAACATAAAAAACGATAACGATTATAAAGATTTATCCGATAAATTACTCACAATTATTAAAGAGGCTAATGAATTTTCTAATATTATTAATTTAATCAGTTCGGTTTCTTCAATAGTTGGTAAATATCTTGGTAAAGTTGATGACAAACCATTTTTAACCTGGTATCAAAGCTTTACAGATATTAATGGTGATTGGGACAAATTAGGAAAAACATACAAGCATGCGGAGAATAAATATGCCGCAATGGATTTATCTATAACTATTAGAGATAAGGCTAGGAAATAATAAGGGATTAAAGTTTAAAAAAAGCACAACCTAACATTCATAAAAATATTTATATCTTATTTTATTATTCAATATTGTAGTTTTTTTTTGATTATATAAACAATAAGTATTATACTAAAAATACTATAATAGTAAGACACTTTAAATTAAGTATAAATACGCATTGACAAGTAAACTCATTATTGATAATTTTAAAAAAAATAGAAAGATGAGTGAAAAACCAATTATCAACTGTCATACCCATATTTTTACTGGGGATAACATCCCTCCTTATATTGGCAAAAAATTTATGCCTTTTATTTTATACAAAATTTTAACAGTGCCTTTAGTTATAAGAATTTGTAAATTTTGGTTTACAAATAAATATAGCCCCTATAAATTTAATTTTAGCTTTGAAAATAGCAATTTAAAAAAGAATTTAGTTAAGCTAAAACTTCTATGGCAGCGTATTAGAGTTTTAAGAGCTATAGTGGATGTAGTAAGCTTTATAATAGTCCTGTTTTCTACTTACCTCCTATTTAAGTATTTTTTTAAAGAAATTGAGTTTTGTGAAAAATTACTTATAAAACTTTATAATATTCAATTTTTAGAATTTTTAAAAAATGATGCTTTACAAATAAGTATCATTTTATTTACATTAATTGCTATACCGTATGGTAGAAAAATGGGGTTAATAATACTACGTAATTCTAAAAAGTTATCTCTCATTTTTATCAACGAAGATCAGCTGAAGTTTATTACCCGCTACGTGAGTATAGGTCGATTTGCCTATTATCAAGAACAAAATGCAATTTTTAAACGACTTACAAAACAATATCCTAAAAACACTCAATTTGTTGTACTTCCTATGGATATGGAATTTATGGACGCAGGTAAAATTAAACCAATAGGTAATTACCAAACTCAAATGGAAAAACTAAAAGAAATAAAATTAAAAAACCCAACGATTATACATCCTTTTATTTTTGTTGATCCACGGAGAGAAAGTGTTGGTTATAAAGATTTTTTTAAATGGAAAAACCTCAACGGCAAAGTTATTTTAGAAGATTGCTTTATAAAAGAATACATCGAAAAAGCAAATTTTGCAGGTTTTAAAATTTATCCAGCATTGGGGTATTTTCCTTTCGATGAAAAATTATTACCCTTATGGAAATATGCGGCAGATAATAATCTACCTATTATGACTCATTGTATTAGAGGAACCATTTTTTACAGAGGCAATAAGAAAAAAGAATGGTACTATCATCCTATAATTAAAGATGCTAAATTGCCCAATGAATATATGCTATTAGCTAAAAGCAAAAACATTGAATATTCTCTAGACTTCACACATCCTTTAAATTATTTATGCTTACTTAATCCTATTTTGCTTAAAGAATGGATAAAAAAATGCAACAAACCAGAACTCTTGAATTTATTTGGATATTCTGAAGAAACAGATACAATTAGTTCTGATTTGAGTAATTTAAAAATCTGTTTTGGACACTATGGAGGAGATGATGAATGGAAAAAATTTATGGAAAGAGATAGGGATAATTATTCTCACAAAATGACAGATAATTCTAAAGGAATCACATTTATTAATACAAAAAAAGACAAACTTGGTTATGGTAGATTAATGGATATTTGGAAAAATGCTGATTGGTACTCTATCATTTCAAGTTTAATCATGCAATATCCAAATGTATATGCAGATTTAAGTTATATTATACATGAAGAAGAAATTGTACCATTATTAAAACAAACCTTAAGTAATCCCGCTTTAAAAGAAAAAATATTATTTGGCACCGATTTTTATGTCGTTCGTAATCATAATTCAGAAAAAGAATTATTAGCCAAAACTAAATCAAATCTATCTACTAAACAATTCAACTTAATTGCAAGAGAAAATCCAATAATCTTTTTAAGACGCGACTAATTCATAATTATGATATATAAAATTAAACCTAACGATAATTTGACGAAAATTGCAAAAAAATTCAATTCTACCGTTGAATTAATAATGGCATTCAATCCAGAAATAAAAAATCAGAATCACATCTATGTCAATCAAATCATAAAAATTCCTAATCTAGAAGATGTGCCTGGAGAAATTATAATTAATGAAATATTAAATGCTAGCTATTTTATAAATAGAGCAAAATCTGCAATTGGAAAAGGAATAAAATATAAACTAGGTTCTGGAGGCATGAAACCAGAATTGATTTTACCAACCGCAAACAAACAATGTGACTGTAGTGGTTTTATTTGTTGGGTTTTCAAAATTTCGAGAAAAACTGATATCCCTTTTTACCAAAAATTTGGTGGTTGGATTTTTACTGATTCAATGGAAGCTGATATAAAAAGTATGTCGGGAATTTTCAATAAAATTGAAACACCCGAAATAGGATGTATAGTAGTTTATGGAGCTGGAAATAAAATTGGACATGTAGGCATTGTTTCAGAAGTAAAGAATGGAAAAATGACGAAAGTAATACATTGTAGTTCTGGAAACAATAAAAGATTCGGAGATGCTATACAAGAGACATCACCTGCAGTTTTCAATAGACCAGATATACTTTGGGGAAGATTTACTGACTTAATCTAAAATTTTAATTAAAAATTTAGATATATTAATTACTTTTGAAATAATAATTAATCCAGTTCTAATCTTGAACATAAAATTGAACACGATTTTATTGAAATTAAAATTTTAAAGTCTCCAAAACACCAGTAAAACAGGTGATTTTAGAAAGACTTCTAAATTCATAACCCTGAGGTCACGGGTTCAACTCCCGTCTTCGCTACGGAAATTAAATCCCTAGACAGTAATTGTTTAGGATTTTTTTGAATTAATCTATTGCTATAAAATATCAATTTTAAAATTACAATCAGTTTTATGTTCTTTATCGCTACAAAAAATGTATCATTCAACTTCTGAAACTGTAGATTTTAAGTTTGTACCAGACTGGAAATCATTTCGCCTGTATTCAATAAGATTATTAGTACAAAAACTAATTACTATTAAAAACTTTTTTGGAGATAAGGTTTCTCTTTATAACATTTTAAAAAAGAAGTTTATTCAAGATTTACTTGCCAAACTAGAGGAATAATTACATCGCACAACATCGGCTATAAATCATGACTTGGTCTGCACATTTTTCCTAATTTTCTCGGTAAATTCGAAATTAAATTCTATATTTGAAATAGCTCGGTGTGCGGTTTTCGTCATAATTTTATAACCGAGAATCGTTATGTGCAACCGCTCATCTGATTTCAGAGAAATGAAAAGTATCTTATTTTTAATATTATTCTTCCTGACAAATATCTTTTATGGACAAGAAATAACTTTAGATTCGCTATTAGTGGAAAAAATAGCTACATTAAAAAGCTCAAAAATTGACACAATTGGAATTATAGAAAGAAAATGCGAAAGTATGATTTCACCGAAATGCGGAAATGTAAACTTTTATCTTCTATGGAAAAATAAAGGACGAACCTTTATTCAAAAAATCAATAAATGTGAAACTGAAAGTATTAAAATTGACTCTACAAATTATTTTTTTACTTTCTATTATGAAAATAAACAGAAAATAGAACAAGAAGAACTTAAAATGTATAAAACAGAAGATAGTGGATTTTCAATGACTGACCACTATTGTGAAAGTATAATTACATTTTTTGAAAACGATAATAAATTAAATAAAACAATAAACAGTTACCTATTAGAGATTGGAGAAGAAAAAAATATAAACTTCAAATTTAATAACAACCTAAAAATTGTCGAACTTGATAAAAACACAAGAAAGTTACTTAAAAGATTATTTAATTGATAAATGGCGGCATCTAACAGACGTTTGGCAAGATTGCGAATTTTGTAAGACGAAAAATAAAAACATTAACTAATGGAATGGAATAACGGAGCAATTGCATTACTACTAATAATGTTTCTTATACCTGTTGGCATAATGTATTTCATATTGAAATTGATTATCAAACACACATTGCCTTTAAATATATTTTTCCACAAACAAAAACGTCGAAGAAAATACATTTACTTAATTCTTGAAATTGGATTAATTATTCTTGCAGTTGGATTTACAGTCGTAATTTTAAGTTCTATATATTATTTGCGTGGAGGAAGTGGACTGTTAGAATAAAGCCTAACCTAGACTAAAACTTAAGTAATCAAAGATCCGAGAAGAAAAGCATGTGACACTATGAAAAGAAAAAACTGCCTACAACAACCATTTGGCGCGATTGGGGTTTTAGGGAGGATTTAAAGTTGAAAAAATACTAATACCAAACTGAGCGATCCGAACTGAAACAAGCCAAACTGGACGAAATTTGAATTAAAACTCAACGCAAAATTGTTAAAAACAAACTAAACGTGAACCGCTTTTCGAACAACCTAAAGTGGATTTTTTTGTAATTAACTGATATTATCAAGAAATTGAAGAACGTCATTCTACATCTTTTAAGTATATTTTTATGAATAATTAAAAAAGGTATATTTGAGAAATAGAATTTAAAATTTGTTATACTTAGTACACTAAAAAGTTAAATTTGTGTGATTTGCAACCTATACAAACGAGTTACAATTATTGTAAACCAAAACAATAAAAGAACAAAATGGACATTCAAGAACAAATAAAGAATTACATTGCTTCCCAACCTGAAACAAAACGTTCAGACATTGAAGTTTTACATAAACGTATACTTAAAGTATTTCCAAAAGGTAAATTGTGGTATTTAGACGGTACGAACGAAAAAGGGAAAATTGTTACCAATCCTAATATTGGCTATGGTCTTCTGACAATAAATTATACTGACGGTAAAACCAAAGAATTTTACCAAGTTGGTATTAGCACAAACACGACAGGAATATCAGTTTATATTATGGGTATTCAAGATAAAAAGTATTTAGCTACAACCTATGGTAAAACAATAGGTAAAGCAAGCGTAACTGGCTATTGTATTAAGTTCAAAACACTTAAAGACATCAATATTGATATACTTGAAACTGCAATTAGAGACAGTGTTAAGCAGACCTCTTAATAGTATAACAACAACAAACTATTAACATAGGGTTTACATTTTTTAGGCTAACCCGCAAAAGTTGGAGTTTTATGCTTCCATTAAACGTATACAAGTTTTTAAATTAAAGTGCATTACAAACCTAAAAGGAAAAGGATATATTTGAGAAATAAAAAAAGTGACAATAAATTTCGCATATATGAACAAAATTAGATAAATCGACGAAAATTTATTTTGCATACATACAAATTGTGAAAAATCGTGGTCGTAACTTCATAACTAACTCTATACCGCACTGTTACCCATATTTTGAAAAATGAAAAAACGTCATAAAATAATTAGTTTACTTTCTTTTTTCATCAAAAGCTATGGACAAGTTAAAATTGACACCATAAGATTCCATAATATTCCATAATATTCACACTAAAACAATTGAATCAATTGATTCATTAGAAATAAAAATTATCAATATTCTTACCAAACCAAAATTTTATATTTTAACAAAAGAAGGAAATCCTGAAACTATAGCAATAAAAATTACGAATTTTTTGGAGTGTTCCAATTTTCTAGTTGAAATTAAGAATAAAAGAACCATAGTCTACCAAAAGAAAATGAAGATTGTAAAGAAATAGATTCGCCTGATTTTATTGCAACTAAATGGAAATATGAATTACATGAGAATATGTTTATTGATAAAGAATACAAATAAAAACCACTCATTTTACTGAGTGGTTAAATTGAATTATGTCCAATCAATATTTAAAATTGAAAATACAATCCAAATTCGTGCGTGCCATTATCATATTTATTAATATCGCTCAAATTAGATTCATAAGCGTAACCTAATTTTAGTCGGTTTTTAATCGTAATATAAAAAAGTCCACCTATAGCTCTATCTACTCTATAGTTTGCTCCCAAATCAAACTTTTCGAAAAATTGAAAAGTAGCAGTCGCATCAGCAATTATTTCTCTTTCAGAGAAACGTACTAAAGTAGATGGAATCAATTTTAAATTATGACTCAAATTGAAATAATATCCTCCAGAAAGATAGAGTTCTGCTTTATTATTGGCTTGTGTTGCTACACCATTTTCATCAGCAACTCGATCGGTTTCAAAAAGTCTTGGAACTGATAATGATCCAAAATAATTTTCATTTTTTAAATAAAAACCAATACCTATATTGGGATTAAAATACTGAGTATCTTGAGAAAGATGAGGATCGGCTGGTAAATTTAATTTTCCAAAATCGATACTTACAAAGGAGCCACCTGCCTGTAATCCAAACAATAAGTTGGTTTCCTTTCCTATTGAAATGCCATAAGAGAAACTAGCAAATAAAGACGTGTTGCTTTCTATAAAAACTTTGTCTGCAATAACAACTGTCCCTATTTTTATTCTTTCGCTTAAAGGTATACCTAAACTAATGCTTTGCGTTTCGGGTGCATTATCTATCCCTAAAAACTGACTTCTAAAATTAGTTGTAATAGCTACTTTTTCTTCATTACCAAAAGCTGCTGGATTAAAAAAATGAGTGTTGTAGCGGTATAAGGAATACGTTGGTTCTATTTGAGCGTTAACGCCCATGGTTAGTAAAAAAACCAACAAGAATAAATAAAATGTATATAGTTTCATATGTTTTTATATAATAATTTAGTAATTAATGTACAACCAGCCTTTAATAAACAAAGAACCATCTCCAAAAATGTTGATTACAAAATAATATGAACCAACAGGTAGTAATTCTCCACTATTTTGTTTTAATCCTCTCCAATCGTTTTGGTAATCAATTGCATTAAAAACAGCTACTCCATTTCTATCAAACACTTCAATCTTTGCTTTGGGGAAATTGGTAATATTTTCTATGATCCAAGTATCGTTTTCACCATCATCATTTGGTGAAATACCTAAATTCGGAGTTACATCTGGATTTTGTTCAGCATCACAAGAATCGGCTATACCATCTAAATCTAAATCAAATCCAGTAAAAGAAACATAAGCATCTCCTGTACTACTATTTCCATTAACATCAATTACGGTAAGGGTAACTAATTGCGCTTCGTCTAATCTAGGGCAAGTAAAAGTTGCTATACTTAGTTGGAAACTTTCTATACCACAATCATCATAACTACCATTGTTTATCATTTCTGGAGTAATTATGGCTGTACCTGAAGCATCTAAAACCATACTAATATCTTGTGTAAATACAATAGGAGCATTATTATCTTCTACGGTAACAAGAGCAGTAGCACTACTACTGTTTCCACTTGCATCAGTTATAGTAAGAGTAACTAAAACTGGAGTTTCCACATCTACACAACTAAACGTATCTCTATCTAAAACCAATAGAGCAACTGAACAATTATCATAACTTCCATTATTAATCATTGCTGGAGTAATCGTTGCATTTCCAGAATTATCTAGAGACACTGTAATATCTTGCGTTATAGCAGTTGGGTTTTCTGTATCCTCAACCGTAACTATTTGAGTACAAGTGACCGTATTTCCAGCATTGTCTGTGGCAGTCCAAGTTACAGTTGTATTTCCAATAGGAAAAGCAGTTGGCGCATCGTTAGTTATCGTTGGCACTCCACAATTATCTGTAGCTGTTGGAGTACCAATGGAAGCTGTTGAAGTACATGAACCGATATCAGTACTTATAGTAATTGCAGAAGGACAACTTACAACTGGGTTTTCGGTATCTTCAACTGTAACTATTTGAGTACAAGTGGCCGTGTTTCCTGAATTGTCTGTAGCTGTCCAAGTTACAGTTGTATTTCCAATAGGAAAAGCAGTTGGTGCATCGTTAGTTATCGTTGGCACTCCACAATTATCTGTAGCTGTTGGAGTACCAAGGGAAGCTGATGAAGTACATGAACCGATATCAGTACTTATGGTAATTGCAGAAGGACAACTTATAACTGGGTTTTCGGTATCTTCAACTGTAACTATTTGAGTACAAGTGGCCGTGTTTCCTGCATTATCAGTGGCAGTCCAAGTTACAGTTGTATTTCCAATAGGAAAAGCAGTTGGTGCATCGTTAGTTATCGTTGGCACACCACAATTATCTGTAGCTGTTGGAGTACCAAGGGAAGCTGTTGAAGTACATGAACCTGTGTCTGTATTGATTGTAATAGCAGACAGACAACTTATAACTGGGTTTTCGGTATCTTCAACTGTAATTTGTTGCGTGCAAGTAACTGTATCTCCCGAAGTATTTGATACCGTCCAAGTTATTGTAGTATTACCCAAAGAATAAACACCTGAAGCGTTATTAGAATTAGTAACATCATTGGTAGCATATAATCCACAAGAAACCGTACCCGTTGTCCAAGCTGTACTGGTATCACAATTGATTAACGTGCCATCATAACCATTTCCTGATGCATCAATAGCATTGGAACTACCTGTAATTTCATTCATTTTATAATACGTAATTAAATTGGGACTTGTTTCAGAAACACAAGTGTTCATATTGTCTACAATATCTGCATCGCTTCTTTGTAAATCCCAGATTCTTATTTCGTCAATTTTACCTCCAAAAACTTGACTTCCATCAGTTTTACTTCCGATAGTCATTCGATTTGAAGTTCCTAAGCTACTACTACCTCCACTAATGGTAGCTCTAGGAGAACCATTAATAAGAACGCTAATTGTTTTCGAAGTAGCATTCCATCGAAAAGCAGTATGTACCCATTGATTTAAAGGAAGTACATAAGTAGTATTTACACTATACACTACACCATTACTATGTACAAAAACATAAAATACACCAGAAGAATTAACCAAAGAACTTACAAAATTTGTATTATTAAATTGAGCAAAAATTAACCTCGTACTTGCTCCCGAGGAAGTTCTGTTTACC
Organism: Flavobacterium sp. J27; assembly: GCF_004303025.1. Taxonomy (GTDB): domain Bacteria; phylum Bacteroidota; class Bacteroidia; order Flavobacteriales; family Flavobacteriaceae; genus Flavobacterium. The sequence goes on along the minus strand of NZ_PJQW01000010.1, from coordinate 131,726 downwards.
CACATTTCGACCGTAAAATCATTGGTACTAATGCTATTAAATAAACTAGGAAGCGGTGCGGTAACATAATCGTTAACTCCGTCTAATTGGATGGCATTTCCATTGGATGCCCCATCAAAATCAGGAAGTGATACAGAAGCATTACAGGAGCCTGTGTCATTATTAACCACTACATTTACAGGAGCAGCAACAACCTTGACATAAGCTGTTTTAGTAATTGTTTTGGAGCAACCATCTACATCCAAAGCCGTTAAACTTACATTATAGTCTCCAGGAGTTACATAGGTATGGGTTGGGTTTTGTTGATTGCTAATTGGTGTTCCGTCTCCAAAATCCCAAGTCCATGTAGCAACAGCAGAAGCAGAATTAGATAAATTTGTAAAAGCAACACTACTATTAGATAGAATTAGTGTGTGATCTACTTCGAATGCTAAATTTGGACCAGTAACCTCAACCATATTAGTAAAAGTAGCTGTATCTGAATTTCCAAAACCGTCTGTTATTAGTAGCGAAACAGTATAAACTCCACTATTTTCATAGGTGTGTGAAGGATTCTGGTTAGTTGAAGTATTTCCATCTCCAAAATCCCAAGACCAACTCACTAAAGGAGCTCCATTGGCTGTAGAAGCATCTGAAAAATTCATAGTAAAAGGGCCACAGCCTGTTTGCTGAGATCCGCCAATTATAGCATTTGGTATAGAAATTTTAATCTCATCTACTTTCGTGATTATATCAGAAGTACCATTAGTTGTATTATCAGCTTTTAGAGAAACCGTATAAGCTCCAGTTGTGGTATAAGTATGAATTGGATTCATGCTGGTAGAAGTGGAACCATCTCCAAAATTCCACAACCAAGTGTCTGCTGAAGTAGACTGATTGGTAAAAAAAACAGTATGTGGCACACTATTTCCTAAAGCAGGATACGCCGAAAATTCTGAAACAGGAGAAGTTTGAGCATACAACAAACTAATTCCTAAAACAAAAAATAATCCTGCGATTAAAGTAATTTTTATTTTCATGAGTAAAAAAGTTTAATAACACAAAACTATACTCATCGTTATTTTTATAAAATACGTAACGAAAGCAAAAATTACGTAGGTTACGTATAGTAAACAAATAAAAGACCTTAAACAATTATTCTTGTTAAGGTCTTTTTCGTTTGATTATTGGGAACTTAAATAAAAATAGTATAGTAAAAAATTATATTTTTTGCCATTCTCCTGCGCCTCCTGCGCCAGCAATTCCTAACTTACCTGTTGGTATACCTCTAAAATCGCCTATGGGTGTTCCGTCTTTTCTAAAAAAGACTACTACTACTACACCTGCACCAGCTTCTCCAGCAGTAACCCCTGCGGAAGTTGTGTTTGCCCAAAGACCATCCCAATTAGTATAGCCAGTAGACAATATACCATTCAAATTATCAATATCGATTATACCTGCACCATACACTCTATGTTCCCATTTATGAGGGTATTTTTTAGTGTCTTTTGGTACGCATTTTAATCTACCATCGAAACCTAATAGTTTTAAGTCTAATGTAGCATCTATAGGAACTAATAATTTACTTCTTTCGAGCATATAATTATCTACTTTCCCTGCCGTCATCGACGTACTTAATGTTTTTCTCAAAAGTGCATCACTTGCTTCTGCTACTTCTGGTTTTTGTTTTAAATCGTTCATATTATTTGTTTTTAAATTACACTTGTTTTTATCATGTATCAAAACTTTTTTACCATTCAAACAGCTTGCAATTTTCAATTGAAATTTATGTCGACATGTTGCAGAATTAATTTTTAGTACTTCAAATTGAATAAAAAAACAATTGGAAATAAAAATATAATTTTACTTACTGATTTAAATTGGTAAAAATGTATTTTAATGATAATGCAATTTCAGTTTTTTAAAAACACTATAAAATACGTAGGTAAAGCAATTAATTCGTAGTTTACGTAGGAAGAAGTTTTTTATATAAACTATCTTGTTAGATAAATAATCTATTTATAACGATTTAATAATTTCTTTGTAATCGTTTGCCCATTGTGTTAAGGTATCTTGAGAAGGTTCTAGTTCTAATTTTCCTATAATATTAGCCCTATGTTTTTCAATGGTTCTTTTAGATACTTTTAAAGTTTCACAAATTTCTGCAGAATTTTTACCTTGGGCAATAAGTCGAATGATGGTTCTTTCTGAAGGGGTTAATAAAGCTACTTTTCGAAGTTCATTATCTACAGTATGTTTAATATCTTCTTGAAATGAAGAGCTAAAATAGAACTCATCAAATAAAACAGCTTCGATACAAGCTTCGATTTCTTCTAAATTGTCTTCTTTTAGCAAGTAGCCATGTGTTCCCACTTTTTTAGCTTGTACAATAAACCCTTTCTCTTTGTGATAAGTCATTACAATAAACTTCGTGTCTAATTCTAGATTAGAGCAGTTTTTGATTACTTCAAAACCATTAAAAAAAGGCATTTCTATGTCTAGCATAGCAATTTTGGGTTTATGTAATGCGATCATTTCGACAGCTGCTGCCCCATTATTTGCGGTAGCAACAATGGTATAACCTGCATTTTCAAGTTCTTCTGTTAATCCTTTTAACATAATAGGATGATCGTCTGCAACGATAATAGAAACCGCTTTTTTATTCATTTTAATTATTGGTTAAAAATATAGCAAAATACAATTTCTATTTTAAACAGGAAATGTTAACTGAGTTATTGTACCTTCGTTAAGGGTTGAATTAATATTGAGTTTACCAATGATAATTTTACTTCTTTCAATTAAAGATTTCATTCCAAGACTTTTAGATATTTTTATTTGCTGTTCAAAATCGAAGCCTTTACCGTTATCTTCGATGTTAATTTTAATAGATGATTTTACTTTATGTATGTCTATAGTAACCGATGTAGCTTGAGCATGCTTTATGATATTGGTTAATACCTCTTGAATAATTCGGTAAACATGTAAGGACTTATCTTTATCTAAAAATGAATCGATTGGTTCTATATCTACCGTAAAAAAGAGATCGGTATTGGCATCTATGGTATGAATTAAATCGTTAATTCCAGCCGTAAACCCTAAGCGTTCTAATACTACTGGATGCAATCCTTGAGAAATAGATCGTATACTTTGTAAAGCATCTTTAGCTAAAACTTCCATACTCGGATCATTACTGTTTTTTGATTTACGAGTTAAGAGCATTAATTGTTGCCCTACACTATCATGCAGTTCCAAAGCCACTCGAGTACGCTCTTCTTCTTGTGCTATAATAATATCTTGCGTAAACTTTTCTTGCGCTTTTTGCTCACTTTTAGCAAAATTACGTGAACGAAGAATATATAAGAACCCAAAAATACTAACTAAGCCTAAACCCCCAAACAACCCCCATTGTTGCATAATTTTATTTTTAGAATCTAATAATGCAATATTCGCTTTTTGATTTTCAATCGTTAAGTCTCTTTTTTTAGTTTCATACAAGGTCTGATAATAAGCTAATACTCTAATTTTTTGTATATTTTCGATAGAATCTTTTATATGAGTAAAGTTTTTATAATGTAATAATGCTTCCTTATCGTTACCAACTTTCTCATAAGCTTTGGCTAAGAATTTTTCTGCTTCTTGAATTTCTTCATATTGTTTACCTTGTTTTTTTAATTCAAGATATTGTTTACCATAATGTATAGCTTGAGGAAATTTATTTTGGGCAAATAAAACCTGTTTTTTTGCTTCCAAATAAAAGGCATCGTTATAATTATTTGTAAACGCTTCCCTGTTCTTTTCTAAAGCAGTAAGAAGGTTTGCCGCTTTTTCCAAACTATCGTTTTCTGCATAAGCAACCGTTAAAGTGGCTTTAAATATGGGTTCAAAATAATCTTTGTACTTTGATTTTTCATTGCTTTTTAGTGCTAATTTTAAATTAGAAATACGTTCATTTTGTAAACCTTCTTTATTATCATCAGCAGCCATATTAAAATAAATTAAGCCTAAATTATTATATGATTTCAGCTTTCTTGCAAGGTCAATTTGTTCTTTTCTTTCTTTTTTGGATTCTTTGTAAAATCCGCTTTTACTATATAAAATAGACATTGACATTTTAGCATCTATCCAACTTAATGTATCATTTTCTCTTTGAAAATAAGTAATTGCTTCTTTAAGATTTAGAGATGCTTTACCAAAATCTCCTTTGTCTACATAAATTACTCCTTTCCTAAATTTAATTTCACCAATACGTTTCGAGTTATATTTCTGAGCACTAACCAAAGCTTGATTATAAATTTTAATAGCTTGATCAAAATCGCCTATTTGGTAATAAAAATTAGCAACATAAGTGTAATATTCTTCTACTATATCTAAATTAGATGCTTGTTGAAGTACCGTATTTGTCGAAGCAATTAAGGACTTACCTTCATCGAAATTTTGACTGTTATAGCTTATTAATTCTAAAAGATGTGTCGCTTGCTTAACTACGATATTAATAGAATCTAATTCTTTAGCATACGCAATAGTCACTTTAAAAATGGAGTCGTTCTCTTCAGAAGTATGATAATAAATATAAGTAGCCAAACTATCTAATAAGGTAAGCCGATGACTTCCATTTGAATTTTTAATCTCTTTTTCTAGAGCGTGAATCTTTTTGTCAGTTTCACTTACTTGTGCCAAACAAGGTGTAACCAAAAGAAATAGGATGGCAATAAAACTAGATTTCATTATGTATTATTATTTTCTTAATTGAACAAAAATGACATTTTTATATTTCCCTGAATAAAAATCATTTGAATAATTCATAATCACTAATTAAAATGTTATAAATGCCTTTTATTCATTGATTTTGTAAAGATATTTTATTTTTTAATAAAAAAACCACTCCTAATGGAGTGGTTCATGTCAAATTTTCATGTTTGTTATTTTATATTCAATTGGATCTAATGTAAATTAAGGCAGCTACCATTAAAATACAAGATAAAAATAAGCCTATTTCGTTGAGAGTGATATTTCTGTTTTTCATAAGTGTTGATTTTAAAGAAAGAAATGCTATAGATTCATATCCTTTCTTGATTAAATATAGTGTTTTCTTCATAGTTGTTTTGTTTGTTTTTCATGTGTTTCTTCTATGGAATAGTCCCGACTCGATTCCAAATCATAATCTTACTAAATAATCCTGTTAAGATTCTTAATCGCATTGTGTTATCATCTATTAATTTTAGTAAAGCTTCAAATTCTGAACCTTCAGATTCGTCTAGAAATGTACCTCCATACAATTTGGTAGGTGTTTTTTTTACCATTTGTATTAAGATAACTTTTCCTAAAGTTTCCTTATTTTCACTTGCCTTTACTTTAGCATAATAGTACGCTTCTTGTTTATAAATTTCAACTTTTAGTTTGCCTTCATTGGTTTGCCAATCGCCTACAAATTGATCTTGTCCTATGGCATGACCAAAGAATAAAAACAAGAAAAATAATAATAGTATGTTTTTTTTCATGATTTCTAAGTTTATGTAGATTGTTTATATTTTGAAATATTCGTTTCAGAATTATATCTAAACTGTTAAATTTCAGTACTTTTTTAATATATTAATCTGAAATAATCATTCCAAAAAAGCTTATAAAAAAAGAGAGAATTCTCTATGCTAATTTGAAACATTCGTTCCAAAAAAATTATAAAAAAAACATTATTTTGTAATGTTTTTAATTAAAAAAGCGGCCATTTTTTTAATTTTTATAGGATCTCTATGCAAAATATACGCTTGTTTCCATCCTGTAAAAGAGGTCATTATATATTCAGCTAATAATCCTGGATCTTCTGTATCGTCTAGTGCCCCTTCTTGCATTGCTTTTTGAACAACTTCAGTCATAAAACCAATAAAAACGTCATTCTTTTTTGTTAATAAATTGCGTACTGCTACATCTTCTGAAGCCATTTCAAATATAGACTTTACTCCTAAACAACTCTTTTCAATATCAACAATAGAAGCTACTTTATCATTAATAATATTAATTAAAGCTTGCATGGCTGATTTTTCTTGTGCTACTTTCTGACGTAACTCACAAATACTTGCTTCAAAATAGGTACTTATACATTTCATAAACAATTGGTGTTTATCTCCAATTGTATTGTACAAACTACTTCTATTAATTTGCATAGCATCTACAAGGTCTTGCATTGATGTTGCATTATAGCCTTTTTCCCAAAAGACATTCATTGCTTTTTCAATTTTTTCAACTTCATTAAATTCTACACAGCGAGCCATATATTCCTAGATTATGTAACAAAGATATGTCTTTTTTTGAAACAACTATTTCAGAATGACACTTTTAACATAATTTTTAATTAAAAACAATAAGAAAATGCTCTTGTTACTTATCCTATAACTTCAAAACAAATCACAAGAGCAATTCTTATCTTACATTATTCCCATCCACCTCCTAAGGAACGATATAATTCGACATTTGAAGACAATCTTTCTCTTTTAAGTGAGGCTAATTCTAATTCTGCCTGTAATAAATTTCCTTGTGCTACAATAACCTCTATATAATTAGCTAAACCACTTTTAAATAATAAGTTTGCATTATCAACTGCTTTTTTAAGTGTTGTTGCTCTTTCATCTGCTAATATATATTGTTCCTTACTTTTTTCAACTCTTATTAAAGCATTAGAAACTTCGTTTACAGCTATTAACAAAGTTTGTCTAAACTGAATTACAGCTTGCTCTCTTTGCTCTTTTGCTATTTTATATTGGGTTTGTATATTTTTACGATTTAAGAGTGGTGCAGTTAAACCACCAGCAACTGATCCAAACAATGAAGCAGGAACGGTAAACCAATTACTAGATTCAAACGAACTTACTCCTGTAGAAGCTGTAATATTTAACGAAGGGTAAAAATATGCTTTGGCTATACCTACATTAGCATTTGCCGCTTGCAAGGCTAATTCTGCACTTTTTACATCTGGTCTTTGACTTAATAATTGTGCAGGAATACCTGCTACTAAATTCTCACTTACATTTAAGTCGTTCAATCTAATGGTTCTTTGTTTTGATTCTGGGAACCTTCCTGTTAAAACACTAATTGCATTTTCCTGTATTTGAATATTTTGTTCTAATTCTGGGATTAATTTAGCTGCTATTAAACGTTGTGCTTCTGTTTGTTGTTTGGCTAATAAGGTTACTTGTCCAGCTTCATACTGAAGATTTACTATGAAAAGTATACTATCATTAAGTGCCAATGTTTTTTGGGCCACTTCTAATTGAGCATCTAGCATTAATAAGTCATAGAACGTTTTAGAAACAGTAGCTACTACTGCAGTTTGCGTTGCTTTTTTAGCCTCTGTAGTTTGTAAATACAATGCCAGTGATTTCTTTTTTTGATTTCTGAATTTACCCCAGATATCTGCTTCCCAAGACAAATTTAACCCAGCATTAAAATCTTCAATATGGTTTTTACCTAAAAACAAAGCCGTACTAATTCCGTTCAAGCTGTTTTCAGAAAGTCGGGTTGTTGATGCATTAGCATACGCATTAATCTGCGGAACAGAATTCCATTTAGATTGCTTTAACTGCAAATTAGCTATGTTAATGTTCCTGTCTGCCATTTGCAAATCATTGTTCCTTACAATAGCATCTTCAATTAAACTTACTAGATCTTGTGCTTCAAAAAAATCTTTCCATTTTATAGATGCAATAGACGTAGTGTCTAGAATGGTAACATTCCTATAATGTTCAGGAACGGCTATTTGTGTTTCTTTGTTTTGAGCCTTCATACTAAAAACGAGTATGAGTAAGATTAGGCTATATAGATGATTATTTTTCATTTCTTTTATAATGTATTTAAATCCAAAAATTACTTTTTCTCATTTTCTTCATTATGAAGTACTGCCAGTGGTTTTCCTGAAACTAACTCATGTAAATATTGGAATACGATAAATAATACAGGGATAATAAAAATTCCTAAAATTACACCCGAAACCATACCTCCTGCTGCACCTATACTAATAGAGTGATTTCCTAATGCAGAAGGACCAGTTGCTCGCATCATAGGAATAAGTCCTACAACAAATGCAAAAGAAGTCATGATAATAGGTCGTAAACGAAGTTTTGCAGCTTCTAATGAAGAGGCTAAGAGCGATTTACCCGATCGCCTTCTCTGAATAGCATATTCAATAATAAGAATGGCGTTTTTAGCAAGTAATCCGATAAGCATAATTAAAGCCACTTGAACATAGATATTATTTTCTATTCCTGTTGTTCCAATAGCTAAAAAGACTCCAAATATTCCTGTCGGAATAGACAACAATACAGCTGCGGGTAGAATATAACTTTCATATTGTGCAGCTAATAAAAAGAATACAAATAAAAGACTTAATCCAAAAATAACAGCAGATTGTCCTGAAGAAGTAATTTCTTCTTTAGTAAGTCCAGAAAATTCAATTGTATATCCTTTAGGCAATTTTGTTTCAGCCACTTCTTGTACAGCTTGTATCGCAGCTCCTGAGCTAAAACCTGGTGCAGCTATAGCATTGACACTTATCGAATTAAAAAGATTATACCTCGAAGCTGTTTCTGGTCCATTTACTGGTTTTAATTTGACTAAAGTTGAAACAGGAACGCTTTCACCTTGTCTGTTTTTAACATAAATACTTCTTAATGTTTCTGGATTGTTTCTGGCATTAGCATCAGCTTGAACAACTACTCTATAATATTTCCCAAATCGATTAAAATCTGAAGCCTGAGCACTACCAAAATAAGCTTGCATGGTTTGCAATATATCCCTTACATTCACTCCTAATTGTTCTGCTTTAACATCGTCTACTTCCATTTCTAATTGAGGATAATCGGCTTTAAAACTAGTAAAAGCAAATGCTATTTCCGGACGTTGCATCAGTTCTCCAATAAACATAGTACTAATACCACTAAACTTACTGATGCTTTGTCCGGTTTTATCTTTTAAAACAATATCTAGACCATCTACATTATTAAATCCAGGAACTGTTGGAAAAGTAAATACAAAAAAGTTAGCTCCTTTTATTGTACCTAATTTTTGTCGCACTTCGTTCATTATATCATTAATATCCTCTATAGCTCCTCTCTCTTTTGCAGGTTTTAATAAGATAAAAATAACACCTGCAGAAGGACTACTAGATTGCGTTAGTAAATTAAACCCAGAAAGAATATTCAGTGTTTTTTTAGACTGCATATCATCTAATTTTACTTCAACTTCTTCCATTACCGATTGAGTTCTTTCAAGAGAAGTTCCCGCAGGCATTGACATAGAGATTGCTATAAATCCTTGGTCTTCAGAAGGTATAAATCCTGTAGGGGTTGTTTTTACCATGTATACAGTGGCAAGAATTACTACGGTTAAACCTCCTAAACTAAGCCATTTGAATTTTATTAAAAAACGAAGACTATTAACATATTTATTCGTCAATTTTGTAAACCCAGTATTAAATCCAATAAAGAATCTCTCTTTAAAATTTTTAGGCTTTTCATCATGATTATGGGTATCATCATTATGAGCATCTTTCAAAAATAATGCCGCTAAAGCTGGACTTAAAGTTAGTGCATTTACGGCTGAAATAACAATAGCTATCGCTAATGTAAACGCAAACTGTCTGTAAAAAACACCTGTTGAACCTTCCATAAAGCCTACAGGCAGGAATACAGCCGACATGACTAAGGTAATAGAGATAATGGCTCCAGTTATCTCACTCATAGCCGAAGTAGTGGCTGCTTTTGCCGATAATTTCCTACTATGCATCTTCTCGTGAACTGCTTCGACCACTACAATGGCATCATCAACCACAATTCCAATTGCGAGTACTAATGCAAATAAAGTTAAAAGGTTTACAGAGAAGCCAAATATTCCCATAAAAAAGAACGTTCCTAAAATAGATACTGGTACAGCAATAGCTGGTATGAGTGTAGCTCTAAAATCTTGAAGAAATAAAAATACTACTATAAAGACCAAAATGAAAGCTTCTATTAAAGTAGATTTTACTTGAGCAATTGATAAATCTAAAGAATCTTTTGTGTTATATAAAATTAAATGTTTAACATCTTTAGGGAAATCTTTTGAAGCTTTTTCCATCATTTCTTTAATAGCAATCTGAACATCACTTGAATTTGAACCGGGTAACTGATAAATAGCGATATTTAAACCTGCTTTTCCATCTATACGAGTACTACTTCCGTACGTATAAGAACCAAATTCAATACGAGCTACATCTTTCAATCGTAACACAGAACCGTCTGCATTAGAACGAATAACAATATTTTCGTATTCAGCTGGCGTATTTAATTTCCCTTTGTATTTGATTACATATTCAAAAGCTTCTTTACTACTTTCTCCAAAACGCCCTGGTGCGGCTTCAAGGTTTTTATCCTGAATAGCTCCCATTACTTCCTGAGGCGTTAGATTATAGCTAGCCATTTTGGCAGGATTTAGCCAAACTCTCATGGAATAATCTTTACTTCCTCCAAAGATTAGAGCCTGTCCAACACCTGGGATTCTTTTTAAATCGGGTATAATATTTATTTGAGCATAATTAGCTAAGAAAGTTTGATCGTATTGTTTCTCGTTTTCGGTTAATAAATCGACCACCATCAACAAACTATTTTGCTGTTTTGTGGTAGATATTCCCGCTTGAACTACTTCGGCTGGTAATTGGCTTGTAGCTTGAGATACTCTATTTTGAACATTAACAGCTGCTCGATCTGGATCGGTTCCTAATTTAAAGTTTACAGTAATAACTAATGAACCATCATTACTAGCGGTTGAGCTCATATAGCTCATGTTTTCCACACCGTTTATAGATTCTTCCAAAGAAGGTGCAACAGAACGTAAAACCGTTTCTGCATTGGCACCAGGATATAAAGCAACAACCTGAACTGCAGGCGGTGCAATATCTGGAAATTGTTGCAACGGAAGTGTGTTTAATCCTATTGCTCCAAGGATCACTATAAGTATAGCAATTACTGTTGACAGTACGGGTCTGTCAATAAATTTTTGTAACATATTTTTAGTATCTAGTTTTTAAATTATAGTTTAGCTACTGGTTTGTCTGATTTTTCAGGGATTACAGTGGCACCATCAGGTAGGTTTTCAAAACCTTTCAATACAATTCTATCTCCCGATTTTATACCTTCCTTAACCAAATAATTTGTACCACTTTTTCCAGATATTGAAATAGGCTGTCTAATGGCCTTATTTTTATCATCTAATAGAAATACAAACAGTTTATCCTGAACTTCAATGGTAGCTTCTTGTGGAATTACTATAGTGTTCTTGTGCGACATACTTATTTTTACTTTTCCTGTGTTTCCCGATTTTAATAAGCCTTTTTCATTAGGAAATTTTGCTCTTAAAGTAATAGCACCTGTAGTCTTATCAAACTGACCGTCAATCATATCGATTTTTCCACTTTCTGCATAAATTGAATTATCTGAAAGTACTAAACTTACTGGTGGAATATTTTTTAATTTTTCAGTAATAGTATTTCCTTCACTTATCGATTTAAAGCTTATAAAATCATTTTCTCCTAAAGAAAAGTATGCGTAAATTTCTTTTGTATCTGAAAGTCGGGTTAGAGCTTCTGGATCAAGCGGACTAATAAGACTTCCTTGCTTTCTTGGAAATCTCCCTATATAGCCATTTACTGGAGCTTTAATTAATGTATAGTCTAAATTAATCTGCGCATTGGCAAGAATTGCTCTAGCACGTTGCACATTAGCTTTGGCAATACTCAAATTAGATTGTGCTGTTTTTAATTGATATTCTGAAACTACTTTATTTTGTACTAAAGGGGTTAATTTATCAACTTCCATTTGCGCATTTATTGCGGCTGCTTCTGCTGCATTTAAACTTGCCTGAGCATTGTTATATTCCTGACGATACGAGTTATCATTAATTTTAAATAAAGGTTGTCCTTGTTTTACATAAGCCCCTTCATCAATAAATATTTTGTCTAAAGTTCCACTTACTTGTGGTCTAATCTCTACATCTGTTTTTCCTTGTATTGCTACAGGATATTCTGTTTCTGTAGTGGCTGAGCTGTAAGCAATATTTAAAACAGGTAATGTAGGTGCTGCGTTTGCAGGTGCTTCTGCATTTTTATCATTACAACTTATTAAAAATAAAGCTATTATGCTTATAGTAGTCATTGCTTTCATAAAAGAGTTTTGGTTTAATTTGTTATTTGTTTGATTTGTTTTTTCTGAAATAAACGTTTCAAAATTCATACTGACTGTCATTAAATTTAATTGTTGGTAAAATGCTTAATTTGAAATAAACGTTTCAAAATTTAAGCTAAATTTGATTTTTATGATTAATAATTATTATTTAATATGAAATAATCGTTCCAGAAAAGGAACAAAAAAAAGCTACTTTTTAATATTTTTAATTAAATAAGCTGCCATTCTCTTTATCTTGATTGGATCTCTATGGAGAATGAATGCTTGTTTCCAACCTGTGAAAGAGGTCATTATATATTCTGCCATCAAAGCAGCATCTTCAGAAGAATTCATTTCTCCTTCATCTATAGCCTTTTGTACAACTTCTGTTATAAAATCGATATAGATTTCATTGTTTCTACTTAGTAAATTTCGAACATCGTTATTATCTGGAGCTAATTCAAAAATAGATTTAATACCCAAGCACCCTTTTTCACAATCTACAATCCATGCTGCTTTATCATTAATAATATTGATGAGAGCTTGCATGCCCGATTTTTCTTGAGCAACTTTTTGTTTAATCTCGCACATTGCCTTATCAAAATAGTGACTATTACATTTCATAAACAACTGATGTTTGTCTCCTATAGTATTGTATAAACTACTTCTATTGATTTGCATCGCATCTACAAGGTCTTGCATTGATGTAGCATTGTAGCCTTTTTCCCAAAAGACATTCATTGCTTTTTCAATTTTTTCAACTTCGTTAAATTCTATGCAGCGAGCCATTTTTTAAAAATTATGATGGCAAAGATATATCTTTTTTTGAAATGAATGTTCCAGAATTATTTTTTTTACCTATTTTTTTTCTGATAGTACTATAAAGAAAATTTATAATTTATATTTCTATGGTTAATAATTATTTTCCTCCTAAGTTATAAATCTTCTGAATCTGCTTTAGCTTTTGTTCGAAATTAATTTGTAAGTCAATTAGTTTACCCGATTTAATATCGAAAACCCAACCGTGAACAACAGGAAAACCGTTATTTAAATAATGTCTTTGCAACACAGCCGTTTTAATTACATTTAAACATTGTTCTTCTACATTAATTTCTACCAATCTTTTATAACGTTCAGTTTCATCTGAAATGGCATCTAACTCTTCTTCATGCAAGCGATACACGTCTCTAATATTACGCAACCAAGGGTTTAAAACTCCTAAGTCTTTGGCTTCCATAGCGGCTTTTACACCTCCACAAAAATAGTGTCCGCAAACGACTACATGTTTTACTTTTAAATATTCTATTGCATATTCAATTACGGAAGCCGAATTATTATCATTATTAGGTACTAAATTTGCAATATTTCGGTGCACAAACATTTGTCCGGGTGCAACTCCTGTCATTTCTTCAGCGGTAACGCGACTATCACTACAACCGATATATAAGATTTCAGGAGATTGTCCTTCAGCTAAGTATTTAAAAAAGGATTCATTAGTTGCTTTTTTACTGCTAATCCATTCTTGATTGTTCTGAAATATTTGATCGTATAATTCCATAGTATTGTTTATTTCCACCAAGGGGTGTGATTTTGATTCGTTATAGTCTGTATTGTTCCTAATTTGGGTAAATTATAATTACATTCTTCTTTTATGGTAGCTGTTATAAAACGCTCTACTGGGTCAGTCCAAGTATGTTGTGCCAAAGCAAACCCTGCCCAATGTACAGGCATCATGTTATGAACCTTCGCATCAATTGCTGCTTGAACCGTTTCTTCTGGAAACATGTGTATCTGACTCCAATTTTCATTGTACTGACCGCATTCCATAAAAGCAAAGTCAAAAGGTCCTAAGCGTTTTCCTATTGCTTCAAAATGAGGTCCGTAACCGCTATCTCCACTAAACCAAATATTTTCAGTAGCTGTTTTAAGTACCCAACCGCCCCATAAAGATTTGGCTCTATCGGTTAAACCACGACCTGAAAAATGACGTGTAGGTGTAAATGTAATTTTTATATCTTGAAAAGAAACTTCTTGCCACCAATCAAACTCCGTAATAATTTCTGGATTGATATTCCACTTAACCAAATGTCTTTTGACTCCTAAAGCCACATAAAATTGTTTTGCTTTAGAATGTAACTTTTGAATACTATCATAATCCAGATGATCGTAATGGTCGTGTGATAATAGTACTAAATCTATTTCTGGTAATTGATCTATAATAGCTAATGTATTTTCCGAAAAACGCTTGATTGGAAAAGGAGCAATCGGTGCTGCGTTACTGCCTAACATCGGATCAATTAAGATGTTTTTCCCTTTTATTCTCAATAACACTACTGAATGTCCGTACCAAATGTAACGCACCTCATTATCATTGGTTACAAATGCTTCTTTATCAAAAGGCTGTATTGGTAGGGGTTGTGAAGGTTCGCGGTCTTTCTTTTCACAAAATTGTTTGTATAGTAACTTGGGTAACGTTCGAATGGAAATAGCCATAGAAGTGGGTTCGCTATTTACAAATTTCTCTCCATCCCATTGTGGAGATTGCTCGTACTGTTGTATATCGGCTTTGGTAGGTTTAGCACCAAATTGTTTGCGCATGAATTGTATTTTATTAGTCTGTTCTAAGAAAAAACTAAGATATAAATTAATCTTGTTCCCATTCTCAACTTTAGCTTAATTTTAAGGTTTGTTTTTAAGTTCTAAGTTCTAAGTTGTAGGTTGTAAGTTTACAGTCTCAGTATTCAGAACCTTTTTCCGAATCACTAAGTACTAACAACTAACAACTAACAACTAAGTACTAAAAATAGTAATCATTACTTAACCTTAAAATCATTGTAACTTAATATAATTCTTTCTTATTTGTAGGTTAATTTAATCTCAAAAAATGTTGGGTCGTTTTTTATTACTGCTTTTATTAACCACCTCTACGCTGTTTTCCCAAAATGACTGGGTTGAAACACAACTAAAAAATAAGAAAAAGGGTCTAGATCTTGCCATAAAAAATAAAAACAACCCTGATATAGCGCTAAAAATGCT
This sequence comes from Flavobacterium sp. J27, assembly GCF_004303025.1. Classification (GTDB taxonomy): domain Bacteria; phylum Bacteroidota; class Bacteroidia; order Flavobacteriales; family Flavobacteriaceae; genus Flavobacterium. Next base: position 116,529 of record NZ_PJQW01000010.1, on the reverse strand, counting down.
CGAATTAGGCACTATCTACAATCAATATGGTCTGTATGCTAATGCCTTATCGTATTATCAAGAAGCGTTAAAACATATACAAACGAATAAAAAAGATACTTTATTTGTTCAAATTAATAATGCCATTGGAAAGGTTAATCATGCCATGCATAAATACGAGCAAGCACAACCATTTTTACTGGAAGCATTAGCAATTGCAAAACAAATAAAATACACCAAAGGACAATCCTTAGCTTTTAGCTTATTAGGTGAAAACGCAGAAAAAAGAGGAGAATATGAAACCGCTTTGGACTTTGAAAATAAGAGTCTGTTTCTTTTGAACACGAAAAACGATGCGAAAGAAGTTGCAGTTGTTCATGAAAATATTGGTAGTATCTATGAAGATCTGGAACAGTTTGATAAAGCCTATACCTATTTTAATAATGCGTACCAACTCCTAAAAGGGTCACAATCTAGACAAGAAGCTAATGTTTTGAATAATCTTGGTGATGTGTATCGAAAAAAAGGAAAGGTAAAAACAGGTATTCCATTTACCAATCTATCTATAAATTTAGCTAAAAAACTAAATGATAATCATCTACTAGAAAGCGGTCATAAAGATTTAGCCAAAGCTTATGCCCTACTTGCTGAGTATGAAAAAGCATATGAACACAAACTCATCGCAGACGATTACAATCAAAAAGCTGTGACCAATGAAAATAAAAACTTAGTCAATCTCTTGCAAGCGGATTATAAAATCAATCAGAAAGAAAACCAAATAAAAATTCTACAAGAACAAAATAAAGTCAACAAAGCCAATCAGAAAACCATACTCATTTTAACATTATCGCTCCTATTTGCTGTGGTTGTGATGTATATTTATTACCAAAAGAAGAGAAAAGCTTCCCTCAAAATCCAAAATTACAAGCAACAAACCTTAAAAGCCGAATTAGAAAAAAAAGAAATAGAAGAAAAAAATTTACAACGCGATTTAGAATTAAAAACAGCCACACTATCTCGTTACAGCTTGCATATTGCACAAAAAAACAAAATGTTATCGGAACTTTCAACTAAATTGAAAAATAGTATGGGTCGAAAAAACGAACTGCTGGAAGTTAAAATAAAAGAAATTTCTAACGAAATTGATTTTGTATTGCAACAAGAAAATGAATGGGAAGAATTTACTGTTTTCTTTGAAGAAATACATCCCGATTTCATTAAAAAACTCTCTCAAGTAGCCACCGAAAGTCTCTCTCCTGCCGAATTAAAACTAGGTATTTTACTACGACTCAATTTGTCTTCCAAAGAAATTGCAGCCATCCTTCGGGTAACACCCGATAGTGTGCGAGTAGCAAGACATCGTTTTAGAAAAAAACTACCTATCAATTCTAAAGCAGAATTAATTACTTTCTTACTCGAATTGTAAGAAAAAAACACCCTTTTTTTCTTAGGGTTAGTTTAATGTAAATAAAGTGTTATTGTTGCCTTGTTGTAACTTAAAAAAAAGATATTGTTGCCTCTTTGTTGCCTTGCTTAAAAACGAATAATCCCTTATGGATACTACATTTGTCAGAAATGTAAAATTAAAAAAAATGAGAAAACTGTGCTTTGTAAAAAGGCTATTTGTAACGTTGTTCTTAACCTTAATAACGTGTACTGCAACGGCTCAAAAAGGAAGTATTACAGGTACTATCGTAGATGAAAATAATTTCTACTTACCTGGTGCAACTGTTCTTATTGCTTCCTTAAATAAAGGAGCAACAACCGACTTCGATGGTAAATTTTCTATGCTTTCTATTCCTGCTGGAAATTACCAACTCCAAATTTCATTCTTAGGTTATGAAGATATGGAACAAGAGGTAACTGTGATAGAAAATCAAACGACAACATTCGCCATTGCTCTAAAACCAAAAAGTGTAACACTTAACGAAGTGGAACTAATATCGTATGGCTTAAGCGGACAGGCTAAGGCTTTAAATACTCAGAAAAACAACATCAATATCACGAATGTGGTTTCCACTGATCAAATTGGTAAATTCCCAGATGCCAATATTGGTGATGCTGTAAAACGTATTTCTGGTGTAACTATGCAAGTAGACCAAGGAGAAGCGCGAAATATTATTGTTAGGGGTTTATCTCCTCAATTAAATTCGGTAACCTTAAATGGAAGTAGAATACCTTCTGCAGAAGGCGATAACAGAAACGTACAAATGGACTTAATTCCTTCGGATATGATTCAGACGATTGAGTTAACCAAAGCAGTTACTCCTGACATGGACGGTGATGCTTTAGGTGGTTCGGTAAACTTAGTCACAGCAACGGCACCTCAACAATTCAGATTATCAAGTACATTGGGTTCTGGAATAAGTTTTATTACAAACAAACGCATTTTAAACGGTTCGGTACTTATTGGTGACCGCACCAAAGACAAAAAACTAGGATGGATGGTTGCCGCTTCTATCAACGACACCGATTTTGGTTCAGACAATATTGAAGCCGAATGGAGTGATGAATTTGAATATTATACAGGTGTTGACGATGTAGATGGTGACCCTATTTTAGAAGAAGTTCCTGTAAATCCATATACGAAAGCTTTTGAAACGAGAAAATACTTAGTACAACGAGTACGTAGAAGCTTTTCAGCAAACTTGGATTACCAAATTAACCCAAATCATAATTTGTATTTTAAATCAATGTACAATTGGCGTGATGACCGCGAAAACAGATACCGTACCTCTTATGAAATGCTAGATGCAGAAGATATTGAAGCGGGTGATTTTACCATTACAAATGGTATTCCATCTCGTTTTCCTGCGGAAGTAGCCAAAGAAACCAAAGGTGGAATTGATAATAACAGAAATAAAAACCGCCGCTTGGAAGACCAAAGAATGCAAAATTACTCTTTAGGTGGGAAGCATTTTTTAGGCAAAGTAAAAGCCGATTGGATGGTTTCTTATGCCAAAGCTTCAGAGGAAAGAAAAAACGAACGCTATGCTAAATACGAAACAGAATATACGGTACTAAATGACTTTTCTGATAGTAAATTCCCTATGCTATATGCTGAAAATCCTGCTGATGCTCGTGCATTTGATACTTTCGAATTTGATGAAATTACTGAAGAATATCAATATACAGAAGAAGAAGATGTCAATTTCTTTACTCATTTTGAACTACCTGCGTCTCTTTTTGGTACCACAAACGGAACGATTAAATTAGGTGCTAGAGGTCGTTTTAAAAAGAAAAGTAGAGACAACAACTTCTTTGAATACGACTTAGAAAGTGCGTATCCTACCATGAATTTAACGGGTTTAAAAGACCTATCTAATGACGATTTTTTAGCAGGTGAAAAATATAATTTAGGAGGTTATATTGATGCTAACTGGCTAGGTGCTTTGGCATTAGTTAATGGTGAACCCGTACCTTCTGAATATTTAAGAGCTAATTTTAATGTAACTGAAAATGTATGGGCCGGTTATGTAATGGCCACTCAAAACATTACTGATAAGTTACAAACATTGGTAGGAGTACGTGTAGAAGCTACTAATTTAAAAGCAACTGGTAATCAAATTGAAGACGAAGACGATTTAGTAGGAACAGTAACTAAAGAACATTCATATACTAATGTGTTACCTGGTGTCCATTTCAAATATGCACCAAACAACAATACGGTTTTCCGTTTGGCATGGACGAATACTTTAGCCAGACCTAATTATGTAGATTTAATCCCTACTATTGATGTGGTTTCTGGTGATGAAGAAATTTTTATTGGTAATCCCGATTTAAAAGCCACTACTTCGATGAACTTTGATCTTATTGGAGAATACTATTTTAAAAGTGTTGGTTTGCTTTCTGGTGGTTTATTCTTTAAAAAAATTAATGATTTTGTGTACCAATACCAAGCAGAAACTACGTCAGATGTATATGGTGCAGGAACAACAGGGTATCGTGTTTACCAACCTTTAAATGGTGATGATGCTACTATTTTTGGTGCTGAATTTGCGTTCCAAAGACAATTAGATTTCTTACCTGGTTTTGCTAAAAACTTTAGTTTCTATCTCAACTATACGTTCTTAACTTCTAAAGCGACTGGAATACGCAACGAAGATGGTGAAGAACGTGATGATTTAGATTTGCCTAATACGGCTCCAAACTTATTAAATGCCTCTTTAGGCTACGCGAATAAGTATTTTAATGCGCGTTTTTCAACTAATTTTTCTGATGCTTATATCGATGAAATTGGGGGAAATAGCTTTGAAGATCGTTATTATGACCAACAAGTATTTTTAGACTTTAATATTGGCGTAAGCTTGTCAAAAAAACTAAGTTTGTATGGCGAATTAAAGAACATTACAAACCAACCGTTACGCTACTATCAATCGGTACGAACTAGAACACAACAAGCCGAATTTTATGGACAACGATTAACTTTTGGTCTTAAATATGACTTGTATTAGTCGAATTAAGAAGTTAGAAGTTAGAAAACGAATCTGGTGTGTAGCTACTAATTTTTCGTCAGTTCGAGTGTCCCGATTGTCATCGGGATGTATCGAGAATAAGAAAAATTAGTAGCGAAACAAAACTTCTCGATACGCTTCGCACTCGAAGTGACGTGTATCGAGAACCGAATTCGTCAGTTCGTGTGTCCCGATGACAATCGAGATGTATCGAGAATAAAAAAATTAGTAGCGAAACAAACTTCTCGATACGCTTCGCACTCGAAGTGACATGTATCGAGAACCGTTTTTCGTCAGTTCGAGTGTCCCGATGTCAATCGGGATGTATCGAGAATAAGAAAAATTAGTAGCGAAACAAAACTTCTCGATACGCTTCGCACTCGAAGTGACGTGTATCGAGAACCGAATTCGTCAGTTCGAGTGTCCCGATGACAATCGGGATGTATCGAGAATAAGAAAAATTAGTAGCGAAACAAAACTTCTCGATATGCTTCGCACTCGAAGTGACGTGTATCGAGAACCGAATTCGTCAGTTCGAGTGTCCCGATGATAATCGGGATGTATCGAGAATAAGAAAAATTAGTAGCTAACGAACCTATACCATCAATATAAAAAACACGTAGTATTAAAATATTATTTAAAAAAATGAAATCTATTTTTTACAGCATCCTCTTACTGGCAGTATGCAGTTGCCAACAAAACACAAACATTGTAACCTTACCACCCGATGTCATTACAGAAACCACGCTAAACGATACTGATGATCCAGCAATTTGGGTCAACCCATCCGATGCTTCCCAAAGTATTATTTTTGGTACCGATAAAGAAACTAATGGTGGTATTTATGCGTTCGACTTACAAGGAAAAATTATAGAAGCCAAAACCATTCGCAATATAGAACGACCAAACAATATTGATCTAACCTATAATTTTAAGCTTACTGATTCAACTAAAACCGATATTATTGCTTTTACGGAAAGAGAAAAGAACCAAGTACGCGTGTTTTCGGTACCCGATATGCAACCTTTAGACAATGGTGGCTTTAAAGTATTTACCGATGCCACCCAACCCGATTTTAAAGCTCCTATGGGAATTGCCATTTATCATGCACCTGTGAGCAACAAAGTGTATCTCATTGTAGGCAGAAAAACAGGACCAAAAGAAAATTATTTGTACCAATACGAATTGGTTTCCAGTCCTTCAGGAGTAGAATTAAATCTGGTGCGTAAGTTTGGTAAATTTAGTGGTAAAAAAGAAATTGAAGCCATAGCAGTAGACAATGAGATGGGCTTTATTTATTATTCGGATGAGCAACACGGGGTGCGCAAATACTATGCAGAACCAGAAAAAGGCAATGCGGAGATTAGCTTGTTTGGTGTTTCCGATTTTGAAAGTGATATTGAAGGGATTGCTATTGCAAAAACGGGAACCGAAACAGGGTATCTTATTGTTTCAGACCAACAACGTGGGCTTTTTAATGTATATAACCGTAAAACCAATGCATTTATAACAGCAGTAAACCTAACCACGCTTGAAACCGATGGTTGTGATGTGGTAACAACCAGTTTAGGAACATCTTTTCCTAATGGTATTTTTGTAGCTATGAACGATGCTAAAAACTTTTATGTCTATGATTTTGGTAAACTGGAAAAAGCCATTTTAAACAGTACCCAAAAGAAATAGTATCATTTGTTGTGTATTTTTTTAAAAACTGTCTGGTAGTTCTATCAGGTGGTTTTTTTTATGGTTGGTGGTTGTTGGTTGTCTGTTGTGGGTTGGGGTTCATAAGTTAGCAACTAACTCCTAATTCTTAATTCATAATTCTTAATTCATAACCGCTTTATGACTTAAAAATAGCCCGAAAGGGGTATTGATTTACAACATAAGGATATCTATTTTTACCTAGTAATCATCTTAAATACAATATCTTACCCCTAAAGAGACAAAAAAAGCAAAACACTTGCAATAAGGTGTAGTCTAAAAAGTGATTCGATAATAAATAATACGAACTAAAACCAAAACAACATGAAAAAAGCACTACTACTCATTGTTCTTCTTTTAACTGGATCACATTTCTATGCTCAAGATTATAACTTTGAAAAAAAGGAATTAAAAAAACAATTAAAAACCGAGTTAAAAAAAGAACTAAATTCAAGAGATACATCAAAAATTAAGGAAATAAGAAAAAAACTGTCTCATGTAGAAATTAAAGAAAATAGCAATTTTATTGATACCACTAAAATTATTGTTTATAATTTTGAAAATAAAAAATATACTAAATCAAATGTAACTCCTATTGTAGGTGAGCCTCTAGTCTTTAAAATTGAAAATATAAATAGATTGGCTTATGATGTAACTATCAAATCGAAAGATATAGCTATAGTTGATGAATACTTTGATGATGAAATTAAAACAGCTATTAGACACACTAATGATGTAACGGCTAAACTATTACCTATTGAAGAGAAAAACATTAATCATCCTAGAATTACAAGTACGGAAGCTCCTATAAATCAAGATAGTACATATAATTTGAACTTACAACAATGGAATGATAAAATTATTGAAATAAATAAAGATATATCTGATATTAAAATTGATATCATAAAGGAAGAAAACAAAATAGATGAAAAGTTAGAAAGCATTAAAAATGACTCTATAGACTTCATTAAAAGTAATAATGAAATACTTCTCAAACAAATTAGTAATAATAAACTTGAATTGTTAAAAGCAAAGAATGAAATCAAAATAAAAAAAATAAATATACTAGAACATCAAATAGAAATCAAAAAGTTAGAAGGTAAAATTAATACTTTAGAAGGTAAATCTAGAACAATTACAAAGACTTTCTACGTTTTAAAAGAACATTATACCACTATCTTGAATCAATATTTAGTTCTAAAAAATATTGAAACTGAATATCAAAACTTTAAACAATTAGCATTAAATCCTCTTTTAAATCATCAAACCTATTTAAAGAAAGCAGATGAAGATACTTTTTTCATTAAAAAATTAAACGATTATAATGGAAGCGTAAAACGCTTCAATGAACTTGTAAACTCATTTAATAATGATTTTTATGCTGCTATGCATGATTTACCTAATACATTTAATGATATAGATTACATTAGATATACATTTCAACAAATTAAAGATGAGGTAGATAAAATTAAAAATAACGCCGACGTGTTAGACTTAAACACAAAAATTTTAAAAGTAAAGGCAATTGATGCCGTCTTGAGAAACCCAAAAGCATATGAAATATTATCTGCACCTATACAACCTTTTGAAGACTATGTTACTTTTGATGTTAATCTAAAACATAGAGATTCTAATAAATTATCTGAATATGATGACAATAGAGAGTTTACCTATATGGAATACACTCGTGGTGGTGTTAGATTTGATTTCAGTACAGGAGTAGTATTCAATTTTGGAGGTAATAATACAGATTATGAAATAAAAAACACTACAATAATAGAAAATAACATAGAAGTTGATAAAAAAGAAATTGTCCTTACTAATAAAAATGACTATACTCCAATGCTTGCGGGTATGTTTCATACAAGCTTCAGGAATAACGGTATTTTGTCTTTTGGGTTAACCTTAGGAGCATCTATAAATGTAGAAACTTTTGAATTAAATTCCTTATTTCCTGGTGTAAGTATATTAATTGGAAAAAAACAAAAGCTTATTATAACTGGAGGTCCAGCTTTTAGACAAGTAAATGTTTTAAAAAATAGATACAAAGATAAAACGTACTATGATATTGATGAACTTACAGAAGTTTCAAATGAAGATTTAACTGCCAAACAATTTAAAATAGGTGCTTTTGTAGGAATTACTTATAATTTAACTCAAAAACAACGAGGCAAGTTTAAGATTAACTAAAAATACAAATTCTCCTAACATAAAACCGCAAAACAAAAGTTTTACGGTTTTTTTGTGCTTTTAGTATATCTTAATTGATTTTAAAAAAAGCAACTCATTAATACGCAGTATAATTATATCCTGAAGCTCCTCCAGAATATTTAAACACAAAATTATAGCCGTAAACTCTTACATTATCAAAGAAAGAATATCCTACACTTGCCGGAACAATGGTATACATACTTGAAAATTGTAAACTTCTAACGGTGTAATTTGTATATAAATTAGAGATATAATATGGTGATGTAGGCTTACCAGATGAATTAGGTAACGGGTACACACTTCCGTCTTGTACGGTTCCATAACCGGCTCCTGGATAAATAATCCAATAATCGTAAGACCAGTTGGCGGCACAACCCCAAATAGGATTATAGTCATTTCTGGTATTCCAACTTCCAAATTTCTTTTGTTCTGCTCTGGCTTCCCAATAAAAAGTTTGACTTAAAGAAGTAGTCGTAAAACTCGATGTAAAAATTACTTTTCCATAATATCGGTAATTGCTCCCTTTGGCTGGATCAGTAATCCATCTGTTGCTACTTGTTCCTGTTCCTTTATTAAAATTGTATTGTCCGTTTAATTTGGAAAACAAGTCTTCTGCTATACTCGATTTGCGAAGTAAATTCATGGTATTTCTATCATACACTAAGGTTTCGTCTCCTGAAAAAACCAATAACTCTTCTCCTACCATTACTTTTCCTTCTTCATTGATTACATTTAAAAGGGCATGATTTTTAACCGCTAATTCGGTAGCAATGGCACCATCATTTTCAATATTCCTAATAATCGTTCCTTGATCTAAATATTTTTTATACAGTGCTGTATGCTCATAATGATAACCCAAAGACTCATACTCTTCGGTAGAAAGGTTTGGATTTAATCCTTTAAAAAAAGCTTCCTGATGTTGTACTTCTGCTTCATTAATTTTTCTATCGATACTTGCTAGAGAAAGAAAATGATGCTCGGTTTCCCATTGGTCTATTTGTGTTGTTGAAGAAGAAGCTAATTGCGTATTTACGGCTACTAATTGTTCGTAGTCGTTAAATAACAACACCCCGTTTTGGTTTTGCACTCTTGCTTCAGTTTGTTCGATTGTGGCTGTTGCTGGTTCGTCTATTTCATGTTCACAACTTGCGAACGACAAGATGCATGCGGTAATGAAAATGCTTTTTACCATTTGTTTTTTCATGTTTATTTTGGTTTAATGACCCTACTCTATTGAGGCTTTTCGGGATCTGCCTTTTGATATATCTATCAATAGTATCCCGATTTAATTTTCATTACCCAAAAATGGTATTAAAAAGAAGTTTTTTTTAAAACTCATGAAAGAAAGAACCTGCAAGCGGTAACAAGGCTTGTTATAAAGATTATTTTTGGAGACATATTTGCCATAACAAAAATACAAACTTGTTTGAAAAATACAATTCTATTTGTATTTACACCATCCTACTCACAGTTATATCAAAAAAGAAAAATAACATCCACAAGAATACTGCCAAAAAGGATAAAAAACACCTTATGAACTGTTTTGACGTATACTGACTGGTTTTGACTGGTTTTGACGTATTTTGATGTCTTTAAACCCCTTAAATAAGGCCTTTGTTCGGAGATGGTTCGGTAAACCTTCGGTCAAGTAGCAGTAAACCGGTACTTTCTCCGAACAAAGCCTTTAGCAAACTGCTTTAAAACTAACATAAAAGGTGGTGGTTGGTTGTCGGTTGATAGTTGTGGGTTGTCGGTTGATAGTTGTGGGTTAATCATTAACTAAATAACTAATTAGTAATTACTAATTACTAACTCCTAATTACTAACTCCTAATTACTAATCACTAGTTACTAAATACGGTTTCCCGTAAACTTGTTTTCTTTATGCTTTTTATCTTTGTAAAAACAGGTAGAAATGCGTATTGGCTATACCAATAATTTTTGCTAAGTTTGAAGGTTAACATTATAAATGAATGAAATTCAACGAAGATTCGAGGGTAAAAATCCCAGCTTTATTACATTTAATGCGTTTGGGATATCAGTATATTCCTTTGAATGAACAACATAGAATTGAAAGCAATAATGTTTTTACTTCTATTTTCATTCCTAAGATTTCAGCTTTAAATGGAATAACAGAACAAGAAGCACAACGAATTTTAGATGAAATCAATCTAGAGTTGGATTATGAAGACTTGGGAAAAAAGTTTTATGAACGATTGACTTCGACTTCTGGAGTTAAATTGATAGATTTTGAAAATTTCAACAATAACGAATTTCACGTTACAACCGAATTAACTTGTAAATCGGGAGATGAGGAGTTTCGACCAGATATTACGGTTTTAATTAATGGAATGCCTTTGGCTTTTATTGAAGTGAAAAAACCTCACAATCAAGAAGGCGTTATCAAAGAAAGAACAAGAATTAATGAGCGTTTCAAAAACAAACACTTTAGACGTTTTGCTAATATTACACAGTTATTAGTATTCTCTAACAATATGGAATATGAAGATGGTATTGTAGAACCAATTTTTGGAGGCTTCTACGCTACACCTGCTTATGAAAACGTTCAATTCAATTATTTCAGAGAAGATTTAGATTATCCAGTGCAACAAAAGTTGAAGGATATTGACGAAAAAACAGAAAACGAACTTTTGAAAGATAACAATTTGATTGTTATCAAAAATAGTCCAGAATACATTACCAATAAACAATCGAATACCCCAACGAATCGAATTTTAACTTCTCTGTTTAGTAAAGAACGTTTGAAATTTATTTTACAATATTCCATTGTTTATGTTGAAGAAGAAGTAACAGGAAAAGTGGCGTATCAAAAGCATATCATGCGTTATCCTCAATTATTTGCTACACAAGCCATTGCAAATAAAATTGATGCAGGACAAAATAAAGGGATTATTTGGCACACACAAGGTTCGGGAAAAACGGCTTTGGCGTATTATAATGTTAAACATTTAACGGATTATTATGCCAAGAAACAAGTAATTCCAAAATTCTATTTTATAGTTGACCGATTGGATTTAATAATTCAAGCTTCAAGCGAATTCGCTAATAGAGGTTTGAAAGTAAAACAAGTCAATTCAAAACGAGATTTTATTGCCGACTTAAAAGTTGTGGGTGCCATTCATAATGATAGCGGAGTTCCAGAAATTACAGTAGTAAATATTCAGAAATTTTCAGAAGATGCTGTTGCAATAAAGGATATTAGTTATGATATAAACATACAGCGTGTTTATTTCTTAGACGAAGCGCACAGAAGTTATAATCCTAAAGGAAATTATTTAGCGAATCTGATTAATTCAGACCGTTCAGCTGTAATTATTGCCTTAACAGGTACACCATTGTTAAAAGAAGTTGCAAAAGAGTATGATTCTAAAATGCTGTTTGGTAATTATTTTCATAAATATTACTACAACATGTCAATTGCTGATGGGTATACTCTACGTTTGATTCGTGAACAAATTGAAGGCAACTTCAAAATGGAAATGAAAGAAATAATGGATCAAATTAAAGTGTTGCAAGGCGATATTAGCACACGTCAGATTTATGCCCATTCAAAATTCGCGCAACCCTTACTAGATTATATTGTTACTGATTTAATTAAATTTAGACGGGAAAAACAAGATACTTCTTTAGGTGGAATGGTAGTGTGTGATTCAGCGAATCAAGCGAAAGAATTGTTTCGTTTGTTTGAGGAAAAATTTGGAGAACAAGAAACTGATGCTAGTATTTTAATGGCCGCCGAACCACCTGTAAAATATGGTAATCACGAGGAACCAAAATTAACAGCTGCTTTAATCTTACATGATGAAAACGACAAAGCCATTCGTAAAGAATTAATATCCACCTACAAAAAAGGAAAAGTTGATTTGTTGTTTGTTTACAACATGTTGCTGACAGGTTTTGATGCCAAACGATTAAAGAAATTGTATTTAGCTCGTGTTATTCAAGACCACAATTTATTACAAACTTTAACTCGTGTTAATCGACCCTATAAAAAATATCAATACGGTTATGTAGTTGATTTTGCTGATATATCCAAAGCGTTTGACCGAACAAATAAAATGTATTTTGATGAATTGCAAGAGCAGCTAGGCGATGAAATGGAATTGTATTCCCATTTGTTTAAATCGGAAGAGGAAATCCAACAGGAAATTCAGGAGATAAAAGAAACGCTTTTCCATTACGATACACAAAACAGAGAATTATTTTCACAACAAATAGCCCAACTTACCGATAAAAATGAGTTGTTGCGCTTGATTAAAGCCTTGCGTACTGCAAAAGAATTGAAAAACATAATTGCAATCAATAATTATGAAGCTTTAGGTGGTATAGCTGATTTTGATATTTGGAATCGCTTATTATTAGAAGCACAAAGCCGATTAGACAACTTAAATTTTGTAGAAAGCATTGGTAATGAAGAAGCTTCAGCTAATTTATTAAACACCGCTTTGGAAGATGTCATCTTTCAATTTATCAAAGTTGATGAAAGCGAGTTAGTATTAGCAGATGAGTTTAAAAATATATTACGCAAAACAAGGGAATCACTTCAAAATAATTTTGACCAAATCGACCCACAATTTGTAAGTTTGCGTGAAGAACTAGAACGTATTTTCAAAAAGAAAAATCTGAGTGAAGTTACGCAAGCCGACATGATTGAAAACATGCATTTGCTTCAAAAGATATACGACCAAGCCAAAGAATTGAATCGTAAAAATGCATTGTTAAAAGCAAAGTATATTAATGACGAAAAATACACACGTATTCATAAGCGATTGAGTGAAAAAGGAACACTTAACGCTAAAGAAATGCAATTGCATAAGGCGTTAATGCAAGTAAAAGAGCAAGTAGATACCAAATTAGAAGGACAAGAAGACCTTATGAATAATGAACCATACTTTAAACGATATTTATTGCAATTGGTGATTCAGGAATTTAAGAAAAAGGAAAACATTCCGTTGGATTTTTCAACTACTGAAACCATTAATAATTTAATAGTAAACGAATATTTACAACAGTATCAGTATAGGTGACTTCGATAGTCGAATCGTTTGATTTGGCTTCGACAGGTTCAGCTACCTAGATAAGAATAGAAATGAAAAGGTGACTTCGACAAGCTCAGTCACCAAAACGACAGGGTCAGGTTCTGAAAAATATAATCGGTACCTTCGACAAGCTCAGGCTCCGATTGAATATAGAACGTTATACCGGAGGCTGAGCTTGTCGAAGCCATAGGAAACAAATAGTATATGAAAGGTTATATGTATATTTTGTTATGTGCTAATGGGAGTTATTACACGGGTAGCACTATTGATTTAGAGCGTAGATTGGAACAGCATCAAATGGGCGAAGGAGCTAATCATACTAAAAAACATTTGCCTGTTGAATTAGTATATTATGAAGAATATGACCGAATTGATATAGCTTTTAATAGAGAGAAGCAAATTCAAGGATGGAGTCGAAAAAAGAAGGAAGCCTTGATTGAGAATAAAGCAAAAGATTTGCCTTTGTTGTCTCGGAATTATACGCAATATGGGGTTTCGACAGGCTCAGACTTAGAAAAAATATAATCGGAGCCTTCGACAAGCTCAGGCTCCGATTCGATTCGACAGGATAAGGCTTCGATTGAATAAAAAATGTTGTACCGGAGGCTGAGCTTGTCGAAGCCGTAGGAAAGGGATAATCAATAATCGGTAACTTCGACAGGCTCAGTCACCAAAATGACAGGCTCAGTCACCAAAATGACAGGCTCAGTCACCAAAATGACAGGCTCAGTCACCAAAATGACAGGCTCAGATACCGATAAGAAATGAGAACGTAATACCGGAGGCTGAAGGTTTCTGAGCTTGTCGAAGAAAAGAAGCCGTAGGAAACAAGAATTAATTAAAAAAATAAAACAAAATTATATAATGACGCAGGATATTAACTTCATGACCAAAACAAAAGCACTTATTGACAACTTAAAAAGTGTGTGTGCGAATTATGGCTTGGGAAATGATGGAAACGAATTTAAAATTATTACTCAAGTATTTTTATACAAGTTCTTAAATGACAAGTTTCGCTACGCGGTGAAACGAGAAAAACCAGAATTAGACGAAGCGGAGAATTTTTCAAAAGCTTTATTAGATTTAAGTGATGATGAATACCAATTCTTAATTGCAAGTTTAGACCCCAATATTCCTCGTTTACGTCCTGAGCATTTGATTTCGCATTTATTTGTGAAACAAAATGATAGTGATTTTGCCAAAACCTTTGATGATACCTTACGTCAGATTTCGATTGAAAATGCTGAAGTATTCTCAGTAAAATCGTTCTCAGGAGCAAAAGACACTTTGTTTGATGAATTAACACAGTTTATTTCGGATAGTTCGCAACGTGATGCTTTTGCGAAAGCGTTAATTAATAAATTATTTGAATTTAGTTTCGAAGAAATGTTTGAGCAGAAATACGATTTCTTTGCTACGATTTTTGAATACTTAATTAAAGATTACAATACTGACTCTGGTGGAAAGTATGCCGAGTATTATACCCCTCATGCAGTAGCACGTATTATGGCACAAATTATGGTACCAAACCCTGTAAAAGGAGTTAAAGTATATGACCCAAGTGCGGGTTCGGGGACGCTTTTAATGAGTATAGCCCATCAAATTGGAGAAGAAAATTGTACTATTTACTCGGAAGATATTTCTCAGAAATCGAGTAATATGTTGCGTTTAAATTTGGTGTTGAACAACTTGACGCATTCGATTCCGAATATCATTAAGACTAATACCATAGCACAACCGACTTATTTAGATTCTAAGTTTGATTATATCGTATCAAATCCTCCGTTTAAATTGGATTTCTCAGATTTTCATGCCGATTTAGATAAAGATGCGTTCAAAAAACGATTCTTTGCAGGGATTCCCAATATCCCAAAATCTAAAAAAGAATCGATGGCCATTTATTTGTTGTTCATTCAACACATTATGTTTAGTTTGAGTGATACAGGTAAAGCGGCTATTGTATTGCCAACAGGATTTATCACTGCTCAAAGTGGTATTGAAAAGAAAATTAGAGAACGTTTGATTACCAATGGTTGGTTGCGTGGTGTGGTGAGTATGCCTTCTAATATTTTTGCGAGTACTGGCACCAATGTTTCCGTATTGTTTTTAGACAAAGAAGCCGATAGCGAACATATTGTTTTGTTAGATGCTTCTAAATTAGGCGAAACCGTAAAAGAAGGCAAAAACCAACGAACCGTTTTAACCCCAACCGAAGAACAACTCATTATTGATACATTTAATAACAAACAAGCGGTAGAAGATTTGTCTGTTGTAGTAACCAAAAAGGAAATTGAGGCTAAAAATTATTCGTTTTCCGCTGGACAATATTTTGAAGTGAAAATTGAGTATGTGGATATAACCGCTGATGAATTTGCTACTAAAATGAAAACCTTTGAAAGTAATTTAGCCAATTTGTTTGTGGAAAGTAAAGAGTTGGAAATGGAAATTCAGAATAATTTGAAAGGGTTGAGATATGAGTAATAATTTAAATTTTATAATAGCAGATAAAGTTTACTCAAAAATTACTGATGGAACACATGATAGTCCTAAGCAAAGGGAAGTAGGTAAACCTTTAATTACATCGAAGCATATAAAAGGAAGAAATATTGACTTTGAATCTGCTTACTTAATATCTGAGGCAGACTTCAATAAGATAAATGAAAGAAGTCAAGTTCATAAATGGGATGTTATTGTGAGTATGATAGGTGAATATTGTGGGTACTGCTATATAGAAAGGAATGAAAATATAAACTACGCTGTAAAAAATGTAGGATTATACAAAACAGGATCAAAATTAGAAGCAGAGTGGTTATACTACTATTTGATTTCTCCAATAGGTAAAGCAATTTTGAATTCTGTTAAATCAGGTTCTTCGCAACCTTATTTAACATTGGGAGGATTGAGGAAATTACCTATTTTACAACCTGTTAATAAAGAGTCCAAAGTTAAAATAGTTAAAGTTCTCTCTGATTTAGATGCTAAAATTGAGTTGAACAATAAAATCAATAGTGAGTTAGAAGC
The DNA here is from genome assembly GCF_004303025.1 of Flavobacterium sp. J27. GTDB lineage: Bacteria > Bacteroidota > Bacteroidia > Flavobacteriales > Flavobacteriaceae > Flavobacterium. The sequence continues at coordinate 100,104 of NZ_PJQW01000010.1, read as the reverse complement.
TATGGCTAAGACTTTGTATGATTATTGGTTTGTGCAGTTTGATTTTCCAGTACCAGACACTGAGCCTGTCGAAGTGTCGGGACTTCGACAAGCTCAGTCCCCATCTCAAGCTCAGTCTCCAAAAAAAGGGTATAAATCTTCTGGTGGTAAAATGGTTTGGAATGAAGCGTTGAAGAGAGAAATTCCTGAGGGATGGGAGGTGAAAGAGTTAGAATGGTATATAAATAATGATAAAAGCGGAGATTGGGGAAAAGAAAATGAAGAAGGAAATTATACACAACGTGTTTATTGTGTAAGAGGTGCAGACATCAATGGCTTAAATGGAAAGGGAGAATTAAAAACTCCAGAACGCTACATTTTAGAAAAGAATTTATTTAAAACATTAGATTCACACGATTTGATTGTTGAAATTTCAGGTGGTAGTCCTACACAATCCACAGGAAGACTTGCCTATATCACTGAACAAACGTTAGAACGATTTGACGCACCAATTATTTGCTCTAACTTTTGTAAAGCTGTTACTTTAAAAGAAGATAAGTATTTCTTCAATTTTGTAATGGAATGGAATGCTATTTATGATGCTGGTGTTTTATTTGGTTTTGAAGGAAAAACAAGTGGAATTAAAAATCTACTTTTTGAGTCATTTGTAACTTCATTTAAAACAGTTGTTCCTCCAATTGAATTAGCAGAGAAATTCTATGATTTTATGTCACCATTACAAGTTAAAAAAGAAAAGAACCTAAAAGAAAACCAAGAACTCGCTTCGTTGCGTGATTGGTTGTTACCTATGTTGATGAATGGGCAGGTTACGGTGGGTGATGAGATCCTTCGACAGGCTCAGGATGACAAGTTGGGGATGGTTGCGGAGAGTGGTAATGAATATAAAAAATAAATAAAAATGTCAGCTATATCCATTAACTCTCAGAACTTTTATATAAATCTTGAAAAAGATAGACTTAGTAATTATCCAGTTTTTACTGACTTTGAAGTAATTATTGATAACATTATAGTAACTTGGCAATACAGAATAATAAAAAATGTAACTTTTAAAGAAAGAGTTATAATAAGAGATTGTGAGATTAATTCTGGAATAAAGTTTAGCAATTGCAAATTTGAAAAAGGGGTTATATTCTATAATGTGAAGTCAACAAATTATGATAGTACTTATAATGCACAAAATGAAAGTGTATGCTTTGAAAATTCAGAAGCAACATTAATAGCTTTCGAAAATAATTGTTTTCTAGATAGAAGTTTAACTTTTAAAAAAGAATGTAAAATTGAAAAATTGGATATTACTAATTTCGAAAACAGAAATGCAGGTATTTCAATTAGAAATTCAAATGTAAATTATCTAAGCATAAGTAATTCAAAAACTAAAATTAATTTATCAAATTCTATTTTTCAAAAATCCACTAGATTCGAAACAATAATTGGTGATGTTTCCTTTGTAAAAAATGAGTTTCAAGAGGATATAATGATTTGGAATTTAGAATGTCCATTTGGACTTACATTGAATTACAATCTTTTTAAAGATCGTTTTAAAGTTGATGCTTCTAGAATTAAAGCTTTAACTATTTTTGGTGATACTTTTGAGAAAAAAGCAGAATTTGAAAATAGAGACACTTCACCTAATAATTTAAATATAAATACTTATTTAAACAAAATTTATATTTCACAAGCTAAATTTAATGAAGGCATTGATTTTAATGGATTAGGAAAAAGTTTAGATGAATTAGATTTAGTCATTACACCTGAACTTAAAGGAGTTTTAAACTTTGATAATTGGATTGTTGAAAAAGCTATAATTTCAGGAATCAATCAAAATTTAAAATTACTTTTTAAAAATATTAAGTTCAGATTTTTGTTTATAAATGATTTTACCAATTTTAGTGATATTAGTTTTGATAGATGTAAAGGAAATGGTAATGAAGCAATTTTAAATCTAATTAACAGTGATTTAGGTTCAACTAGGTTTAATGAGTTTGATTTAAAAAGTTTTAAAATTTTAAGATTAAACAATGTTTCAATAGATAAAATTAGAGCTTCAAATGTGAATTGGTTTGAAGATAACCAAGTCGAGATAGAAGTTGACCAGCAAACGGAAAGTGAAAAAGCAAAAAGAAAGAGAGAAATCTACAGGCAACTTAAACAAGCTCTTAAAAATCAAGGTAATCAAATAGATAGTTTAATTTTTCAAGCCAGAGAATTAAGATGCTTGAGGGGTGAATTTAAAAAATCTGAAAAATATAGTTTTGGAGAAAGAGTTATTATGATGGTTAGCCAATCAAATAATTATGGGTTAAATTGGTTAAAACCTGTTTTGATTACTTTTTTTACAACTCTTTCTTTGTATATGATAATTGTACCTGGATTTTCTGATGAAATTTTATTTTCACCATCTTTTACTAAACAAGACTTTTGGTTTACCTACGAAATCTATAGTAATAAATTAGTTACTTTTTGGAATTTATTTAATCCTGTTAGGAGATATGACCTAACTTACGGAGAAAAGATTCAGACTAATTGGATTTATTTTTTAGACTTAATTCATAGAATTTTTTTAGGTATTATGATTTTTCAGATAATTAAGGCTTTTAGGAAGTATGTGTCTAATTAATAAAAAATAATATGAAAGAAAACATAAAAAAAATACCAGCCAATACTAATGAACTTACATTGTATTGTTACCTTGGAGAAGCTTTGATAAAAACTCAAATGCTTGAACAAGCTCTAAGTTATTCAATCATTATTAAAATGAATCCTGAAGAAACAAAAGAAAAAGCTGATGAATTTTTAAAAAAGCAGCAACGTTTTACTTTGGGACAGGCAATAAAAATTACCAATAAAGAAACTCTTTATAATTCGACTCTGCAAAACAAATTAGACTCATTTTTAGAACATAGAAATTGGTTAGTTCATAACGTTTTGATTGGAAATGAAGAAGATTTTAATGCAGGAAAAATTAAAGAAGAAATGTTTGAAAAAATCAAATCTATTTCAGACAAAGCAGAAGAAATTAAACGTTTAATTGAGTATGATATGATCGACTTTTGTTCTTCTAAAGGAAAAGATATGACAAATATCAAAGAGCTATTAGTATTACAAGATAAAGGAATAAGAGTTAGAAAATAGTAATTACAAATTATAGTTATCTATTTTATAAGCATTTGAGAGATATTACTAATCAGAATGGAGAATTTAAAAATATGATTAAAGCAAATTTTAGCAATTATCTTCTATTAATATAAAATTATGTTAGAAAAAATAAAACAATACTTAAATACTGAATATGCTCAAAACATAATAAATGAGCAAGAATTCTTTTTTCAAAAAGGTCAAGATGCTTTAATTCATTGGCTCGATTATCCAGTTAGTGCATTACTTGAAAAAGAATTGTTAGCTATGGCTGGGGATTATGAAGCAATCCAAAAGAAAGCAACTACAGATTCTCAATTCAATCAAATTTTAAAACTGCTTTTTGAAATAACTTCTTACTGCGATACAAAAGCTAAAGGCAAAAACCTATACAATCAATACGATGATAAGCGAACATTAGCAATGGCTTATGTTCGAATGAATCATTGGATTGAAAAACTAATCCTATTTAAGTTTAATCGAACTTTAGTTCCAATTGGTTCACTTTTAAATGCTTTTAATTATTTATTAGATCCTGGAAATAACGCTACTATTTTAAGTGAAAATCATAGAGAAATGATTTCAAAAAAGGTATTAGATAAAGATTATAACCCATCTAATTTTATTGAAGAACTTAAAGATTATTTTTCTGAATTTGGATTAACTACCATTAATCAAAACAATTACACTTATTTGCTTTCTTGCATTATATATTTTATTAAGAAGGATTGGTTAAATGATATCATTGGTTTAATGGCTGCTGATAATACAGATTGGAAAGATGATTTGATAAATGACATGGAGGAAGATGATTATGCTATTTTATGGAATAGTAAAACTCCCACTGGAACAAATGAAACCATCAAAATGTTGCGAAATAAAATTAATAATGGAGAGTTTTTTAAGTTATTTTATGCTGTTCATGGTCATGTTCAATATGCGGCTGAAATAATTGATTTTGTGGTGAATGAGAGTGAATATAAAGATAAAAACTGGGTTTCAAATTTCAATAAAATTGCATGGATAAAAAATAATTATAAAGAATATGCGGATAACAATAAATCAGCAAGTATAGTTTTTCTGGCAAGAAATTTTAATAAAATAGAACCATTACCCTTAAATAGTTTTGAAGTATACAAAAGTTATTCATATCCAAGACAAGATAATTTAACTCCAATTGTATCTGAATTAGATATGATAGTAATACCACCAACAACAATTATACCATTAACATCAACTTCTGATATGGACATTAACAAATCATTTCTATTAAACCAAATCCTATACGGTCCTCCAGGAACAGGAAAGACCTATAATACCATAAATAAAGCCTTATCTATTATAGAAAACAAATCAGAAGAAGAACTTCAATTAGAAAGTAGAAAAGAAATTAAAGATCGTTTTGATGGGTATTTAAATACAGGACAAATTGTATTCTCTACGTTTCATCAAAGTATGTCTTATGAAGATTTTATTGAAGGAATTAAGCCAATAATTGATGAAGATGAAAATGAAAACAAACAGGTTTTATATGATATTGTAAATGGCTTATTTAAACAAATTGTAGAAAGAGCAAAAAAAGAAAAAACAGAAACTAATGAAATAATTGAAGCATATAGTTTTGATGATGCATGGAATGATTTAGTTGATGAATCAAAAAAACAATTGGAAGAAAATGCTCCTTTACAACTTTCTATACAAACACCTCATCTCGGTTTGAAAGTAGTTGAAGTTACTGAAAAAGGAAACTTGAAATTAAAACCTATTTACTCTGAACAAGCAAAAGAATATTTAGTTTCCTACGAAAGAACTAAAAAGTTGCAACATGCTTTTCCTGACCTATCTGTAATTAAAAATATAAACAAAGAATTTAGAGCTGTAGTAGGAGGTTTGAATTCTACAGCATACTGGTCTGCTCTTAATTATATTAATTCTAAAATTAGTAATCAATCAAAAGTTTCTGATACAAAAATTAAAACTACTAAAGTTCCTCATGTTTTAATCATTGATGAAATTAATCGTGGTAATGTGTCCCAAATCTTTGGAGAGTTAATTACTCTAATTGAAGAAAGCAAACGTTTAGGTAACGACGAAGCTTTAGAAGTAACTTTACCTTATAGTAAAGAGAAATTTGGAGTACCTCCTAATTTGTATATCATTGGTACCATGAACACCGCAGATCGAAGTGTAGAAGCTTTAGACACCGCTTTGAGACGACGTTTTTGTTTTGAGGAAATGATGCCAAAACCTGAATTATTAAGTCCTTCGGCTATGTATTGTAATCTATTATGGCAATATAAAAACGTGGATTGGGATGCATCTCCATTCAAAGAAAAAGAAGATCTCTTTTTTGATTTAGTAGGTCGTCCTTCCACAATTGATGAAAAGAAAAAGGAAATTTGGGAAGAAATGAAGTCCGCTAATAATCGAAATGAATTGGATTATTTTAAAGCGTTTGACTTTAATCTTGATTTAGGGGTACTCCTAAAAACCATTAACCAACGCATTGAAATATTGCTGGACCGTGACCATACCATAGGGCATTCTTATTTTATCAATGTTATTTCTTTAGAAGATTTAAAAAATACTTTTAAAAATAATATCATTCCCTTATTACAAGAATATTTTTATGGCGATTATGAAAAGATAGGTTTAGTATTAGGGAAAGGATTCTTTGAGGAAATAAAAAAATATGATGCTAAAATATTTGCTTCTTTTGAAACACATAACTATCCTGAAAGTGTAACTATTTTAAGATTGAAAACAATTGATACCGATTTTGATATAATTGAAGCGATTGAAATTCTTTTAAATAAAAAAAAGGAAGAAAAAGTAGTTACTAATGAATAGTATTCAAGTTTTTGAGCATAGCTTTCTTCCCATTGAAAAAGGAAAATTGGAACAGCGTCATTTTGTGGCTTTGTCTCAACTGAATGCCTTGCACAATGATAAGTATTTTGATATACGGCATAATGGTATTAAATTTAAGCAGTATGTAGGTGTTATTCAGGTCAACGGTTTAACCATTGAAATTTTACCCAAAATAGACAATGATGGGAAAGATGAAAGTGTTTGGCAAAAAGCTTTGATTGAAATGCTACGGATAACTCGAAAACTAAAAGTGCAGCAAGTAGACGAAGCCCATGTTAAAAAACAACAAATTCATCTGTTAGATATTTATTTTGAATGGTTTTTAAATGAAGTACAACTCCTACTCCATCAAGGATTAATCAAGAAGTACTATAAAGAAACTTCTAATGTGAAAGCCTTAAAAGGAAAATTAGAGTTTGCCAAACACATTAGTCATAATTTAGTTCATAAAGAACGATTTTATACTACGCATCAAGTATATGATAAAGACCATTTGATACATCAAATTTTAGGGCAGGCTTTGGAAATTGTAGCTTCTCTTTCTAAAGGAAACTATTTATACAGTTCTTGTAAAACAGTACAATTGAATTTTCCAGAAGTGAAAACCATACAAGCGAATGAGCAGACGTTTTCAAAAATACCCAACACTAGAAAAACAGCTCCTTATGCAACGGTTTTAAAAATTGCCCGACTTATTATTTTAAACTATGCGCCTAATGTACAACACGGAAGTGAAAAAATGATAGCCTTACTTTTTGATATGAATGCCCTTTGGGAAGAATATATTTTAGTTCGTTTACAACAAGCTAATAAAGGACTTCGTATTTTAGGACAAAGAAGAAAAGCATTTTGGGAAGGCATTGCTTTAAAACCCGATATAGTTATTCAAAAAGATGAAGAAACAACGTATATTCTTGATACCAAATGGAAGAATATAGCTTATACTAAGCCTTCTACACAAGATTTACGACAAATGTTTGTTTATAATGAGTATTGGTGTTCTAAAAAAGCGATGTTGTTGTACCCTAGTACTGAACATGTTTTTAATGGTTTTAAAGAATTTAACGATAGACAGCAAAAATGTGGATTGGGTCAAGTTTCAATTTTTAAAGAAGATTCTTCTGAATTAGACGATACCATTGGTACAACAATACTAGAATGGTTTGAGAAAGATTGAGATTCATCCTGCGTCGGAATGACAAGACGATAGTAGTTAGAAAAATGAAAAACTAAAAAACAGTACCTATTTCCCGTAACAAATCCTTGCTTTTAGCGTCTTATAGGCATCATCAATCAAAAAATAGGAATCATGCGTTATGTTTTAGCTTTCTTTTTTCCTTGGCTCAGTTTAATGTTGCAAGGAAAACTTCTTTCGGGTATTGTGTGTTTGATTTTGCAACTCACGATTATTGGTTGGATTCCCGCTTTTTTATGGGCAGTAACCGCTTTAAATCGTATGTATGCCGACAGACGAACGAATAAGATTATCCGTGAAATGCGTAGAGCCTAGTTTTATAGGAATTAGGGGTTAGGAATTGGGAATTAGGGGTTCGTCTTGTTGGTCTTCTCTTTTGCCTTTAAGACATTAAGACTTTATCCTTTCCACTTTTAAAAAAAATCATTATATTTATTCAATCGCCTTAAATTGTTCTACTTATGAAATTAATCTACACGCTTACCATATTTGTTTTGGTATCTACCCAGTCTTTTGCTCAAAATTTTAAGGAGCTTGTTACTTACTCTTTTGCTACTCCTGAAGATTATGTAAAAGCAGAACCTAAAGTTTTAGAAGCTGTAAACTATCTTTTTACAACACCTATTGTTAAAGATGATTTGAATCGCATGATTGCCAACCAGTTTATTTTTAAATGGATGGAAGGCACCGAATATACTTTTAATGTGAGTGTTGAAACCACAGAACTTACCGATGGAAACACCAATTTGTTTGGTATGTTTTTAGCCGGTATGTCGAAAATAGTACTTACTCATAAAGACCAGTCACTAACGGATACCGAAATTAATGAGCAGGTGACCCAAATGATTGTCGCATACTGTAAAGTGCCTTCTAACAATGCTAAACCAACGAAGAAAATTAAGAAATTGATGAAGGGGGAAAACTAAAAACTAAAAATTAAAAACTAAAAATTAAAAACTAAAAACTGAAAATTAAAAATTGGCTTTCAGTTAGTTAGACAAATAGCAATATAAAAACCATATTTTTATTGTGTTAAAAAATGGAAAAAACGGTTTTGCTTTTTGGATTATCTAAAAAAAGATAGCATATTTGTTATAGTTAAATACCTTGCTTTTCTTGTAAAAGAAAAAGATGATGTTTCGTCATCAAGTAGAAATTGTATTTCACACATCACTACATACTATCTTTAGGGTGAGAATACGCACTAGTAGTGCATTTTCGGTTCCTTCTCCGAGAGATAAAATGCACTACTAGTGCGTATTCTCTGGAGTTGATAGATATAGTCCTTAGAAAATACGAAGGATTTAACGAAGTCCTATTTTTAAATCTATTAAAAATAGGACTTTTCATTTTTAACACGTTAAATATGTCTGAACAACTTACAAGACAACAGCTTTATGACCGTATCAAATCGAGTTCTAAAGACAGTTATATTCTAGAAGAAATGAAACGTTTGGGTTTTTGGAAATCCAAAGGGCAACCTACTCTCGAAGAAACGCTAATAGAAAAAGAAGCCTCGCTACAACAGGAGTTGAGTACTTTAGTAGCTAAAGAACGTAAGTTTCAAAATCAAGAATTGTTGCTGAAAGAAATTCATAAGCAACGCATGCAAAAAGCAAAGGCAAAGCGTGAGGAAACCAAAGAAAAAAGAGCAAAAGAAAAACAAGAGAAAGCCGCACGATGGGAAGCTTTAAGAACGACTGAAATTATCTATCTGGGGGAAGGTGTTTCTAAAGGCTTACAACCTACTGCTAGTAATGGTACGCTTTTAGCACAATATAATCTTCCGTATTTTGATACGGTTGCCCAACTTGCCGATGCCATGGGTATTTCTACTAAGATGCTAACCTATTGGGCCTATCATAGACCAGTAAGTCTTACCTCTCACTATTATACTTTTGAAATTGCCAAAAAATCGGGTGGCAAAAGAAAAATTGCAGCACCTAAAAAGGGATTAAAAAAACTACAAAACTGGATTCTAACTTCCATTCTATCTAAAATAGCACTTCAAGATGAGGTGCATGGTTTTACAAGTAAGCGTTCAATTGTAAGTAATGCGCAACCACACATAGGTAAAGCGGTGGTGGTGAATATAGATTTAAAAGATTTTTTCCCTAGTGTGCATTATAAAAGAGTGAAAGGTTTATTTTCTACGTTAGGCTATTCTGAACAAATAGCTTCTATTTTGGCTTTGCTATGTACACAAGCTGAAACAAAACAGGTTACATTAGATAATGTCTTGTATTATGTACAACAAGGAAACCGAGTCCTTCCTCAAGGTTCGCCTGCAAGTCCGGCCATTAGTAATTTAATTGCGTATAAATTAGACAAGCGTATGAAAGGTTTGGCTAAACGATATGGTTTTACCTACACGCGTTATGCCGATGATCTTACTTTTTCATCTCATACCGCTACGGATAAAGACATTGCTGCCCTACTCCATTTTGCTAAAAAAATTAGTACTAGTGAAGACTTTACCGTTCATCCTGATAAAGTACATGTAATGAAGCAATCGCGACAACAAAAGGTAACAGGCGTAGTTGTTAATGAAAAACCAAACATCGACCGCAATAGATTAAGACAATTTAGAGCTTTATTGCATCAGATTAAAAACAAGGGATGGCAAGATAAACAGTGGGGAAAATCCAATAATGTATATGCCGCTATTGAAGGCTACATTTTGTTTGTACATATGGTTGCTCCTGAAAAAGCTCTTGTGTTTCGCAAGCAATTAGAAGACATTGTGGCTATACATGGCACACCTCCTCCTACAGAAGTACAACCCGTACCTCAACCGGTTACAGAAGAGAAAACCATTGTTCCTGAAAATAATAGCAAGGCAAATGAAGAAGACACAACAAACTGGTGGACTACCTTTTAAAGGGTGTACGCTATCAATATCTTATACTATAAAAAATAACGAAAATTAAACTATATATGAAACTCATTCAACAATGTAAATTATTTTTCCGTGAAGGCAATTCAGATAAAGTTTATGAAATAGATTTATGTGAACTAACTAATGGGGAATATGTAGTTAACTTTCGTTATGGTAGACGAGGCAATGCTTTAAAAGAAGGTACTAAAACGCCTGCTAGTGTAGCCTTAGCTGATGCAGAAAAAATATTTGGTAAACTTGAATATGAAAAAAGAGCCAAAGGATATCAAACGGAAGCTGAAGTAACTATTGCGCTTCCTATTTTGGAACATATTGATACTACCTCAACGGAAGGACGCATTTTATTGCGTTTACAAGATGCTCTAGAAGGCACAAACTCTTTTAAAACGTCTTGGAAAACATCTCGTGTGATTTGGAAAGCAGGTGAACTAGGGATTGAAAAAGCGATACCTTATATTTTAAAGTTAGCCCACAAAGGAGATACTTTTCAATTGTATGCTTCTGTTTGGGCATTATTACAATTGAAGGCAAAGGAAGCCGTTCTGTTTTTTAAAACCACTGCCTTACAACTGAAATTAAAAGACCATGTGCGTTGGTTCGCTTATGAAGCTTTGTTCCAATTAACCGAAGAGGAAGCTATTTTGAATGAAATGAAAGCCAAATGTTTCTCTTTGCTACCTGAAACCTTACAAGAGGTAATTACGGAAGGAAATACGGCTGCCATTTTTTCATTTTATACCATACAAGTAGAACAAGACATTGCTTTAGAAGGTTTTGTTCCTTTTTATTTGTTGCATTCGTTTAATCTGCAATGGTCTGAAGGCATACAAACACTTTTACAAACAATTCCTTTCCGCCCTCCTTATTTTAAAACCATTCGTAGTTTATACAAATTGGCTCAGGTGCGCCAAGATTATAAAACGTTAGCCTTGCTTTCTTATCGCTTAGAAAAGGAAAAACCTATGTTTTCTAGAACTGCCTCTTTAGATCCAGATGGGTATCCTACACATCAATATATTGCCAGTTTAAACAAAAGGGTAAATGTAGGGAAAGAATTGCGAGGTGCTACTAGTGCTATTGGTTTTTCAAATCATACGAAGTTCTATTTTCAACAAAATAGCATGAGTTATCTTACCCAATTAGGAGAAAAAACAGATGGGAAAACGTATCTTTCTCTTGCGGTTCAACAATTGCTACAATATACCATGGACGATTATACTGCAAAATATACAGAAACACCTTCCTATGGACAGTATTTATATGATGTAAGACAGTATCTTTTTACCACTATTGAATATGCAGCCTGCTCAAAATGTTATTTATTGTCTGGTATTTTGTATGGTAATGACCCAAATCGAACGGTAACTAATAAACTAGAACTCATTCACAATAAAACTTATGAAATTAGTGACCGTTGGTATTATAATGCAGCAGATGTAAGACCTTATAATGGTACGGCACAAAACACAGATAAAAAGGAAGAAAAAGGATTGCTTAGTACTTTAAAAAGTTTCTTCAGCAAGAAGGAACCTGTAGCTCCTGCTCCTATAACAACTCCTACTCCAGAACCTGAAAAGGTGGAAGTAACCAGAAAAGAGCTTTTTCCAGAACATTGGGATGCTTATCCACAAGCGTATGTTCAATTATTAATGGATGCAAAAATGGATATCATCCATCAATTTGCGATAGAAGGCTTACAAGTTCACCCTGATTATGAAGCTATCAAAGTCAAGTTTTCGTTGGAACATGTGGTTCGTCTTTTACAGCATTCTTTTGAAATACCACAGCGTTTTGGTTACGAATTATTAACCACTCGTAAAGAGGAGTTTACTAAAAACAATTCTTTATTACTTCGTTTATTAGAGGTTACGCACCAACCTACCTTGGATTGGGCAAAAGAACAAGTTGAAAATAACAAGACTACTTATTTTAAAGAAGCAGATGCGCTAATTGCGCTTATTCTAAATTCGCAAGCCACGTTACACGATTGGATTATAACCTTACTTAACACTCTAACTGTAAACGATGCTACAGCTAAAACAGTAGTTGAAAAAACGATTGAGTCGCTTATTGTATTTGAAAATACACCTACAAATAATGTGTTAGCAAAACACGTTATCCAACGTTTAAAAGTGATTGCTGGTAACCAACTTGCTTTGGTTCACCCAAAAATTGTAAGTTATTTATTAGAAGCTTCTTTACCTATGAATGCGCTTTTGGCTAGTGAAATTATCGCCTTAAAAGCAGCACAAGAAACCATTCCAGTCTCGCTTTGTGTCGATTTTGCACAGCATACCTTACCTGAAGTGCAAGCTATTGGTATGGAGTTATTACTAAAAGTTCCTCCTACAGAAGTGGCTAAACATTGGAACACTATTTTGTTATTACTTACACACTCTAATAAAACTATTGTAGCTACCGTTGTACAATTAGGATTACAGGATTATTTAGCTTCCCAATTACAAAGTACTTGGATTCAACTAGTACACGTTTTAATTAGCAAACCTCAATTTGAAGGAAGTCACGCTTATATTTTATCTCTATTAGAACCTTATGAAACGCATTTAGATCAATTGGAACCTAATTATTTGTTACCAATGCTTTTTGCTAATTACAGAGATATTCAGGTGGCAGCCGCTTCGTGGTTGTATCGTTATTCGAGAACTTCTGAATTTACCTGGAGACAAATTTTAGCTTTGGCAGATAGCGAACTGCTAGTAGTTCGTCAATGGGTATGGCAATTTTACACGAATCATGTGGCCAAAGTAAAATCTGAAAAGGAGAAAGCGCTTAGTTTAGTAGATGCCAAATGGGAAGACAGCAGACAATTTGCATTTGAATTTTTCAGTACACAATTTGAAGCTTCAGATTGGACAACAGAAACATTAATTAGTTTGGTTGATTCGGTAAGACCCGATGTGATGCAGTTTGGAAAGCAATTAGTGATGCGTTATTTTAGTGATGCACAAGGACATCAGTATTTAATTCAACTGTCGCAACATCCAAGTGAAGTGATTCAATTATATGTTTCCAATTTATTGAAAGAATATGCTAGTCAGCAACCCGAACGAATCGTTGCTTTAGATTATTATTTCCGTTCGGTATTGTTTCGGGTGCATAAAGGAAGGATTACCAAAGAACGTGTTCTCGACTTTTTAACTACTGAAGCATTACAAAACGAAGTTATTGCACAGTATGTTAATGGCTTATTTTCTTATTTATCTGCCACAACCGCTTTGCAAGATAAAGCCCGATTTATTTTGGCTTTAAGCCAAATACAAGATCAGTATCCTCATTTGGATTCTTGTTTAATATTAAATTCTTAGACTGTCATGATTTTTGATTATAAATACAAAGGAAATTCTAAAGTTGCCACTGATACTAATTCGGTAGGCATACAATTTGCACCGGATGTTCAAAGAGATCCTACCTTCTTTGTAGGGAAATTACATAAGAAATTGACTTTTAGAGAAGCTATTTCAGCGTTGCATGATGTGGTGGTGTCTGATTTGCGTTTTGTTCCCAAAGACCGTGAAGCTTATATGCAATGGTTAAAAGAACAAGAGTCTATTTGGCTTTCCGATTATATTGCTGAAAATCAATTAGAGGTAACACGCGAGCGAATTGCTCAAATAAAAGAGGAATTACAAACGGTTTATAAAGAGAAAGACAGAATATTAGGTCCTTTTAACAAAGCTAAAAAGGCCTATTTTGATTATTTATATCAAAAAGATAGAGACGCTTGGTTTGTTTTGGACCCCGTGATTACTGTACATCCTGATGAAGTTTTTTTTGAATGTTTTAGCCAAGATGAATCTTCATATGGGAAATTGAGTTGTAATTATAATGTTTTTACGCAAATAGATACTTTTGCTTGCGGTACCACTAATATTGATTATTCGCAATCGCTTTATAATGAGTTCCAAAAAATTAGAGATTATAAAGAAACTTCCTTTGCTATTGATCCTAGTGGTTTTGAAACACGCACTACGAATGAAGAAGAATACAAAGAAGTAAAAATTGATTTACCAGACTCTTGGGTAAGAGGTTTTTTACAGGTAAGTTCTGCCATGACATTGCCAGCAGTTACCTTTGATTTGCACCCGCAAGATATGTATCTTTTATGTTCTTATTTAAGACGTTTTAAAGAACAAAAAGGACCAAGAGCTTTGCGTTTCATTTTAAAACCAGGGCAACCCGTACAGGTTTTATTTGAACCTTGGCACGAGATTTTTACTTTTTACCGTTCTCCTTATACTGGTTCACAAGAACAAACCATCCGCATTTGGGGAAGGCGTCGTTTACACATCTTAGAGCGTTTGCTACCTATTGCTAATCGTTTTACAGTTCATCTTTTAGGAAATGGATTACCTTCTTTCTTTATTGCCGATTTAGGAGATATGACTTTTACGTTAGGATTATCGGGATGGACAGCCAACGATTGGAGTCAATCTGGGAATTTTGACCTGATGGCACCCAGAACTACAGTCGATCAAAAAACCCAGGAACAAATTTTTAATACTTTGAAAAAAGACTGGCTAGGTACTCCAGATGCTATTGCAAAGAATTTAGGACTTACAACAGACGTAGTGGCATCTTCTTTAGCTGCTTATACACAAGCTGGAAGAGTGGTTTATGATTTACATAAAAGAATGTACAGAGTTCGTGAACTTTCTCAAAAACCCTTACCGATGGCATCCTTACGTTTTGCAAGTGAACAAGAAGAAAAAGCCAATCGATTACTTCAGGAACACCCTTTTTCTGTGAAAGTAGAAGTAAAAGACGCTATTTTACATCTTGCCGCTAAAATAAAAGAGCAACGAGCTACTTTTCAAACTGAAGCACAAATTGATAAAGACAACCGAATGATTAGTGGTTCTTGTAGTTGTCATTATTTCTTAGCCAACGGATTACGAAAAGGACCTTGTGAACATCTTTTAGCGTTGCGAATGGAAATGAATAAATTAAAAGAAAAGTCTAAAGTCTAAATTTGTAAGGTATACATTATAGCTTTTCGACTAAATTTAACAAATTAGTCTCCAAATAACTAGCTACAGCATCTTCATGATGGTTACCGATTATTTCTAAATGAGGCAATTTATCTTTTAAGGTTTGTTGCGCATTATTCATGATAAGTCCTTTGTAGGCTTGGGATAACATTTTTTCATCATTAAAACCGTCTCCAAAACAAACTGTTTGCTGAAACGTACTGTTTTCTTTTTCTAGAATTTTTGCAATGGCATAGCTTTTATCAATGCTTTTATCCATTAATTCAAGACAGATAGGCAAACTAAAACAAGTTTCAAAAGATGATGGTTGTTGGTCTCTAATCTGTTGGTCTAACTGTACTAATTTATGATGATCTTCATCTACAAAAAGAAGTTTTATTCCACTTAAATCAGAAACTTGTTTGAAATCTACAATTTGTGGCGGATAATGTAATTCTTTTTGAAAACTGTTGAGCTTTTCGTTTTGTTTATTGGTTAACCAATACTCCTCTTTAAACAAAACAGTAGTAATCGTTGCATCAATATCGAGTGAGAGTATACTTTGAATGGCTTCGCTTTGGATATCAAAAGCATAATATAACGCCTTGTCTGGTGTGTGAATTCGGGCACCGTTTGAAGTTACCAAATAGACTGGTATTTCTAAATGATCTGTAATTTGCATAGCGTCTTTATGATGACGTCCTGTAGCTACTACAATGGTATATCCTTGTTTGTATAATTCTTGAAAAATTGTTTTGGTGTAGTCTGAAATTGCGTGTGCTGCATTGAGTAATGTACCGTCTAAATCGGTTACAATTACTTTCACATTCTGGTTTTCGTTCATAGTATATTGCATCCTTTGGGAGCAACAAAGGTACTACTTATTTGAGGAAAAATCTTTCAGATATAGAGAATTAGTAATTTGTTAACTATTAAGCCCTACATTTTTAAAAAACTGGATACTATTCCAAAATAGCTTCAAAAATTTAGTAATACAATAAAAATCCCATGGTGGTACAAAGCCCATACTGTTTTTCATATAAAGTTTCTACTAAAGTAATCACGTCGTCATATTCTTGACATAAGGCAAAATAGATATTATCTAACACCGTACTTAAAACAGGAACGCGCTTACTATACCCAGAAATGGCTTTGGCTCCGGTAACATCTAAAAAGTATTGAGCTCCTTCTTCATCTAAGTCTAATCGCATGAGATTAGCAAAATGAATAATCTTCCCTGTGAGTTTGCCTTCAAAAAACTCAGCTATTTCTTCCAAAGTATAATAATAATCATCTAATTCAATGCGATTGCCTTCTCCATCGAAAACCAAATATAAAATTGAGTAATCTTTAAAGTTTCTATCTTCATAAAGTAGTAAACTTAAACTTTCTTCTAATCCTTCAATAGTATCGCAAGTTTTATAAATATTAGTAATTCCATATTGAAAAGCTAAATTTTCCAATGCTGGTAATATGGCTGTTGGACGTGGGTTGTCTACATCTGAAACACCTTCCAAGCAATAAATATATTTTTCTGAATGCATAAATTAGTGCGTAACTTCTTGTTTTTTATAAATGAATTCGCCCAAAAAGCAAATGCCTATTAATCCTAACGAAACCAAAATTCCTGTAAGATTACTTTGTGCTTGTTGGATAATTAATACAACTGCTGCCAAACTACATAATACACATCCAATAACAGCAATGTATGGGTTTCCGTTAATTACTTGAGCTTTGCGAAAAGCTACCCAGTTGACTATCGCAAAGATGAGTAAAAAGCCAACACTTCCATCTGTAGAAATACTTTCTAAGTTTAATGTATTGGTTAAAACCAATGTAATACAAGCGGTTATCAACAAACCAATGGGTTGATTCCACAATTTACTAGTTAAATGATGCGGCAATTCATCGTCTTCTGCAATTTCATAACTCACTCTTGTACCTCCATATAAAGAAGCATTAATTGCTG
>NZ_PJQW01000010.1:0-83037 GCF_004303025.1 Flavobacterium sp. J27 | reverse complement strand
AAAGGTTGAAATTAAAGCGGCAATAGTAATAATAGTAAATCCCACCTGTCCAATCATAGGTTTAGCTGCTTCTGCTAATACATAATCTTGTGCTGCAGCAATTTGTTTAAATGGCAAGGAACCAACAGTAACAATAGCAATAACAATATAAAGTAAAATTACAAAAGCAACAGCATAATAATAAGCTTTGGCTACATTTTTTTCTGGATTTTCAATATCCGGAACGGCATTGGCTATTAATTCAAACCCTTCATAAGCTACAAAAATAACCATACCACCTGTAACTAATTGCAATGGGGGTTCCCAATGAGATAATGCTAACTGACTTACATTTGGATTTCCAAATAAACCATACAAACCTAAGCCTACAAAACCCAAGAGAATAATAAGTTTAATTCCGACTGCCAGAGTTTCTATTTTACTCACCACTTTTACACTATAATAGTTAATTAAAGTGGCTAATATTATAATAGCCGATGCATAGATGTGAAAATCTATCGTAGCTGAGGTGGTTATCTTAAATAAATTGGGCGCATAAGATCCAAAAGCTGAAGCATACAATGCTAGCATGATAATATAACTAATCCATAACAGATTGTTAATTCCTCCACTAAAAATAGTCCTTCCAAAACCTTCATTTATGAATTTGACTGTTCCCCCTCTATCTGGAAAAGCTAAGGATAATTTAGCATAACTGTAAGACGTAATAAATGCTAGAATACCTGCTATAAAAAAAGAAAAAGGAGTACCTCCCTGACTTAAAGCAACTGCCAAACCTAGAACAGCAAAAATACCACCGCCTACCATTCCACCAATTCCAATAGAAATGGCTTCTTTTAACCCAATTTTATCACCCATATTGTTTTTATCCTAAATAATCTCACATAAATATATAAAAACTTTATGGGGTTGCCGTTTTTCTTTGTGTAAATTTGTAGTCTCTAAAAAAGAATGCTACCATGTTAGAAACCTATTCGCTTGCTTTTATTCCAAATGATACTATTGTGACTAAGGTAAAGCAAATGAAAGAACAATTAGCCCAAGAAATAGGTTGGTTCCACAGTAAAAATGCATTGGCACACATTACTGTATGCGAATTTAAAAGTGACGCTAGTGCTATAGCCCAACTACAATTACAACTCACAAACATAGCCAAAACAACACTACCTGTTTCAGTTACCTTAGCTACTTTTGGAACGTATCCAAATGGTGCTTTTTTCCTGTGTCCTACTCTTGATTCTAAAGAAAATTTAAAACCTATAATGAAATCTTTCACGAGTCGTTTAAAAGTTAAAGACATGTACAAAAGTAATGATCCACATGTATCGATTGCTCGAAAATTAAATACTAATCAAATCAGTATAGCGGAGCAACTCTTTGTTCCCGAAACACTTTCTTTTTTATGCCAAAGCATTGCTTTACGCAAATTAGATTTGCAAAAGAAACAATTTGAAATTATTGCAACATTTCCTTTTACTGGTGAGGTGCAACCAGCCGTTCAAACTTCTTTATTTTAACAATCGAATTTGACTCGAATACTTGTTATTCTTTTTAAATTCCTATTTTTGCTTCCAGAATTAAATACAAAACCATGTCTGATACTTTTACCCCTGATAATACAACACTTATAAAAAATATTAAAGCTTTCCAAAACAATCAAAATCAAGATACTTTTATGGCTGTTTTTAATGAATTACAAGGAGAACATGCTTTCTTAGTTATTCCAACAGCTGAACCCGTAAAAGGAGAACATAAAGATGAACACGGATGGAGTACTGTTGAAAAAGGAACTCAAATGACATTTACCTCTGTTTTTGAAGTGGACAATCAAATTGTCTTAGGAGCTTTTACCTCACAAGAAACACTTTTAGTATGGGCGCAAGAAACCAAACCTTATGTTTCTATTCCTGCAAAAGATGTTTTAGATATTGCAATGGAAAATGGCATTAGCAAAATTATTATTGATAGTAACCAAGATACTATGTTTGTGCTAGGAAGGAGTATTTAAAATTAATCTACTTTTAAAATAGAATGTATCCTATTAACAATTAACTCATTAGTTGTACTATTTTTTTTATATATTTATAGCTTAATAAATTATAAATCTATGAAAAAGAATTTACTATTACTTTTAATTTTATCAGTATCGGCTTTACAGCTTCGGGCGCAATGTAGTGCTCCAACTGATTTACTTGTTACTTCAAGTACCTCTAATTCTATTACTTTAGGATGGACAGAAAACAATGCTAATGTTACAGAATGGATGATTGAGATTAATCCTGCTGGATCTGCTCCTGGTAGTGGAAATGCAATATATACTCAAACCAACCCTTTTGTTATTGATGGATTAATTTGTGGTGCGGCTTATGAAATTTATTTACATTCAGTATGTTCTCCAACTGAGATGAGTACTCCTATTATGATTACTTATACTAATCCTACATGTTATGCCTTACCACAGAATTTGTCGAATTGTGCTAACTCCAATGGATTAGTTTGTTTTAATTTGAATGATAATGATAATGTCATACTAGGAAATCATGATCCAAATGACCATGTGATTACCTATTATAGCACCTTAATAGATGCTCAAAACAATAGTAACCCTATTGCTAGTCCGTATTGTATTAATCAAAATGAAGTACTTTACTCTAGGCTAACTAAAATATCGGATCCGTCTGTTTTAGAAATTAATTCATTTAACGTTGTGGTGGCTTTTTATCAACAAATGCCTGCGTTGCCTGTATTAGTAGAGTGTGATGCTGATAGTAACGGAATTATTAATTATGATTTAACTACCGCACAAGCCATTTTGTCTACTACAAATAGCTTATCCTATTATACTTCATTTGCTAATGCGACTAATTTAAACAACCCTATAAGCACACCTTCAAACTATTCTTTAAATGCTACTGTTCTAAACAGTACTATTTATGTTAGAGAAATCGTTCCAAATGGTTGCGACCTTATCTATCCACGTACATTAGTAGCACAAGCTAATTGTAATGCAGCATCCAATTGTGGCAATGCTAACTCTCTTTGTAATTCATTAGGAGCTCCATTCTTAAACACAACAGGTATGGGGTCTTTAGGATCTGCTGGCTGTTTAGGTTCTACACCTAACCCAACTTGGTTTTATTTACCTATAGCTACTTCTGGAACAATTAATTTAGAAATAAAGCAAGGAAATAATGCCCCAACCTATGACAATCAAGATGTTGATTATATTGTGTACGGTCCTTTTTCTAACCCAATGGCAGCTTGTAATCAATATGGTGCTAACAATATAGTTTCATGTAGCTATTCTGCTTCAGCAATAGAGCATCCTGTAATTCAAAATGCACAAGCTGGAGAATATTATTTATTAATGGTTACTAATTTTTCAAATAATAGTGGCTTCATTTCAATCTCTGATTTACCAACTTCCACTGGTTCTATAGACTGTACAGGTTTTACCTTTATTTCGTTTTTAGACATCAATAACAATGGTATACAAGATGTGGGTGAATTAAATTTCCCTTTAGGAAGTTTAACCTATGAACAAAATAACGATGGTGTTATTCATAATATTACAAATCCTGAAGGCATATTTAATATTTATGATACCAATGGTACTTCAAACACCTATGATGTAAGTTTCAATGTTTTATCAAATTATAGTTCTAATTATACTGTGTCAACAAATTATACAGCAATATCGCCATCTGCAGGAATGACAACTTATTATTTTCCAATTGTTCCTACTCAAACGTATGATGATTTAAGTGTCGCTATTGTACCTGTTAACCAACCTAGACCAGGTTTTAACTATATTAATAAAGTAATCTATGCTAATCTTGGCAATCAAACGATAGTGTCTGGTACTGTTACATTTACAAAACCGTCTCCAACTACAATTGCTATGACTAATCCGAGTACTACTGCAACTGCAACTGGTTTTACGTATAATTTTACAAACCTTTTACCTTTTGAAATTAGAACTATAGATGTAGATCTTTCTGTGCCTGTGGTTCCAACTGTAAATGCTGGAGATATTCTGGTTAGTGAAGCATCAATA
Source organism: Flavobacterium sp. J27 (assembly GCF_004303025.1). GTDB lineage: Bacteria > Bacteroidota > Bacteroidia > Flavobacteriales > Flavobacteriaceae > Flavobacterium. The sequence continues at coordinate 78,980 of NZ_PJQW01000010.1, read as the reverse complement.
GCGCCAATAGCAAATGATATTATTCTAGCTAATAATGACGCTACTTTATCTTCCATTGTGGTAAATGCTTATGATCCAAACGATAAGATGGAAAGTCATGGTCCTGAAATTGTACATAGTAGTTTCACTTCTGAAGATTATTTATTTTACACTATTCGATTTGAAAACACAGGAAATGCAAGTGCTATTAATATTAGAGTAGAAGACTATTTAAATAATATGTTAGACGAAAACACCCTTGAAATGGTTAGTGCGAGTCATACTTATGAAATGGATCGTATTAATAAGCATATGGTATGGAAATTTAATAATATTATGTTACCTGTTTCACAACCTAATTCTACCATTGGAAAAGGATATATTACTTTTAAAATTAAGCCAATGCCTGGATATGCAATAGGAGATATTATTCCTAATACCGCATCCATTTATTTTGACTTTAATCCTGCAATTGTAACTAATACTTTTGAGACAGAATTTGTGAGTGCCTTATCTACGGGAAGTTTTACTTTTGAAACAGTACAAATTTATCCAAATCCTGCACATGATATTTTAACTATTAGTACAGCTAAAACAACACTGAAAAAAATAGTTATCTATGATATTGTAGGTCATAAAATAATCGAAAAAGACAGCTTTAGTAATTCGCAAGTTTTAGATGTTAGTTCGCTTACAAAGGGGATTTATCTATTAGAATTGATTTCCAATGAAAACGATCGTATGTTGCAAAAAATAATAATAAAATAACATAAACATAATCTTTTTTAAAAAGCGCTTTTATTAATAATAAAAGCGCTTTTTTTATGAAAAACAGGTAATTATACCTATATGATTTTAGTCTTATTTTCATATTTTTGATTTACCAATCAACTAAATTCAAATAAACAGATGAAAAAAACAGTAACCCAATTTAGCTTTTTAGTCCTCTTAGGACTAACCTTAGGTATTTCTTGTAAACCAAAAGAAAAAGAAGAACCTATAGAAGAAATAGAAGATGTAGCCGTTATAACTAACAATTTGCCTCAAGATGTATTACCCTCTTGTGTAGTCGATTCATTAACTTTTAATTCTTGGTTTGCTTCTGGTAAAGCAACAGAAAATGGAGTCGTAAATCCTGCTAACAGTGTTACCTTTGGACATAAAGATAATTGTGATTTTTATAAATGGTCACAACAAATGTTTTTATGGATTACCTCACCAAGTCCTGTTTCAGGAAAAACCGTTTTTGAATCACCTATTTTCTATACGGTTTCAACAGAATTTGGAAATAATGAAAGAAAACTAATACCACATACACCTGGTACTATCTTAAGCGCTATGCCTACCTTAGAAAAGAGTTTTCAAGTAGACAGCAACGATAGCGAAGAAGGACAGGCTACAGGAGATGCTTTAATGTCTCAAGACAGTGCCATGGTATATTATATTACAATGGTAAACGATGTCTATGCAGAATTCCTTTCGGCTGTTAATGATGGGAAAATGAGTGGAAAACAATTTCCTACAACACAACAAGAATTAGATAGTATCGTAAATTACGCTAATGGTAAAGGCATCAAGTTACCAGATGCAAATGCATTAGCTATCGAAATTAAAACTTCTTGGGTAGAAGCAAGTACTATAGATGCGAGCGAATTGAGCAATTACATTGTTATTGATGCTACAATTCCAACTTATGATAAGACACCTACAAAATGGACGATTTTAGATCAATCTGTAAAAACAAAGTTAGCATTACTAGGCGTTCATATTGTGGGAAGTACAGCGGGTCATCCTGAAATGGTTTGGTCTACTTTTGAACATCAAAAAACCGCTCCTGCTTTAAGTTATAGCTATTTAGACAAAAACAACAGTTTGAGACACGTTGGAGCAAATACAGGAAGTGATTGGATTTTAAATTCGAATGCAAATGATACTGTGAATATTAATATTTCACATATGAAATTTAAAGCAGATAGTATTTATGCAAACTTTGCAGGTGCTCCTGAAAACAATACAGTTAGTCCGAGTAATTCTTCCAGAACAAAACCTTGGGGAGTTGCCAATGCTGGTGTACCGAATCCTGAAAACGCATCAGTAGCTGCTTCAAATAGCCAGGTAATTTCTATTAACAATTCGGTATTTTCACAACTTGTAGGTAATGATGTTCGTAAACATTATTTCTTTATTGGTTCTACTTGGACTGATAGTGGTTTACCTCCTACTGGTGTAAGTTATTCTCCAACAAACTCAGGAAGTGGAGTTGCTATAGGGACAAGTCAATTAGCAAATTCAACTATGGAAACATATATTCAAAATGGAACAACGTATAGTGAAAAAAACGGTTCCTGCTTTACTTGTCACCATGATTATAGTCCGGCAGGTCCTTCTAATGATCCTAATTATCTAAGCCATGTTTATGGTGATATTATGCGTTGGAAAAAAAGTATTAGTGGAAAGAAACAGTAATATAAATTAAAAAAAAGTATTATATTGCTGTCTTAAAAATAAACTATAAGTACTTAATTTATTTATAGTTTTGTTTGTTTTTTGTTTGTATATGCTAGAAAGTCGAGTCCGCCAACTTCTTCTTTTTAGCATATCTTTTTTATATGACATACTAAAAAGTAAAGTAATAATATAATTAAAAAGTTGGATTTTTAAGAAGTAAGAGAGAAAGAATATAATGTAAAATTTAATATCTCCACATTCTTTCTTTATCTAATTTTGCTTGTTCTTCTAACTCTTCAGCAGGGATAACCTTTAAGAAAGAAGGATGTTGTTCAATTGCATATTCAATTTTTTCAACTACAGTTTCAACGGAATCATTTTCATAATCAATGTCTAAAGGAGACTTAATTACAAATGATTGTAAGATTCCTTTTTTCTTGATTCGAAGACCTTTTCGATCAAATGATCTTCTAAAACCATCAATTACAATAGGTACAACTATAGGTTTATGCTGTAATATAATATGTGCCGTTCCTTTTCTAACTGGTTTAAAGGAACGAGTTGTTCCTTGAGGAAAAGTAACTACCCAACCATCATCTAAAGCTAATTTTATATTTTCAGTATCGTTTGGATTTACTTCTCTTTTTACATCTTTTCCTTCAGCTCTCCAAGTTCTTTCAACTGTTATAGCCCCAGCATAAGCTAAAATCTTTGGTAACAAACCCGCTTGCATTGTCTCTTTTGCTGCTACATAATACATGTTTAATTTGGGGTTCCAAAGATAACCTACATTCTTAATATTATCTTCTCTTCCTTTTAAAGCCGCATTAAAAACATGAAACATGGCAACAACATCGGCAAAATACGTTTGATGATTTGAGATAAATAACACATTAGTATCTGGTAAAGATCTGATTATTTCAGAACCATCAATTTGAAGACTGTTAAAACCTCTATAACGTTTATGTGTAAAAGATCCTGCAATTCGAATTAACCATTTCTTTAAAAATAAAATATGTCCGAAAGGATTTCTTTTGAATAATCCCATATACTAGTAGATTTAAAATAAAAATAGGGCTACAAATGTAATAAAACCTATCTTTTTTATATTAAAATTTTAAGAAAACTTAAAAAAACACTATTTTTCTACCATAGCATTTTTAACAGCTTCTTTTAACTCACTCATCATCATAGCGGTAGCACCCCAAACCACATATTTTTCAACCATAAAGGCAGGTACTTCAATATCTGTAGCATAAGAAGTAGTCATTCGAACGTTGGTAATCGATTGATCATCTAAAAATGCCAATAACGGAAATTCGAGTACATATTTTACCTCATCATGATCAGGTACAAAAGACAATTCTTCGTGTGAAATCCCCATAAATGGAGATACTAAAAAATTGCTTGGTGGAATATATACTTTGCTAAATGGTTTAATGATTTCAATTTTATGTGGAGCAATACCTACTTCTTCATGTGTCTCTCTTAAAGCAGTTGCTTCCAGATTTGCATCTTCAATTTCAACTTTCCCTCCTGGAAATCCTATTTGTGAAGAGTGCACCCCAGGATAAGAGTTTCTAACAATTAAAGCTAAATGCGTTACTTCATCTTTAGGATAAAATAACATTAAAACAGCTGCTTCTCTTGGTTTTTTGTTTTCATAACTTACTTCCTTTAAAAAAGAAATACGTTCTAAAGGAGCCATTTTTGCATGTGCATCGGCTGCTAGCAATTTTTCTTTTTTTATTTTTGGAATGTATTTTATAAAATCCTGAAATAACATATAATTTTGTTTTTTACAACTTATAAAGTTACTCTAATTTTTTCAAATTATATAAAATTTAATAAAGAATGTATAGTAAAGAAGAAACATTACAATTAAAAAAGTCGTTTTGGACTGCCTTTGCAGAAGCTTATCCAAGAAAATGGCTTTTGTATAACACTAAAATTAAAGACTTTAGCTTTAAATTTCATATAGACAACAAAAAAGCACAAGTTTTATTGGAAATAGAGCCAAAAGACGATGATAAAAGAACGATTTATTATGAAAAAGTATATTCTTTAAAAACTATTTTACTTGAAGATTTTCTGGAAGATGCTATTTTTGAGCCTCATTTCTATTTAGAAAACGGCAAAGAAGTGAGTCGTATTTGGGTGGAAAAAACAGATGTTAGTATTAATAACAAAGATAGTTGGGAAAAAACTTTTAACTTCTTTTATGAAAAAATGGATGCCTTTGAGCGTTTCTTCTACGAGTATGAAGAATATTTAAAAGATTTAGAAATAAATACCTAAAAATACATTCGTGTTAAGTAGCTGACATTCGTAAAGTAAATTAAAAAATACATTTGCATAGAATTTAATTACAAATCCTATGAAAAAAATTGTATATTTATTTTTATTCTCTTTAACAAGTACCTTTATTTATGCTCAGCAAAACATTGGTAACTTGAATCTTAGTAACAATAAAATTGCTGTAGAGGGTTATGATGTAGTGGCTTATTTTCAAGATCATAAAGCAATAAAAGGAAAAGAGGCTTTTAGTGTAAATGAAAACGGTGTTACTTATTTTTTTGCTTCCCAAAGTCATAAAGAAGCTTTTGAAAAGAATAGTAATATGTACAAACCTCAATATGGTGGCTGGTGTGCTTATGCTATAGGTAAATCTGGTGAAAAAGTGGAAGTAGATCCAAAGACTTTTAAAATAATTAACAACAAATTGTATTTGTTTTATAATAAATATCTAACAAATACATTAAAACTTTGGAATAAAGAAGAAGCAACATTGTTACCTAATGCCGATAAAAATTGGAAAACAATTGAGAAAAAGTAAATTAATTTTATTTTAGTATTTTACATTTTACACTAAAAAGTATCACTATGAAAAAAATATTTATTTTATTATTTTTGTTAGTATTGCAAGTTATATTAGCTCAAAATAAAAAAGTTATGGAACCAGAAATTAAAAAAACTGAAGCAGAATGGAAAGCAAAACTTTCCGACCAAGAATATGATGTTTTAAGAAAAAAAGGAACCGAACGCCCTTATACAGGAGAATATTGGGATCATTTTGAAAAAGGGAATTATGTGTGTGCTGCTTGTGACAATTTATTATTTACCTCAGATACAAAATATGAATCACACTGCGGTTGGCCTTCTTTTGACCAAGCCGTTCCTGGATCTGTCATCTATGAAAAAGATACTAGTTTTGGTATGATTCGTACCGAAGTAATGTGTGCCAAATGTGGTGGCCATTTAGGGCATGTTTTTGACGATGGCCCGCAAGAAACAACTGGAAAACGCTATTGTACGAATTCGGTTTCTATAAAATTTATTCCTAATAAATAATTTATTCTAACACTATATGCTTGTACCAGCTATTCAGAGAAATTTCCTAGAAATTGTGACATTATTAGATCAACTAGACGCTGAAAAATACACCTTTTGTAATTCAGAATTAAGCAATGCTACTATAGGCGAACACACACGTCATATTATAGAATTATATCAATGCTTAACCGAAAATTATGATTTAGGTGTAATTAATTATGATAAAAGGAAACGAAATTTAGCGATACAAAGTTCTATAATCGAAGCTAAAAATGCCATCACAAACATTTTAAATACTATCAATCTACCAAATAAAGATTTATTTCTAGAAGATGGTATGCAAAAAGCAAACTTTAGAATTCCTACAAACTATTTCAGAGAATTACTTTACAACCTAGAACATAGTATTCATCATCAAGCTTTGATTAAAGTAGCAGTAATGAAATACAAAAACATAATTTTACCCGATAATTTTGGTATTGCCAAATCTACTTTAGAATATAAATCGCAATGTGTACAGTAACCTACGTGCCTTTATCTACTGGTTATTGCCTTACCTCTAATCGAGATGAACAAATCGCAAGACCTAGGGCTATTCCTCCAAAAGAGTATACCATAAATAATTATAAAATTACCTTTCCTAAAGATCAAAAAGGGGGTGGAACTTGGTTTGCCAAATCAAATACAGCAACAGTAGTTTTATTAAATGGTGCTCAAGAAAAGCATATTCCAAAAGCGCACTACAGAAAAAGCAGAGGGCTTATTGTTATCGATTTAATAGCCTCTCCAAATGTGTTAGAAACTTGGCAAACAATTTCTTTAGAAGGTATTGAACCTTTTACTATTGTTCTTTTTGAAAATAAAAAATTACATCAATTGCAATGGGATGGAGTAGCGAAAAGTGATATCGAATTAGATACTAACAAAGCATATATATGGTCATCATCTACTTTATATTCCAAAGAAATCAGAGCAGAAAGATCCCAATGGTTTTTTAATTTTTTGGAGGAAACCACTTCAATTACAGCTGAAAAATTATGCCATTTTCATCAATTTACAGAAAATGAAAATACAGAGTTTGGTTTACAAATTAATAGAAATAATATTCTTAAAACCGTAAGTATTACACAAGTTGTCGACCATTTGGAAAAAAATGAAATACATTATATTGATCTCTTAGAATCATGAATAAGATAAAATTACGCTTACATAAAATAACACATTGGGAATATTGGCCTTACCAAATTGTATACATTCCTGTTTATTTCCAATACATTTATTATGTGTTGCGTACCCAATCTTTTTTTTATTTTAATGCTTCTAATCCTACCATTAGAAATGGTGGTTTTTTGATGGAATCAAAGAAAGAAATTTATGATTTAATTCCACAAAAATATTATCCAAAAACCGTTTTAATACAACAAGACCAATCCTTTGAAACCATTAGTAAAGCTTGTGAGACAGCACAAATTGTCTTTCCGTTTATTGCCAAACCTGATGTAGGTTTAAGAGGCACTGCAGTAAAAAGAATTACCGATGAAAAAGAACTGGCTGCCTATCATAAAAAAGCAGATTTTAATTATCTTATTCAAAATTTAATTCCTTATACAAAAGAAATAGGGCTTTTTTATGTGCGTTACCCAAATCAAGAAAAAGGAACTATTACTGGGATTGTTGAAAAAGAATTTTTAATTATAACTGGAAATGGAAAAAATACTATTGAAGAATTACTTTTACAAAATCCGCGCTATGCCTTTCAAATTCCTGTTTTAAAGAACGAGTTACAAGAAAAAATGCAAGAGGTTTTGGCTGATGGTGAAAAGCGCAATCTAGTGCCTTATGGTAACCATTGTAGAGGTTCAAAATTTATCGATTCTAGTCATTATATTACTCCACAACTCATCGATACTTTCAATACAATTTGTTCCGAAATTAATGGTTTTTACTTTGGACGAATGGACATTATGTTTGAAAGCTATGAACAATTAGAAAAAGGATCAAATTTTGAAATTGTGGAAATAAATGGTGCGTTAAGTGAACCTACACATATATACGACCCAAAACATTCTTTATTTTATGGATGGAAAGAATTGACACGTCATTTTCATTATATGTATAAAATAAGTAAAATGAATCATGAGCACTACAACAATCCTTATTTAACATTTAAAGAAGGGGTAAAAGAATTTAAAAAACATCATGAATACTATGATGTTATTTTAAAATTTTAGTAAAATTGTCCGTCAACATAAAACCATTTCCCTGCTTCTTGTTTAAACGTAGATTTTTCATGATGTATTTGAGGTTGTAATCTTTCATCTAAATAATAGGCTTTAAACTCTACTATAGCTTTATCAGCTCGAATTACCTCTAGCTTGACCCAAGTATTGGCTTTAGCCCATTTTAAAATTTCATTTTTAGAATATAATTTTCGTTGCGACACATGCGTTGTATTCAATAAATAACTTGCATTTTGAACTACATAAGCCGTATATCGCGAACGCATGAGTTGTTCAGGAAATAGAGGAATTTTGGTACCCTGTAAAAAAGGTTCGCAACAAACTTCAAAAGGATTTCCTGAGCCACAAAAACAAGATTTCATACGAATTTAATGTCCTTTTAATAAATTGATACTTACAGTAGCATAATCTGTACTTGGAAACTTCTTAAAATACAAAGGCTCTGGGAACAAACCAGCTTCAGCTGCCATATTGTGTAACACATCTATTTCAACAATAAACTGATCTGAAAAACCGTGTGTAGCATCATAAGCTGTCGCTGCTGTTTTTCCTAAATTTTGAGCTGTTAATTGAGGGGAAATCGTATGCAATTCAATAATTAATAATCCATATTTTTGTACATAAGGAGACCATTTTTTTAGATGTTGCAATAAGTTATCTTCTACCCTATTGTTATCCATTCTTTCCCCTCTATGTGCAAAAGCTCCGGTAGAAATACTGATTCTGTCCATTTTTATCTCTTTAGGTTCTTCCCAAATTCGGTTGTGGTCTAAAAAAGTTCGTACATTAAGTAAATCTTTCAAATCGATAGTGTAATTTTCTTCCAAATCTTTAGCTAATAGATCAGGTCTACCAATATCTCCCCAAATCACTTTTGCCCAAATATCAGCTTTAATTAAATTGGCTCTTGTAACTTTTAATGCTGCCTGATTGTAATCAGCTCCTACTAAAAATAAAGGATATTCTTCTAAAAATTTCCCTCTTACAGTTTGACGTTCAATCACTTCAAAAATATGCTGTAAAAAGGCTCCATTGCCACAACCCATATCTAAAATACCTTTGGGTTGCTCATTTATAGGTTTGTTAAATAATTCGATAATAATATCATCAATTACTTTAAAGTAAGTAGCATGTGCACCACCACTTCCCCAAACATTCATTTCTCTATTCACATGGATTTCATCTTCATGTGGAGCAATTTCTCGCAAACTCTTTGGATTACCAAATAATAAGTTTTCTACTTTTTTAAACATTGGTAAATAAGAAACTGTTACTCCATAAGCTGTTGCTCGTTTCGCAAAGAACAAGCCAGTTTCAGTAAATTGATAATTGCCATTTTTTTCAGTAAACCAATTTAAATGAGCAAAAAAATCGAGAATAACTTTGAATACTTCAGGTTCACGATGAAATTCTTCTGCTCTGAATGAAGTTTCCATAAAATATTTATGAAACATACCTGTCATTCCTAAACTAACAACAATTGGTGCTACTAAATAACCTTCAATATGTGTTAAAATTTGTTCTTGAATTGCTCTTTCTTCCTGATTCTCTGAAAACTGAATCTCAAAATTATTTTTAAACTTTGAAAAAATAGCATTCAATTGTGGAATAAAATTTGTTGCAATACGAACAGAAGTAAATAATTCTGTTTCATTTAATAAGTGTACCACATCCTGATATAACGGAAATAAAGAAAAAGCATATGCCGATTTAGCATTACTTTGAATGGTAATGGTATTTTCTTTATTATCTAAAGTATATTCTAAAAAACCTTGAGAAGCTAACGTTCTGACTGCTATATTTAGATACCCATCATTTGCATTAAATTCTTTGGTTAACTCAGATAAAGTTACTTTTTCCTTTTCTAAAATTACTTTGCAAATGCCTTTCTTGTAGAGTGCCATGGCTACTGGAGCAGTAACTAATCCATCTAAGTGCTGAAAGATTTTTTGACGATATTCTTTTTTCTCAGTCATGATTTGTTTTTGTTGTTTCTCAAATTTAAAAAAATGATTTGAAAAGCTATCTATAATTCGCTTTATTTTCTTTACGAAAAACTATAATTTATTTAAAAAAGTTAATGATTTATCACTATTTAAAGAAAAAAATAATTTTTATTTCAAAAAGCAACCTGCAATTTTAAAAAGAATACTAAAATTGCAGGTCTTTCTATTTACCGTTTTGTCTTACAATTTATTAATGAAATTACTGTATAAATCTCGGTATTGATATCCTTTTTGGAAACGATTTTTAGATAATTTATCATGAGCTACTAATCCCCAAAGTAAAAATTCCTTTAAGAAATAGACATCCTTTTTCGCAATGGTTGGTTGGTATTTATCTATTATAGCTTGAAGTGGAGTTATATTTTGAAGTGTTTCTTGATAGGTTTCGTTGGTAAAATCGTCTAATAATTCAAAACCACTTTCATTAAAAAACCACTCTAGTAAATTGGTGTAAGCATTTTCTTCATTGGGTTTCTCTAGTTTTTCAATTTTTGGAAAATACTTTGGAAACAATGTTTTTACTGCATCTGCGATTAAATATTGAGCAACGGTTGCTGCACCTTCTTGCTCTCCTTCATATACTAGTTCAACTTTTCCAGTAATAGCTGGAATAATTCCCATAAAATCAGATAAACGAACGGTTGTTTTATCTTCATTATTAATTAATGCTCTACGTTCTGCAGTAGCCAATAAATTTTCATAAGCAGTAATACTCAATCGTGCAGAAACACCGCTTTTGCTATCAACAAATTCACTTTCGCGTGCTTCAAAAACCACTTGTTCTAACAAGTCTTTTGCTAGTTCTGGCACATAAACAAGGATATCTTGGTCATGGTCTAATTTAATTTCCTGAGCCGTTATGGTTTTCGCAATTTGAATATTTTCAGGATAATGAGTTAAAATTTGGGAACCAATTCTATCTTTTAAAGGTGTTACAATACTACCTCTATTGGTATAATCTTCTGGATTAGCTGTAAAAATAAATTGTACATCTACAGGTAAACGCAGTTTAAAACCTCTAATTTGAATGTCGCCTTCTTGTAAAATATTAAATAAAGCCACCTGAATGCGTGCTTGTAAATCGGGTAATTCATTAATAACAAAAATGCAACGGTGTGCTCTTGGAATCATTCCAAAATGAATAACGCGTTCATCGGCATAATTTAATTTTAAATTGGCAGCTTTAATTGGATCTACATCCCCAATTAAATCGGCTACTGTAACATCTGGAGTAGCTAATTTTTCAAAGAAGCGTTCATTTCTATGTAACCAAGTAATAGGAGTGTCATCTCCTTTTTCCGCTAGTAGCTCTTTGGCAAAACGAGAAATAGGTTGTAATGGATCATCGTTAATTTCTGAACCAGCCACTACTGGAATATACTCGTCTAATAATTCAACCATTTTGCGTGCCAATCTGGTTTTGGCTTGACCGCGAAGTCCTAATAAATTAATATTATGTCGCGATAAAATAGCACGTTCTAATTCTGGAATTACGGTGTTTTCATAACCGTGAAGTCCTTCAAAAGTAGTTTCTCCTGCTTTAATTTTAAGACGAAGGTTTTTTCGTAATTCGTCTTTTATGGTTATAGGTTGGTATCCTGTTTTTTTTAATTCACCTAAGGTTTTTATTTCTTTCATAATATATTACTGTTTTGAATCGCTATTATTTTTGTAGTGTATTTTGAATATTCTTCGTCATTTTATTAAATATCTCTTTTCCTTCACTATATCCAGATGGTGTTATACAATCACCAACGCATATTTGTAACTCTTTAGTTTCTTTAAAATTTCTATTATTTTCAGCAGCATGATAGGAGCAATCTAATCCACTTGTTAAATACAGAAAAATTCCTTCGTGTGCTAAAATTGAACTCATTTGTTTTAACCTATCAAACACTTGGTTTCTCACATCAGTAAAATCAATATCTTCTTTTATATGGTGCATGATTTCTAACGTTATTAAACACTCCCAAATGACATTTAATTGTACACCTTCAAAGATTCTGTATTCGGGAAGTATAGGCTTTGGTAAATCAAAATGGCGATTGTAAACTTCCATTTCAAAAGAAAGAGAATCCTTTTGACTAAAAGTTATGTTTGAAATTAGAAATAAAATAAACAAAAGAAATAGCTTCATTTATAAATTTTTGAAATTAAATTGTTCTCGACTGCGCTCGAACAGACGGCTGATAACTAAGTACTAATTATTCTCTAACGAATTCTCTTCTTTCTATTGGTTTCATAATCTTCAAAAATCATTTCACCTAGCCCTTTCAAACCCGTATAAAATGCTTTTCCTTGATTAGCTTCTGTAAAATAATTGACAAATTTTTGTAAGTAAGGATCTCTTGCAATCATAAAAGTAGTAATTGGAATGTGTAATTTTCGAGCTTGCGCAGCCTGATTATAACACTTATCTACAATATATTGATCCAAACCGTTACTATTCATGTAGTATTCGCCATTTTTTTCTCTTACACAACTGGGTTTACCATCTGTAATCATGAAAATTTGCTTGTTGGTATTCCTTTTTCTTCTTAAAATATCCATGGCTAATTGTAGCCCTGCTACGGTATTTGTATGATAAGGACCAACTTGTAAATACGGTAAATCTTTAATTTGGATTGTCCAGGCATCATTACCAAAAACTAAAATATCTAAGGTGTCTTTTGGGTAACGCGTTGTGATAAGTTCGGCTAAAGCCATTGCTACTTTTTTAGCAGGTGTAATGCGATCTTCTCCATAAAGTATCATACTATGAGAAATATCAATCATTAAAACAGTACTCATTTGCGATTTGTGGTGTGTGTCTTCAACAACCAAATCTTGTTCCGTTAATTTAAATTCGCCTACCCCATTATTTACTTGGGCATTTTTAAGACTTTCGGTTAAGGAAATTTGTTCAATTGCATCTCCAAATTGAAAGGCTCTCAAATCTCCTGTGTGTTCATCTCCTTTTCCTGATTGTTTCGTTTTATGATTTCCTGAACCCGCTTTATTCAAATTTCCAAAAATTTGTTCTAAGGCATGTTGTCTTATGGCTCTTTCTGTTTTTGCTGTAATTGCCATTCCACCAGAACCATCGGGTTTTACTTCCTCTCTGATGTATCCTTTTTTCTTTAAATCTTCAATAAAATCGTCTATCGTATATTCAGGAGTAGTTAATTGATATTCTTCATCTAATTGGCGTAACCAATCAATCGCTTCATCAAAATCACCTGAAGTATGCGTTATTAATTCCTTGAAAATAGGAAATAATCTATCAAAAGGAGTTTGAAAAGGGGCTTCAAATTTGGTAAACTGAAACCCACTACTATATATATTCTTTTTCAATTGCTTAAATTTATTTTATAGGTAAGATTTAGATTTAAAAATTGCTTACATAAAAGTGTAATGTGTAGCATTTTTTTGTAGTATAAAGGTACTAAATCTTAGATAGCAAAAAGAATAACGTTTATTAATTTTTAGTTAAAGAAACTATTTTTTGCTACAATAGTGCATTAAAATAAGTAACGTAATAATGACTTGTTTTATTCTGCTTGATTAATCTTCTTTTGCAAATGCTGTAATACGACCTGATATTTACTAAATTCAACTAACAGGGCATCATCTGGAGTGGTATCCATTAATTCTTCAACAATCTCTCTGATTATAACTAGTTTATTATTGGCCGTTTTATATTCTTTTCCAGCCATTGCATCGATAATGGTTTGTATTTCTCTATGAAGAAATTGGAGTTGGTCCTGACTCATCTTTATCTTGATTGAATTTAGTTAAAATTGCTTTCTTTTTTTCTTTTAAAGCATTTTTTGCTTCCTTTTCTCTGTTCTTTTTATCGTCGGCTTTCTTTTTATGTGCTTTTCGATTGGTTTCATTTCTTCTTCCCATTACAAATAATGTTGTTTGATACTAATAAACGTGTCATTTGTTTCAAGTAATTTTGTAATAACTTGTTCGCGCAAAATATGTATGTCTTTAAAAACAAGGTGTTTTGCCCAAAGTTCTTCCGTTAACACTTCTTTTACCTGCTGTATTCTTTTGGCTGTAGCCAAAGCATCTCTGACAATGAAATTAGATTGATAATTCGGATTTTTTTTATGTTGAAAAGTAACCTCTTTGGTAAGCCAGTTAACTTCAATATAAAACAGTTTGTCTTTATCATTATTGGGGTAAAAATCGGTCCAAAGTGCATATCCAATTTTCGCCTTTGTATTATTCACTTTAATATTATCACTTTTTAAACGCCACCTGCAATTTGCAGCTCTTCCCCAATGATTTGAAACTCGATACACTCCTTTTTCTGTAAAATAATAACTACTACCCGATTTACTTTTATAACTTTGTTGTAACGATTCTATTGCTGAGAAAGTCACTTCTTGAAACTCGCAAAAGGTATGTTTGTGAAAGTTCAAAGAATTATATTTCATAACATTTCTCCTAATTTTAATTGCCACACATTTTTTGTTGTGGTACCAAAGTGTTTTTCGCTAGGAAAAAAATAAACTTTTTGTTGGATTAAGTGTTTGGTTGTGCTATCATTTTCAGAAACTTCAATTTCGTATAGTAATTCAAAATAAGAATCGGATACTTTATTTTCTTTACATGCTAGAAATTTAAACACTTTTTCATTCTGATGGCATTCAACAATAAATTGCTTTAAAGTAATTACATTATCGGAAGATTGTAAAATATTTTTTAATGGAATGTTAGTATTTAAAAACAAATTAATAATACTCGCATCTATTTCTTCTGTTAAATCTTTGTCATGAGTTGTTTCAGAATATAAATTTAAGTAATTATAAAAATCGATTATCGTTTTTTCTGCTTGCTTTTGATAGGCTAAAACAGCTGGTTTCGAAAATTGAGTTGCTATATTTCTATTCACATTGGTTACAGCATTACTCTGACCTTTCATATAAAATGAAACGCTAAAAAAAAGAAAGATGTATATCGTTTTTTTCATTATTCTTGAATTAATCGAATAAAAATAATTTGGTTATTTTCAGCATTTTTCACTTCTACAATTTTCATTTTTTTTAGTGAAGCTGTTGGAATAATTACTTTCTGAGAGAATTCTGCCTTATTAAAATATTCTGATCCTAAATTATTGGGTAACATTACGATAACTTCAATATCATCATGCAAAATCTTTTGTAATTGTTCTTTTCTCGTTGCCCAATCTTTTAGATCACTTTTAATAAATCCTTGTAAAATATTGGCATAATCATTAGGCTCTAAAACTATTTTTTTTACTTCAGGGTTTTCTTTTAAGTCGATAGTTTTTTCATTATAAAAAGGGCTTTTCACCACTACTTTCGCTTCCTTATTGACTTCTATTTTAGAATTTTTTATTTCAATTTCTTCTTCCTTTTTGTGATCAATAAGATACACTTTTGTAACCTGAGAAACAACAGTGTCTTGTGTAAATTTTTCTTCCAAACGAATCGTTTTCGTTTCTACTGTTTTTCTTTGGATTTGCCAATATAACCCGATTACTATCAAAGAAAGAATTCCAAATATACTTCCATATATAATCAGAATCCTTTTTGATAGCTTAGGTTTTTCAGTAACAATACTACTCTCCAATCGTTTGTATTCGTATTGAAATGCATCCCAACTAGCTGTACCCACATACTGTGAAAAAATATCCAGCATATCCTTTCGTGGTAACTTTTCATTGGTTTCTGGTTTTAAATGGGTGTAAATCCATTTTTCACTAACGCTAGCTTTGCATTTTTCTTCAACATCTTCAATAAGGTTTACAATATCTTGCGAACTAAACGTTTTCCAATTTCCATTAAAATAAGGATAGCGCTTTTTGTAGTGTTGTAAAACACTATCTTTTAATTTATAAAACACTTCCATACTGGTCATAAATCTTTGGTAAAACTATAATATTAAATAAAAACAATACTGTAAAACCACTGTAAAAGTACTGAAAAAACATTACAGTAAGATTACAGTAAGTATACCAAAATATTTTTTACAATAGCTATTAGGTTTGCTTAACAAAATTTTAAAAAAATATAATTATGAAAAACTATGTTACTCTTTTAATGGTTTTTTGGGGTTGTTCTTTACAATCACAAATTAGTGGCAATCAAGTTTATGGCAACAATTCCTATGAAACATCAAAAAATTACACCAAAGGCAGCACAACCCAAATTAATGAAAATCAATTAAATGTATCTGTAAAAATACTTTTAAATAATAAAGCTGATTATTTTACTTTGGTATTGGGCACCAATGAAGAAGCAACTACAGTTCAAGACTGTCATGCAACATTAAATAAAAGAATTGATTCTTTTACAAAAGATTTAGCACAAATGAACATAAAAAAAGAAGCTATTTATGTAGATTTTATTTCACAAACTAAAATATATGATTATGATATTTCTGGAAACAATGCAACAGAATTTTTAAAAGGCTTTGAAGTAAAAAAGAACATCATTATTACCAGTAAAAATTTAACTGAAATAGAAAACATAATTACCAAAGCATCTAAATATAGTATTTATGACATTATAAAAGTAGATTATGCAAATAATGATGCAATGAAAATTCATCTTGACTTATTTGAAGAAGCTATGAAAATAGCCCATGAAAAAAAAGAACAATACATACATGCGCTTAAGAAAAAATTAGTGGGTACACCCAATGCACAAGAAGAATTTTCCATATTTTTTCCAAAAACACAGTACAAAAAATACCAAGCTTATGAAAGTGCTGATGTTGAAACTTATTACAGAAACCGATCTCAAAGTCAGAATTTTATTCAAAAAATAGCTCGAAAAAACACTACTTTTTATTATGATGGTGTACCCTTATCAGGTTTTGATAAAATAATTGATGTTGCTAAGTCAGAAATTGGAATACAATATGTCTTGAACCTCACAGTGACCTATAAAATAGATACTTCTCTATAAAAAAAGCCGATTCAATAAATACATTTGAATCGGCTTTTTTACTTATGTAACAAAAGTAACATACTTCAATTTAATATAAAATGTATCTTTACAAAAAATCTGGAATGAAAGAAGTTTTAGAACAAGCTTACGGTTATATTTTTGAAGAAGAATTGCTACAAGACATTGAAAAAGTAGCTACATATAAAGAATTTAAAGCCGATGATTATCTAATTGAAATAGGTGATTACATTAAATCAATGCCTCTTTTATTACAAGGTGCTATTAAAATTCTACGTGAGGATGAAAATGGAGACGAGTTACTACTTTATTTTTTAGAACGGGGTGATACTTGTGCCATGACATTAACCTGCTGCATGGGTAAATCCAAAAGTAAAATTAGAGCTATTGCAGAAAATGACGGAGCTATGCTTATGATTCCTGTTGAAAAAATGGAAGAATGGCTAACAAAATACAAAACATGGAGAAATTTTGTTTTTGAAAGTTATACTATTCGTTTAAACGAAATGCTCGAAGCAATAGATACACTTGCTTTTATGAACTTAGACGAACGCTTGTATAAATATTTAACAGATAAAGCTAAAGTAATCGGAAGCACAGAAATTAATAATACACATCAACAAATTGCTTATGACATGCATACTTCTAGAGTTGTTATTTCTAGATTATTGAAGAGTTTAGAATTACAAGGAAAAATAAAACTTCATAGAAATAAAATAGAAATAATATTTATTTAATGGAATTATTAGGGTATTTAGGCGCATTTTTTATTGGAATTATTTTAGGATTAACAGGTGGTGGTGGCTCTATACTTACCGTTCCATTATTAGTGTATGTACTAGGATACAATCCTGTTGTAAGTGCGGCCTATTCTCTTTTTGTAGTGGGTACATCTTCTGCTTTTGGTGCTACACTAAATTATAGAAAGAAATTAGTTGATATTAAAACCGGAATTATCTTTGCTATTCCTTCTTTTATAGGTGTCTTTATGACACGTAAATATATTGTTCCGAATATTCCAAGTGTTATTTTTCAAAAAAATGATATTATTCTAACCAAAAACACATTCTTGATGCTTTTGTTTGCATTAATCATGCTTTTTGCCGCATTATCAATGATTAAAAAAACAAAAATAAACCTCAAAGAAGTAACTCAGAAACAGTATTTGATTAAAATCATTATTCAAAATATTTGCATTGGTATCATTATTGGTTTAGTAGGTGCTGGCGGAGGATTTTTAATCATTCCATCGTTATTATTAATAGCTAAGTTACCAATGAAAAAAGCGGTAGGCACCTCTATGTTTATTATTGCAATGAATTCGCTAATTGGTTTTTTGGGAGATTTACAAAATATAGACATTCATTGGAATTTCTTAATTCCTTTCTCTATTATTTCAATGATAGGCATTTTTACGGGAACTTACATTAGTAAATACATTGATGAAGTGCAATTAAAAAAAGGGTTTGCTTATTTTGTCTTGGCAATGGCCATAATCATTACTGGTAAAGAATTAATGTAACTAAGGTTACCTCCATTAAAATATATTATTTGTAGATTTGTAGTCATAAAATTTTATTTGACATGAAAATAGAACAAATATATACGGGTTGTATTGCCCATGCTGCTTATTATATTGAGAATAATGGAGAAGCTGCTATATTCGATCCTCTAAGAGAAGTAGAACCTTATATTGAAAGAGCCAAAAAAGATAATGCTACTATAAAATACATTTTTGAAACTCATTTTCACGCAGATTTTGTTTCTGGACATTTAGATTTAGCCCAAAAAACAGGTGCAAAAATAGTGTATGGACCAACTGCTAAACCAAATTTTGAAGCTATCATTGCAACAGACGATCAAGAGTTTACCATTGGTAAGTATACTATAAAAGCCATACACACACCAGGACACACTTTAGAAAGCACTTGCTATTTAATTACAGATGAAAATGGTAAAAATCATGGTATTATAACAGGTGATACCTTATTTATTGGTGACGTGGGCAGACCTGATTTGGCACAAAAATTAGTAGCCGATTTAACACAAGAGAAATTAGCAGAATACTTATTTCAATCGCTTCGAAGCAAAATTATGCCGCTAGAAGATTCTTTAATTGTATATCCAAATCATGGTGCGGGAAGTGCTTGTGGAAAAAACATGAGTAAAGAAACAACAGATACCTTAGGAAACCAAAAAAAGTCAAACTATGCATTAAGAGCCGATATGACATTAGAAGAGTTTAAAAACGAACTTCTTGATGGATTATTGCCTCCTCCTGCCTATTTTCCTCAAAATGTATTGATGAATATTGAGGGCTACGAAAGTCTAGATTCAGTGAAAGAAAAGGCAAATAAACCTCTTACTCCTAAAGAATTTGAAGCAATTGCAAATCAAACTGAAGCCGTAATTTTGGATGTAAGAAATGAATATGATTATATTAAAGAACATGTTCCAAATTCAATTTTTATTGGTTTACATGGTCAATTTGCACCATGGGTAGGCGCATTAATACGAGATGTGAAACAACCTATTTTACTAATAACTCCTGAAGGAAAAGAAGAAGAAACGGTAACCCGTTTATCTCGAGTAGGCTTTGACAACACTTTAGGATATTTAAATGGAGGTATGGAGGCGTGGAAGAAAGAAGGATATGAAGTTGATTCTATTACTTCAATTACTCCAGAAGTCTTTGCTTCAAATTATGAAAAAGCAATTGTAGTCGATGCAAGAAAACCAGGAGAATTTACGGCAGAACATGTAGAAAATGCTATTAACATTCCTTTAGACTTTATTAATGATCATTTAGCTGAAATACCAAAAGAAGATCCTTTTTACGTACATTGTGCAGGTGGGTATCGTTCAGTAATTTGGGCTTCAATAATGAAATCTAGAGGCTATCACAATATGATAAATGTAGAAAAAGGAATGGCAGGCATTAGAAATACGAATATTTCTTTGACTAATTATGTTTGCCCTTCAACATTAAAATAAAAACTATTTTTCATAAAAAATCAGGTCTAAGTACCTGATTTTTTTATGAAAATTTTAAATCTAAATTACTATAATAGTGTATTTATTTAAATACATTTGCTTAAAATTAAATGACAAAATTATAAATGAAGAAAATTTTAGTATTACTAGTTACAGCTTTTGCATTTACATCTTGTGAGAAAGCTTTAGAAAATGAATATCAAATTACTGGGACTGTTAAAGGTCTTGAAAATGGTAAAAAATTAATTTTAGAATTACAAGATGACAAGGGAATGCCAATTGCAAAAGATACAGCAATTGTAGAAAACAACAAATTTGAATTTAAAGGAGAAACAGTTGGTTTAGACGTTGCTTATATAAAACCTGAAAATGGAATGTTAGCCTTACCCATTATTTTAGAAGAAGGCAAAACAGAAATTGAATTTGATAATGATAGTATTCACAAATCAAAAATTGGTGGCACCTATAATAATACAAAATTTCAAGAATTTAATGATAAAGCAACTCAAGCTACAAAAGAAATTGAAAATTTCAAAAAAATAAATAGCGAAAAAATAAAGAATGCGCAAATGACTCAAGATACCGCTACAATTAATCAAATCATGAAAGATTTTGCGGTTATACAAGAAAAAACTCAAAAAGACATTAAGGAGACTTATATCGCTTTTATTACTTCAAATCCTAAAGCTTATGTTTCTGCTCTATTATTAGAAAGTATGCTTATGGGCGGTGGTTGTACACCAGAGGAAGCAAAAGGGTATTATGAAAAATTTGACAAATCATTATTAGATACTAAAGTAGGCAAAAAAATTAAACAGGCTATCGATTCTGCGACAACTACTGAAACAAAAACAACTACTGAAACAGATGCCGCAGTACAAGTAGGAGCTCCTGCACCAGATTTTAGTGCGCCTTCACCAGAAGGAAAAACAATTTCTTTAAAAGAGTCTTTAGGAAAGGTAACCATCATCGATTTTTGGGCTTCTTGGTGTAAACCTTGTCGAGTAGAGAATCCTAATGTAGTAGCCTTATACAATGAATTACACGAAAAAGGATTAAACATTATAGGTGTTTCATTGGATAAAGATGGAAATAAATGGAAAGAAGCAATTGCAAAAGATGGTTTGGTATGGAATCATATATCTAATTTAAAACATTGGGAAGAACCAATTGCAAAACTATACCATGTGGAAAGTATTCCAGCTACATTTATTTTAGATGAAAAAGGAAATATCGTTGCAAAAGACTTAAGAGGTGATGAATTAAAAACAAAAGTTAGAGAACTTTTAGGCTTATAATTATAGTATTACCTCAAAAAATAAAAAAATCTCCTTAAGGAGATTTTTTTATACTTTTCATTTACAAACAGTTATAAAATTATTAAAAAAATAGCTGATTTTTTATTTGCAAGTATTAAAAACTGTATTATATTTGCAATCGCTAAGTCAAAGTAGCGACACAGGCTGGGGAGATACTCAAGCGGCCAACGAGGGCAGACTGTAAATCTGCTGGGAAACCTTCGCAGGTTCGAATCCTGCTCTCCCCACAAAAAAAGCATCAATTTCTTGATGCTTTTTTTATTTATTGTATTTCTATTATTTATTCTAAAATAAAACTAATTGTTACACTTGCCGTAATTTCAATTTCACCAATTGCTAACGTTTCATTAGCAGCATCCATTTCTAAACCTTTTGCCATCACATTTCTGTACATTGGTTGTGGATAACTTGGTTGTGTTGTATCAGAAATTAAAATTGCTTTTCCTATTTTTTGTCCTAATACCGAAACATAATCTTCTGCCTTCATTTTAGCATCTAAAACTGCTTTTTTTCTAGCTTCAGTTTCGTAATGTTTCATTTTAGAAGATTTAAACTCTACTCCTTGAATTTGATTAATACCACTATTTACTAAATCCATCATAACCGCTTCATATTTTGACAAATCTTTTAAATGAATTTTTATAGTTTGACTGGCTACATAAGTATTCTTTTTTGTTTGATAATCGTAATTCTTATACAAAGAAACTTGTTGGGTTTGAAAATCAGAGACCGAAATTCCTTTACCTTTAATTGTTTTAATAACTAAATCTACAGTTTCATCATTCTTTTTCTTTACTTCTTTAGCATCTGAACCAGAATACTCCACTCCTACCGTTATGATAGCTTCATCTGGAGTAACTTTTATTTTTCCTTCCCCAGAAACTGTTACCTGAGGGGCTTGAATAATTCTGTTTTCTTGTGCTTGACTCATCATGGTTGTTACTACTAATACTAAGGTTAAAATTTGCTTTTTCATATTATTGTTTTTTGTTTATTTATTCAAAAGACGTGCCAAACTAGAGTTTGTTTGCCTTATTCATATAGAATAATATAGCAATTGGAACCATTAACAATACAATAATTTTCGTATTTGTCTCAAAAAGAGAAGGTTCTCTCATAAGTGTAATTAAATAACCTCCTATTGCTCCTCCAAAATGTGCGGTATGACCTATATTATCTCTTTTCGCTTTTATCCCATAAATAGAATAAAACAAATAACCAATACCAAAAATATATCCTGGAATAAAGCCATAAAACAGCATTTGTTGATCTACATCTAATAGAATAGAGGCGTAAATCACCCCCATTACCGCTCCAGAAGCACCAATAGCACGATAGGAATAATCATCCTTATGTAAATACAAGGTTAACAAACTACCAGTAATCATACTTCCAAAATAAACGTATAAAAAGTAAATATCTCCTATAAAACGAATTACATAAGGCGCGAAAAAATAAAGCGTAATCATGTTAAATAATAAATGCATGAAATCTAAATGTAAAAATCCAGAAGTAATCATTCTAATTTGCTCTCCAGCTCGAATTCTTCCTATATGAAGTTCGTATTTACGAAAAAAATCATAATCACTAAACCCTTTATAACTTATCAAAGCCGTTACTCCGATGATAGCTATTAAAATCATATCCATCTTTAGTCTTTTTTTCTGTAAATTTAATAATACTTTAGGTATTTTCTTATGATTTTAAAGAAGTATATTTGTAAAAAAATAATATGCAACTTTTACTATATATATTACTCTACCCAATTCTTTACCTTATTTCAATTTTACCCTTTAAACTATTCTATCTTTTTTCAGATATAATTTGTTTTTTAGTATATCGAGTAGTTGGATACCGAAAAAAAGTAGTTCGTGAAAATATAGCTCTAGCTTTACCTCTTTTATCAAAAAAAGAAAGGCTAGATATAGAAAAGAAATTTTATTCTCACATGTGTGATATGTTTTTGGAAATGATAAAAACGATGACTATTTCTAAAAAAGAAATTCAAAAAAGATTTAAAATTACTAACTTAGATGTATACCTTGAACTTGAGAAAAAAAATAAAAGTATTGCACTTCTCTGCGCACATTATGCTAGTTATGAATGGCTTATTTCTATGAACTACTACATTCATTACAAAGGATATGGAATCTATAAAAAAATAGCCAATACATATTTTGATCGTTTAGTACATAAAATTCGTTCAAAATTCAAAGCAAATTTAATCACCACGAAAGAATCTATCAAGGTAATGGAATACAATCAAAGAAATAACATTCTTGGTATTTATGGATTCGCTAGTGACCAATCTCCCAAATATTCCCACCGTATGCATTGGTATCAATTTATGGGTATTGAAACTCCTATACATATTGGTGCTGAATTATTAGCGAAAAGACTCAATATGAATGTTGTCTTCCTAAAAACTAAAAAAATCAAAAGAGGGTATTATGAAGCCACTTTGGAAATAATGACAGAAGATGCTCGTTCTATACCTAATTATGAAATATCTGAAGCATTTATTAGAAAAGTTGAAGAACAAATCTACGAAGCTCCAGAATATTATTTATGGACACATAAAAGATGGAAACACAAAAAGAGTTAATTATGAAATTAGTATTTGCATCCAATAATAAAAATAAAATAGCCGAGATTCAACAACTGCTTCCAGAAGGAATAACTCTTCTAAGTTTAGAAGAAATAGGTTGCCATGAAGATATTCCTGAAACAGCCACAACCATTGAAGGAAATGCTATTTTGAAAGCAAATTATGTTAGTGAAAAATTTGGGTA
This sequence comes from Flavobacterium sp. J27, assembly GCF_004303025.1. GTDB lineage: Bacteria > Bacteroidota > Bacteroidia > Flavobacteriales > Flavobacteriaceae > Flavobacterium. The sequence continues at coordinate 54,943 of NZ_PJQW01000010.1, read as the reverse complement.
CGACTGTTTTGCTGATGATACAGGTCTAGAAGTAGAAGCGTTACAAGGCGCACCAGGTGTTTATTCTGCAAGGTATGCTGGCGAACATAAAAATTCGGAAGACAACATGAACAAACTACTTCATGAATTACAACCATTTACTAATAAAAAGGCCCAATTTAAAACAGTTATCGCGTTAAACATAAACCAAGAACAACATCTTTTTACAGGAATTGCTAATGGTCATATTATTTCAGAAAAAAAAGGAAATAAAGGTTTTGGGTACGACCCTATTTTCCAACCAAATGAAGTAAATAAAACATTTGCAGAGTTAAGCATGGAAGAAAAAAGTTTTTATAGCCACAGAGCGAAAGCTGTAAAACAGTTACTTATTTTTTTAGAAAAACATTACCAGTAGGCAAACTCCAGTTTAATTTAAAAGCTATAATTCTAGCCGAAATAATAAAAACGCTTGATAACAGATAAATAAGATCTAAATCCAAACCCCATTTCAATAAAATAAAAAACAAAAGACCTCCTAAAATACTCAAAGTTGCATAAATTTCTTTTCGAAACAAAACTGGAATTTCGTTACATAAAATATCCCTGATAACACCTCCAAAAGTAGCTGTTAAAGCACCTAAAACAATACAAATTACTGGATGTAGATTATGCTCTATTCCTTTCTCAATACCAATTAATGTAAAAACACCAAAACCAATAGTATCGAAAAGAAATAAAGAAATTCTTAATTTTTCTAAATACTTATTAAATAAAAGAGACAGTATAAATCCGATAAAAATGATAGCTACATACTTTAAATCGAGCATCCATCCTACAGGAGTGTTTCCAATTAAAACATCTCGCAATGTCCCTCCACCCAAAGCAGTTACAAATGCAATACAATAAACTCCAAATAAATCTAATTTTTTATAAATAGCTGTTAAAGCACCTGAAATAGCAAAAACTAAAGTTCCAAGAACATCAATAATTTCAAACATAATCTATTGTAAAACAATTTCTCACAAAAGTATCGAATAATACTGTATTTTATTCTTTTATTTTTTTTACCAAAGCATTTTTTTTATCATAACTAACAATTAAAAAAACTCAATTATTTGAAAATCAATCACAAACAAATTAGTTTATCCAATTAAATAAACATACCTTTGCACCCAATTTAAAATATTTTATGAATAAATTTGAACAATTAGGTCTAAATGAATCGCTTCTGCTCGCGATTAAAGACCTTGGATTTGAAAATCCATCGGAAGTACAGGAAAAAGCGATTCCCCTATTATTGGAAAAAGACACTGATATTGTAGCTTTAGCTCAAACCGGAACAGGTAAAACGGCTGCATTTGGTTTTCCGCTTATTCAAAAAATTGATGCTGAAAATAGAGACACTCAAGCATTAATTTTATCGCCTACAAGAGAGTTATGTCTTCAAATTACGAATGAGATTAAACTATACTCTAAATACATTAAAGGATTAAATACTGTTGCCATTTATGGTGGCGCAAGCATTACAGAACAAGCCAACCAAATAAGAAGAGGAGCTCAAATTATTGTAGCTACTCCTGGTAGAATGCAAGACATGATTAACCGCAGCATGGTTAACATCAAAAACATTAATTATTGTGTTCTTGATGAAGCTGACGAAATGTTAAACATGGGATTCTATGAAGATATTACTTCTATCTTATCCGACACTCCAAAAGAAAAAAGTACTTGGTTGTTTTCTGCAACAATGCCACAAGAAGTAGCTCGTATTGCTAAAGAATTTATGAGAAAACCACTAGAAATTACCGTGGGGCATAAAAACTCAGGTAATGAAAATGTTTCTCACGAATTTTATTTAGTAAGTGCAAGAGACCGTTATGAAGCTTTAAAACGCTTAGCAGACGCAAACCCAGATATTTTTTCTGTAGTATTTTGTAGAACGAAAAGAGACACACAAGCTGTTGCAGAAAAACTAATCGAAGATGGTTATAGTGCAGCGGCACTACATGGAGATTTATCTCAAGCACAAAGAGATGGCGTAATGAAGTCTTTTAGAGGAAGACAAATTCAAATGCTAGTTGCTACCGATGTTGCTGCTAGAGGTATTGATGTAGATGATGTAACACACGTAATTAACTATCAATTACCAGATGAAGTAGAAACCTATACTCACCGTTCAGGGAGAACTGGTCGTGCAGGAAAATCAGGTACTTCATTAGTAATTATTACTAAAAGTGAATTGCGTAAAATTTCTCAAATTGAACGCATTATCAAAACGAAATTTGAAGAAAAACCAATTCCATCAGGAATAGAAATTTGCCAAATACAATTATTCCATTTAGCAAACAGAATTAAAGATGTTGAAGTAGACCATGAAATAGATGCTTATTTACCTGCTATTGAAGAAGTTTTAAAAGATATTCCTAAAGAAGAATTAATAAAAAAAATGGTTTCTGTAGAATTTAACCGTTTTATCAATTATTACAAAAAATCGAAAGACATCACAACCGATGGCGGTAACAGAAGAGACTCGGGAGTAATTCCAACTGATGGTGCCGTTCGTTTCTTTATTAATATTGGTTCCAGAGATAATTTTGATTGGATGACCTTAAAAGATTTCTTAAGAGACACTTTAGATTTAGGTCGAGATGATGTATTTAAAGTAGACGTAAAAGAAGGTTTCTCATTCTTTAACACAGATGCATCTATTGCTCCAAAAGTAATGGAAGTTCTAAATGCATTTAGCTTACAAGGACGAAAAATTAATGTTGAAATCTCTAAGAACGAAGGTGGATCAAACTCAAGAAGAAGAGATCACAATGGACGTGGTGGAGACAGACGTTCCGGCGGAGGTTTCAGAGGAGATAAAAACAGAGATGACAGACGTTCTGGAGGTAGCGACAGAAGATCTGGAGGCGATCGTAAATTTGACTCAAAAAAATCGGGAGATGGTGAAAGAAGAGGAAGAAGAAGCGACAACAACAATTCAAATGGTTTTTTCGACAAAGCAAAACGCTCTAGAAGAAGCTAATCAACAAATTCGTTAATTTTCTGATAAATTAATTATAAAGACTGTAAAATATCTCTTTTTGATTCGTATTTTTGAATCAATATTTAGCCCATGAGATACTTTACAGTCTTTTTATTTATAATATTGACCCATACAGTAGTAGGTCAAACAGACACCTTAACCAATACAATTCAAGGAACAGTTGTACATAGTCAAACTAAATTACCTATGAACAATGTACACGTAATCAATACAACCAAAGTAAGCGGTACAATTACCGATGGAAATGGTTTTTTTGAAATTGTAGCCAAGGCAAATGATACACTTCTCTTTTCATATTTAGGTTTTGAAACTATAAAAGTTAAAGTAACGCACGATTGGGTTAAGAACAAAACCTCTAAAGTATCATTAACCGAAAAAGCCTATGCTCTAGAAGAAGTTGTTATATCTAAATATAATTTAACAGGGTATGTTGAAGTAGACACTAAATTAATTCCAGTAAATGAAAGTGATTATCGCTATAGCATTTCAGGATTAGATGCAGGTTATGAAGCAGGAAATAAATCTCCAAGTGCTGTTACCAAAGTTCTAGGTGCTATTTTTAATCCAGCTGATTTTCTATACAATGCTTTTGGTAAACGTCCAAAACAAATGCGAAAACTCAAAGAAATGAAGAAAGATGATACTGTAAGAGAGTTATTATCTACTAAGTTTGACAGAGAAACCTTAGCGGCTTTATTAGAGATTGACAAAGATGACATTCCATTAATTCTTCAAAATTGTAACTATTCTCAGTATTTTATTAAAACGGCTAACGATTTACAAATCTTGGAAGCCATTAGCTCATGTTATGAAGAATATAAAATTTTGAAAAAGAATAAATAACAATATCACATTTTTCCATTACAAAGTCAATACTTATACGTATTGACTTTTTTATTTTATCAGTAAAGGTTCAATTAAAACAAAATAGCTATAGTTCACTAAAAAACAATTCAATTACTTACAAGACATATTATTTATAATTAAAAAATTAACATTTAAAACAAATAAATAAACAACTACAAAACCAAAACAAAACATTAAATTTTAACAAAAAATATATTTTATATGTATGCATAGTATTTTTTATTTTAATAAATTAGTAAAATAATTATTGATTTTTTATGAAAATCATAATTTCAAAACAAACTATTTATCAATAACAAAATCTTTAAACTATGCAACAAAAACTAAAGCGCATGCTATTCCTCGGAATACTACTGTATGCTTCTTGTGTATTTTCTCAAGAAAAGAACCACTTCTCACAAGAAGAAATCCAAACATTTATAAAAATTTACAAACATCAATTAGATCATCCTTTTGATATAGCTACTTCAATGGAAAAAGCTTTGGAAAAAACCACTTTATCAAAAGAAAGAATGACCGTTATTCTTCAAGCTCAATTTGCTGGCAATGAGATTGTATTAACCGATGCAGAAAAAAAAGAATTAGAAACAATTAAAGCTTTTATGGAAAAAGACAATGCTTTACATAAAGCTAATCTAAATGCATTGGTAAACGCTAACAACATGAAAACTAGCCGTTATCATGAAATAGAAAACTATTTTCATAATAATACCGACTTTCAAAACAAAGTAGCACAACTATACAACAAACAATCTAACTAACTCACAGCGGAAACATGAAAAAAATTATTCTCTCTATTATAGGAGTACTATTTTTTATAGTTACCTCCTTAGCACAACAATTGCCAAATCGTTATTTACAAAATATTTCTAGTACTTTTCAAGTAACTAAGGATGTTGTTTTTAGTACCAATATACCTACGGTAAAATCATTTAATTTATTTGGTAATCGTTTGGCTTATGAAGATACGTATGGAGATGTAAAAACAACTCTAAAAATGAATATTTACAGACCATCAAACGATACACTTACCAAAAGACCTGTAATTATATTTGCTTTTGGAGGTGGTTTTGTAAATGGCAGTAGAACAGAAACCAGTATGATTAAACTTTGCGAATCTTTTGCAAAAAGAGGTTTTGTAACAGCTACTATAGATTATCGTTTAGGAATGAACATTGGCGACAAAGAATTATCAAAAAGAGCTGTCTATAGAGCCTTGCAAGATGGTCGATCGGCTGTGCGTTTCTTTAGAAAAAATGCAGCTCTTTATGGTGTTGATCCAAATCAAATTTACATTTCCGGACACAGTGCTGGTGCTTTTTTAGCCTATCAAGCAGTTTATTTAGACAAAGATATTGAAAGACCTGCTTCCACTAGAAATTATTTTGGTAGACCCGATTTAGGTGGTTTAGATGCCATAGGTGATAATAAAACGTATACAAACGGTAATCTAGTAAGCGGTAAAGCGAATGGTGTTATGGGATTTGCTGGTGCATTGGGCGATTTAAGTTATATTGAAAACGCATCAGATATCCCAGGAGTTTATTTCCATAGTTCAAACGACAGTACCGTACCTTATAATAGTGGTGAGCCATTTTCATACATTAGTTGGCTACCCGGATTTAATTTACCAACGGTTTATGGTAGTAATCAAATGAATAATCGTACTAATGCATTAAACGCTCCACATGCATTTTATTCTTATACCAATCGTGGTCATAATGTTCATTTTAATGGTTCTAATTTATATTCCGACATTACTCCTAATGGAGCTCACTATTTTTACAACACATTTTTAAAACCAAACGGAATTACATTAGACGGGTACAGCTCTATTTGCAGTAGTTGTCTCACCCAAAGTTATTCAGTAATGGGCAATGCATTTTATTATGATTGGCAAATTACTGGTGGTACCTTAACCTACAGTAATCCTTTAGACAATACCGTTACAGTAACATGGGATTTGTATGCTACAAACAAAACCCTTACAGTAACACCATATAGTAGGCAATTAGCTAGAGGAACAACTATAAACTTAGAAGTTTCTGTTAATTCTAGAGGCTTTGCTAAAAATGAAACTGAATCATCAACAACATCTAACACCCTTGTTGCCCCAAATCCATTTACGAATACTCTAAATGTGACCATAACAAATGCTTATTTAGGTGAAGTTGAAATCGTAATTTACGATGTAACTGGTCGTATGATTGCACAAAGAAAAGTACTAAAAAATGAAACAGTCTTAACTGAAAATTTTGGTGATGCTTTTCAAAATTCAGGTATGTATTTTATGCAAATAAGTAGTGCTAAAAACGAACCTACCATTCACAGAATATATAAACAATAATTATATAGTTACTTTTTGATTAATTAAGGCTTGCTGACGTAGTAGTTAGTAAGCCTTTTCAATTATTCTTCATCATAAAATCGACTTTCAACAAACGCAATATCTTTTATAGATTTTCTGGTCCAATCTAATCGTTTCGCTATTATTTCATGTTCTGTTAATTTCCAATCAATATTAGAATTGCGTAATCTATTGGTCAAGTCTTGGATGATTATAGCAGCTGAAACTGATATGTTTAAACTTTCGGTAAAACCAACCATGGGTATTTTTAAAAACCCATCAGCTTGACGCATGACATCTTCAGAAAGTCCTTCTTTTTCGGTACCAAAAAATAAAGCAGCCGGTTTTGTTATATCAAATTCATGCAAAAAACAAGACTCATTATGCGGTGTGGTCGCAATGATTTGGTATCCTTTTTTTCGAAGTGAATTAATACAAGAAGCATTACTACCAAATTCATGAATATCAACCCATTTTTCGGCACCAAGTGCAATTTGCTTATCTATTGTTTTACTAAATTTTTGCTCAATAACATTCAAATCTTGGATACCAAAAACTTCACAACTACGCATTACTGCGCTTGTATTGTGCATTTGGTACACATCTTCAACTACAACAGTAAAATGACGGGTTCTATTGGCCAATATTTCAATAAAACGTTGCTTTCTATTTTCTGAAATAAACCCTTCTAAATATTCTAATAATGCTAAATCTTTCATTGAGACCAAATTTAGCAAACCAGATGAAAAATTAAAAGCTATAGCTTGCTTTTATTTTAGCAAAAAATGGAGTTCCAGGTGTAAAATGAATTTCTTCAACAGGTTGTGGTTCATTTTGCAAACGAGACGCTGTTAAAAACTGAGTTTCATTCCATGCTGTATCAAACAAATTTTGGATAATTATTCCTAAACTAAAACGTTTTGATACTTGATAAGTAAGATTGGCATCAGTTACAAAATACCCTTCTGCTATTACTGAATTGTCTTCGTTAGCTGGTCGATTACCTAAAAAACGGTATTGAATTCCTCCAGAAAAACGGTTATAATTCCGAATACTTATTCCTCCAACTGAAGTAAAATTTGGAGCCAAAGGTATGTAATTATTACCTTGTGGCTCATCAACACTTCTTGCAAAAGCATAATTCGCATCAAAGTCAAAAAAGACATAATCATTTAATTGATAACGAATTCCTAAATCAACTCCCCATCTTTTTGATTTACCAGAAGGTTCTACAATTCCTGCATCACCTACATATACAAATTCTTGTTCTGAATACAATGTCCATAAGGCTCCATTAATTAAAAGTGTTGTACTAGGCTTTAAAACAGCTCCTAAATCGATACCATAAACACTGGGTAAAATCTCTTTATCTTGTTGTAAAATAACTCTGGTATCATTAGAGTGAAAACCAATTCCTGTTTTCAAAAAGTAATTAATTTTTTCATTTTGAGCATAACTAAAGTTTAGTTTAGGCAATAATTTAATCTTATCATTAGCGAGTGTTTTATAATTTGGGTTCAATTTATCTTGATAGTTAAATTTAAAATACGCTAACCGAATGGCAGGATTTACAGTAAATTTACCGAATTGGAAATCGGTATTTACATAACCAAAAAAGTTAGATTCATCAATATCTCCTAATTGAATAGCTTGTAACACTTCATTTCTGTTTAAGGTGTGAGAGAGTTCAATATCTTTAATAGCGTTTACTTTTATCCCTACACCAGACTGCCATTTTAAATTAAAAGTTTCAAATTCTATTTTGGTATTATATTCTGAGTTAAAGCCATACAATGTTCTATTTTCTTTTTGTTTTATTTGATCTCCATGTACAGGGTCTTCTAAAAAGAATGTAAAATTTGAAAACAAAGTAAAATCGTATTTCGATAAGTAAGCGTTTGTTTTAATAGAACTCGTTTCATCAATCATTTTATCGATAACCAAAGCTAAATTAGTTCGTGATGTAAAACCACCTTCTGTATCATCTACTGCTCCAAAACGAGAAATCGTACCATTTTCGACCAAACGCATTGGAATTTGACCAGAAGCATCCCATTTACTAGTAAAATAAGAGCCTACAAAACTTATTTTGGTCTGATTTTCTAAAACTGAAGTATATTTCCCAAATACATTAAATCGGTTAAAATTTTGTGGTGATTCAAAAGGTCCGTCTGTAACAATATATTCTGAAGCTATATAAGCATTAGACTTTGATTGATTGCCCAGTAAATCAAATAAACCAACGGTACGAATCGTGTTAAACTGCCCTATTTCAGTACTAATTTTACTTTCTTCCAACCTATCTTTGGTAGAAAAATCTACATAAGCAGCTGTTGCAAAATTACCTTTAGAAGCTGTGTAAGGTCCTTTTCCAAAATCTATTTTATCTATGGTTTCAGGAATTACAAAATGCAAATCGGCATATCCCTGACCGTGAGCATGTGAAGGCATATTCACAGGAATTCCATCGGTAGTAATAGCTATATCAGTTCCGTGGTCTACATCATATCCTCTCAAAAATAACTGTTCTGCTTTACCACCACCAGCATGCTGACCAATAAATAAACCTGGCACTTTTCGCAATATTTCTTGAGAGGAATTAACCGGATTAGTGGATAAATCTATTTTAGTAAGAGTGGAATTAATATTAATAGAAGGGCTTAAAACCACTTCCGACAAGCTAAAAACATTATCTTCTAAAGTGATGGTAACTACTATCTCTAAAACAGTTATTTTATATTCTAAAGTTTTATAACCTAGTTTTGTAAATTTTATCGTTTGTCCTATACTTATTTTTGATAAATTAAAGCAACCTAACTCATTGGTATGAGCATGTAAATCTGTATCAATAGTATACACATAGACATCAGGTATTGGTTTCCCAAAAACATCAATTACTTTTCCATTGAAGTTTTGAGAAAAAGTAGAAAATGAAGCCAAAAAAAGAATATAAATAAAGAATTGCTTGTTCATTGTTTATTTGTTTGTTGTTTTGAAAATACAAGATGTTTACTAAATACTTACCATATCAGATGTAAATTAAATACTTCTAATTTGTTTTTCAAGATTAGGACCTAATTCATAAATACTTTCTACTAACTCATTTTTATGAGAATTATCTTCGTCTAATACATTATTTGCTTTTAAAATTAGTTCGTTATGATATAGGATTAAAGGTTCATGCGATTTATTTAAAGTATGTTTCTTTATAATATCATGCGCCCTTTTATAATCGCCATTATTGAAATAAGTCCAAGCTAATAAATCATATGATTCTGGTGTAGGTCTATTCATTATCTCTTTATTGGCTAATGCGAATGCTTTTTCTGTTTCACCTGGTGTTTCGGCATACAATAATGCATTGTATTTATTATACATATCTCCATAATTATGCTTGGATAAAACAGCAAAATAATCATTTAATGCCAGTTGTTTTTCTTTAGTATTGCCATTATAATCATATATATCCGCTTTTAGAAGGTATAAATCAGGCACAAGATGTTTGGATTCAATATAATTGATAATTTCAAGAGCTTGTGCTGTGTTTCTTTCGTAAGAAAAGCTAATCCATGCAATGCCTTTTAAAGCATAGGTATTATTGACATCAATGGCTAAGGTTTTAAGATAATAATCATACGATTCCTGAATTCTTCCTGCATGTCCATAAAAATCTGCAATATTAGAATAAAGCCATAATTTTAAGTCTTCATTCTTGGTTTTTTCAACCATAACCATAGCTTTTTCCATTACTTGAATGGCTGTATCCAAATCGCCTTTATGATCATTCCATTTAGCAAGTCTTATTAAATAATCAAAATCTTTAAAATCCTTAATTGCTGTTAGTTTCTCTTCTGCTAAATCATAATTCCCAAGTTCCATGTAAACGTCAAATAGCATTTTTTGAGTTCCCTTTTTATTTTCTCCAAGTTTATACGCTTTTTCCAAATGAGATAAAGCTTCTCTAAAACGATGTTGCGATATATAGTTTTTAGCAATGGATCGATGTATCCCTGCTTTTTCTCCATTTACTCGTTTATTACATTCTAAAAGAAGTGTTTCTGAATGCAATAAATCTTGAATTGCTCCATCTATTTCGAAACGTTGGGAATATAATCCTGAAAGCGTTAGTAAATAAGTAAATTGATTAGGTGCTTCGTTATATTTCTTTTCCCAGAAATCAATGTCTTTCTCAATATTTTTAAGCTTATTATTTTCCTTGGTACTTAAATATTTTTGAAAATCGTTTTTATGAGTTATTTGTAATGGCTTATCTGAATTACAACCAACCATAAAAACTATCCCTATTAATAAAGAGATTATATGCATTTTATTTTTCATGATGTTAGGTTTTAATTTGTTTATTTATAAAGAAAGAGCATCAGAGACACTCTTTCTTTATACTATAATATTTTAAGAGTATTGGCTTACCAAGGGGAAGCTAAATAAGGAAATGAGGTTAAAAATGCTTTGTCATTTGCATCAACATGATCAGAAGTTAATCCTGGGTTATCCGAATTATTTGGTCCACCAAAAATTAATATCAATTCAACATCAATAACGTCATCAGCTAAAGCTCTACCTGTTAATACATTGGTACCATCATAAAAAGTAGTGGTTGCTGTGGTAGAAACATTTAAAACATCGGTAGCTAAAACTCCTGTAAAAGCAGCAGCATCTAGTCCTAATAAATTTGTAGTATACCCAGCATTTAAAGCTAACAATTTAGATTGAAAAGCAGCTTGAAAATTTGAGTTCATAGTAGAAGGAGTGGTTGTATTAAAATTATCTTTATTGTTAGAGCTAACAAATACGGTATTAATTGCAGGTCTTCCCATTTGATCTTGTTGTGTATACGTTCCACTAAAATCTAATGGTTGTTCATATGTGATGGTATCATCATCACTACATGCAATTGAAAAAGAGGCAATAATAAGAGCAGTAAGTATTTTTTTATATTGTATTGATTTCATAATTTGTGTATTTAATTTAGTTTGTTATTTTCTTTTTGTTTCTACCCATGTATTCAAAGTACCTGTACCTCCTAACATAGATTTTGGTAGTTCTACCACTATAGACATTACATTTGAACCCGCAAAAGTATCTGTACCAGGGTTATTAAAGCTAGAGGCATTTCCTGCGATGATTTCAGAATATTGACCAAAATCAAAAAAGAAAGGATCATCTCTTAAGCCAGCAAATAAGTTTACACCAGACTGAACAGAAGTTATTGCATCAGAGCCATATGGTGTAATTTTTACATTCCCTAAAGCAGCATTTGTTTTAATAGTACTTGATGTTCCCGCAGTTCCTGGAGCTACTGGTCCAAAGAAATACATTCTTCCATTTCTAGGTATGGCTTGAATTACTAAATCTTCAACATTATCTCCATTGTTATCAATGTTAAATTCAACTAATACTCCTTCATCAAAAGAGGCAGAAGCACTAGCAGTAGGGCTCAATAATCCTTTTACATTAGCCACAAAAACCAGATTATTGGTATTGGCACCTTGAAAGGAATAAAAATCAGTAATATCTGCTGTACCACCTTGTACTGCTGGTGCATCAATATGATCGGCAGCAATTAAAATAATACTAGCTAATCCTAATAAAGAAATTCCTAAGAATAGTTTTGATTTTTTCATTTTGTTACTTTTTTAAATGTTTTATAACTACAGTTACGAGAAAAAGAATACTCTGGTTTTAAAAAGTTGTAATTTTTTTACTATATTAGTGATAACTTAGAAATTTATGGAACAAGAACTATTAGTTAAAGAATTACTTAGTAAAAGTAATCAGTCATTCACTTTACTATATGATAATTACGCAAAGAGTTTGTATGCAGTAATCTATAATTTAATCAAAAACCGAGAAGAAGCTGAAGATGTGCTTCAGGAAGTTTTTGTAAAAATTTGGAACAATATCGACTCTTATAATGAATCTAAAGGTAGACTATATACTTGGATGCTTAATATTGCTCGAAATACAACAATCGACAAATTACGTTCAAAAGGGTATAATAATAGTCAAAAAAACCAATCTGCTGAGAACTTCGTATATATGCTTGAAGACAATTCGAAAACTGTTAACAGAATTGATGCTATTGGAATTAGTCGGTTTATAAAAAAATTAAAACCAAAGTGTATTCAAATCATTGAATTATTATTTTTTCAAGGATATACACAACAAGAAGCATCCGAAGAATTAGAAATCCCTTTAGGAACTGTAAAAACGCAAAATAGAAATTGCATGAACGAATTAAGAACAATGATCAATGAATAGTAGAGAATTAATAGAATCTGGTACATTAGAACTCTTTGTTTTCGGAAAATTAACAGAAGAAGAAAACAAAAATGTAATAGATATGGCTAAAGAACACCCTGAAGTTCAGGAAGAAATTATTGCCATTGAAAATGCTGTTATTAACCTTTCGCAAAGTGTAGCACCTCATTTATCAGCTACTAATTACGAAAAAATCAGACAACGTATTTTAGCTAGAAAAGATGTAATAACAATGAATAGAAAATCATCTTGGACAAGTTATATTGGTTGGGCTGCTGCCGCTGTGTTTGTTATTGGATTTGGATTACAATACATGAAATTAAATGAATCTCAAACAGCGATTGATAAATTATCAAATGAAAAAAGCAGCATGCAAAAATCGATTGTCGATTTAGAATTTGAAAAACAAGAAGCTGAAACGGTATTAGCTGTTGTAAGAGACAACAACAACGTTCAGGTCGCTCTTGGTGGTCAGACTGTAGCACCTACAGCTTACGCAAAAGCCTATTATAACAAAGAAACAAAAGAAGTTTATATAGATGCTTCTGGTTTACCTGCTCCTCCTGAGGGAAAAGTTTACCAAGTATGGGGATTAAAATTAGAACCTTTAACACCGCAAAGCATTGGTTTATTAGAAAACTTCACCGCAAACAATACCAAACTGTTTAAAGTAGACAAAGCAGAAGATGCTGAAGCATTTGGAATTACGCTAGAACCAGCTGGTGGTAGTGAAAGCCCTACTTTAGAACAATTATATACTTTAGGAAAAGTATAGAAAAAAGCAACCTAAAAATTGAAAAAGCGTCTTTATGACGCTTTTTCTCATTAATACAAAGGCCATTTCTTTCAGATTCTCTCAGAAAAAAATTATAAAAAATAATAAACACATAACTCATAACTTACAACTTATAACTATTTTTGCACTTTGTTAAAAACTACACAACTACAACATGTCACATTTATCAGAACTAAATGCTATTTCTCCAATTGATGGAAGATATAGAAACAAAACACAAAATTTAGCCCCTTATTTTTCGGAAGAAGCACTTATTAAATACCGCGTTCTTATAGAAGTAGAATATTTCATTGCTTTATGTGAACTGCCTTTACCACAATTAACCAGTGTTGATGCCAAAGTTTTCGTCCCTTTGAGAGAAATGTATACTAACTTTTCTACCGAAGATGCGCTTTGGATAAAAGAAACAGAAAAAACAACCAATCATGACGTTAAAGCAGTAGAATACTTTATTAAAAGTAAATTTGATGCTTTAGGATTAGAACAATATAAAGAGTTTATTCATTTTGGATTAACTTCTCAAGATATTAACAATACAGCTATTCCATTATCAACTAAAGAAGCATTTGAAAATGTATATTTACCAACATTAATTGCTGTCATCCAAAAATTAAAAGAACTAAGTGTAGAATGGACCGATGTTCCTATGTTAGCCAGAACTCATGGACAACCTGCTTCTCCTACCCGTTTGGGAAAAGAAATTTTAGTTTTTGTAGAACGTTTGGAAGAGCAAATGCGCTTACTATTTAATATCCCCTTTGCTGCCAAATTTGGAGGAGCTACCGGAAATTATAACGCCCACAAAATTGCTTACCCAGCCATCGATTGGAAACAATTTGGAACCGATTTTGTAGAAAACAGTCTCGGATTACACCATTCTTTTCCTACCACTCAAATTGAACATTACGATCATTTCGCAGCCTTTTTTGATGCTTTAAAACGCATTAACACCATTTTGATTGATTTGGATAGAGACATTTGGACTTACGTTTCCATGGATTATTTCAAACAAAAAATAAAAGCTGGAGAAATTGGTTCTTCTGCGATGCCGCATAAAGTGAACCCTATCGATTTTGAAAACAGTGAAGGAAATTTAGGCATTGCTAATGCTATTTTTGAGCATCTTTCTGCCAAATTACCTATTTCAAGATTACAACGCGATTTAACAGATAGTACGGTTTTAAGAAATGTAGGTGTTCCATTTGGTCATACTATAATTGCTTTTGAAGCAACTTTGAAAGGATTAAACAAACTATTATTAAATGAAGCGAAATTTGAAGAAGATTTAGAGAAAAATTGGGCAGTTGTAGCCGAGGCTATTCAAACGATTTTAAGAAGAGAAGCTTACCCAAACCCTTATGAAGCCTTAAAAGAATTAACGCGTACCAATTCGGTTATTAATAAAGAAGCCATTCATAATTTTATTGAAACACTATATGTTTCAGATAACATTAAAAACGAACTAAAACAAATTACACCTAGCAATTATTTAGGTATCTAAACCTAAATTAATTTCCATTATAAAAATCCATTAGCATTTACTAATGGATTTTTTTATTCTTTTTTACTTACATATGTAACTAGTTACATATTTTTTATATATTTGCGTAACCAGTTACATAAAAATGAAAGATTATTTAATTGTATTAGAAATAGAAGGACTTAGCAGTCGCATTAAAAGATTGAGTGATGCTTTATTATATAGTACAAGAGATTTATATAAATCTGAAGACTTAGATATTGAACCCAATTGGAATTTAATATTCAGATTATTACAACAAAATGAAGCCATGACCATCACTGAAATAGCCGATGCCTTACAATTTTCACATCCTGCAGTTATAAAAATTATTAATAAGATGAAAAAAACAGGTTATGTTACAGCAAATTTGGACGATAAGGATAAAAGAAAACAAAACATCATCTTAACTCAAAAAGCAATAGACAAGCTCCCAATATTAGAGAACTATTGGAAAATTGGTACAGAAGTCATACAAAATTTAATCGATGATAGTCCTAATTTTTTAGAAGAACTATTAAAAATTGAAGAGAAAGTAAACCAAAAAAGTTATAAAGAACGAGCCTTAGAAAAGCTGAAAGAAACAAAATAAAAATGAAATTACTAATTGAAATTATAGGTTATATTGCTATTATTGCTGGGTTTTATGCGGCTACCAAAAAAGAAATGACACATTTTAGAATTTGGCATACTATTTCTAGTGTGTTTTATGTCGTCTATGGTTTTTTTCTAGATTCTATTCCTTTAATTATATCAGGAATTATTTTCTGTTTCATCCATATTTATCATCTTAAAAAGAAAGACAAAAGCGTAAGTAAATAATACAAAGCAATTTAAATCCATTAGTCCTAACGAATGGATTTTTTTATTAACATGTCATTAACAATTGGCACGAAATTTGATATCATATAAAAAAACTTTCTTATGAAAAATACTTTGTTTTTATTTTTGTTTTTCTTTAATTCATTGGTTGTTGTTTCACAAGAACTCCATTTAGATGATTCGGCCTTAGAAACTGAAATTTTACAATTAATCAACCAACATAGAAAAACGTTTAAATTAAACGCTTTAGAAAAAGATCCCGTTTTGTTAAAAGCTGCTCAAGATCAAAGTAATTATATGCTACAAATTAAAAAATTGTCGCACGAACAAGCTACAACTCAAAAAAAATATCCCAAAAACCGTATTAAATTTCATGGTGGCATCGATTTCTTTGCTTATGGTGAAAATGTGTTGTATTTAACCGTTGAACCAAAAGAATATACTAAGGAAGAAATAGCAACCTTAGCCCAAAAAATCTATAAACAATGGGAAGAATCGCCTCCACATTATCAAAACATGACCAGTAAAGATTTTGGTTTTGCTAGTTTAGCTTTTGCCTTTGATACTAAAGCAAAACGCTTATACGCTACAACAGTTTTTGGTAACAAATAAGTAACTTAATCGCCTTTATTAAACCTATACTTTATCAATTACAACATTGATAACAACCCAGCTATTAACGTAACCCAACCTTTTATGAAGTATTTTCTCTCTGTACTATTGGTATTGGTAACCTTAAAAACCACTTCACAAGAACTTACTATCGACTACAATAAACTAAGTGAAAAAGTAATAGCGCTTATTAATGAACATAGAAACCAATTACAGCTTTCAGAATTAAAAAAAGATGTTATTTTGTTTAAAGCTGCTAAAGATCACAGTCTTTATATGCTGGATCAAAAGGTTCTGTCACACGAACAAAATAATAAAATCAAACAATTTCCAAAAGATAGAATTTTATTTTATAAAGGCAATATATTTCATTCTTTTGGAGAAAACATCTTGTTTACAACCGTAGAACCTAAAAAGTACAACACAACAGAAACAGAAGCTTTAGCCAAAAAACTATTCTTACAATGGAAACATTCTCCTCCACATTATAAAAACATCATTAATTATAATTATGACTTTACTGACCTTGCTTTTTCGTATGATAAAAAATTAAAACGCTTGTATGCAACCAATGTTTTTGGAACAAAAGGAGTTATTATTCCCAATCAACTTTCAGAAAATGCTTTTGGAATAGACGAGAAAAGCCCTTTATGTAAAAAAATAACATTTAATGATAAAATTCACTTAGGAAATGGACTGCAAATGGAAGGTAATGATGTTATATTATATTATTATGACTTAGAAAAGTTTAAAACTATTTTAGATGAACCTAGTGATGCAATTGCTATCGATTTTATAGATTTAGAACAGTTTCAATGTGGACAAAAGAACCAGTTTGATGTTTCCACGATTTACGATGGAACACTCTCTAAACCCATTTATAGAAAAGAGTTATTAGAAAATAACAGTGCTAAAAATAAATTAAAGTTAATTACTAAAGTTGGTGAAGTACCACAACATTTAAGAGGTAAACAATTGGCTCTAAGCATAGTGTTTATCTTAAACAATTGTGCGTGTGAATATGTATCTCCTGTAAAAGTAGCCTCTAGATCTTTATCCTTATTACCCGTTGAACCAAAATTAGAAATACCAAAAAATACCGTTTTATCAAATAAAGGTATTATTAAAACAGACGAGCATCAATTTGCATTTGGACGAAATGAAATCATTGAAAAATTAGAAAATTCAAGAAGTGCGTTTTATCAGGAAAACAGTTTGCTTTTAGAAGATTTTGATATTGAAATTAGTTACGACACTATTCCTAAAGAAACTATAGAAGCCGATGCAATTGATGAAGCTATTGTACGAGATGGGGATATTGATGAAATGCCTTTTGAAATTTTAAATACGACCCTACATTCTTCCCAAATTTATAGTTTTAGCTCGGTTGAAGGAAACGAAACAAATAACATTACATTATATCAAGAAAGAGCTAAAGCCATTGAAAAGTATGGTATAGAAAAATTAGGCATCAATATAAAACCAAACAAAATTATAGCAGAGGAAAATTGGGAAACTTGTTACATTCAATTAGAAATGGAAAACTTAACTCATCTTGCACAGCAACCTAAAAGCGAGATTCGTAAATACATTAATTTACATAAAGAAAAATGGGAAAAATATTTAAATAAGCAACGCATATCTAAACTCGTTGCCAATTATTATGGAGAAATTAAGCCCATCAATCCAAATCATCCCGAGTATTTACAATTGCTATATCAGGTAAATCTTCGTACCGGAATTTATGAAAAGAACAACCCTAAAACCAATTTAGCTTTAGCAAAATTAGCGAAATTAGACTATGACTTCACTATTTTTGAAGAGCCTATTTTTCAAGAAATAATGACCAATGCTAGTTTAGTTCAAAATGCAGCAGCTGTTCTCATTCAAAATAACCATTATGATTATTTCAACACCATCCGTTTCTTAAAACATTGGTTTACACAATACGATACATTATCACAAAATACTCAGTTTAATTTACTCATCTTATATTGCGTTACCAATGACCAATTATTACATTCTTGGGATATTGAAACTAGTAAATTAATTAATGTAACCAAACCAAAAACCTTAGAAAGTCAATTCAATTTCTTTAAAACGAACCGCAATCTAATCGCAAATTATCATTATGTTTCTTTGTACTATTGCAATCATATTAACGATTATAATGGCATCAATTATTATTTTGAAAAAGTATATACCAGTTTTAAAAATAGTATTCAAACACCTAAAGATCGCGTAAACTTAGCGTTATTCTTAAACAAATGGAGTTCCTATGACTCCACTATTTCTCTCTTAAAAAACGAGATGAAAAAGCCTTCATTTAGCAAAGAAGAAGCATTAATACTAGCCCAAACATACCCAATAAAATTTGATGATAACGGACAAACTGATGCCGATTTAGAATACCTATTAAAAAAAGTCTACAGGCTTAACAAAAATGAATGGTGCGAATGGCAAAAAAACAACAGTAACCTTTTAAGAAACAACCTCATAAAAAGAGAATATTGCAAAATGTGCCATGAGTAACTAAAACAAGGTTATTTCATCTCTTTTCAGTATCTTTCATCAGAGAAAATAAAATTTTTACCAAAGAATTTTTATTCAAATAATTGGGCGTTACCACAAGGGTCGGGCTTTTTGTTACAATCTTTTTTTAAGTACTGTTTACTTAAAAAAAGGATTTACACTTCAATCCCTAACGCAAAAACAAAATAAAACAACTCATAAAACTAGTACTCTTGAAAAATTTAACAAAATCATTTGAAACCATTACGCACTATTTTTCTCCTAAAGTTATTGCAGAAGTAAACGATCAATATGTGAAAATTGCCAAAATAAAAGGAGAAGATATTCCTTGGCACAATCATGAAAACGAAGACGAACTCTTTTACATTATTGAAGGTAGCCTACTCATGGAAATTGAAAACGAACCCAGTTTTACCATGCACAAAGACGATGTATTTGTCGTAAAAAAAGGAGTCAATCATAGAGTTTCTGCTACGGAAGAGTGCAAAATTATGCTTATCGAAACTAAAACCACTTTACATACTGGAAAGGTACAAGCAGCTGTTACTAAAAGTATTGAAGAGCAACTTTAATTCTAAACTAATGCAACTTAAAAAGTATCTGTTAATTTTTCCTAAAAGCATTGGAGGCTTTTAGGTTATTTCTTATTTTTAAAAAAAGTCAATACCTTATGTTATTACCCCTATTTACTAATACCACCATTCATTTACCCGAATTAATCAAAGATTTAGGATTAATATTAGTAACCGCTGCAATTGCTGTATTAGTATTTAGAAAATTAAAACAACCTCTAGTATTAGGATATTTAGTAGCAGGTTTTCTAGCTAGTCCAAATTTTAATTTTTTCCCAACTGTTCAAGGTATTCATAGTATAGAAGTTTGGGCAGAAATTGGTGTTGTTTTCTTACTTTTTAGTTTGGGTCTCGAATTCAGTTTCAAAAAACTGCTAAAAGTGGGTGGAACAGCTTCTATAACTGCTTTATTTCAAATTATAACTATGCTTGTTTTAGGCTATTATGTGGGAAAATTAATGGGTTGGGAAAACATGAATTGTATTTTTCTAGGGGTTATTCTTTCTATTTCATCAACAACGATAATCTTAAAAGCGTTTGATGAATTAGGTGTCAAATCAAAAAAGTTTGTGAGCAATGTTATTGGTGCTTTAATTGTACAAGATATCGTCGCTATTTTAATGATGGTCTTATTATCAACGATAGCTGTGAGCCAACAATTTTCAGGTAGTGAACTTTTTAAATCATTATTAAAATTATTCTTTTTCTTATCCATTTGGTTTATTTCAGGTATCTTTTTTATACCTACTTTATTAAAAAAATTAAAAAAACTACTTACCGACGAAATGTTACTTATCATTTCGTTAGCATTATGTTTAGTAATGGTCATTTTTGCGGCAGAAGTAGGTTTTTCACCAGCTCTAGGTGCTTTTATTATGGGATCAATAATTGCAGAAACCAATGAAGCAGAACACATTGAGCACCTAGTAAAGCCTGTAAAAGATCTATTCGGTGCTATCTTTTTTGTATCGGTAGGTATGCTAATCAATCCGGAAACCTTAGTTATTTATGCGGTTCCAGTAATGGTATTAACCATAGTAACTATTTTTGGACAATCGATAAGTTCGACTATTGGTACTCTACTTTCTGGCCAATCGTTAAAACAATCTATCCAAACAGGAATGAGTCTTTCACAAATAGGTGAATTCTCATTTATTATTGCCACATTAGGGGCATCCTTAAAAGTAACTAGTGATTTTTTATATCCTATAGTTGTGGCTGTTTCTGCTGTTACAGCATTTACAACGCCATTTATGATAAAATTTGCAACACCTACAGCAGATTTTATTGAAAAGAAATTGCCCAAAAAATGGATTAAGAAAATAGAAATTTACAGTGCTAATTCACAAGCTATAAAAACGGTGAGCACTTGGCAAATTGTTATTAAAGCTTATGTTTTACAAGTAGCTTTATTTTCAATAATTATTTTTGCGATAATCTTACTCTCTAAAAATTTCTTATTACCTCTTCTACAAGATTTCATTTATGGCAATAGTATCGCTGCATTGATTACGTTTCTAGTTTTAGCTCCATTTTTATGGGCTTTATCATTAAAAAGAGTCGCAAGAAATGAAACACAAGAGTTATTAAAAAACAAAAAATATTACGGTCCTGTCATTGTATTGGTACTTTTAAGAATTTGTATTGCTTTACTGTTTATTGGAATGATGTTAAACAATTTCTTTTCTCCTGGAGTAGCTTTACTAGCATTTGTTATATCAATAGCATTTATGATGTTGTTTCCAAAAAAAATTAACACCTTATATCATAAAATTGAAAATCGTTTTATAACCAATTTAAATGAAAGGGAAAATACAACTCAGAAAATAAACCGAAATAATTTATCGCCTTGGGATGGTCATATGGCTAACTTTACGATTAATGCAGAATCTGATTTAGCAGGAAAAACATTAGAAGAGATTAAAATTAGAGAAAACATTGGTGTTAATATCGCTTTTATTAAAAGAGGTGGTTTACACATTTATATTCCTACAAAAGATGAAAAATTATATCCAAATGATGAAATTAGTATCATTGGAACTGATCTTCAAGTAAAACAATTTTCAGACTATTTAGAAGCACATAAGCTAGAAAATGAAAAAACAGACGAATCTGAAATTGCATTACAACAATTTGAATTAATAGAACAATCTTTTATTGGAAAAACAATTAAAGAATCGAAAATCAGAGAAATAACGCAAGGATTAGTCGTAGGAATTGAACACAATGGAAGGCGTATTCTTAACCCAGAATCTAACTTAATTTTAAGCAAAAATGATATTGTTTGGGTTGTAGGTGATAAAAAGAAAATTAAATTCTTTTTTTCTTAATAACTATACGAAATCTATTAAAAGAACAATACCATTCTATAAATAAAACCTAACTCATTTTCAAATGAGTTAGGTTTACAAATAGTTAAAACTGTCTTTTCTACAATTTAATATTCACTAAATTGTAACGTACTTAAGTTTTTATAAATTCCATTTTCTATTTCTAGTAATTCTTTATGTGTCCCGTTTTCAACAATCTTACCTTCATTTAAGACTAGAATAGCATCGGCACTTCTTATAGTAGACAAGCGGTGGGCAATAATAATACTAGTTCTTCCTTTCATTAAGTTTTCTAAAGCATCCTGTACTAATTTTTCACTTTCACTGTCTAATGAAGATGTGGCTTCGTCTAAAATTAAAATACTTGGATTTTTCAATAACGCTCTAGCAATAGCAATACGTTGTCTTTGTCCACCTGAAAGTTTGATTCCTCTTTCTCCTACAAGTGTATCAAACTTTTCAGGGAAACCGTTTACAAAATCAAAAGCATTCGCTTGTTTCGCTGCCAATATAATTTCTTCATCAGTAGCATTGGGTTTACCATACGCAATATTTTCGCGAATACTACCTCCAAAAAGAATAACATCTTGAGGTACAATACTCATATTCCCTCTAAGATCCTCTAAATCATAGTCATAAATATTTTTATCATCAATTAAAATAGAGCCACTATTTATATCATAAAAGCGAAGCAACAGTGAAGAAATAGTAGATTTTCCGGCACCACTAGGGCCTACAATAGCTATTTTCTGACCATAAGTTGCCGTAAAAGTTACGTCTTTTAAAACTTGAATTTCAGGTCTTGATGGATAGAAAAAACCAACATTAGTAAAACTTACATTTCCTTTTATTTTTTCTGAGGATACACTTTGAGTAGCATTAATTTTTTCAGGAACTTCATCTAACAATTCAAAAACACGCTCTGTTGCACCTACCGCTTTTTGAATTTGAGCGTATAATTCGGCTATACCTCCAAAAGAAGCACCAATAAACGTAGAATATAATACAAAAGAAATTAATTCTCCTACTCCATCAATATCACCATTGATACATAATGTAACTCCATACCAAACTACTGCTACTATAGCTCCAAATAAGCAGAAAATAATAAAAGAAGCAAAATAACCACGGTAAATTCCTCCTTTAATTGCCAGTTTCACCACCTCCTGAATTTTTCCTTTGTAACGAGCAATTTCGTACCATTCGTTAGCAAAAGCTTTCACATTCGAAATCCCTTGCATGGTTTCTTCAACTATAACCTGACTTTCCGCTACTTGATCTTGTACACTTTTAGAAAATTTTCGAATGAATCGTCCAAAAATAACGGCTGCAACTGCCACTACTGGAACAATGCAAAGCATTAATAAAGTTAATTTTAAACTGATGGTTGCTAAGAAAATAATGCCTCCAATAATTAATATAAATTGTCTTAAAAATTCGGCAATAGTTGTGGTTAAAGTATCTTGAATTTGCGTAATATCAGAACTGATGCGACTGTTTAATTCTCCCACCCGTTTTTGAGAGAAAAAATGCATCGGTAACTTGATTAAATTACTGTATAAAGCCAAACGAATATTCGCTAACGTATTTTCTGTAAAATTGATAAATAAAGACAATCTAAAAAAGGAAAAGAAAGATTGTAACAACAAAATGACCATCAATCCTAAAGCGATATTTCGAGCTTGTACTAAATCCTTATTGTTCACACAATCCACTAACATTCCTAATAACTTTGGAAAAGCCAAAGCCGTTCCTCCTGTTAGCAATAAGAAAAGCAAACCGAGATAAAACTTCCATTTGTGGTGGGTTGCATAGTTAAAAATTTGAAGTGCTTTACTTAATGTACTTGCATTAAGTTTCGATTTAGGCAAATCGTTTTCTTGGAATCGAGCCATTTGTTTTTTTATTTTTAATTATTTTAAAAAAGACGACAAAATTATAGTTCCATTATAGGATAAACAAAATTTTAACGTACTCCTTTTAATTTTAAATCGGTATAAACTTCTTGTACACCATGATATTTTTTACCAAACTGAATACCTATACTGTATTCTATTCGATATAAGTGTAATACTTCGTCTATCTTTCTTTTTCTATTCTCAACTATCTTAAGCTCATTTCTATGATTGTTTAATGCACCAAAAGCTAATCCTAATGGCAACAAACCTACCGACATAATAATAATTGGAGTTGTAGAAATTACTCCTTTATCTAAAGCATATTTTCCTAACAAGAAGCCACCTAAAATGACACTTAAACCAATGAACAAAAAAACAACAAAATAAAGGTAAGTTATTGGCTTTTCACCTATCAGTTTTTGATATTTTACATTACTATCTTTCAGTTTAGTTTCAAATTTTTCATGAAGTTCAATCTTAATACAGGTTGTATTAAAGGAAGGTTTTTTATCTGTTAAACCACAAGTAGTTCCTTGAATTAAGTCAATTTTTTGATGATCACATAAT
This sequence comes from Flavobacterium sp. J27, assembly GCF_004303025.1. Classification (GTDB taxonomy): domain Bacteria; phylum Bacteroidota; class Bacteroidia; order Flavobacteriales; family Flavobacteriaceae; genus Flavobacterium. The sequence goes on along the minus strand of NZ_PJQW01000010.1, from coordinate 30,768 downwards.
TCACAATGTCTCGTTAAGTCCATTTTATAGAATAGTTATCGTTTAGCTGTTTTTGGATAAACTTTTCATTTTATAATCCATCATCAAATGCAGTAAATCTTCTGTTGAAATAGTGTAAGTTGATTGAATAGCACCTTCCATACCCGATAATAATTTAGCCATTTTTTTTTCATTTTTCCATTTGGTATGCTCTTCTGTAAAATCAAAAAAAATCATCTTATTGCCATTTATATTTCCTCTTCTAAAATTAGTAACCTCAGACCATTTGGTAAAACTGGATCGAAAAAGAGTTTTTACTTCGAAACCTTCATCGTCCAATTTAAGGTAAGTGGCATTAGGAAAAAATTGTATTATAGATACAATAAGACTTAACCCAAAAAACAGGATGATACTCCATCCCAACCATGTTTTTTCTTTTGTAATAAAAATACCACCGCAAACAAAGAGCAGACTAATGATAAATAAAAAAAAACTTTTGAGTTTATTTTGATGAAAAATTTTAGCTTCTTTTTCCATAAATTATAGTTCGTAAAGTAATTAAAATCATAGCCTTTTTTCTATATGATTTCAAAAATACATTCAATTAATACAACCTTCAAATATAAAGCTAAAAATGACATAACATTGTTTAAAAAAACAAAACTTCCCGAAAAACGAGAAGTTTTTAAATATAATTATAATAAATAGGCAAAAGCTAATTCTTTCAAACTACAGACTCGAGGTTTTTGACTTTTGACTTAACTATCTAGAATAATTTGGTGCTTCTTTTGTAATGGTTACATTGTGCGGATGACTTTCCCCTATTCCACTAGTTGTAATTCTCACAAAACGTCCTGATTCTTGTAAAGTAGCCACATCTTTTGATCCACAATAGCCCATTCCTGCACGTAAACCTCCAATAAATTGTTGCATGCTTTCATTTAATTCTCCTTTATAAGGCACACGACCCACAATTCCTTCTGGAACTAATTTTTTAACATCATCCTCTACATCTTGGAAATAACGGTCTTTCGATCCTTCTTGCATCGCTTCAACGGAACCCATTCCTCTATAAGATTTGAATTTTCTTCCTTCAAAAATGATAGTTTCACCTGGAGATTCTTTAGTACCCGCTAATAATGACCCTAACATAACACAATCTGCTCCAGCTGCAATGGCTTTTGGAATATCTCCTGTGTAGCGAATTCCTCCATCTGCGATAACTGGAACGCCACTGCCTTTGATTGCTGCTGCAACTTCTAGTACTGCTGAAAATTGGGGAAATCCAACACCTGCTACCACACGTGTCGTACAAATTGAACCCGGACCAATACCTACTTTAACACCATCTGCTCCATTTTCCACTAAGTATTGGGCTGCTTCTGGTGTGGCAATATTTCCAACTACCACATCCAATTCTGGAAAAGCTGCTTTTACTTGTTTTAAAACATCAACTACACCTTTGGTATGTCCGTGAGCAGTATCTATGATTACCGCATCAACTCCAGCCTGAACCAAAGCGCTTGCCCTTTGTACTGCATCGGCGGTTACTCCTAAAGCAGCTGCTACACGCAAGCGTCCAAAAGAATCTTTATTTGCAATTGGTTTCTGTGTTAATTTTGTAATATCTCTAAACGTAATTAATCCGGCTAATTTATTACCTTCCGCAACAACTAATAGTTTTTCAATTTTATGATCTTGTAAAATTTCTTCTGCTTGTTGCAACGTAGTACCTACTTGAGCGGTTACTAAGTTTTCTGAGGTCATAACTTCTGTAATAGGTCTTTCATTTTTCTTTTCAAAACGCAAGTCTCTATTGGTTACAATCCCTTTTAAGGTTAGTGTATCGTCTACCACAGGAATTCCTCCAATACCATGTTCTTTCATGGCTCTTTTTGCATCTCCTACAGTTGCTGTTAAAGGCAACGTAACAGGATCGATAATCATTCCTGATTCGGCACGTTTTACTTTTCTTACCTCAGCCGCTTGCTGCTCGATGGTCATATTTTTATGTAAAACTCCTATACCTCCTTCTTGAGCCATAGCAATTGCCATTGCACTTTCGGTAACTGTATCCATCGCTGCTGATACAATAGGAACATTTAGTGTAATGTTTTTAGAAAATTTAGTTTGAATACTTACTTCACGTGGAAGAACTTGGGAATAGTTTGGAATAAGTAGAACATCATCGTATGTAAGACCTTCTCCGATGATTTTAGTTGTGTGTGCTTTCATCTTGCAATTTAGATTAAATTGCATGCAAATATAGGGAAAATTTAAAAGTTATACAGCAGAAAAAAGAAGTTTTTTTCTTTATTTCTCTACTTTATAAATAATTCATTTTATTATTTGACTTTAATCTATTAATCTTCTAACGCCACACATTCATGTCCGTTTTCGTTAAAAATTGTAATTACTTCATCTGATATTTCTAGTGGACTATCAATTCGGAAAATATTGTCACAATCTTCCAAATCAAAATTCCATTTGGTATAAGAGAATAACTTATTTAGTAAAGGTTTAATTTTTTGAATTTCATGTAGTGTACGAACACTGGTTTTAAAAACTAAAATCATTGCTCTATTTATTTAGTTTGACAATTTGTTCTTGTAACTCTTCCCAAGCACCACCATTACTCACTTTTTTAAAACCTCTCTCTTTCAATAGGTTTGCAGCTTTTACACTTCGCAATCCGTGAGAACAACAAGTTATATAGGTTACAGATGTATCTAACTCAATATACCTAGTTCTTAATTCGCCTAACGGAATAGAAATAGCTCCAGCAAGATGATCTTTTTCAAATTCAGATGGAGTTCGTACATCTAAAATTACTGCTCCTTCTTTTATTTTGGAAATTAAGTAAGGCTCTCTTGTAAAAAAAAGAAATGTTTTATATGATCCATATAATACTACGAATATAAGCATAATTATAAGGAATGTTTTCATGATTTCGAATTTATTTTACTTAAAATTTTTGTATCAATATAAAATGTTCCAAAAGGAATTAAACAAGCCAAAAGTACACGCCAAGTGGTTGCTTTAAATTTCCAGTTTTGTTCCACACCTACACTTAGTGTATTGAAAATAAAAAGCAGAAATAAAGCACCATGAATAGGTCCTAATACTTTTGTGACACTATCATCTTTAAAAAAATATTTCATTGGGGTTGCCCAAAATAATAACAGAAGTAAAGAAATTCCTTCTAAGGAACCTATTAGGCGTAATCTACCCACTTTTGTTTGTAATAAATGTTTCATATTATCTAAAATAAGGTCTGTTTGCAAGAGGTGAAAAAGGCCAAGGAATAGCCATAAGAATAAGTAGCAAGGCTATTAGAAACCAAATAAAAATAGTTTTAAACTGATCTTGGTCAGTCTTTTTTCTTTTGGCTAATGCTGATCCAATAGTAATAATAATTACTGCTAAAAACATCATAATGATGTGAATGAGACCAAAGAATAATAAATCCAGATGTTCTTTTGCTTCCAAAAAATGCTTCCAGAAATAAGAAATTATAGGACTTTTAAAATACAGTAAAATGCCTAAAACTAATTGAATATGAGCTACTGTTGCTGTCCAATGACGAAATGCATTATCTATTCTTGTAAAATGCGCTTTTTTTGTATAGCCTTTGTAAGCAGTATATATGGTATAAATCAAGCCCATTAAAAGCAACCAACGGGTAATCGAATGGAAAAATAAAAGGGAATGGTACATCGTATATGTTTTACGATGCAAATATATTCAAAAAACATACTAATTAGTATGTTTTTTGAATTATTTTCATTTTAAAGTCTCAAAATAGCGTTTAAGCTCCTCTAAATAAATGACATAAACTTCTTTAGAATTTTCTAGTTTCCCAAAATTTCGTATGCCCCAATAACCTGATAACACAAAAGTAGTGAGGGCTTTTGCATCAATACTATCCTTAATGACACCTTCTTTTTTACCTTTTTCTAAAAGATCTGTCATACTTGTAATCCAAAGTTGGGTAACTTCCTGTAAAGCAAGGCTAAAATCTATATTCCATGGTGTCATTTCTTGAGTAAAATTTGCCACTGGACAACCATAGGCAACACGTAAAAAATCGTTTTTTAATAACAAATGATCCATCAGATTGTAAATAATATCCAATGGATTCTCATTACTCTCCAAAGGTGAGATAAAACTAGTGGTGAGTGTTGGTTTTAATAATTCATTGATAATAGACACACCCATTTGCTCTTTATTTTTAAAATGGTAATAAAAAGCACCTTTAGTTACTTTTGTTGTAGCAAGAATATCATCTATACTAGTGGTTTGATATCCTTTTTCATAGATAAGTTCAAAGGCTTTTTGCAAAATATGCATTCGGGTTGTGGCTGCTTTCTTCATAAAACATACTTATTAGTATCTTTACAAAGTAAGACATACTCTCTGAATTTTACAAATAATTGCTTATTTAAAAATAAGTATCTGGTTTGTAATTTTTACTAAGACATTTTAGTCCTCTAATTTAGTATAAAAAACCAAAAATAAAATGATTACAAAAAAAAGCAATCTTTTGAATGTTATACTAAATTATTGTGTTAGTTTTGTTTGATGTGTTTTTATTTACTTTCGAAAAATCTTAATTAGAAAAAATATACCAAAAACCAATTGCGTGGCGATAGTAATTCCTACTGTTAAAAAAAACGCATAGGTTAGATATCTATTGGTTTTAATTGATCTTAAAATTTCTTCTAATGTTTTAGTCGAATGATTGTTTAACTTACCCAAGATGTAGCAAGTAAGAACGAGCCCAAGTATTGATATAATTACGTGTGAATTTAAAATCCAATGGCTCATTACAAGCCTATTATTTAAAAGGTAAAGATGAGCCAATCCTAAAACAACATAAAGGATAAAGAGTAAAATTCCAAAATGTGAGTTTTGAATGACATAATAAGTATCCTGTATATTAATATCGAAAGTTTCATTTGGTTTTCTATAGAAAAAGAATAATATGATAAAAGCAAACAAAAATAAATAGAAGTATGTTTTATTGAGGATATTCATGTTGCTTTATTTTTTTAATTGATAACCAATTCATCAAATACAAATGTAACAAAAGTAAATAGCAATAAAACTCCTGAGCTAAATAGTACAACTAATGAACCACCTCCTTTAAAATTTTCGACATCATAAAATAGAAATCCGTTTAAAGAAAGACTAATGATTAAGTAACTTATAAAACGAAATTTATTGCGCTTTGACTCACTTACTATTTTATAAATAATATAGCAACAAAGTAATCCATATAAGATGTAGAGCAATACAAATTCGTGATCAATCGGCAGCATGTTAAAAAATGAAATTATTATTATTGGATAGCATATATTTATTTTATTTTATTTCTCAACATGACATTTTTTTGAGAAGGAATGTCTCTTTTCTTTTGGAAAAGTAAATCTGTTTCCCTTTATTCAATTTTAGTATATATTTTTCCTCTCCAAAACATAAGCTTTGTAGGGCTTCTGGATGATTAAATTGCATATCAAATGTTGCTTTTAACACTTTTTTTGCAGCAACTTTTTGTCTATTTTCATGCTCCCTTGGTTACAAGTATATGTTTTTTTGATCCTGTAATACTATTCAACTCAATTCTTGGATTACCAATCTTATCTTGAACAATGTAAAATTTTAAAGTACTATGTGTTGCTTCATTGGCTAAAGTATAACATTCGATAGAATCTTTGCTCAACTGTTTGGCATAAATTGCTGTACAACCCGAAAACTCATATCACCAAGCTTCACATTCTAAAGACTGTTTTTTTGAAAATGAAAAATCCCCATCTAAATTCTCTACCTATTGTATGATTACATCTTTATAAAAAGAAGAAAATAAAATGTCCAAATAAATATAATAGTGTATTTCATTTTTATGTTAATATTCTAGTAACAATCAGATAATTTAGTTTTCCAACTGCAATTTTACCGTATCAATTAATATTCTATTGTGATCTAATTTATAAAGAGTTTTGGCATTTATCCAATTTTCATTCTTATACATTAGGATAGTATCTCCCTCTAAATCATACCATAATTCAAATTCAATTTCTTGCTGGTTAGTTGCATGGACTAAAACCAAATATTGATTCTCTTTTTTTAATTCTTCTATATCAACTTCAGCATTAATTGCTTTTAAATTAATATGATTCTTCCAAAAATTGGTATTATCAAATTCAGGAATTACAATAAATATGAGCTTTCTTTTTCCTATTTTTAATTTTGGAAAATCTTTATATTCGGGATACCAACTTTTAAGAATCACTTTGGGTTTTTGCATCAATTTAATGGTGTCTTGTCCATAACCGATGTTTGTGAATAAAGACATTGTAAAATATAAAAAAATAACTCTATTTGCCTGCATTTCAATTGATTAAAATTTTTACAAAATAATTCTATTTTACTTTTACAAACTAATTATTTTAATCTAATATACAACTATTCTTTAATAAACTCCAACAAATCTAAACTATTCCATATACCAAAATACAACAGTAACTCAAAATCCTCCTTCCCCATTCGTTCAAACTACCTAATTGTAAAAACAGGTAATTCTACGCTAGTATACAATTTCATTTTATTAGAAATTAGCCTCAACAAATGATAACAAACGTATTCTAAAAAAAAACGTATCATTTTTAATACAAACACTTTAAACTTGAACATGATGGATTTTAAACAAAAACTGAAAGAAATTACCGAAAAACCAGATCTGATTCTTATTATTACAGACGAACAACGTGCTACACAGCATTTTCCACCAAATTGGGAAAAAGAAAATTTAAAAACGCTTACTTTCTTAAAGGAAAATGGGTTTAGTTTTGATCGCGCGTTTTGCAATACGTGTATGTGTTCGCCAAGTCGTACTACTTTGTTTACGGGTATTTATCCTGCAAAACACGGTGTAACACAAACCCTTACAGAAGGAGGTTTATTATCACCTCAAGAACCTACTCTAGATACCTCATTACCAAATTTAATGAATACTTTTTGGGCAGATGGTTATGATGTACAATATCGTGGCAAATGGCACATGAGTAAAGGAGTTGCTCCTACTGGTACAAAAACAAATTATGAAAGTTTAACAGCTGCTGATATTTCATTATACGGTGCTATGGGTTGGATAGCTCCCGATGCTGGTGAAGATGTAAATCCGTTGAATTTTGGGGGTGGTTTTGCCAATCATGATGCGCGATATACCGCAGAAGCTATTCAATATTTACAAGAAGTAAAAGAAAGACGTAAAAAAGGAGATCACAAACCTTATTTATTAATTCTTTCTTTGGTAAACCCTCATGATGTATTGGCTTACCCAAAAACTGCAGGAACTTGTGGATATCATCCAGATAGTTGGTCTAAAAGAGATATTAGCTTACCAGATACCGAAAGTGAAAACTTATTATTGAATAAAAAACCAATGGCTCAGGAGCAAATTAAACTGAACATGGCCATGAGTTTGGGCGAAATTATTTCTTTGGAAGACAAATTAAATTATGTGAATTTCTACGCCTCTCTTTTAACAGAAGTAGACAAAGAAATTGGTCGTTTTGTAGACGAATTATACAAAAAAGATGAAAACGGAAATCGTTTGGCTGATTCAGCGATTGTTACCTTCACGTCAGATCATGGAGAAATGGGCTTAGCACATGGAGGTTTGCGTCAGAAAACGTTTGTTGCCTATGAAGAAGCTTTGCGTATTCCTTTAGTAATTTCAAACCCAATTTTATTTGATGGTGCTCAAAATAAAAATTCAATGAGCTTAGCGACTTTGGTCGATATTATGCCTACTTTCTTAGAAATAGCCAATGTTTCTAATGCGCCAACAGGTCTTGCTGGAAATAGTTTGTTACCTATTATTGAAGAAGACAAAGCGGTTCAGGATAGTATATTATTTACATATGATGATATTAAAGCTGGTTCAAATCACAATTGGAATATTGTAAGAGCAGCCAATCGTATTCGATGCATTCGTACCGAAAAATGGAAATATGCCTATTATTTTGATGTTTTTGGCGCGTATTACCAACAATATGAATTGTATGATTTGGAAAATGATCCTTCAGAATACAACAATTTAGCTTATGATCCAGATTATGCTGGTATTAGAGAAGAATTAGCGGTACAATTGCATCATTTAGAAATTGAAAAATTAAGAGTGCATACGCCTGCCCATCAATAAATATAAAGATATTCTTTAGTGTTAATCAAGGCTGTTAAAAATAGTTTGTTCACCGTAACCTTCAAGAACAATTATTTTGACAGCCTTACTTCTTGCATTTTTTTAAAGAAAACGTCCAAATTTGAATTTTTTAGCATAAAAAACACCCAAAAACCTAAAATTTTAAGTCCTTGGGGTAAAATTTTATGTCTACCAACCTAAAATTTTATGTCCTTAGGGTAAAATTTTACGTCTCCTAACCTAAAACTTTAGGTCCTTAGGGTAAAATTTTACGTCTACCAACGTAAAAGTTTAGGTTCTTAATCCAAAATGTTTTTTTTTGATGCGTAGGCATAAAATGATAAAAAATCGCACCAAGTAATGCGATTTTTTTATCATAGTATTTTATTTAAATCTTTTAGTCTTTAGGTTGCTCATCAAAATTAACCATCCAATTGATACCAAATTTATCAGTAAACATACCGAAATAAGCCCCCCAAAAACTTTGATTCATTGGCATTGTTATTTGTCCTCCTTCAGAAAGAGCTGTAAATAATTTATCTGCTTCTGCTTTACTTTCTGCATTAATTGAAATAGAAAAATTATTCCCTTGTTGAAAACTTGATGCCCATTCGCCACCAGTATCACTTCCCATTAAACAAGTTTCTTTACTAATAGGCAAGGTTACATGCATGATTTTTTCTGCGTCGGCTTCGCTTACTTCTGGGCATTCTTCATTTTTAGGCATGTCTTTAAACTTTCCTATATAAGGAAATTCACCTCCAAAAACCGATTGATAAAAGGTAAAAGCTTCTTCACAGTTACCATTAAACGTTAAATATATATTTACTGTTGCCATCGTATATTTCAATTTTTAGTTTTTAATTTTTAGTTTTTAATTTTTAGTTTTTAATTATCTGTGTTGGTCAATTAAAATTGAATTGCCATCAGGATCGGTTAACGTAATATATTCTGGCCCTTGAGTAGAGGCATCAGCTTCACGAGTTAATTCGATACCAGATACTTGCAATTGTTTTTGAATCTCCCTTACATCATCAAAAGTATCGAGAGGTTTCGCATTCCCATCCCAACCTGGATTGAATGTCATGATATTTTTATCAAACATCCCTTGAAAAAGACCAATAACCGCATTTTCATTTTTCAAAACAATCCAATTCTGATCTATATTTCCTCCTTTGTAAGTAAAGCCTAATTTTTCATAAAAGGCTTTCGATTTATGAATATCTTTAACAGTAAGACTAATAGAAAAAGCGCCTAATTTCATAAGTATATATTTTAGTTTAGCATATAAAGTTACTATTTTTTATACAAGAGACGTTACTAATGTAGTATTCTTTATAAGTATTTTTAATTGATTACCGTAACAAAAAATTCATTTTCAACACTACTGGTAGCTTCTGAGTATTCACTACATGGTTTCTTTTCTCGTAAAGCAGGACATTTGGCTATCTTAATAGTATAGTTCCCTTTTTGAGAGGCTTTAAAAGTTAAGGTCTTAATTTCCCCTGCTCCACTGGCTCCAAATAATCCGCTTAAACTGTTATGTGTTGCTTCATTTACTAATGTTACTCCCGTTGCTTGATTTTGGTTTATCCAACAATTAATATAACCTGTGGACGAGTTTTCTCTTAATTTAATTTGAAATGTATCACCTACAGTAACTTGAAAAGTGTCGCTTTCATTATAGTTGTAATACTCATAAAATCGAGTATATAAGAAGGTTACAATGATAGTTATGCTAATCAGTACGGCACTACTAATTTTAAAAAAGTTACTTTTCATTTTATCAATTTTAAATTTCGAAAGGCATATTTCTAATAAAAATAATCTTAATTAGTGTATTTTACAAAAATTACACCCATAACTCGTTTAAAAACAACACATCATATCATTTTAAGCTTATTTTTAAATTAAAAAAGCCGTAGCTGAACTAACAAAAACAGCTACGACTCTTTTAAAAATAGGGCTTACAAAAGTAGCCTTTGCATTTATCCTTATAACGAATTGATAAAATCCAATACTTTTTGACGGTCGGTTTGACTTAAATTTTTAAAGTTATTTTTGGCAGCAGTTGCTTCTCCTCCATGCCATAAAATTGCTTCTTCCACATTTCTTGCTCTACCATCGTGCAACAAATAGGTATGATTATTTACTGTAGGTATTAAACCAATTCCCCATAAAGGAGGCGTTCTCCATTCATTTCCATCGGCTAAATAATCGGGTGCATTATCTGCTAATTCTGGTCCCATATCGTGTAATAATAAATCGGTATATGGTCGAATTATCTGATTTCTAAATGCTTCTATATAGTAATTATTACTCGTTGTCATTTTCGGAATATGACATTTAGCACAGTCAATAGCATTAAAAATTTCTTTTCCTTTTAATACTTGTTGCGATTGATAATTACGTCTGGCTGGTACCGATAATGCACTAGAATACAATACAACTTTTTCCAAAGTTTCATCTGTTATTTCAGGTGTACCACCATTTGGAATGGAAGAACCATCATAACCAGCTGGTATATTTTCGTTTGGAAAAATAGAGGATGTAATACCAATATCCCCAGAAAAAGCAGCTGCAACTTGTTGTTTTACATTGGGTTGATTAGCTTTCCAACCAAACCTTCCCATTTGAGTAGTTTGAGAAACCACATCATAGACATAATTTACTTTTCCAGAAATTCCGTCACCATTACTATCAGTTATGTCTTGATAACTCAGTAAAGTAGCTTCTGGAATAGCTTCTAATAATCCCATTCCTACCATTTGGTTAGCCACTCTAGGAGAAATAGCTACTGAACCTGACAAAGCACCATAATTAAGGCTTACAATGGAATAGTCTGGTTTTCTTAATTCAACTTGCGTTCCATCGGCATAAGTTTCATAAAAATACTGATAGGTAATCGTATATTCTCCTTCTTTATCGTGACCTAAAATAGCCACATCCTGTAATTGATTACCATAAGTAGTTTCGGGTAAATAACCTCCATGAGCATCGGTTTGTGGTAAATTAAGGCGCAATAATAACCCCGTTCCTAATTCACCATTATACATTGGTGGTCTTCCTCTACCGTCTTTAAAGTGGCAACTTGAGCAAGAAATAGCATTATAAAAAGGCCCTAAACCATCACGAGCCGTTGCACTTGCAGGGGCGGTTACCCAATTCTGTCTGAAAAAGGAATTTCCAATTCCAAAATCGGTTTGTTGTTCAAATGTTAAACTAAACGAGAAAAAACCAAAAGCTTCTCCTGAAGTGTTAAATGAAGTTCCATTTCTACCACCAGAATACTGCTCGTTTTCATCGGGTAAGAGTTGGTATTCCCCATTATCTTCATCAGAAGAGCATGAGGTAAAAAGAATACAATTTGTAAAAAGCAATACATAAATACTTTTAAATAACTGCTTATTCATTTGTATAAAATTTTACTATTAGAAAATATAAAAATTAGTCAATTGTAATACCTAAGCTTTGCGCTGCTGCATTTAAATTTGACCCCATTAATTGCATAGCTTCCACAGCTGCTTTCACTTTTGCTCCTTCCGTTGAAGTAGGTCCATCTTGAATAGCCATATCAAAAGGAATCAAAGTAGCGTTTGTTTTTTCTTTAGCATCAGCAATAGCTTCATTTACTTCGTTTGCTAAATTAAAGTTACTCTCTCTTACTAAGTTTTCCAATGAAACTCCAGAAATAGTACCATAATCACCTTGGTATACATTAATAACACCTTGTAAATTTAAGCGAATATCTCTGTGCGTATTATCACTAAAACAAGAATGTTCATCTTCCTGATCTTGATTATACAAAGCCACATTTACTCTTTCGATAGCTAATTCAGAATAAACTAATACAATAGCACCTGTAAACATTTTTTTAAGTGCTACATTTTCATTTAAGTTTAAGAAATAATTTCGGTAAGTTCCGTTTGGTTTCCATTGGTCTACTAAATAAGCTAAATTATCAGTCAGTAAATCGGCACAAATATTCAAATATTCTCTTCTTCTATCTTGGTTAGAGGCTGTTCCTGCATCCACAAAATCAGTATATGGTCTTTGCCCTGGTAAATTAGCAGATGGTGCTGTTAAATCCTGTCCCCATAAAAGGAATTCGATAGCGTGATAACCTACGCTTATATTTGTTTCATTAGATTCATCAATTGCATTTAAGCTTACCAATAAAGCTTTAGAAAGTGTAGGATACGTTGCTGTATTATTGATAATTCCAGCAGTAGGCGCACCATCTACGTAATCAATATAGTTCTCATCCATAGGCCAAGAATTCAATAGCGCTTCTGGTCCGTTTTCATCGTCAATTGGTCCGTCAATAAAACGAAAAGCTTCCGTAGTTCCATAGCTTTCTCTAGCTGTTTGCCAAGCCATTTTCGCCTCATTAAATAACGTTTGCGAAGGTGCAGTAGTAAAATTCGTAATTGCCGTTTTTAGTGCAACAGCGTCATTATAGGCTTGTAAATAATTAGCATGTACAATAGCAGCATAATTTTTAATTACTTCCGTTTTTGATATTCTTTGAATGGCATCATCATCACTTTGACACCCGTTAAAAGCTAAAGCTAAAGTTGCAACTAAAAGTAATGGCTTAAAAAAACGAACTTTTTTCATCTGTATAAAATATTTATTGATAAGGAAGATTAATGCCCACTTAATTTCTTTTAGGTTAGTTTGCCATTTGTATTTTGGGGACATTTACTATCTACCTAATGGATTATTAACTGGTGCAAAATTATCATTATTTAGATTTAATACAAATAAAAATAAAAATATTTTTAACAACTTAATGATTTATTAATATCTAATGCGTTGTATGTTGTATTTAGTAGGGTAAAATTAATCTCCATCAAAAGCATCATGAACTTCTAGTAGTTCGTTGTATCTAAAGCCTATAAGGCTTCCTTTTTGAGCACTCTTAATACCTTTTATGTAACTTACTTTGTTCGATGTTGTATTCCTGATTTCTATACCAATAGTCATACTATTTTCAATAGCATAATAGGTGTCAAAAATACAGTATTCATAATCGGCATTTATAAATTTTATATAATTTAAATCCATACCTTCGTTTTGTATACCACCTCCTCTAAAATAAAAATAGTAGTTGAATGCTTGCCAACTATTTTTATCTTTTTTAGGAAATTCTAATTCTACTTTTTCAATGGTACCAATTTTTCAATGGTACCAAATCTATAGATAATATAAGCATTGTTTTTATCTTTTGCTAAAACTAGTTTTTTTCCTCTTTGTGTTTCAAAACCAAAAATTAGTTCTTCATTTGGCAACAAATAGTTTTGTGCAAAAAAAAGGGAGTAAATCCAAAAAGTAAGATTAGTAATAACCATTTATTAGTTTTAAGCATCTTATTTTTTATTTGTTATGGAACAAATACTTCACTATAACTTGGGCAGCAACTTTACTTCCTTTTAAAGAAGGATGAAACGCATCAGTACTAAAATAATCTAAATTATTTGTGCTGTCGATATATGATTTCCAAACTTCACCTACAGGGAGAATTATAGCATCGTTCATAGTAGCAGCATCCTTGTAATTTTGAATTACTTTATCAAACGTTTGATAATTATTTATCGATGGCCACACCATAAAATAACAAAGTTGGGCGCCATGTAATTGACATAAATCACGGTATTTTTTTCCACTTGCTAGTAACATATTTCTACCTTCAGATTGAGAAGAAGGTCCTTGTTGTATGATTACAAAGTCATAGTTTTTAGAAGCAATACGTTTTTGAACTTTGCCTTCATTCCAATGATCTTCTATAGCATAATTTGGGTAGGCAAGCATTTCAACGGATACTTTTATTCCTTTTTGTTTGGCTTCTTCTTTTACTAATTTTGGTAAATCATTAGTATAGGTAAGGCTATTTCCAACAAATAAAATATTATATTTTACATTTGAAGAAGCAACCATTTCTTCATTTTGAAAAAAAGAATTTCCAAAAAGGGTACTTAAAATGGCAAAAATGAAACCTACTTTATACATACAAGAATTGTTTCTTAAAATCTAAATTCGATAGTGGTATAAAAAACTCTTGGTTCAGATGGGATAATACCGGGTCCTGGATAACCTGTTGCTCTTTTTGTAAAATACCAAGAATTTAATACATTGTTTATTCCAGCTTCAAATTTAAGTTTTTTCCACTTATATGAAGCAGAAAAGTCTAGAACTTGATACGCAGGAATTTCACCATAAATACCAAAAGTATTATCATTAACATTCGTTTCATTATTTATAGCATCTGTAAACTGGGAAGAAACGTAGGTAAACTGTAGGCTTGATAAAAAGTTTTTATAGCCAATTCCTGTTCCGAACTTTAAATTAAAGTTAGGCACAAACTCCACTTTATTGCCTTTTACAGCCATGTTTTCTGATTTTATATATTCCGAATCAGTTAAAGCAACATTTGAGAAAACAGTCCAAATAAAATCGAGATGTTCTCTAAAGAAAGTTTTGCTAATATTCCAATCCAGTAACGATTCAAAACCATAAGTTAAAGCGGTACCAATATTATCTCTAAAACGAACAGGCACTGCTTGTGTTGGACTTAAAATAAATGTTTCCCCTATTTTATCATTATAATACAAGGCATACACACTGGCATCAAAAGAAATAATATCTCTGATTTTCCCTCTCATACCTATATCAGAAGTATATCCTTTTTCATCCGTAATATCGGGACTAATTTCAAAACTTGGTGCAGCAGTACGTATGTCGTTAAACGTTACCGAACGATAATTTTGAGAAATATTTCCGTATAATTCTAAGCCATTTTTCATTTTATAACTGGTACCAATACCGAAAAGAAAAAATTGCCTTTCTTTTATATTTTCTTCATTAATCGTGTTATCCTGTAAAACATTACCTGCTAAATCTGTATTAATCCTTCTGTAATAACCATTGGCTTGTGTTTTGATATTTTCATAACGAAATCCTGGTGTAATAGAAAATGCATCGGTAATTTTAAAAATATTTTCACCAAATACAGAAATATTTAAGTTTGGATATGAATAATCTGACTGATTTGCATAATTAGGAAATTCATCTGTTGCCACATTGAAATTGGCATCGCTACCGGAACTTCCTGGTCCTTGAATACCTGCATTTTTAGCCTGATAATATTTAGCTCCTAATAAAAAAGCATTGCGTTTACCAAAGAAATCATATTTTTTTAGATAACGAGCTTCTGCTCCCCAATTCACAAAATCACCAATAATTAAATCTCTTCCTGTGCCTTCCACATCTGCACTAGAAACACGATTAGAGCGATATCCAAGTGCCTTTCTGGAAGCATTTAAACCAAATAATTGCAGTGAAAAATCGGCATCATGTTGAAAATGATGTTTAAAACGTAAAGCATACAAATTCCAATTGACATCAAACCAGTTTCTATTTCTATTACTTTGTTTTGGATCTTGATTAAACATCACATCGGTTAAGCCACCTGGTTGTTTGGCTAGATAATCAAAATAGGTATAATCAAAGTGTAGCGAAGTATTGGCTGTAAATTGATAATTTAAATTAGCAAAAAAAGATTTCGAATCAAATTGAGAATTAGGTCTAAATCCATCTCCTGTTTTATAATTATAATAAGTATAATAACTGAATTTACCATTTGTACCGCTCACACTAGAAAAATTGGTAAACAAATTATAGGAACCTATGGTATTTCTGGTAATTACTTCGATAGGTTTTAAGGTAGGTCTTTTTATTTTAAAATTAATCATACCTCCAAATTGAGTTCCATACTGTAAAGAAGCGGCACCTCTTACGATTTGAATTGATTCTAAAGCTTCTGTAGGGGTTGCGTAATAACTTTCTGGATACCCCAAAACATCTGCACTTATATCGTAATCGTTTTGTCTGGTATTAAAATTTGAAGTTCGATTTGGGTTTAACCCTCTACCTCCAATGGACAATTGCAACCCTCCATCATTACTTTCATTAATAGTTAAACCTACCACTTGAGCATACACTTGTCTTGGGTTATTTGTAGCTTTATTGGCTGTAATTTTATCTAAGGAAATGACTTCTGTTTTTTTACCTGCGTAAATAGCGGTTTCTTCAATATCCTTCAATTTATTGAGGGCAAATTGCTTTTCTTTTTCTTTAATGATAACCACTTCTGAGAGAGCTGTGGTTAATTCTTTTAATGTAATTTGAAGATTACTAGTGCTTGGTTGAATGGTTTTTTCTTCAATTTGATATCCTTGTAAAAAGAAAACGATTGTATTATTACCATCATTTAACGAAGTAATTTCAAATTCTCCATTAGCATTACTATGTGTATATTGATAGGTTGTTTTATTATACACTTCAACATGCTCAAGCGGTTTATTAAGGTTATTTGTAATAACTCCTTTTACATTTTTTTGTGCAAAAGTGGTTATTATAAAAAAGAATACAACTATATTAAAAGCCTTTGATGGTATCTTCAAAAGGTAAAATCCACGTTTTGTGTTGGAATGATTCATATTGTTTAGCTAAATCTATATTAGGATCAATATATCGTTTACTTAGTCTTCCGTTTAAAGCAACATAGCTATCTACTGTGACTATAGGATTATTTACTCCTGTTTTTTGGTAATAATTGTGTAAAAAATGTGCATATTCTAATATAAAGTCGGGTTGAAAAGCCATTTGTTTTTCTTGAAAAGGCGTTAAAAAACGACTATTATCAATTACTTTTTTTTGTTTTGTTGTAGCGTCTGTTACATAAAATTGGGCGTAACCCGCTTTTTCCATTAACATGACTCTCCAAGAAAATCGAAACCCTTCTTCGGTCCAAAACAACTCATCTGGGTAAAGTAAATAACGAAACGGGAAAAGCAACTGAAATACCATAAATAAGGCTAAAAAATACATTTTTAGATGATTTAGGGATTGCTTTTCATTCCGATTATTTCTTTCTTCTACTTCAAAAACACCAACTTTACTTTTAAACGCGGCAAAGATATGATTCATAATTCGTTTATGAAACCCAGCACTAAAGAAAATTAGCGTACTAATAATCATTACATAAGGAAAAACACCTATTGGGAATAAAATTTTGGTTAACACATGAAACACTACCACAAAAACAAAAGCAATATTCCTCATTTTTTTGTTCCAAAGTAAAAAAGGAATAATCAAATCATATAATGCTCCAAACCAGCTAAAAGCATACTGAACCCATTCATGATGAAATAAATTTCCAATAATTGGTGTGTTTGATTGATTAGGTAACCAAATTTTTAATGGCATCGCTTCAAGTAACCAATCGGAATTGAGTTTGGCTAAACCAGCATAGAAATAGACAATGGCCAACGTTAATTTCAGTATATCAATGTTCCAACTAGGAATTTGTAATTTCTTTACATTTTTATTCAGAAAAGCATCGAATGAGTAATTAGCATTAGCGGGTAAAAAAATAAGAATAAAACTAACAACTGAAATAAAATAATAATGATTCAGATAGGTTGTTTTATCCATTAATTCGATGTAAGTAAAACTTAAAAAGAAAATGATAATTGCGATTTTGTATCTGTAACCAATTGCAACAAATAACGCTGCTAAACCACAAATAAAAAATAAAATATAGGTGTAAGTACCCCATGGTTTTACCCATTCGAAACCATAATAAGTAAAATGAAATCTCGGTTGAATGTAAAATTTATCAATCCATCCATAACTAGCAAATCGAATAAGACTAAAAAGCATCATTAAACCAAACGCCAGCCTAAAAAAAGCTAGCGTTACGGTTTCTGATTTTTTATTTAGATAAGCTTGTATCATTTTTAAGTATACTTTTAATCACCATCTGCATCTACATAATCAACTGTAATATTCAAAGCTTGCATCATATCTAATTTTAAATAAACCACATTTTGTTGCATGGCATCAAAACTAGCAATCATAGCTGTATTATTTGTATTAACTTGATTAGAAAAACTATCACTTAAAGAAGTATTTGTTGTAAAAATAGTTTGAAATTGAGTCTCAATAATAGTACTCAAATTTTGACCATTTCTTTTAGCATTCAAATAATCTAAATAGGACTTTAAACTAGATCCTTCATTGTCATTATTAAAGTATTTTCCATTGAAGAAATCTTTTGAAGCTTGGATTGACTCATTTAATAATACTTTTGAAACATCATTTTTATAATAGGCTTCTACTTTGTCAGGATATAAAGTTCCGCTAGAAAAAAGTCCGGCTGGAATTCCTACTTTACCAGAACGAATGTCTCTTTCAAAGTATTTTATAAAATTATTTACCATTCTATTGGTACTACTACTCACAGAGTTTCCGCTATTGCTGATAAATGTATTTCTAAAACTA
This sequence comes from Flavobacterium sp. J27, assembly GCF_004303025.1. Taxonomy (GTDB): domain Bacteria; phylum Bacteroidota; class Bacteroidia; order Flavobacteriales; family Flavobacteriaceae; genus Flavobacterium. The sequence continues at coordinate 12,236 of NZ_PJQW01000010.1, read as the reverse complement.
TCATTCCAATCGGTTACAACTGCATTAATATTTACTTTTAATTGATTAACCAAATCGGTTAGGTATTGTTTGTATTTGGCTGCATCTACATGAGTCGTATAGAAATCGATAATCTCTGCATCTGTAGCAGCTAAACCATTAATCATAAAGTCAACAGCAGGCAGTCCTTGTTTGTCATATTGTGATAACAACGCAAAATTATATGTTCCAGAAGAAATATTAGTTTGAATTCCAACTGGGTTTGTAGGATAAATATTAGTCGCACTATTTAAATTTATAGTTTCTGCTTTACCAACAGAAAACATACCTACGTACTGATAGGCTTTGTAAGCTTCTAACCAAGCAGTTCTTACTTCGTCTAAATTAGTTTGATTAGGGCTACTTATAAAAGCACTCATTTTTGACTCCAACTGCACCACTTCAGTTTGATAATTTTCATATCTTGGAATAATAATATTATCAGCCCAATTGGTTAATAATTCGGTTCTATTATAATTATCTCCACTTATATCTGGCTCATTTGTATCAGTTGTATCAGTTGAATCGCTAGAACACGCAACAAAAACAGTTACAGTTAAAACAACTAGTAAAAAAAATATCTTTTTCATTCTAATAAAATTTATAATGTTGTATTCTGTTAAGACAGTCTATTTTCGATCAATCTTAGTTTACTGTAGCTGCTTGATCTACTGTAAAATTAAAACGTGTAGCAATAGTAGTTGCAAGTTCGTCTAACTTAGTATCCAAATAGTCAACATCCCATAATCCATTAGTACCTGCCGTTAAATCACTTAGAATAACATTAACTTCAGTCTTAGAAAAATAAGGCGCATTGGTTATTGGATTATTCGTATAACGTATAGCCATAATAAAACCATAAGCTTCAGAAAGTGCATGAAAAGCCTTCGCTCCATTATCTGTAATTAATTTCCCTTTTCCTTCTTTCAGGTAATAAACCGCTCTTACTGCTGGAACTAAAGCTAATTTAGTTTTGATAATTTTAATTTGTGCATCTCTTACTGCATAATTATTGGCAACTATAGCTGCTCTACCTTTTCTGAAAGCTAGTTCAATATCATTCTTGATTGTATTAAAATCTGCATCAGCATTTACCTGATTGATGTAACTATCCCAAAATTTTCCACCATCTGCTCCATAAACATAACCATAAGCTTCATCCCACAAGTGTTCCATTTTAGTGTAACTTTTATCAGATTCTAAAACCTTATTACTGTTATTAACTTTATTGTTCCCTTCATCAAGAACTGCAGTACTTAAATAATTGTTTACAATTTGATCCATAAAACAAGCTCCCATCATCCCTTTTAATAAAACTTGTTGAGGCTCTAAACCATTAGCTGCAAAAAGTCGAACAGAAGAACCATCTAAATATTTTCCAGCTACATTAGCTTCCGCATTATTTCCTTGGCTAGCTGCATTAGCATCTGCAAATTGAGATTCAAAAAAAGCTCTTACCTCTGTTTGTTCAATAGCTGAACCACCACCACTAAGATTTACAAAATAATCTCTAGATGCTGCTGTTTTATCTTTTAATTGCTTTCCAGAAGTATTCATTTCTGTAGTAGAAAACGGATCGTTTTGATTAGCATACATATTATTTAGCACAGCAACATCTACTACAGTAGCAGCTACAGCTTGATTTTTTATATAATTACCCATTTCTGTAAGCATTAACAATCTGTTAGATTGCCCACTAAAATCAACTGTAGATTCGTTACCTCTATTAAACTCATAAGTTGCTGGAACTGTCACATTATTTTCAGAAACAATATTCTCATCTTCTGAACAAGAAACAAAACCAATAGCCGTTAATAAAGCTGTACAAAATAAAATACTTTTAGATCGCATAAAACTTATTTATTTAGATTTATTTAAAATAATTTCGGTGCAAAAATAGGAACTTATTTGTAAAGAAAAAATTTAATTTAGAATAAATTAAAATAAGAAGAGTTGTTTTTTTTTATATTTTTAATTTATAAAATCATATCACTTATAAGATGGAATCATTTCTTTATTTACTTTTAGAAACACTATTAATAGCTATTATGATAGTTTCTATGCATTTTTCAATAAAAAAATTTGGTATTGGTCCATTATTTATTTTCTTGGGAGCTATACAATTTTTTCAAACAATACTATCTGCAAGTGTTTATAATCTATATTTTGATTTATTTATTTTCTCCCCTGGCTCAAGCATTTTATATACGTCTTCATTGTTTAGCATTCTTCTTGTTTTTCATACAGAAAGTATAAAAAAAACAAGAAGCTTGATATATGGTTTAATCTTTTCAAATATTGCAATAACCATATTATCTTATATTACACTTCAACAAATATTTATTGATCAATATTCACTCTATAAAGACAATCTTGAAAGAATATATAATTTTGACATAACTGTGTTTCTAATTGGTACAAGCTTATTATATATTGATTCCATTTTATTGATTATTATATATGAATTTTTAAATTATAAATTTGTAAAAAAAATGTTATTCTTTAAACTTTTCATATCCACAAGCATCATCAGCTTATTTGATTCTTGCATTTTTTACACTTTAAGTTTCTCTATGGAGGAGCAGTTTACAACGTTAATGCTTGGAAATATTATTGGAAAACAAATTAGCGTAATAATTTTTAGCATTATTTTTTATTTTTATTTAAGAATCATGGGGAAACCTTTTAGAGTAATTATTCCAAAATACAAAAAGGATATAATAAAAATTTTTAGTTTCTAAGTTTTATCTTAATAATACAACTATAAATTTAAGAATGATACAAAAAGTTAAAATATACATACTGACTAAACCAGAAAACATAGTTACTCCCATACCTGTTTTATCAGTTAATGCTTCGGCTAAAGCTTTAAAAGAGAAAATGGTAACAAGTATAAAAATAACTAAATAGATTCCTAGCGTAATCCAAAAGAAAGAAGTATAAAATAATAACACACCTAAGAATAACGAACATATCATAGGAATATAAAAAAGAATACTGGCTAAAACGTCGTGAGGTCCTTTTAATTTACAGTAAAGAAAAACAAAAGACAAGAAACCAAAAACCACTAAAAAAAAGGGAATAAAAACAGTATACCAACCTAAATATTGTAAAAATGAATCCATCATAAAGTAATTAATGGTAGTTGTCAAATATTTTTAAAGACTCGTTATAAGCGCTTTCAAAATGTATTGCATGACAATTTGTATCTACTTTATTAGCTGTAAAATAAGAAAGCATCTTCTCTGTGGGCATATTTCCAGTTAAATCATCTTTAGCCATAGGACATCCTCCAAAACCTTTAATGGCACCATCAAACCGAAGACATCCCGCTTTGTAAGCAGCATCAATTTTTTCAAACCAAGAATCGGGTGTGGTATGAAGATGCGCTCCAAACTCTATGTGTGGGTATTTAGGAATTAAATTAGAAAATAAATAATCAATTACCTCTGGTGTTGAACTACCAACAGTATCTGATAAAGAAAGAATTTTTACTCCCATATTCGCAAGTTTTTCGGTCCATTCTCCCACAATATCAACATTCCAAGGATCGCCATAAGGGTTGCCAAATCCCATCGAAATGTAAGTCACAACTTCTTTATTCGATTTTGCAGCAATGTCTAAAATCTCCTGAAGAGTAACGATAGACTCTGCTATGGTCTTATGTGTATTACGCATTTGAAAATTCTCAGATATAGAAAAAGGAAACCCCAAATAGTTGATTTCTGGATGTACAGAAGCTAACTCAGCCCCTTTTGTGTTAGCTATAATAGCTAGCAACTTACTTTTCGTTCCAGATAAGTCAAGTTGTTTTAAAACTTCAGCAGTATCCTGCATTTGCGGAATGGCTTTTGGAGAAACAAAACTTCCAAAATCGATAGTATCAAAACCTACTCTCAAAAGAGATTGTATGTATTGTACTTTCTTTTGAGTAGGAATAAAATCTTTAATGCCTTGCATGGCATCTCTAGGGCATTCTATTATTTTGACATTTTTCATGGGTAGCCAAAGATAGTAAAGAATTCTATTTTACGAAATCGTTTTAGAAGATAAAATTGCCTTGTTAATATTGCGCACTAATTTGGGCCCTTCGTATATAAAACCAGTGTATAATTGTATTAAACTAGCGCCTGCTTCTAATTTTTCAAGAGCATCTTCAACAGAATGAATACCTCCTACCCCAATAATAGGAAAAGATTGGTTACTTTTTTCTGAAAGAAAGCGTATCACTTCTGTACTTCTATTTGTTAATGGTTTACCAGACAAACCACCCACTTCTTTTTTATTTTCAGATTGTAATCCTTCTCTTGAAATAGTTGTATTAGTAGCGATAACACCAGCTATTTTTGTATCGTTTACAATAGTAATAATGTCTAACAATTGTTCGTTTGTTAAATCGGGAGCAATTTTTAGTAATATTGGTTTTTGTGTGGGTTTACTTGCGTTCTTCTGTTGTAAGGTTTGCAAAAGAGCAGTTAACGGTTCTTTATCTTGCAAAGCACGTAAATTAGGTGTATTAGGTGAACTCACATTGACAACAAAATAATCTACATAAGGGAAAAGAGCCTCAAAACTGACTTCATAATCCTGAACCGCAGCTTCATTTGGAGTTACTTTATTTTTTCCAATATTTCCACCTATCAAAACACCTGAATTCTTTTTAAGTCTTTCTACAGCTTCAAAAACACCGCCATTATTAAATCCCATTCGATTAATAATTGCTTGGTCATCTTTTAAACGAAATAATCTTTTTTTAGGATTACCTTCTTGTCCTTTTGGAGTTAATGTACCAATTTCAATAAAACCAAAACCGAAATTTGAGAGTTCATTATATAATTTAGCGTCTTTATCAAAACCAGCCGCTAATCCTACAGGGTTTTTAAATTTCAACCCAAAAACTTCTCTTTCTAATTGACTGTCTGCAACAGTATACATTGATTTAAAAACGGAACCAAGTCCTAATTTGTGACAAAAACGAATAAGTGAAAAAGTAAAATAATGTACTTTTTCTGGGTCAAAAAGAAAAAGTATAGGACGAATAAGTAGTTTATACATAAAATAAAGTAGTTGTGTGATGCAAAAATACAGATTCGTTTCAAATAAAAAAAGCTCCTTTTCAAGAGCTTTTTTATTTTATTGTAATTTTTGTTTTTCGTATAAAATAGTTTCTACAGTTTCAAAATCGGTAGGTTTATCATCGTTGTAAAAGTATTTCACTAAAATTTGCCCCCATAATTCCGTATTAGAAAATTCAGCAATAATCCATCTATGATTTAATATTTTAGCTTTATTAATAATAAAGTTTTTCCCATCTATTGGTTCATATGGAATTAAAGGATTACCATTGGGTTTGGTATTTAAGTCTACCATATCTTCGTTTACTTTTTGCATCACTTTTACATAATCCAAATTTTTAGAGTAGAAATAATCTTGAGCGTCTTGGTCTTTTTCAATATCAAAATAATCGTTATATCCTACCGTTATGATAGAATCTCTGGCTATTTTTAAACGTTCCTTTGTTAACTGAACTTCTTTTTCTTTAGCATCTAAAATTTTATTCGAATTTACATATTGAAAAATGTTTAGTAAAAGGGCAAAAATAAATAAGTATAAAAAAGTGTTTTTCATTCGTTTCATTTTTAGTAAAGTTAAAAACATTCTATTTGTATTTTTAACTTTAGTTAGGTTCTGTTTTTAAAGTTTTGGTATCTAATATTTTAAATTAAAATTTCTAAATTATCATAAGCTACAAATACATTTTCAGGTAATTTTTTTTGAATTTCTTCATGAAAACCTAGCATATGACTTATATGTGTTAAATAAGCTTTTTTAGGTTGCACCAAAGATATAAAATCTAAAGCTTCATCTAAATTAAAATGGGAGTGATGTGGTTCTTCACGCAAACAATTAACTACCAAAACGTTGCATTCTTTAATTTTTGCAATTTCTTTACTTTCAATAGCTTTTATATCTGTTAAATACACTAAATCGGCTATTTTGTAACCAAAAACCTGTAAATCTCCATGACTGGCATTAATTGGTTCTATATGCTGTTCTTTAACCCAAAAACTATTGTCTTCTTTTACTTCAGTAGTAGTTACAGATGGTGCGCCAGGATATTTATTTTCATCTAGAAAAATATAATCAAATCGTTTTTCTAAATTTTTTAAAACCCTCTCATGTGCATATACAGGAATATCTCCTTGTCTAAAATAGAATGGTCGAATATCATCTAAACCAGCGGTATGATCTGCATGCTCGTGTGTAAACAAAATCGCATCTATAGCATTACATTTAGAAGTTAACATTTGTTGTCTAAAATCGGGACCACAATCTATTACGATTGAAAAATCATGAGAATATACCCAAACGGAAACCCGTAACCTTTTATCTTTATGGTCATTACTTAAACATACAGGATGATTACTCCCTATAACTGGAATTCCTTGTGAAGTACCGGTTCCTAAAAAATAAACTTTTATGTTGTTCATATTGTACAAAAATAATAATATTTGCAGTAGTTTTTATCATTTTAATTAACTTTGCAGTATTAGAAAGATTAACTGCTACTATCCTAAAGATAAATTTGATGAGAAGTATTGTGACAGACATAAAAGTGAGAGGTGATAAAGTTATTGAACAAATCCCTTCAATTAAAGACAAAGCTTTACGTATAAACTTAAATGAAAGCATTTACGGTACTTTTGCAGAAATAGGTGCCGGACAAGAAACGGTACGCCATTTTTTTAGAGCTGGAGCTTCTTCAGGTACTATTGCAAAAGCGATGTCTGCTTATGACAAGGATTTCAGTGATGCAATTTATGGTATTGAAGATGATGGTAGATATGTAACGGAAAGTCGTCTAAAAAAGATGTTAGCTCATGAAACACAATTAATAGAAGAACGTTTAAAAAGAGACAAACATCCTAACAAATTGTTTTTTAGTTATGCCAATACAGTAGCCACAATCGATTTTGCAAAACAATATAAAGGTCATGGTTGGGTAGGAATTAAATTTCAAGTAGAACCAGATGAAGAATATAACGAAATTATATTACACATTCGTTTTAAAGAAACTGACGCTAAACTGCAGCAAGAAACTCTAGGAATTTTAGGTGTTAATTTAATTTATGGTGCGTTTTATAAACACAGTAGTCCCAAAAAATTACTTCGCTATTTATACGACCATTTAGATAAGGATCAATTAGAAATAGATACTATTAATTTTTCTGGTCCACGTTTTGCTGAAGTAGACAATCGATTAATGAGTTTACAATTAGTTAAAAACGGTATGACCGATGCAGTAATGTTTGGTCCTGACGGAAATAACATTTTGCCTGCAGCAGTATTATATAAGAAAAACATTTTAGCTTTAAGAGGTAGTTTTAGACCTGTTACAAAAGTAAACATGAACATGTATATGAAATCGTACAACATGTTTATAGAAGAAAAAAAGGTAGATATCGATAATACTTTTGTTGTATTTGAAATTACTTTATCCAACTTAAAAGCAGAAGGCGAAATCGATGAAAGAGATTTCTTAGATAGAGCTGAATTACTTTGTTCTTTAGGACAAACCGTTATGATTTCTAACTTCCAAGAATATTTTAAAGTAGTTGAATATTTTTCTAATTACACTAAAGCTCGCATGGGACTAGCTATGGGAGTAAACAATTTAGTGGATATTTTTGACGAAAAATATTACCGCCATTTATCTGGAGGTATTTTGGAGGCTTTTGGTAAACTTTTCTATCGCGATTTAAAAGTATATTTATATCCAATGAAAGATGATGAAGGTAATTTGATTAATTCTGAAAACTTAAAAGTACATCCTCGAATGAAAGAGTTATATAAATTCTTTAAGTTTAATGGAAAAGTAGTAGATATTACAGATTTTGAAGAAAAAAACCTAGATATTTTCTCAAGACAAGTATTAAAAATGATTGGAAATGGAGAAGAAGGTTGGGAAGATATGTTACCTGAAGGAAATGCAGAGTTAATTAAAAAACACCGTTTATTTGGATACCAACCCAAAGAATCATTGAGTCAAACAAGCAAATAGTTATATATTAAAAAAAGCTGTCAAAAACGACAGCTTTTTCTTTTTACCGATTTTTTATCCCAATATTTGAGAACTATGCTCTTTTGTTTTTACTTTTTCAATTACCTCTTCAATTATTCCATTTTCGTCAATAATAAAAGTAGTTCGATGAATACCATCATACTCTCTTCCCATAAATTTTTTGGGTCCCCAAACCCCAAAAGCCGTAATCACTGCTTTATCTTCATCAGCTAACAATGGAAAAGGTAAATTGTATTTTTCAATAAATTTTGTTTGCGCTTTAGCGCTATCGGCACTTACTCCTAACAAAGCATAATTATTAGAGTTAAATCGTTCAAAATTATCTCTCAAATCACAAGCTTCAGCAGTACAACCTGGTGTACTTGCTTTAGGATAAAAGAAAACAACTAGTTTTTTTCCCTTATAATCTTTCAGCGTATGCTTTTTTCCATCCTGATCTAATCCTGAAAAATCAGGTGCCTTATCCCCTTTTTTTAATGTTGTCATTTTTGTTTATTTTACAGTGTTAAAAGTTTAACTTTGCTTTAAAGTTATTATAAGACAATAAAAATACAAAAATGACTAAAAACGAAAAAGTAACATTTGTTATAAATAAGTTAAACGAATTATATCCTGAAATTCCAATTCCATTAGATCATAAAGATCCATATACTTTATTAGTAGCTGTTTTGCTTTCAGCTCAATGTACTGATGTTAGGGTAAATCAAATCACACCCTTATTATTTGCCAAAGCTGATAATCCTTATGATATGATAAAAATGAGCATTGAAGAAATTGCAGCTATTATAAGACCATGTGGATTGTCTCCAATGAAATCGAAAGGTATTCATGGCTTGTCTGAAATTTTAATTGAAAAATACAATGGTGAAGTTCCACAAAGTTTCGAAGCTCTTGAAAGTTTACCTGCTGTAGGACATAAAACAGCAAGTGTTGTTATGAGCCAAGCCTTTGGTGTTCCTGCATTTCCAGTAGATACTCATATTCATAGACTTATGTACCGTTGGAATTTAAGTAATGGAAAAAATGTACAACAAACTGAAAAAGATGCCAAACGTATCTTTCCAGAAGAGACTTGGAACGATTTACATTTACAAATTATTTGGTACGGTAGAGAATATTCACCAGCAAGAGGTTGGGATTTAGAAAAAGATATTATTACGAGAACTATAGGAAGAAAATCTGTAATAGAAACCTACTTAAAAAAGAATGCTTCATAAAGTTTTTATGAAGCATTCCAATTAATTAGCAATAATTTCAAAAGACATATTACCCATTTTCTTAATACTTAAAGCTTTTGAATAATTAAGTATAAACGCAATTGTTTCTTTTTTAGGTAACATGTGCTTTGGAGCTAATTTTTGTTTTGAGTAAAGTTTTGCCATCAATAAAAAATTTTGTTATTTAATAATTTAATAACGGCAAAAAAAAATATTTAGTATTAATTCGTTAAAATAATTTGATTTTTTTCAATAACTTTTCTCAGGTTCATTAAAGCGTAACGCATTCTACCTAAAGCTGTATTAATGCTAACTCCCGTTGAATCAGCAATTTCTTTAAAACTTAAATCTTGATAAATACGCATTTGAAGCACTTCTTTTTGATCTTGTGGAAGTTCATCAATTAATCTAGACAAATCAAACTCTACTTGGTCAAGAATAATTTGATCCTCAACATTTAAGTTATTGTCTGTAAGATAAGAGAAAATAGAATAATCTTCACTATCTCTTTGTAAAGGCATTTTTTTAGATTTTCTAAAATAATCTATAATTAAATTGTGCGCAATACGCATTACCCATGGGAGAAACTTTCCTTCTTCGTTATAGGATTTAGATTTTAACGTTTTAATTACCTTGATAAACGTATCCTGAAATACATCATCACAAACATCACGATCCTGAATTTTGGTGTAAATAAAACCGTAAATTTTCGATTGGTGTCTTTCTATTAATATACTTAAGGCTGTTTCATCACCCTCAATATATTTCTTTACCAGAAGTGCATCTGAAATCAAATTATTAGCCATAACAATACTTTTTAAATTAATTTGGGTTCTATTATTTTTAAAAAGTAGTTTTCGTGTATAAGCCGATAATTTTAATTGTTAATGGTCAAATTTAACATTTTTTTTTATTAATAAACAAATACAAACTAAAAAAATTAACATTAGAATTAAAAAAAATGTTCAAAAAAGTTAGTTTATTCATACAATAATTTAAAAAACCTCCATTATACCAAGGCATAACGGAGGTTACATAACAACCAATATTTATATTGAAAAAAATTAATATACTTTTATTTCAGTTACAATCTCTTCTTTATCAACCACTTTTACAATAAAAATTTGCTTTGTATTGAAATAGTCATCAAAAACGGCCACTTCATTTTTATCTCCCATAAAACTTTGTTGGGTAATTAATTGTCCTAAAAGGTTGTACACACTTACTTGTTTTATTAATGATTCTTTCGTTTTAACTGTTAATTTATTTTCAACAATAAACCCTTTTACATCATTAGTATTAATTCTACTTGTAATAGGTGAACCATTAAAATAATTCCCTAAAGTGTTAGAAAACCCATAACTAGAAGCACAACTTGCAGCAGCGTCCCAATTTACTGACCAAGTCATTACTCCTCTTAAACCAGGATAAGGTCCTCCAGATTGCATTGTATAAGTACGTCCAGAGAAATTAGTTCCAAATCGTAAGTAATCTAAAGCTTTTACGACTTCTGAAGGAGCTAAATAACCTGTTCCTGCAGCTCGTTGACATGCTGGTAAGGCTACTACCACTTTAGAAGGTGGTAATGCATCAAAATGAAAACCAGTTGTACTAACATTAAATCCTTTCAAAAGCATATCTGTCATTGAAGTGACAAAGTTTGGTGTGGCAGAAAAATAATTTTGATTGTCTAAACCACCTACTGGACCTGAATTATACAATTGAACCATCAATAAGTCTAATTCATTTCTTAAATTATGTAAAACGGGTAAAAATGAACCAGCTGTTCCTGCATAACTTTGGTAACCTACTTGAACATAAAAAGTTTCTGGTGCTGCAGTTAAAATAAAACCTGGTCCATAATGTTGTTTTAATTCTTTAAAAGCATCAACTACATTTTTAAGTCTTGGATAAGCTGAAATTCCTGCATAAGAAAAATCAGTTAATCCTGCTGCTCCAAAATCCATCGAACCTCCTTCAAAATCAATATCTACACCATCAAATTGAAATTCGTCTATAATCGCTTTCAATCCTGTTACAAATGTATTCTTTTGTGCCACGTTTTCTAATACAACATGCCCGTTTTGTCCTCCAATGGATACAATTACTGGTACACCACTATTTCGTAATGCTTGTATATCATTTTTTAATAATTGTCTGTCAAAAACACCATTGGTAACATAACGATTATCATTCGTTGTCAAAACTGGTGTGTAACCATCTCTGTTTACCGTTTCAATAAAAGCATAAGCCACTACATTAAATTTTGTTCCAACCATTTGATTGAAATATAAAAATGTTGCTTCAGCATTTTCCCATGAATGAGCATAACCCAACACTACTTTATCTGGTAAAGGAATAAACCGATTATTAGAAATTGTAGCTATGGTAATTGTTTTATCTAAAGACTTTTGTCCGGATACATTGTCAGTAGCCTTAATAACTATTGGATAAGCCTGATAAGCCGTTGGTAAAAAATTATATGTAAAGGTATTATTTGCACCAGCAGTCATATTATGTGTACTTCCATTAACTGTAATAGTTACGTTTGCTATTGTTCCATCGGTATCTGTTGCTGAAACCGAAATAGGTACAGTTTGTAAAGAACTTTGATAAATAATTGTGCTTGTAGGAGCATTCCAAGTAATTACTGGTAATTGATTAGGACAATTAGATCCTGAACAAGTTAATGTAAAGTTATATGTTTTTTCATCAGTTGTACCATTTGATGCTGTTGCTGTTACTTTTAAAACATGATTTCCAGAAAACTGATTGGCTGTAGGTGTCCAACTCGCATTATAAGTACTCGATGAATTACTTACACTTAAATTTTGTCCATCTAAATTAAACACTACTGCTGTAATGGTAGTACCATCATTGGCACTTAAACCTACATTAGCAACAAAATCTACTGCACT
>NZ_PJQW01000001.1:460385-503365 GCF_004303025.1 Flavobacterium sp. J27 | reverse complement strand
ATAATAATTACCAACGGTCAATGCAGGTAAAAAATAACTATCACATTGAGTAACATCAACTGGTGCATCGGCTACAGGAGTTGAATTAACTGTTACAGTGAAAGTATTTTCATCGAAACAATTTGGTGTAGTACCCGTTTCTGCATAAACATACAACATTTGCGTAGTTGTAATAATATCGTTTGCATTTAACATAGAACCTGTTCCACCTGGACCTGTGTAATAATTACCGTTCGCTAAAGTTGGCAACACATAACTATCACAAACCGCAACATCAACTGGTGCATCTGCTACTGGAGTTATGTTAATAGTTACCATAAAACTATTTTCATCGAAACAATTTGGTGTTGTACCCGTTTCTGCATAGACATATAACGTTTGGGTTGTTGTAACGACAAATCCTGAATTCAGCATCGTTCCTGTTCCGCCTGGACCCGTATAATAGTTACCACTTGTAAGCGTTGGTAATATATAACTATCACAAACTGTAACATCAGCTGGTGCATCGGCTACAGGAGTTGAATTAACTGTTACAGTGAAAGTATTTTCATCGAAACAATTTGGTGTAGTTCCCGTTTCTGCATAAACATACAACACTTGCGTAGTTGTAATAATATCGTTTGCATTTAACATAGAACCTGTTCCATTTGGACCTGTGTAATAATTACCAACTGTTAACACAGGTAATACATAATTATCACAAACTGTAATGTCTGCTGGTGCATCAGCTACTGGAGTTACGTTAATAGTTACTGTAAAACTATGTTCATCGGTACAATTTGGTGTAGTACCAGATTCTGCATAAGTATAAATTAACTGTGTTGTCGTGATAATATCATTTGCATTTAACATGGAACCGGTTCCTCCTGAACCTGTATAATAATCTCCATTAACTAGAGCTGGTAATATATAACTATCACAAGCTGTCACATCAGTTGGAGCATCTGCTGTTACGCCTGGAACTATTGTTATTGTAAAGCTGTTTTCATCCGTACAATTTGGGGTAGTTCCAGTTTCAGCATAAACATATAAAGTTTGACTTACTGTAATAACATCATTTGCATTTAACATAGAACCTGTTCCTCCTGAACCTGTATAATAATTACCAGTAGTAAGTGCTGGTAAAACATAACTATCACATTGAGTAACATCTGATGGTGCATCAGCTACAGGTGTTTGGTTAACTATTAAATTAAATGTTGTTGTTGCAAATACTGTAGGATCTGTATTGTCCTCAACTCTAACATAGATGACTTGTGGATTTGAAGTATTTTGATACGCATTTGGAGGAGTTGCTAAATCTAATGTTCCCGAAATATCATCTGCTCCAGCTTGAGTTGTATGATAACTTACAGTATAATCAGAAGCATTAAGTGTACCTATTACAACTCCATCTTGAACAGTTAAATCAAAAATTTCAAATCCGTCATTACTTACATCATCACAAGCATATAAATCTGAAGGTTGTACAATTGGAAGACCACATAAAGAAGGTAAGGTAACCAAGTTAAACTGAGAATATGCTGGGCAAGACAATGCAAAATCTTCAACACGAACATAAATAGTAGTTGGTGGATTTGTGTCTACAAAATAAGGAGAAATTTGATTTAAATTATCTATAGCGTCTTGAGCCGTTAGAAAATACAAAACATCATAATTAGAAGGATCTAAAGAACCTAAAACAGCTGGAATATTATCGTTTAAGTTAAAATTCTCATCACAACTTTGTAAATCAGAAGCTGGATTATTAACCACTATACCCTGTAAATATTCTACAATAATGCAATCATTCTGAATACAACTAGATCCTGAAATATTACTTGCTTCAACACAGTAAGTACCAGGTTGAGTTACTAATAATGTTTCACTTGTTTCTCCAGGAATTACTGTGGGTCCAGAACCTGTATCAATTGTCCAAATAAAATTATAATCAGCTGGATCAAGACCCGAATCTAAAAGTTTAGTATCTCCAGGGCACAATGCAAAACCATTTGCGACAGTCATATCTTCTGTTTGAAAACCAACTCCAACTGGGTAACTCAAATTTGCCGTACCCACATTAAAACTCCCAGCTTCTATAAAAACTGCAGAATCAAATTGATTATCATTATAATCACCTATAGCTAACTTAATTCTATAATTATTGTTTGGTATAACTGTTGCTGATGCAGTCATTGGCACTGTATAGCCTCTCATATTCATTACAGTTGAAGCTGCAGGCAGACTAGGTGTATAAGTATCAAACAACAACACATTTTCAGATGGACATCCAGTGTTATTAGCATTATCTCTAATATTTACAACAGATACAGGAGTATTTGTACCAGGAATAACAGCAAGATTTGTTTGCACACCTGTATTCAAATCTGTTAAAATAAAGGCAAATACATCTGCGAAATTACATTGGTACGTACCATATTCATTAGATGCAAATACAAAATTAAAACTAAAATTATCTGTCAAGGGTGTAAAATCAAATTGAACATAAGTAGCATCTTGTATGTTTCCTGTTTGTCCACTAGCATTACTAATATTTTGTAAATCTGTATCGGTACCAGTAGTTCCTGAACAAACAGTTGATAAATTTGAATTAGAATACTGACCAGCTGTTGCAGTTACATCACCATTTCTCAGAATCATTCCTGCAGAAAAGTCAAAATTCGCACCTCCATATTGAAAATAACCAATCCCACATGTATTTGATGAAGAGAAATTGGAAACCAAAGCACAAGGAGAATCTATCAATACATCTTGTACCAACTGTGGCACTGTGTATGTAGTAGTATTTACCGTAATTGACTGGCTATAAGAACACATAGCCAACAAAAAGGATAAAATGAAATAGTAGTATTGTTTCATTTGGTAATTTATTGTTATAGATTTGTTAATAAATTGGTTGTTTAAAACAAATATAAATAAACGATTATAAAATGTTCGTATCTTTGCAAAAACAACGTTATAATGTCAAAAATATCGATAAAAAACACAAAAAACCCTTCAATTGTAAAATTTGAATTCGAAGAAACCATTATTAAGGGACAAAATTTCGAATTTAAAAATATTGATGAAACAAAAAATGCTCCCTTAGCAATGCAATTATTTTACTTACCATTTGTAAAAACTGTATATATTTCGGGTAATTTTATAGCTATTGAAAAATTTTCAATTGTGGAATGGGAGGATGTACAAGATAGTGTAGCAGAACAGATTAATGATTTTATTGCAAAAGGTGGTGAAATCATTAAACAAGAAGCCACATCTAACAAAAAACTTCCTATTACAATCTATGCAGAAACAACTCCAAACCCAGCTGTACAGAAATTTGTTTGCAATAAACTGTTAACTAAAACCTTGGTAGAATTTAAAAACATAGATGAAACTATAGCTTCTCCATTGGCAAAAGAATTATTTAAATTTCCATTTGTAAAAGAAGTATTTATAGATGAAAATTATATTTCTATTACCAAGTATGAAATTGCTGATTGGAATGAAATCACAATGGAGCTAAGAAGTTTTATTAAGGAATATATTGAAAATGGGAACACTGTTGTTGATGAAACTCAAATTATAAAAACGGAGAGTCATACAAAACAACAAGACACTTATTTTGAAAATCTAGATGTTACTTCTCAACAAATTGTAAATATTCTAGAAGAGTATGTAAAACCCGCAGTACAAAGTGATGGTGGAAACATTATGTTTGAATCTTTTGATGCTGAATCTAAAAAAGTAAAAGTTGTTTTACAAGGCGCTTGCAGTGGTTGTCCTTCATCTACCTTTACTTTAAAAAACGGTATTGAAAATATGCTAAAACAAATGTTACACGACAATGAAATTATTGTGGAAGCCATAAATGCTTAAAAATAAAAAAATAATGCAAAAAAAGAGAGCTTTAATCGCTCTCTTTTTTTATTATTTCTTAGTATCAATTTGTTTATTAAACTCTTTAAACAATTCTAATAAATTCATTGTAGCTTTCACTAAATCATTTGTTTCCAATAGTAATCCAAAATATAATTTACTGTTTTTTGGACTATTCTCTGTTGTTCTAATTCTAATGATTTGTTTTTGAATTAGTTCAGAAATAGATTCAATAAGACTAGCCTTCTCTTTTAGAATTTCATCAATTTGAGAAAAATCTTCTTTCTGCAAAGTAACATCTAACTTGTTAAACAAATGTTGTAATTTATTATCAACCGACTTTAAATCTCTTATTTGATTAAATTTTAATTGCTTGTGATTATTATTTATATGAGAATAACTATTTAAAGTAATATAACCAATAGATTGAACCATATCTTGCAAATAGCCTAAAATAAGAACATAAAACTTACTCGCTTCTAAAGAGGTTTCATCTAAATTTTTAATCACATAATAAACATTACTTTTTAAATCATCAATATCTTTTTCTAATTTTTTAAGCTTCTTTTTATTTTCTTTTAATTTGGCTAAATCTTGCAATCCTAAATTATTGATTACATCAGTATATAATCCATTCGTTTTACGAATTACTTTCCCTACTTGTGAAGAACTTTCAGAAATAATTTCTTTAATTGAAAAAATATCTTCTTTTTTTAATTTTATTTCTTCTTCCTTTTCTTTTGTCTTTTTCACATGCTTTCTAGCACTTCTATATAATAGAATTCCTACCGTAACCATTAAAGCAAAGAAAGCAAATACTTTTCCAAAATTAAGTAAGACAGCTATAGCTCCTGCCATTAAGAACGCTACAAACGCGGTTACAAACCAACCTCCAATAACATTTATTACACCTGCAACACGGTACACAGCACTTTCTCTATCCCAAGCTCTATCTGCAAAAGAAGTTCCCATAGCAACCATAAAGGTTACATATGTTGTAGATAAAGGTAATTTTAATGAAGTTCCTATAGCAATTAAAATACTTGCAACCATTAAATTAACAGAAGCTCTTACCATATCAAAAGCTGGCTCTTCGCTTTTCTTTGATGCTGGTACTACTTTAGTGAACTGTTTATCAATTTTAACTTCTAATGATTTTGGAAGAAAATAGTTCAACACCTGACCAATATACATTACTCCTCTAACAATAACTCGAGATAAATTATTTGCATCAAAACGTTCGGTTCCTTCACTTTGTCTAGACAAATCAACACCAGTGGCAATAACCTCTTTTGCTTTTTTAGAAGTCCAAAGTGTATAAACCATGATTCCTCCACCTATTAAAAGCAACCAAAAGTTTGCTCTCAATTCTGAAGAAGCTAAAGCTCCCATTAACATAGTAGCATCACTTCCATTAGCTGTGAAGATATCATACGATTGTAAAGCTGCAATAGGTACACCAATAAAATTTACCAAATCATTTCCTGCAAAAGCAAGCGCTAAAGCAAAAGTTCCGATGATGATGATAATTCTAAAAATATTAATTTTTAAAGTAATTAAAATTTGAGATAAAACAGTCCAAAAAGCAAAACAAACACCTATAATTAACAATTGATTTGATTTCATTAACTCTTTTAAATCGGCAGTCATAAAAGATGAACTTTTCAATCCTTTAAATAAAATAAAATAAGTGATTGCCGTAATTCCAATACCTCCAAAGATGGCTCCAAAATATTTTATCCTTCTTTCATAATGAAAAGAAAAAATAATTCTCGATAGATATTGTATTAAAGCTCCAATGGTAAAAGAAAGTGCTACTGATATTAAAATACTGGACACAATTTCAGTAGCTTTCTCTTGATTGATAAAGTCTAAAATTGAATTAGTATTATTATCATTAGTCATCATTTTAAAAATCCCTAAACAAACTGCACCGCCCAGTAATGAAAAAACAACTGATACTGTTGTAGAAGTAGGCAAACCTAATGAGTTAAAAATATCTAATAACAAGACATCGGTAATCATTACAGCTAAAAAGATAATCATTACATCATTAAAAGTGAACATGGCAGGTACAAAAATACCACTCCGAGCAATTTCCATCATACCACTTGAAAACAAAGCTCCTAAAGCAATTCCTATACTCGCAACTATCATTAATGTTTTGAACGAAACTGCTTTTGATCCTATTCCAGAATTTAAAAAATTAACCGCATCGTTAGCCACACCTACCATTAAATCTATTGAAGCCAATAATGCTAATGCGACAAGCATTACAAGATATATTTGTTCCATTTAATCTTAAATTTTTTTCTTTTGCAAAAGTCCTGCAACTATTTCTTTTCAATGTTAAGTTAATGTTATTAATTTCAGTTCCTAAAAATATATAATTTGCATTTTTTACAATATTTAAGTACCTTTAAATGAATTATTAACAACAAAAACAAACTATATTATGGCAGTATTAAAAGTTATAGAAGTATTATCGAGCTCAGAAAAAAGTTGGGAAGATGCAACGAAACAAGCCGTTGAAAAAGCATCAAAAACGCTAAACAACATTAGATCTGTATATGTTAAAGAACAAAGTGCAGCGGTAAAAAACAACCAAGTAACTGAGTTTCGTGTGAATTTAAAAGTCACTTTTGAATTAGATTAATTTTAATTCTTTACTTACCTTTAAGCGTTCTTTACGAACGCTTTTTTTATTATTACTCATGAACGAATTACACAAAGAATCAAGCCCTTACCTCTTACAACATGCTACAAATCCAATCCATTGGAAGGCTTGGAATTCTGAAACATTACAACTTGCAATAAAAAACAACCAGCTTATAGTTATTAGTATTGGTTATGCTGCCTGCCATTGGTGTCATGTTATGGAACATGAATCTTTTGAAGATGAAACTGTTGCACAAACTATGAATACTTCTTATGTTTCCATTAAAGTAGACCGAGAAGAAAGACCCGATATAGATGCCATATATATGAAAGCTATTCAAATTATGAGTGGACAAGGAGGATGGCCTTTGAATGTAGTTTGTTTACCAGATGGAAGACCTGTTTGGGGTGGCACTTATTTTAGAAAAGAAGAGTGGGTTAATGCTTTAGAGCAATTGCAACAATTATTCACTACTAATCCTCAAAAAATGGAAGAATATGCCATCAAACTTCATGAAGGGTTACAACTTATTAGTTTGGTTCAAAAACCAACTGATGACACCCTCTTTTCAGAGCAAAAAATGCAATTTCTTTTAGAAAAATGGCAAAAGAGTTTCGATTTAGAATATGGTGGCTATGCCCGTGCTCCAAAATTTATGATGCCAACCAATTTAGAGTTCTTACAACGTTATGGTTTTCAACATAATGACCAATTTATTCTAAACTATGTTGACACAACTTTAACCCGTATGGCGTGGGGCGGATTATTTGACATCGTAGACGGCGGATTTTCAAGATACTCAGTAGATTTTAAATGGCATGTACCTCATTTTGAAAAAATGTTATATGATAATGCCCAACTACTTTCTGTATATGCCAACGCTTACAAAAGAACACATAATGAATTATATAAAATAGTTATTGAAAAGACCATTCAATTTTGCGAAAACGAACTTTTAAATGATAAAAACGGTTACTTTGCTTCTCTAGATGCTGATAGCTTAAATGATGTTGATCATTTAGAAGAAGGAGCATTCTACACTTGGACAAAAGAGGAATTACAAACACTCTTACAGGAAGACTTCCCGCTATTTTCAACGATATTTAACATCAATTCTTTTGGTTATTGGGAAGAAGAAAGAAAATATGTCCTCATACAAAATCAAACATTAGAAGCTATTGCTAAAAAAGAAGGCCTTTCCATTGAAATAGTTTCTCAAAAGAAAAAAGAATGGGAAAACTTACTGTATACGAATCGTAAGCAAAGAAAAAAACCAAGATTAGACGACAAAAGTATTACTTCATGGAATGCTTTATATATTTCAGGTTTAGTGGATAGCTATAAAGCTTTGGGTAACCAAAACTACGTACAAAAAGCGATAGAAGTTGCCTCATTCATAACCCATCAACTGACGAATGAAAATGGAGCACTTTGGCATACTTATAAAAATAATGAAAGTAAAATTGAAGGCTTTCTAGAAGATTATGCCTTTACCATAGCAGCTTATCTTAACTTATATCAGGTTACTTTTAATAAAGAATATCTTCATTCTGCAAAACAACTCACAGACTATTGCTTTGAGAATTTCTATGATGAAAAGGAATGTTTTTTCTCATTTACATCAAAAAATGCTACCGCTCTTATTGCACCTCATTATGAAACAGAAGACAATGTAATTCCTGCATCTAACTCTGTTATGGGACATAATTTATATGCTTTAAGTATTTATTTTGAGAATAGCTATTATGAAAAAACATATCAAAAAATGTTGTCCATTATTTTACCAAATATAGATTATGCATCAGCTTTCTCAAATTGGTTATCATTATGGCTAAACACGTTAGAATCTCAAAAAGAACTTGCTATTTGTGGAACACATGCTGTAGCTAATGCTGTTCTTTTTAATTTGCATTATTTCCCAAATATCCTTCTTGCTGGAACAACAAAACCAACGGATATTCCGTTTTTACAAGAGCGATTTGACAAACAGCAAGACATCTTTTATCTTTGTAGTAACAAAACGTGTCAAATACCCGAAATAAAAATTGAAACTATTATAAACCAAATAAAAAATGACTAGCGAAAAAATTGAAAAGTATACCGAATTAGTAATCAAAACCATTGTTGAATATTCTCCTAAAGTAGTAACTGCTATAATTATTCTAATTTTAGGTTTATGGCTAACAAGTATTACAACTAAAACCATTAAACGAATTTTACTAAAAAGACATGTTGATATTACATTATCAAATTTTATCGGAAATTTTATTTTCTGGACTTTACGTGTTTTAGTATTTATAACCGTAGTTTCAAACTTAGGTGTGCCTACCTCTTCTTTTGTTGCTATTTTAGGTGCCGCTGGTTTAGCTGTGGGTTTAGCACTTCAAGGCTCATTATCTAATTTTGCAGGGGGAATTTTAATTATTTTATTCAAACCATTTAAACTGGAAGACGTTATTGAAGCACAAGGAGAAATTGGTACAGTAAAGGAAATACAAATTTTCAATACAAGACTTTTAACTGCTAATAACCAAACCGTTTATATACCAAATGGTGCGCTGTCTAATGGTGTTATAAAAAATTACACTCAAGAAGGGATTCGAAGAATTGATGTAACGATTGGTGTAGATTACAATTCCGATTTAAAACAAGTAAAAGAGGTTATTTTAGATGTCTTAAGTAAAAACGAATTGGTTTTAAAAGAACCAGCTCCTGCTGTTATTGTTATGGCTTTAGCAGATAGTTCAATTAATTTAGCCGTTAGACCTTGGGCAAAGGCCGAAAACTTCTTAACAGTTCATAGTCAAACCTTAGAACAATGTAAAGTAGCATTTGACAAAGCAGGTATTGAAATTCCTTATCCACATCAGGTAGAAATTCAAAAAAAATAATTATTTGTTTAAAACAAAATCTTTTAAATAAAACGGTTCAAAGTAAGCGACATCTACAAAGTCGCTTTTTTTGTACTTTTCAAACGACAAGTTACTCATTTCATTAGCAGAAGGATACACTATATGTTCATGAAAAATAAATTTTGCATCTGTTAATAAGGTTTTACATTTCATTGCTCCATCACCTACAAAGTGTACTATTTCTTCCATTTCTTTATACGAAGAGGCATCAATGATTTCGGCTTCAGTTCCTCTTATTTTAGCATAATTTTTATCAAAATAAGCAGTATACACTTCCATTCTTCTGGCATCTATCATAGGAATAATAATTCCGTTATCTACTTTTAATTGATGCGCTAATAAAGCCAAAGTATCTATAGCAATTAAAGGTACTTGCAACGCATAACACAATCCTTTGGCAGAAGAAACACCTATGCGCAACCCTGTATAAGAACCAGGACCCTGACTTACAGCAACAGCCTGAATGTCTTTAAAATTACATTTAGCTTCTTCCAGAACTGCTTCAATAAAAACATGTAATTTCTCTGCATGAGAAAAGTTTTCAGTCGCAATTTCTTTGCATACTATCGTTTTTCCATCTTGTGCCAATGCAACGGAACAATTTTTAGTTGCCGTTTCTATATTTAAAATAAGTGCCATTCTCTCAAAGGTATATTAATGCAAAAATACAAAGTAGCTATTCTATAAAACAAAAAAAGACGCAAATAAAATTTGCGTCTCCAAAAAAATAACCTTAACTATTAACTACTTTTTTGCTTTATCGTTTTTATCCGCTTCGATTTTCACTTTATCATTAGACGTTAAATCTTTGGATACCATTAAATAAGGCCCTGTAATAATTTCTTCTCCTTTTTTCAAGCCTTCCATAATTTCTATATTTGTATCATCTTGAATCCCAGTCTTTACCACTCTTAATTTAGCCTTATCACCTACTTTTACAAACACACATTCAAATTTTTGATCGGGTTTGTAGGTTCCTTTGTTTTGTTTTTCTTCTTTCTCTAATTCAGCAACTATATCTTTTTTAACCGAAGTAGTGTCTTCTTTAATCACAACTGCACTAATTGGAACTCCAATAATATTTGCTTTTTTAGTTGTAATAATATCTACAGTAGCTGTCATTCCTGGCCTAAATGGAGAATAGTTTGGCGCTTTGTCTTTTAATAAATCTTCATATGATTCTTTTAAAATACGTACTTTAACTTTAAAATTAGTTACTTGATCTGCTGTTAAAGCTGTACTAGCCGAATTTGAAATACTTGTTACAATACCTTTAAATTCTTTTTTCAAATAGGCATCTACTTCAATTTTTGCTGAATCCCCTACATTTACTTTTACGATATCATTTTCATTTACATCTACTTCAACTTCCATGTTGTTTAAGTTCGCTACACGAAGAATTTCAGTCCCAGCCATTTGTTGTGTTCCTAAAACACGTTCTCCTAATTCTACCGAAAGTAACGAAATCGTTCCATCTGCCGGAGCATAAATAGTAGTTCTTCCTAAATTATCTCTAGCCTCGGTTAATGTTGCGGTAGCACTTTGCACATTAAAAAATGCCGATTGTTTATTTGCTTGAGCAACTTCATAAGATGAAACAACTTTATCCCATTCCGATTTTGAAATCACTCCTTTTTCAAACAAAGGTTTGTTTCTATCATAGTTTGCCTTAGCTTCTTTTACTTGTGCCTCTGCTTGACTTAAACCTGCTTTTGTTGTTGACAAACTAGCAGCAGTTCTATTTACACCAGAAACATAAATGTCTGGGTTAATTTTTACCAATAAATCTCCTTTTTTAACTTGCTGTCCTTCTTTTATAGGCAATTGAATAATTTCTCCTGAAACTTCAGATGAAATTTTAACTTCTATTTCTGGTTGAATTTTACCTGTAGCTGAAACAGTTTCTACGATTGTCATTTGGGCAACTTGAGCCACTTCAACCACTTTACTATCATCATTATTACCTATAACGCCTCCTTTTTTTAATGCAATTAAAAGTATAATTAAACCTACACCGGCTCCTAATAAGATGTATATCGATTTCTTTGACATGGTTATTATTGTTTTTGAATTAATGGTATTCCGAAATAAAATTCTAATATTTTTGTTCTAAAAATGTAATCATATTTTGTTCTAAGTACATCAGATTGTGCATTGATTAATAAGGTTTGTGCTTGATTAAAATCAAAAACATTCATTAATCCTACTTCATATCTATCTTTAGCGTAATTAAAAGACAACTTTCTTGCTTCTAATGTTACAAGAGCAGCTTCATAACTCTCTTTTGCAGATTTGGTATCTGTATAAGCTGTGTAAACATTTCGTTCAAGATCTAACTCTTGTTGATCATAAGCCAATTGTGCTCTTTCCATTGCCACTTTGGAACGTGCCACATTATTTCGCGTAGCAAAACCATTAAAAATGGGAACATTTAATTGTAAACCAAAGTTTTGTCCTTTATTGTTATCGAATTGTTCAAAAACAGGTAATGGATTTCCTAGAATTGGTGAAAAATTGGGTTGTAAAACATTTTGATTCGTCCCTTCTACAACACCTATAGTTGAAAAAGGATTAGAAGCATTGGGCTCCACGCCTACTACTCTATCAGAATTGGACGCTCTCGTACTAAAACTATAAAAACCAGTTAAACTTGGTAAATAAGCTCCTCTAGCAATTGAAATATCTTTTTTAGCTATTTCTAAATTAGATTGTGCAATTTTTATTTCAGTTCTGCTCTCTTTAGCTTTAGTAATTATGGCATCTGCATTTTCTGATAATATAGCACTTTCAAAAATATCTACATTATCATCCGATATGTCAAAAGTTTGAAAATTATCTAATCGCAACAACTGAGCTAAACTTAATTTAGAAATCAAAAGAGCGTTTTGAGCTGCAATTACACCTTGATTATCACTAGCAACAGAGGCTTCTATGTCTAATAAATCTCCATTTGGAACAACGCCTGCGCCAACTAACTCTTTCGTTTTTTCTAATTGAGATTTATTATAAACCAATTGTTGTTCTTTAACTTTTAAATTCTCTTTATTAAATAAAATTTGCAAATAAGCATTAGCTACATTTAAAGCTATATCTTCTTGCATTTTTACCAATTGGTATTGTGATGCAATGATACTTAGGTTTGATTTTCTCAATTGATTTTGATTTTGCAACCCTCTAAACAAATCAACACTTACATTTAATCCAGCGGAAGTAAATTGTGTCGTTTGGTTTTCTAATAAACCCGTTGTAATGTTCTGGTTTAAACCAATATTCCAAGAATGAGAAGCTGAAGCACTCACATTAGGCATAAAGTTACCTATAGCGTCTTTTTTATTAATTTCAGAATTTTTTAAATCTAATTCAGATTGTTGTACCGAAATATTATTCTTTATCGCATAGTCTACACATTCTTGCAAAGTCCATTTCTTTTCTTGTGCTATAATGTGTTGCATTCCTATGAGCAAGAAAAAAATAAGTATTCTTTTAGTTATCATTATGGATGAATTATAAATGAATTTTCTTATAAGACCAAAAAAATAAGTTTTTGTTACACTAATCGTATAATATTTTATTTTTGTAAACAAATTCCTTGAAAATGAAATATATCGTCAGTCTAATTATTGTATTCTCTTTATTCTTATTTTTAATTTCCTGCAGTTCTACTAGTAAAATTGAGGCTTTAAAACCTCCTTTGTCTGATGATAGTCCGATGGTTTTTAAAAATAAAACTTCTTTTATTTCATTACCTACAGAAATTACTTTAAAAGATATAGAAACACTTTTAAATAAAAACATGGATGGCTTAATCTACGAAGACAATGACATAAACGATGACAATACTGAAATGAAGATTTGGAAAACGGCTCCAATCCATTTAACCGAAACCAATGGCGAAATCCTTTCCGTAATTCCTATAAAAATTTGGACCAAAGTACAATATGGAACTAGCTTTATGGCTTTAAATGACACTAAAGAAATTAATTTAAACGGAACAATCACTTTAAACAGTAAAGCTCATTTATACAATTGGAAACTAACCACTAAATCATCAATTAAAGATTTTAAATGGAGTGAAAGTCCGAATATTGTTATTGCAGGAAAGAAAATCCCAATAACCTATATTATCAACCCAACGGTTTCTATTTTTAAAAGTAAAATTGCCAAAATGATTGATGAGGCTATCGATTCATCCTGTGATTTTAAACCTTTGGTTTTAGATGCAATGGAAAAAATTAGTACTCCAGTTTTAACGAATGACGCCTATGAAGCTTGGTTTAAATTAGTACCTGTTGAATTATATGTAACTGAAGCTGAATTAAAAAATAGCAAAATAACTATGGATATGGGTTTAAAATGTACCATGCAAACCATGATTGGTCAAGAACCCAAAAATACTTTTGACAAAAATAAACTCGTTTTAAAACCTGTTAAAACCATTCCTAATGAATTTGAAGTTGCAGTAGCTGCCGTTTCAACTTACGAAAGTGCATCTAAAGTGATTACCAAGAACTTTCAAGGACAAGAATTTGGTTCAGGAGGAAAAAAAGTAATGGTTCAAAAAGTAAATTTATGGCAAAATGAAGGCAAATTAATTATTGCTTTGGATTTATTAGGCTCGGTAAATGGCACGATCTATTTATCTGGTTATCCTCAATACAATACGGTTACTAAAGAAATTTTCTTTGACAAATTAGACTATGTTTTGAATACCAAAAGCGTCTTATTAAAATCTGCCAACTGGCTAGCTCAAGGTACTATTCTTAGAAAAATTCAAGAAAATTGCAGGTATTCTATTCAAGAAAACATGGATGAAGGCAAAAAAAGTATGGCAGGGTATTTGGCTAATTATTCACCAATGAAAGGCGTATTTATTAATGGCACTATGAGCGATTTTACTTTTGAAAAAGTAGAACTAACCAATAAAGCCATTATTGCATTTATTTCAACTAATGGAAAAATGAAAATAACCATTGATGGAATGGAATAAAATTATTCTACTCCATCAGTTGCCTCTTTTTTCTTAGCATATTTCATTTTATAGATAGCAAAACCAGCTGCGGCTACCAAAATATAAGGTATGACCATTAAAAAAACAATCCCGTCATTAATGGCTTCTGCTTGCACACCACTTTCTTCACTTTCCAAAGCAGCTCTGCACATGGCGCATTGTGCTTCTACGAAGAAAGGTAAAAGTGAAAAGGTAAAAGTGAAAAGTATTTTTTTTAAAACACCCAACTTTTTACTTTTTACTTTTATTTTTTTACTTTTTATTCTAATTTGCATAATAAGGTGAAATCATTAAATACACAACCACTCCTGTTACAGCAACATATAACCAAATCGGAAATGTAATTTTCGCTATTTTTTTATGCTTATCAAAACGTTCTGCCAATGCTTTAACATAAGTAATTAACACTAATGGAATTATAGCAATAGACAAAACAATATGAGTAATTAAAATAAAGAAATAAACATATCTAACAATTCCTTCTCCACCAAATGGAGTAGAATCTGAAGTCATATGATAAGCCACATACATCACTAAAAATAAAACAGAACAAAGAATGGCTAATTTCATCAAGCGTTCATGTACTTTACGATTTCCGTTTTTAATAGCCATTACTGCTGTAATTAACAAAATAGCGGTTATTCCATTAATCGCAGCATAAATAGGTGGTAAAAATGTTAATGGTTGCACATTAAAACCCATTTTCCTTAAGTTTACACCAAAAAGAACGGCTACAGCTACTGGGATAATAATAGATAAAGCAATGATTAATTTATTATATTTTGTTTCTATTGTAGTATTATTTTCCATATAGGAATATTTTTAAATTATAAATATTATTCTTCTAATAACTTCTTAATGTCTTCTTTTATAGCAATAACACCTTCATCGGTAGTACCATCATAATATAAAATTGGGTTGTCAAATTCATCTTTACGACATCGTATATTACCTTCTTTATCTATTAAAGCAAACAAACCTGAGTGTTCAAATCCACCGGCAACATTTTTATTCTCGCCTGTATAAATATTAAATCCTTTATTAGCTAAGTTATAAATATACTCTTTGTCACCTGTTAACAAATGCCAATTGTAGTGTTTTACTCCTAAAATAGCCGCATGCTCTTTTAAAACTTTTGGAGTATCAAATGCAGGATTTATAGTTATTGAAGCGACACCAAACTTTGGATTTCCATAAAACTCGTCTTGCAATTTCAACATGTTTTGATTCATAATTGGGCAAATTGTTGGACAAGTAGAAAAGAAAAACTCAACAACATACACTTTCCCCAAATAATCTTTGTTGGTAATTGTTTTATTGTTTTGATCTGTCAATTCAAAAGCAGGAACTTCACCCATAGTATGCAAATCTGACTTTTGAAATTTTGCAATAATTTTAGGCACAGCCCAAATTCCAAAAATTAAAACGATGAATGTAATACCTATATAAGATTTGTTTTTCATTATATATTATTTAGTTTGGTTTGCTTTTTCTACTTCATTAACGATATTATCTCGAAATTCATCTTTTCTTTTATTCTTTTTTAAAGCTAAACGATATTCTCTCAAAATAATTTTTACGTCATCTGTCATTTCATTATGTAAATCTGCTGCAGAAGATGCGTTATAGCTTTCTCTATATTCTTCTTCCCCTTTTTTGTTTTTACCTTTACGTCCTCTATGATTTCTGTTTTTATCTAAAATAATAACATTAGGAGTGCCAAAAGTAGCCTCTAATTCTGTTTTTAAATGCAAACTATCATAATAGGATTGAATTTTATCAGGAGTAGTAAAAACAAACTTCCATCCTTTCATATCTTCAGTTATCCGATTTAGTTCAGCAATCATTTTCTCAATTTCTTGCTCAGTACCTTGAGGAGCAATCATGACCATCTGAAAATCATCAAACCCAAAATACTTATTATATATTTTCTGATTTAAATTAAACATATTAGCCTTAAACTCCACCATATCTGTACCAGTAAAACCTAAAATTGTAATTTTATCTTGTAAATGTATTGATTGATTATTGCGTGTTTGCCAAGATTGAGGTATTTCAGCATTGTTTTCAGATAGAATAGGAAGAAATAACGAATTGTGCTTAGCAGAAGCAAAAATGAGATAAGTAACTATTGGAAAAATAAATAACGCAACAAGAACAATTTTTTTTTTCATTTACTATTTTTTTAGCTATTATTTCGAAATACAAAAGTAAAAAAAATCCCGATGAAAATCGGGATTTACTATATCTAAAGAAAGGTTAAAAAATCCATTCTAAGTGACCATTTTTAAACACTTCGAAAATGTAATCGCCTTCAACAAGAACGATAAAACATAAGTAAAGAATTAAAAAAATCAATGGTGCTACAACAGACCAACGTAAACTTGCCTTTTCACCTTCCAAATGCATAAAAGCCCACATAATATAATATGCTTTTACTAACGTTAAAATAATGAAAATCCAGTTTAACAAGCTTGTTGATAGAAAGTGACTTCTAAATAAGAAATCTGGCTTAACTATACCTAAAGCAACTTCTACAGTTGTAATTACGGAAAGAATTCCAAAAACGATCCAGATTCTTTTTGTATTTGATTCGTGTGCGTGTGCCATAACTTATCTTTTTATTTTTTTATACTAAGTAGAAGAATGTGAATACAAATACCCAAACTAAATCTACAAAGTGCCAGTATAATCCTACCTTTTCTACCATTTCATAACTTCTTCTTTTTTCGTATGTTCCTAAAATAACATTAAAGAAAATAATTATGTTTATTATTACCCCAGTAAACACGTGAAAACCGTGAAAACCTGTAATAAAGAAAAAGAAGTTTGCAAAAAGTTTATGTCCATATTCATTTCTAACTAAGTTAGCACCTTCAACAACATATTTCGCATCATTAATTCTTTTTAAAGATTGCTCTCTGTTTAAAGCTACTTTCTCTTTATCATGAATTTTCTCAGACAAAATAACTAAATCATTTTTTGCTTTAAAACCTTCAACAACTTCATTTACTGAATAAGATGGCAATGAAGACTCCTCCATAAACCAAAAACCTTTATTACGTGTTAAATGTTCTCTTTCTTCAGGTAAAACTAATGCAAAGTCAGCTAAAGCAACTCGCTCAAAATGACCTTCTTTGTCTACTTTTCCAAATTGCAAAATAGAACCTCCTTTAGTTTCTACTGCTCCATATTCTCCTTTAATAAAGTTTTTCCATTCCCAAGCTTGCGAACCTAAGAATATAAAACCTCCAATAATAGTTAAGAACATATAAAAAGCAACTTTACCTTTATTTAATTGATGTCCTGCATCTACAGCTAACACCATAGTTACAGAAGAAAAGATAAGGATAAAAGTCATCAAGGCCACATAATACATTGGTGCATCTACACCATGTAAAAATGGAAAGTGTGTAAACACTTCATCAGCAATTGGCCAAGTTTCGATAAATTTAAATCTAGAAAAACCGTAAGCCGCAAGGAATCCTGAAAAAGTTAATGCATCTGATAAGATAAAAAACCACATCATTAATTTACCATAGGTTGCTCCCATTGGTCCTGGTCCTCCGTCTAGCAAAGCGTGATCGTCATGTATAGTAACTGTCGCTCCCATAAAAATTTAATTGTTAAAAAGTTCCCAAATTTATTACTTTTTTTCTATTTGAAAAAATAGAAAAATAAAAACAAATATACCCAAATAAAATCCATAAAATGCCAATACATTGCACTTAGTTCAATACCAAGGGTTTGTAAGGCATTATACTTTTGTTTATAATGATTATAAATTACGATAATTAGTGATACAAAACCTCCAAAAAGGTGCGCTAAATGCACTAAAACCACAATGTATAAAAAAGTTGTCGTAATATTACTTTCACTTCCAGTAAAAAAGTACCCTTTTTCTATTACTTGAGCAAACCCTTTGAATTGAAAAAACACAAAAAGCACTCCTAATAACAATGTAAGCCACAAAAAAAGAGTAGTATTCAGACGATTTGATTTCTTAATAGACTGTAAAGCCATAATGAAAGTAGCACTACTCGTTATCATAACCACAGTACTCCACAAAAAAGCTATAGGCAATTGAAAATCACTCAACCAGTCTGGCCTAGATTTACTTACCACATAAGCACTTGACAACCCAGCAAAAATCATAAATATACTTATCATTCCAAAAATCAGTAACATTTTATATGTTTTTGATTTTCTAGAATTGTGCTCTTCTAATGTCATATTTGTTTCCATCCTATCTTATAAATTTATCTAAAATAAATACAATTTGCAACAACGAAATATACGAAACACTTACTATCATTAATTTTCTAGCTGCCTTTGCACTCATTTCATTATATAATTTAAACGCATAAAACAACATCCAAAACCCCAAAAGCACCACAATTGCAGCCGAAATTTTAGTTAAAAACAGTTTACCGGTAAATCCAAATGCCGGAATAACTGAAGCAATAATCATCCAAATAGTATATAGTATGGTTTGCAATGCCGTCTTTTTATCTTTTTTTCCTGTAGGCAACATAAAAAATCCAGCTTTTTTATAATCGTCATATAAAAACCATCCGATAGCCCAAAAATGTGGAAATTGCCAAAAAAACTGAATAATAAATAGTGTCCCTGCTTCAATTCCAAAGTGACCTGTAGCTGCTACCCAACCGAGCATGTAAGGAATTGCACCAGGAAATGCACCAACAAAAACCGATAGTGGTGTTATCGTTTTTAAGGGGGTGTACAAACTAACATACATAAAGATTGAAATAGCACCAAACATAGCTGTTTTGGCATTCACATAATACAAAATCGCTAAACCTAAAACAGTAAGTACTACACCTAAAATAAAAGCATTTTGCTTGCTAATTGTTCCCGCTGGCAAGGGTCGGTTTTTTGTTCTATCCATTAAAGCGTCTAAGTCCTTTTCAATAATTTGATTAAAAACATTAGAAGCACCAACCATACAGTAACCTCCTACCATTAAAAACAATAAAGTAATCCAGTTTTGACTCGTCCAATCTGAAACTCCAAGTAAATAACCAGCTAATGTAGAAAAAACTACACTTAACGCTAATCTAGCTTTAGTAATTGCTACAAAACTTGAAAAAAGTGACGGTTTTGAAATAGTATGATCTAAAGTATCCAAAATGAATAGATATCCTTGTTTAATTGGGCGCAAAGATACAAATAAGATTTTTTATTTATACTTAATTTTTGCTAGAAAAATTGCTCAAAAATGTTAATAATCGAAATACCAATTAAATAAATCACTTCGCAGACCAATTGAAAACCAAGTTGTGCTTATTTTTTGAAAATTTTCTGTTTGAATTTTAGGGTTAAAATCACGAAACATAAGATTCCCAAATAATTTTAAATTGGACGAAGGATTTACCACATAACCAAGTTGCAGATCAGCTATCATAATTGTGGTTTTATTTCCTTGTGCCACACTTACACCTGTGTCAAAAGGTCTATTTTCTTCATAATTTAAATAAATATTTCCTCCGTAATTATAAGTATCTGAAGCTGTATTAAAATCAAACCCGCGCTGTCCATAAGTAAATTTAGCCTCTCCAAAATATCTTCCGTTAAAATATCTAGCAATACCTATCAATTCTCTAAAATTTGCTCCCCAAGCATGCCCCATACTTTGGTTATTATGACCATAGTTTGTTAATGGATTGCTGTGTGAATAAACATAAGGCCTCACATGATTGTATTCTAATTGCAACATCAAATTTTTTACCTGAAAGGCATCATAATATTTAACTCCAATTTGATACCCAAATTTATTTCTCCAACTCTTATTTCCAGCTTTTACATCACTAATAGCGAATTCGTCTAACAGGAATTGTCCATAAATATTAACTTGATTATTCCATTTGTATTTTGCCGAAGCTCCTAATACAGCATTACCACTCTTTGAAGAAGATGAAAATTCTACCGCTCTATAAAAGATAATTGGGTTCACAAAATTAACATCGAATCCTCTATCATTTGTATTTGTCCAAACCACATTTTCAAATAATCCTATATTTAATCTTTTAGAAACGTTATAACTTAAATAATGACTTGCCATATATTTAGTCGCATAAGTTCCTTCTAGTGTAACATCTGGCCTAACGTCTTTCAACCACATATAAGTATTAGTATACTTAATCTTCCAAAAAGTAGTATTTATTTTAAAATAAGGATAGGGACTAGTAGCATCGCTTTGCAACAAAGAACGATATCCATCTCCAATAAAGTTCCTACCATAACCTATTTGTAAATCTATAAAATTACTTGGTTTGTATTTAATGTTAGCCTCTGCCATAGGAAAATCAAAAGAATCTTCTTTAAACTGCTTTGCTATTCCTATTCCTGGCACAATTGCCGGATTTCCACCCGAAGGCTTCAAGCTAACTGCATAAGCATTGTAGTAATCAGCAAAACGACCCTGACTCTCATAAATTGACGAGGTGAACGTAATATTTTTCCCAAGAGCTCCTTGCAGTTGTACTCCTCTAGTATTTACAAACGTATTCGATAAGTCACTATCAAAATCTTTTCCAATTCTTAAATCAAAAATTGGATTTAAAGTAAACCAATAGCCTTCACCTTGAATAGCCACCAAGTTTTCATTCCATATTTTTTTTCCCCACCAAGACTCTTTTTGTTTTAACAATTTAGATTGTACTGCTTCAAAATCATAATATTTAGCCACTTCATTATACGAATAAGGCTTTGTAGCAGTATGATTGTTACTTCCAACTTGATTTAATAAAGCTTCGAAATTATAATAATTCTGATGAGAAAAAGCAATATTTAAATCACTATTGAAATTCGGATTTTTAAAAGGTTTATACGATTTCTCTACCGCATCAAATTCAGTTAATTCTTTATTATTATCAATTAACATTTGATTGGTTTTAGATTCTTCCTCTGCAACAGTATTAACAATTTTACGCTCTTCTGGGTTTACCAAAGGAATTGCTATTGTTAGTGTAAATTTTGAATAGGTAGGTCTCCCCGAATAAAGTGCAGGTTTAATTTTTGGCAATATATCAAAGACTCTTTGTGTCTCTATTTTTAAGTCATTAGAAACAGCATTAATATATAACGTTTTAAAACTTCCTACTGTATCTACTTCAAAAACCACTATAACATTCCCTTTGTATTTTTTTTCAGAAAGCACGTTTGGCACTTTAAAATTAGTATAAATAAACTGTTCTAAAGTGGTATAAAAACAATTCTTAACTTGTTCTTCCGTTTCATTTTCACATTCCGAAAACAATGGAAAAGTTTCATTTTTAGTTTGCGAAAACAAAGATGTACCGAAACAAAAAACTATTAAAACCATGATTTTTTTCATCCTAATACATTGAATTTGATTCATTCCCATCTACAATAGTCTTTGCGGACGAAGTCCCTATTCTCTTAACCCCTAACTTTATCATAGCAACTGCTTCTTGATAATTCCTAACACCTCCTGCTGCTTTTACAGGCAAAGGAAAAGCATTTTCTAACATTAATTTTACAGATTCAATTGTAGCTCCATTCGGAGAGCCATCTTTAGTTTCATAGAATCCAGTAGAGGATTTAACAAAGACACTTTCGTAAGAAGATTCTTTAAAATGAGCGATAACTACATTTTTAATCAAAGCACACAATTGAACAATTTGATGATTGTTTAATGCGGCCACTTCAATAATCCATTTCACAATTTTATGATGCTCAAGACCTAACTTAGTACATGCCAAAACTTGTTCTTTAACCAAATCTATCTCCCCTCTTTTAAAAGCTTCATAATCTAGCACAAAATCCAAATCATCTGCTCCATCCTGTATTGCTTTTTTAGCCTCTACAAGCTTAAATGCTGTTGATTTATCTCCTTTTGGGAAATCGATTACTGTACCAATACACACTTTGGATACCGTATTTAGCATCATTTCTTTAGCCAAAGAAACAAATTCAGGTCTTATCATAATAAGCTTAAAGTTGTAATCAATAGCTTCATGAATATATTGTTCTACAATAGCCTTATTTTCCTTTTTAGAAATCTTAGCTTGTTCTGCAGTTTTTAAATAAGTAGCATCTAGATATTGCTCGATATGCATTGCATTTCTTTTTAATATATCGGTAAAAATAAAAAATCCCATTGATATGGGATTCTTTTTTTAGTAATAATTCGAATTAATTTACTTTAAATGTAATTGGAATAGAATATTTAATTTTTACATTTTTATTTCCTTGTTTGGCAGGAATTAATTGAGGCACTTTTTTTACCGCTTTTTCAGCTGCTATCTTCATATCATCTGTAGCGCCTCTTCTGTTTTCAATAGCCTTAACATTAGTGATATTACCGTTTTCGTCTATTATAAATTCGATAAGAGCAGTCCCTTGTTTTCCATTTTCATGATCTCTTGCTGGATAAACCAAATTTTTTAAAATGGCTTTATATAATTGTGCGTCAAAACAAGCTTTTTGCTCAGATCTAGAAAGCCCTTTACAAGCTTTAAACATAGGCAATTGCTCTACCGTAAGCATGTTTTTCGGAGAATTATCAACTACGTCAGTTGCTGCACTACTTGTATTTGAAGCCACAGGATTTGCTTCAACCGGATTAGTTACATCTTGAGTAGCAACATCTGGATTTTCCACAGCCACATCATCATCTTGAAGATCAAATTCTTCTATAACATCTGGAACCGTAGCTTGAGGTTGAACCTTAGCAACTGGCTGTACTGGTTTCACTTTTTCAACTTGACGTTCTGGTTCCGCAGGATTGTAAACAAAAGGATCATCTACTATAGGTGTCAACCATCCAGCATCCGTTTTTTTAATTACATCTTTAAAATTAGCTTCCAAAATAAAAAGTGCAATTACCATGGTTGTGATAAGACCAATTTGAAAATAGATAAAACTATTTTTCGTCTTTCTTTTAAAATCTTCTTTTGCTCTCATAATTATATAGTATTTAATGTTAACAGCTTGTTAATAAAATACTACAAATTGTATGCCAAAAAAAAGCTCAATCGTTTGATTGAGCTTTTTAATATAGAAATAAATTTCTTATTGCAATTTGAATGTAATAGGTAAACCATATTTTACTCTTACTGGTTTTCCTCTTTGTTTACCAGGTGTAAATTTAGGTAATTTAGAAATAATTCTTTGCGCTTCCTGCTCTAACAAATCAGCATCTTGTTTAATTCCTCTACCTCTTACTTGAATATCTTTTACAACACCATCTTTATCAATCATAAATTGAACTGCTACCGAACCTTGAGATCCATTTTCAGCAGCTCTTTCTGGATAACTGAAATATTTTTTTATGTGTGCATTCATTTTTTCATTGAAACATTCCATTTGCTTGCTTTTTGCAACACCCTCACATCCAGGAAACATAGGGATTTGCTCAATAATTGCAAATGGCATCTCATCTGGAATATCATCTAAGCTAGGACCTGCTTCACCTACTTCTGAAGCCTCAACAACCACTACGGGTTTATTTTCTTCAATCTCAGTAGTTTCAATTTTCTTTTCTTCTAATTTAATTTCATTTTTTACCACTTCAATTACTTCTGGTGCAGGTGGTGGTGGTGGTGGTAATTTTTGAACTGGAGGCATAGTTAACACTACATCTTCTTCGTCTAATACTAAATTATCTGTTAACGCAAATTTTTCTGTCTCAACTCTTGGATCTTCTGATTTTAATTCAATACCCACATAAGTAAGCACTAGAACAGCAACAAGACCTATCTGAAAAAATAGTCCGCTATTCCTTTTAGGGTCAACATTAGGATTTTTCTTTACTTCCATAATTTTGTTTTTGAGGTCGCTAATATAATTAATAAAAAAATAGTTTTAAAATTTTTTCAAAGTTTATTTATCAACAAACTTTAAAAAAATCAACGATGTAACAGCTCCTAGTGTGTTTGCCAAGGCATCAAAAACATCTCCTTGACGATCACTAGTAAATATCTCTTGAAATACTTCAAGAATTATGCCATACATCACTAAAACAAGAACTATTTTTATTTGTGATTTTAATCCTTTCACTTTTAACCCTTTCTTCCATAGAAAAAAAAGTAAAAAATAAAAGGTAAAATGTACTATTTTATCTTTATATGGTACTTTTACCAAAACTTCAGACTGTTGCATAGACATTAAACAAAGATAAGCAACAACCAAAGTCCATACTATGGCTAGGTATAAAAAATTACGCCCCGATAAGAGCTGCGTAATCTTCATTAGATAATAATTTTTCAATTTCAGAAGCGTCTGAAAATTTAACTTTTATCATCCAACCATCACCATAAGGATCTGAATTAACCTTTTCTGGTTCTGATTCTAAATTATCATTAAACTCTATGATTTCACCTGTTAAGGGCAAAAACAAATCTGACACTGTTTTTACTGCTTCAACTGTTCCAAAAACCTCATCTCTATCTAAAGTTTGATCTAAAGTTTCTACTTCAACATAAACAATATCTCCTAATTCTTTTTGTGCAAAATCAGTAATTCCAATTGTAGCAATGTCTCCTTCTATAGAAACCCATTCGTGATCTTTTGTGTACTTTAAGTTTGATGGTATATTCATTGTGTTATTTTTTAATCGTTTTACAAATGTAGTTTTATTAATTTAATTCTAAAATAAGTTGTATAATATTTTTTATTTTTCTCATTTAAAAAACAAAATCCGTTTTTTCAAACGGATTTTTAACTTATTATATTTAATTCCCAAAATTATATCGAATAGTAAATCCTGTCCTAATATTTGTTATTGGGAATGATGTTGAAATCACTGCTTTTGAAAACTGGTGATCGTAAAAGAAAATGGCTGTTAAGTTTTTACTAAACGAATAATCAGCTGATAACTTTATTGACCATAAATCTTGACCTCCTGCTAATTCATTATTATCATAATCCAAATAACGTACAATTGTATTGTTTTTTCTCAAAGAGAAATCAGTTTTAATATTGATATCACTTTTAATTACTCCTGTAGGGTTATCGGCCAATTTTGAATTGATAGTTACGTTTTTGATTCGGTAACCCAGTCCTATTGTATATTCATTTCCACTTACTTCAGTTAAAAGATTGTTATCAAAACTCATATTTAAAGTTCTATCTTTCTTCATTTCTGCTAAAATTTTGATTGAATTTTTCATTTCAAAATCTACACGTAATAATGGATTAAACTGTTCTGTTAAATTGACATTAGATATAATTGTACTAGCATAAAAATTACCATTTGCATCTGTTGGAGCTTCATTTAAATTAGAACGGAATGAATTCACATTATAACTTGCTCTATAACCATGTTGCAACGAAAAACGTTTAAATTTATCTTTAAACCACTTATATCGCATTAATCCTGTATACTTTAAATTCCAATTTGGTAATGGAATATTTTTAAAAACACCAACCGATTCTTTTGAAACATCTCTTCCTGAATAAGCTGCTCTAAATGAAGGCAACAATACTTGTTGACTATTTTTTCCAAAACCTACAGGATAACCTTCTGCATCTCTAGGATAGTTATTATTACCATAATGATCAACGGCTAATTTCTCTGCAACCAAAATTCGGTTATTTCTAAAATCATTAAATGCTTCCGAAAATGTTTCATTGCTTTCGCTAAATGAGGTTTTAATTAAGATTGTTGAAATATTAAAATTACCAAAATTATAAGGAGAACGTGAATTGTATTGTCCATTTAAAACATCATATTGCTCAGAAAAATTCTCGGAATACATTCTATCTGCTGTTAAATCGATTTTTAAATCGGCAAATGGTTCAACTTGAGCAGTAAAATTAAGTTGTTTATTAACTACTTGGGTAAAATTCTGATTGAATTCTGGAAATGAAGTTAACCAACCTTGTCTAGCTGCTTCATAACGCACATCAGATTGACTTCCAAAAACAAACCCTAAAGATGGTTTAGAAGAACCAAAGAATCCCAAACCTGGTAAATATCCTGGCAATACCGTTCCGCTGGTTTGTGTATAATTAACCTGAATGTTTTTAACACTAGTTAATACTCCAATTAATCCATCTATAAAGATATTACCGTCTTTTTTAGCCACCTTTCCTTTAGCTGTTACTTTTTGTCCAGGTTTTGGCAATGCTTCTTTTGCGTCTTTCTTGTTTTTATTTTTTTTCTTTTTATTACCTGTTAATCCAATATATTTATATAACAAATCCATATTAAAAGTAGTATTCAACTTATGAGAATTTGCATTTTGAATTGTATTCCCAAGTTGATACTCTGTTCCGTCTTCTGCTTCAATTGTTGAAAAAGCGTCTGATGAACGTTGCCAATTAAAATCTCCAGTATAGCTATAATTTGATTTCACAAAACTTAAAGCTGGAATCTTATTTATTGGCAAATCATAGTTTACAACAATTTGTTGGTTATGTTGATTTGATTCACCCACATTCCAATAATCATCCCAAATATCTAATCCATCTATAGGTGTATTGGTTTCATCAAGATAGTTCCTAACGATATTACTTGTTGCTGCTGTATAATTTACACGTAAAGACTTTGTTATGTTATAATTAAACCCATATTGATAATTAAAGAAATAATTTCTTCTATATAAAGGATCTAATCCAATTCCTTCCACATCTACTAATCTAAATTGCTGTCTATTAAATTGTCTAATAATATTAGAACTAAAAGAAACGCTTGCTGGTAAGAAATTAAAATTAAAATCTTTCAACATTTTATAATAACCACTTTTAGATAGTTTTTTAGAATTTTTAAATGGTTCTATTGTTAATGGTTTAAAAGCATAAGCATAATCAACAGTAGTTCTGTTTTGCTGATCCACTAAACTTTCAATTTCATAATCATGATGTTGTGTTTCATTAAAAGAATAAGACAATGTTAAATTTTCTACATCATAAAAATGTTGCTTTTGTTCTTCTCCTCTTTCTTTTCTTACTCCAATAAAATTAACACTTGTTCTCTTAGTATAATCTATAGCTCGGTTCTTAATATTGTCTTTTTCTTGTTGATCAGAAGTATTATCAATTAATTGTTGCAACTCAATATCTTGATAAAAAGGATCGTATTTTGGGGTAACTGTTTCTTCACCTACTGCGTAATTAAATGGCAATGTTATTCCCCATTTTCTTGGTAACAATTTTCCTAGATTTAAATTGGTTACAATATCGTATTGAAATACGTCTTCTCTACTTCTTTCGTTTGGTCCTTGTTCAATTCCTCCAAAGCCAATAGTACTTACTCTACTTGTTGCTGAAAGAGTAGCAAAATCTGCCACATTAGTATCTACATTAGCAACTGCTGCATAACCTCCTTTATTATCTAAATCAGAAAGTCTTAATTCATTAAACCAAACTTCACCTCTAACTACTTGGTTTGTATTGTTTTTCAATCCAACCATTAAGGTTCTTACTAAACCAAAATTAGGATTTCCTTTTATACCAATGGTTAATTTATTTCCTGAAGAACCTAAATCTTGTTCGTTTAAAAAGCGTATTCCATTCACATCAGGAGCAATAGAATTTGGATCACTTATTATTTTCGATTTAAGCGCTGTCAAAACGCTTAATGCTAATTCTATTTCATTTTCAGCTGGCCAAATAGCTTCAGGTGTAGCAGCATTTTGTGAAGATACTTTTAAAGGAATTTCAATTTGATAGAAATTTTCAGTAAAGTCATTTCCAAATCTTAGAAAAGCCTTCATTTCATTATCTTGTAACGGTTGTGTTTCTCCTGGTGCAGGTAGTGCTTCAGCGTGTAAAAACATTCTTATTTTTTTAAACTGACGCATATCGACGTTCACATTCTTAAATACTGCTCTAGCATCTTCTGGTTGTAAACCATCATCATTACCACCGTCTTTATCATACACTCTCAATGATAATGATTGCTCATTTTGATTAATAACTGTATTATTATTATACAATTGTTCTCTGGTTACTCCTGGTGGCGAAACATAAGGAATTGGCGTTCTACTTGCATTTTCTTGAATATTTACCGCAACAACATCAAACCCTGTATTGTCATCTGTAGGGTCTTGGTCATTGAAATCTAAGGTATTCACATATCTTCTCCATTCTCCTCTTACTAAATCTAACGATCCAAAACGTAACGTTATTTCATCATTAAAACCAGTCATATACATTCTCATGAATCGGATAGAACGAAAATCCGCTATGGAACCTACTACATTGTCTTGAGTAAATTCTAAAATAGGAATTTTAAATTGTATCCATCTTGCTTGAACATTACCTCCATTAGGTACAGACTCATTTACCGTTCTAACATCAACTACATAATTATCTCCAACTTGTAGATTAGGGCGAATTGGAACCTCAAATTTAAAATAAGCATTAATGGTATTCATGGTTTGATCGCGATTGACATCTTCAACGTCTGGCTTAGTATCGTTTCCTCTGTTTGTATCTGTTACATTTACTGGCGAGTTTCCTTCAAAATTATTATAGTTTTTATATCTATTAACAATATCTCCTGATGCACTTAAATAAAACTGATAATTATCTGCAGAAGGATCGCTATATCCTGCATACGCAGGGAATTTTGCAGCCTCAGCCGCATCGTTTAATCCATCGTAACCTACATCTTGAAGGGCTCTATTAGCCTCATCTGTATCAAACGCATACACTAAAGATTGAGAACTTGGCACTTGCCCCCAGTTTGTTTGTAAGGCAGGAATTGTAGCACCAACTTCTGGCAATCCGTTTTCAAACTGCTTTCTTCCATCTTTTAAGATATCTTCAGAAATCTCACCTAAATTAATAACCAATTTTCCATTATTCCCTGGATCAACAGCATCAGGAGCATCGGTGCCGTAAGGGTCTAACACCCAAAATTGAATGTACTCTACGT
Source organism: Flavobacterium sp. J27 (assembly GCF_004303025.1). Classification (GTDB taxonomy): domain Bacteria; phylum Bacteroidota; class Bacteroidia; order Flavobacteriales; family Flavobacteriaceae; genus Flavobacterium. Next base: position 474,056 of record NZ_PJQW01000001.1, on the reverse strand, counting down.
TTGATTGTTCAAAATTAGTAGAGTTTATGGCACGCATAATACCAGCCCAGTTATCTGGTGCATCAGTTACCGAAAACTGATTGGTTGCTGCAATGTTTGAATTATAATTATATGGACCTCTATCTCTAGGAAAATAAGTTAAATCGAGAGTACTAATTACATTTGAATTTCCTTGTGCAATATCAACATTAGGAAATAACTCTCTACTAAAAATTCTTCTCGTTCTATTTAAAGATAAATCATTATCATTGATTCCTCCTGGTGGTTGTGTGTAAAAAATAGGATCAATAGTATACCAAGCTAATTTTGCTCTTTTATTTCCTACGCTTAAATCATCAGACGCTGGTTCAGTGGTATCTGGATTACCATCAAAGTTACCCTCTAAAGGTACTGAGGCTAATTCCCAAGATAAAGGCGAACGCAAATCTATAGAAGATTGCGATCCTTCAAAATCATCAACGTAAGTTGTTGCTTCTCCATTAAACTGATCTGCTTTTGAAGCGCCTGGTAATAAATAAGCGATTTCACCTCTGAAAGATAAATTTGAAGGTACATCGGTATCTATATTAGGTAATTTATTTACTAATCTTGTTAACAAAGGCACTTCGGTAGAAAAATTAGTATTTAAACCTACAATAGTATTATTAACAGATTCTTGACCATAATTAGATTTATTTGTAAAAGGACGTTCCGATAAATTTAAAATAGTTCCTCCTACTAAAAAGTTTTTATTGAATTGATGCTCTACATTTAACCCCCAAAAACGTCTAGTTTGTTGACCAAAAACAGAATTGTTCTCTACAGAGATTTCAATTGGTGTATTAGATGCTTGCAAGGAAGGATCTAACAACTGTACTTTCCCTAACTGATAATTTACAGTATAGTCTACACCTTCCACCAATATTCTGCCTCCCGATTTAACTACAACAGAACCTTGTGGTACGTTAAACGCGCCAATAGAAATCCCGTCTCCTCCTGAGGATTTAAAACGTCCACGAAGTTGAAACTTGTTCTTTTCACTTTCTTGTAATGCTGCCGCTTGGGTTGATTTATAAAGTGTTCTAAAAACGTATTTTGCTTGATTATCATTATAAGTTGTAGGGTTATCGTAATCTTCTGTTGGAGAATCATTTAATTTTTTAAACATTAATTCTCCAAAAGGTTCTTTTGTTGTAAATATAATTCTTCCGTATTGTGGATCAATGGTTATTCCTGGAACAAAATCAAAGAAACCATCCCCTCCTTCTTGAGGGTCATTCGTAAAGTTTAATTTATCTACATTTAACACCTTCAGCAAAGGTGTATCTCTAACTCCTACAGGAAGGGGAGCACCACTGTTTGCAGCTGTAATATAATTTAACGGAGAAGGATCTGTATATAAAATATTAAACTTAAAGTCATCTTTTTGTAGTTGATATCCACCTGGAATTTGATAAATATTTTTCATCATTAAATTCCATGTTGGCATGGTTAAATCTGCATTTGGAGCTTTTTGTTTTACCGCTGTTAAATTACTTTTTAACAACTTAACAATTAAAGCTTGAGATGATGGAATTCCAGAATTATCAACTTGTGTTGCATCAACCCCGTCTGTTCCAAATTCCCCTACTTGATACACTTGGTCACCAATAGTATATTGATACGCAACGGCTAAAACTTCGTCATTCGCCAACCTCTGATTTAAGGAAAGATATCCTAATTGCGGATGATAACTATATTCTGAGGCTGTTAATTTTCTTGCATTTTCTAATTTAGCATAATCTAATCCTTCATCAACACCTACTGTAAAACCATTATTTGCTGTTGCTACTTCTCGAATAGCCTGTGTTAAAAAACTGCTTCCTGTTCCAATCCTATTGGGGTCAAATTTATTATTTGCATTATCAGAAGGATTATCTGGTGCAACTGCATTAAAAAAGTTTGGATAAGTTGCTAAATTAATACCAACTACTTCTTGAGGTGCTAAATTAGTTAACGGTGCTTCTCCAATATCTTGTAAAGCAACTAAATTTCGTAAATTATTTTCATTGGAATTAATTCTATTTTGCTTATTCGTTACCCAAACTTCTAGCCTTGTAATTTGAACTCTACTATTTATATAAGGATATGTTTCCAATGCTCTATCATATTTATCCCTAAAAAATTGAGATAAAAAATAGTGTTTATCTGAATCATATTCTTGCGCAAACAATTCAAAATCTTGCAGGGTACCTCCTCCTTGTGAGGTAACTGTTTTAGTCTGCGATTTTTGTTCAGAAAACACACCTGTAACTGTTGTTTTTCCAAACTGCAATTGTGCTTTTACCCCAAATAAACTTTGCGATCCTCTAATTAATGAATTAGACAGAGGAAAACTAACATTCCCGACTTCTAATTTTTGAAGAATATCATCTTCTGTTGAGCCATATTCTAATTTTATTAAATTTTGAAAAGCAAAAGTAGATTGCGTATCGTAGTTAATGTTTACATTTAATCTGGTTCCAACTTTTCCTTGCAAACCAACACTAATTCGCTGATCAAAATCGAAGGTAGTAGTCACTCTATTTCTTGGAGAAAATGCTGGGTTATCTTGTTTCGTATAACGAAGTCCTAAATCGACTTCAACCGAACCTGTTGGTTTAATATCTATAGTATTACTTCCAAAAATACTTTCAAAAAACTTAGAATTCACATAATATCTTGGTAAAAGATCTTTCTTTTTGTCTTCACTTCCTTCTTTTTTACCATCTACCGCTGCCGATTTTTCTCTGTAGTATTTACGCATCTCTTCGCGTAAAACCAACTCTTGATATTGTTGTGGAGTTAATACTAGTGGGTAGTTCACATTAAATCCATCAAATGTATGTGTATAAATGTATCGATCTGTTGTTACATCATATTCATAAGCTTCTATTATACTATTTGGATTTGGAACTTTAATCTTTCCTAAATCTACACCAGATTGAATGGAGTCATTTTCTTGGCCGTTAACGTGTAAAAACAATAATAAGAGTATTCCGAAAAACAGTTGTTTTATTCTTTTTACTCGCCTATTCAAAATATTCAGTTTTAATTTCTTTTCCAAGTCTTATAAGTTTTTTAGTGCTTGTTTAATTAAATTTTCTACACTTGCATCAGGTTCTTGCTTGATCACTTTTTCTACCGCTTTTTCTGCGGTCTTTCTTGCAAAACCTAACACCTCCAAAGCAGATAACGCTTCTTCTTTATTAGTATTGTTTGAAATTAGAGAAACTTCGTCTAAAGCATACACATTTAACACTTTATCCTTTAAATCTAAAATTACTCTTTGAGCAGTTTTTGTTCCAATTCCTTTAATACTTTGTACAGTAGCTACGTCATTTGAAGCTATGGCTTGAATAATTTGCTGGGGCGCTAATGATGATAACATAGTCCTTGCAATACTAGCTCCAACTCCTGAAACAGAAATTAGAAGTTTAAACAATTCTCTTTCTTGTTTTTCAACAAATCCATATAATGTATGCGCATCTTCTTTGATTTGTAAAAAAGTAAAAAGTTTAATTTTTTCCTCATTTGGAATGAGTGAAAAAGTATGCAAAGATATATTGACATGATAACCAATCCCATTACAATCAATTACAACTTCTGTTGGTGTTTTTTCAATTAATCTTCCTTGAATGTGTGTTATCATGTTTGTTAATAGTAGTTTTTAATAATTTTATTTTAAAACAGATTGTTTAAATCTTCTTTCTTTTTCTTGTGCATCTACCACCGAAACGGCTGCCATATTTACCATTTCTTCTACACTTGCACCTAATTGAAAAATATGAACTGGTTTATCAAGTCCAAGCATAATAGGTCCAATGGAATCAGACTTATTCAATTCTTTCATTAATTTATAAGTAATGTTTGCAGAATCTAAATTTGGAAAAATTAGTGTGTTTACTTTCTTATTTGCTAACTTAGAAAAAGGGAATTTGCTCTTCAACATTTCAGAATTTAACGCAAAATCTGTTTGAATTTCACCATCAATAATTAAATCTGGGTAATATTTATGCAAATAAGCTACTGCTTCTCTTACTTTTTTCGGATTTTCATTTTCTGAAGATCCAAAATTTGAAAAAGACACCATGGCAATTACTGGTTCCATACCAAACATACGCACGGTTTTAGCTGTCATTAATGCAATCTTAGCTAAATCTTCCGCTGTAGGGTTTGGGTTAATAGCTGTATCAGAAAGAAAGATTGGTCCTCTGGAAGTCATCATCATGTTAGTAGTAGCAATACGGGTAACTCCAGGAGCTTTGTCTATTAATTCCATTACGGGCTTTACTACTGTAGGATAACTTCTAGAGTATCCAGTAACCATCGTATCAGCTTCACCAGAATTTACCATCATTAAACCAAAATAGTTTCGTTCTCTCATCCACTTTTCAGCATCTAACATAGTAACCCCTCTTCTTTGTCTGGATTTCCAAAATGCTTTGGCATATTTCTTTCTACGTTTGTCTTCTTCAGCCGTTTTAGGATCAATAATTTCAACATCGGCATCAAAACCAATTTCTACTTTTAATTCTTGAATAATATCTTTATTCCCTAATAAAATTGGTTCACCAATACCTTCTTCAAGTACTATTTGAGCAGCCTTTAAAACATCTAAATGATCTGCTTCAGCAAAAACAACCCGTTTCGGATTTGTTTTTGCTCTATTCATTAGCATACGAATCATTTTATTATCAGAACCTAAACGTTCTAATAAATCTAATTCATATTTTTCCCAATCGTTAATCTCTACTTGTGCTACACCAGAATCTATAGCAGCCCTTGCAACCGCTGGTGCAACAACACCTATCAATCTAGGATCAAAAGGCTTCGGAATAATATATTCTCGACCAAAATTTAATTTGGTTTCACCATAAGCGATATTTACTTGTTCTGGGACTGGACTTTTAGCTAATTCCGCAAGAGCTCTAACCGCTGCCATTTTCATTTCCTCATTAATTTTTTTAGCGCGAACATCTAATGCTCCTCTAAAAATATAAGGAAAACCTAATACGTTATTTACCTGATTAGGATGATCGGAACGGCCAGTAGCCATAATAACATCTTCTCGTGTACTTATGGCTAAATTATAATCTATTTCAGGAATAGGATTCGCCATTGCAAATACAATAGGATCGTTACTCATTGACAATAACATTTCTGGAGTAAAGATATTACCTACAGACAATCCTAAAAAGACATCTGCTCCTACAATCATTTCTTTTAACGATTGCGGATCGCATGATTTAGCATATACTTTTTGTAAATCTGAAATATCTTCTCTACAGGTTGTTAACATACCATCTTTATCAAACATGAAAATATTTTCTACTTTCACACCTAATAAAACGTATAAATTTGCGCAAGCTAATGCTGCTGAACCTGCCCCAGAAACCACTACTTTTACTTTATCTATTTCTTTACCCGCTAATTCTAAAGCATTGAGTAAAGCTGCCGATGAAATAATAGCAGTTCCATGCTGGTCGTCATGCATAACAGGAATATTTAACTCCTCCACTAATCTTCTTTCTATTTCAAAAGATTCTGGAGCTTTAATATCTTCCAGATTAATTCCTCCAAATGTAGGAGCAATATTTTTAACGGTTTGTATAAATTCTTCTATATTTTTTGTTCCAACTTCAATATCAAAGACATCGATATCGGCAAATATTTTGAACAACAAACCTTTTCCTTCCATTACGGGCTTGGAAGCTTCAGGACCAATATCTCCTAATCCTAGAACAGCAGTTCCGTTTGAAATAACAGCAACTAAATTTCCTTTAGCTGTATATTTATATACATTTTTAACATCTTTAGCAATTTCTAAACATGGTTCAGCAACTCCTGGTGAGTAGGCCAATGACAAATCTCTTTGTGTTGCATATTTCTTTGTTGGTACTACCTGAATCTTTCCAGGTGTAGGTTTAGCATGGTATAATAAAGCTTCTCTTCTTTTTGTATCCTTGTGCATATAATCACTTTTATATGAACTTACAAAGTTAAAATAAGCAATGAAAGAAAAAAATTTTAATGCTACTCTTTTCTAAAAATGTAGAAAAAATCTTCTAATTATCTTTTTAATGAAAAATGTCCTTTTTGCACTCTCCCATCTAACATATTGATGGTATACCAATAATCTGCAGCTGGCATTTTAACTCCGTTAAAGGTACCATCCCAACCTTGAGATAATGAAGAAATTTGCTTCAACAATTTTCCATATCTATCAAAAATAGAAACAACCGTTTGATTTCCAAATCGTTCATTAAACCCTTTAATATTCCAAAAATCATTAAAACCGTCTCCGTTAGGCGTGAAGAATTTTGGTACTCCTAAAACACTTATTTCTTTATTTGAAATACCACAACCATTCTTATCATAAACCCAAACAGATAACAATCCAGGCTGTACATCGTAAAAAATATTACTATCCTGATAGTTTTCACCATCAATACTGAATTGATAATCTCCATCCCCTGAAATCAAAACCGTTATAGTATTTGAATCAACCAAATCATCAATTTCTATATCATCAATAATAGCTATATTGGAAGGATTAACAACACTATTTCTTGTGCTTGAACACCCGTTAGAATTAGTTACAACAACAGTATAATTTCCAGTAGTATTAGCTGTATAAGTGTATTGACTAGCTCCAGAGATAGCTTGGTTTTCAAAGTACCATTGGTAACTATAATCTGAGATATTAGTAGGATTTTCCAATCCAGCATCTAAAATCACAAAAGCATTAGGATTATCTGTACAAATAATTTCATTTGGTGCATCAATCATGATTTTAGGATTTGAATACACTACAAAAGAAAGAATTCCAGTTGCAAAGCAATTAGAATTATCTAGATGAATTACTTTTACCAAAACATCTTGTGTACCCGTTTCAAAACTTCCTATAAAATTGGGTAATAGGTTATTATTTATATCATAATATTCAACGGCTACATTTGTTTGATTACCAATGATTGTATTTTCAAAATTAGAGGTGTTAAAAATTACTACTCCGTCTTGTAAAAGAGGATCTAATTCATCATCACATTGAATTAACAAACTAGAGTTTACAGGATTAAAAACTGGGGCTTGGTCTACAATGAATTCTAATGTAGTAGTATAACTACACGCATTAACAGTTGCATTTGTAATTGTTACATTTAAAACCTGAGAATTAGTAGAAAACGGATTAGGTAATGCATTATAAACTGTATTATTAACATCGGTATAAGTAACAACAACATTAGTTAATCCGTTCAAAAGTTCACTTTCGATAGTAGTAGTATCAAAATCAAATATTCCATCTTGATTATCATCGCAACCTCTCACTAATTTGGGTAGTACAATTGGTATAGGCTCTACTTGCAATGTTACATATTTTCCAAGTCCAACGCAATCGTTGTTAACATCACTATCTACTCTAACATAAATATCTTGAGTAGTAGGGCTTGTTAAGTTATTAAAGTTTGCGATATTTGTAATGGCATTTATTTCAGCCAAAGCATCATTTAAATTTTCGTAAAAAGTTACCTCTACTACTTGTCCAGTAAATAAATTTGAAATTGAAGTGATGGCTGTGCTAAAATCAAAAGTAGCAATACCATCGTTATTAGTTCCAAAAGTGGTATCACAAGAAATAAAAACTAATGGATTAAATGTAGCCGGAATTTGGGTAGCAGCAACAGTTAAATCCAATTGACCAGTTTTAAAACAGTTATTATCATTACTGACACGATAATAAATTGTTTGAACATTAACCGTTTGGTTTACAAAATTTGTATTATTAATAATTGGATTTGTATTATTTTGCGCGTCAGATAAGGTTAGAAAATAAGCTATAGTTAAACCTGCTGGATTGTTTGTAATCAATTCGTTTGCTTCTGTAAGGTTAAAAGCACTAAAACCATCGGTATCATCGTCACACTGTTTTAGACTAACCAAATCATTGATAACTGGTCTTGCATAAACTTCAATACTTAATTCTGAAATATCAAAACAAGTTCCTTTTTCGGTTCTAATATAAAAAACATGATTTCCTACAGCTAAACTTATATTTTGCCAATTTGCAATACTATTAGTGGTATTGGTAGCATCTATTAAAGAAGTATAATAACTATATGTTACTATTTGATTTCCAGTATAAATTTCATTGTTATGCGAGCTCAAATCATAATTAACAGTTCCCATTACGGTATTTTCACAAACCGTTTTCGTAACATCATTTGTTGCTAAATTATTAAAAAGAACTTGCACGGTTTTAATTTCTGTACATTGTGCCGAATCTGAACTTATTCGGGCATAATATGTCCCCTGACTAATAGCTGTACTACTAATTAATGGATTATTATTCAATGAAGCATCTTGCAAGGAGGCAAAATAAGTAATTGAAAAACCAGGAAGAGAGGCTAAATAAGCCGCATCCAAAACTGAAAAATCATACGGTTCAGAATTGTCTGCTCCTTCATCACATAAAATTACATTAGGGAAATTAGGTAAATTTAAATTAGCAAAAGGATTTAAAATAGTGGCTGTACCTGACCAATTTAAAGAAAAGGGAGAACTACCAATAGGTCTATCAATCACTACAAAATAACTTTGACCTGATAATACATTTAATTGACTTACAAAACTATTACCATCTGCGCCAGGGCCTTCACTTGTATCTGTGGCATTTGCGCTCAATCCAGTATGATTATTTGGTTGGCCAGCTGCTGCTGGATTAGTGGTAGAGCACCGGATAGGTGTTCCTAAATTACCACAGTTTGATGCAGGACCAAAAACCCAAAAATCATAATCTTCATTAATACTATTACTTTGTGGTATGATAGTAAAACCTAATGTTCCGGGCTGATCTATAGTAACCCGTAACCAAAGAGAATTATTTTCTTGACTACTGCAAGATGGTGGATTAATTTCCTGAATTCCTGCTCCAGAAACATTAAACGATACACTCTGGTTATCACAAGCTTGAATGTAATTCTGACAATCATTTGGCAGGTTTTGACCAAAACTTATAGAAATAATAAAAATAAGAGTGATTAAAAGGTATTTTTTTTTCACGATTTACTTTTTTTTGAGAAGACAAAGATAACCAAAAGGAAGTATTTATATATTAGTCCTTTTTAAGGAAAGTTATATTTCTTTTAAGCCCTTCAAACTTTGTTCGCTTTACAGCTGAGTTTCTAAACACAGCATTAAAAGTTTCTTGTGTTATTTCTTCCCAATCTTTATTCGTCATACTTAGCAATTTTTCATGAGGTTGTAATAAAGGTTCATTATGTGGTTTTGAAAAACGGTTCCAAGGACAAATATCCTGACATACATCACATCCAAAAAACCAATCATCAAACTTGCCTTTCATTTCTAAAGGCAAATTATCTTTAAGTTCAATCGTAAAATAAGAAATACATTTACTTCCGTCAACAACATAAGGTGCTACAATAGCCTCGGTTGGACAAGCATCTATACAAGCAGTACATGTTCCACAATGATCTGTAGTAGACATATCATATTCTAATTCTAAATCCACAATTAGCTCGGCAATGAAATAAAAAGAACCTACTTTTTGAGTAATCAGATTGCTGTTTTTTCCAATCCAACCTAACCCACTTTTTGCGGCCCAAGCTTTATCTAAAACGGGTGCAGAATCTACAAAGGCTCTTCCAGCTACTTCTCCAATTTCAGTTTGAATAAAATAAAGCAGTTCTTTTAACTTTTCTTTAATTACAAAATGATAATCTTGACCATAAGCATATTTAGAAATCTTATACGATATTTCAGCTTTATTATAAAGAGGCGTCTCAGAAGGATAGTAATTTAACAATAAAGAAATCACGCTTTTCGCATCATCTACTAACAAGGTTGGATTTAATCTTTTGTCAAAATGATTTTCCATATATCTCATTTGACCATGATGATTTTGTTGTAGCCAATTTTCCAAACGTGGTGCTTCTTCTTCTAAAAAACCTGCTTTTGATATACCACAAGAAAGAAATCCTAAACGCTTGGCTTCAGTTTTTATGAGCTTTGTATATTTTTCAGCAAGATTCAATTTAATTTCTTTCTTTAAATTCTAAAATAGCGTCTAATGGTTTTAAAGTAATTAAAGGCTTTATTTTTATAGGGTCTAATTTTTCTTTAATTTCATAACGTTCTACTACCGTCATAATGGTTAAAATCATCTCATACATTGCAAAATTATTACCAATACACATTCTTTGTCCTGCTCCAAAAGGATAATAATTCTTAGAAAACTTCCTATTTTCATTTAAAAAACGTTCAGGAATAAAAGCTTCAGGATTGTCCCAAAATTCGGGATGTCTATGTATTTCATATACGGAAAACAACAAATTTGAATTTTTTGGAAAAACAAAACCTTTAAACTGATCTTCTTCTTTATTTACTCTATCTATGAAATAAGCAGGTGGATAAAGGCGCATAGCTTCTTCTATTGCTAATTTAGTATACTGAGCCTTCATTATCCAATCCATTAAATTGGAAGATTGCTCTTTTATCTCCTTTACTTCTTGTAAAATCTTGTCCTGTACTTGAGTGTTTCTAGCTAATAATTCGCAGGTAAAAGTTAATGCATTAGAAGTAGTTTCATGTCCAGCGGCAAATAAAATTAAAATTTCATCTAATAATTGAGATTCATCCATTTCTGAACCATCATCATATCGAGCATCTAGCAACATCTCTAATAAATCATTATATTTTATTTCACTAGATTTTCTTTGGTTAACCAATTTCTTTAATATAAATCTAGATTCATCAATCAATAGAATATGGTGTTTAATTTTACCTGACATTTTAAACCACCAACCTAAATAAGGCTGACGCAATTCTTTAACCAACATTTGTTGTGTAACTTCTGTTGTATACTGTAATTTTTTAATATCTTCCTCGCTAATTTCAGAGCTAAATAAAGATTTTACAACCGTTTGAAAAGCTAAGTTATTAAATACTGGAAAAATATCTTTAGGCTCATTAGTAGTTATCGTATTAAGTTCTTTTTGAATAGTAACATAAATAGTGTTCAATACTAATTGTAATTGTCCTTTATGAAATGCTGGCTGGATCAATCTTCTTTGTTTTTGCCATTTTTCTCCTTCCGCAGTTAACAACCCTTTACCAATATACTTTGCTAAATCTCTAGTCTGAATAGGGGATTTCGTGAAATTTTTTTGATTTTTTTGTAAAACGTAACTTAATAAATCTGCATCACGACTAAAAATAACAGATTTACCAAAACCCACTTTTAAACGAAAAATATTCCCGTATAATAAAAAGTTATCCTTATGAAACGGCAAAGGATTCTTTAAGATAGCTAATGAGTGCCTAATAAATTTTAACAAAGAAACCTCTGGAATTTTTTTTAAAGTAATCATAAGCCAATTAAAAGAGTCCGCCTTGACTATTTATTTTTATTTTTCCTAAATGTTTATATGCTTTTTCAGTCACTTCTCTTCCCCTTGGTGTTCTTATAATAAATCCTTCCTGAATTAAAAAAGGTTCATAAACTTCCTCTATCGTTTCACCATTTTCAGATACAGCAGTAGCTAAAGTAGTTAGTCCTACAGGACCACCTTTGAATTTATCAATAATGGTAGATAAAATTTTATTATCCATTTCATCAAGTCCATTTGTATCCACATTTAAGGCTTTTAAGGCATACTTTGTAATTTCTACATCAATTTTACCATTTCCTTTAATTTGTGCAAAATCACGTACTCGACGTAATAAAGCGTTTGCAATACGGGGTGTTCCTCTACTCCTTCCCGCTATCTCTATAGCTGCTTCTAGATCTATCTCCACACGTAATATAGAAGCACTGCGTTCAATAATTGTAGCTAATAGCTCGGTATTATAGTATTGCAATCTACTTTGGATTCCAAAACGAGCTCGCATGGGAGCTGTTAGTAATCCAGATCTTGTCGTAGCACCAACTAATGTAAAAGGATTTAGATTGATTTGAACAGTTCTTGCATTGGGCCCACTTTCAATCATAATATCAATTTTATAATCCTCCATAGCAGAATATAAATATTCCTCTACTACAGGACTTAAGCGATGTATTTCATCAATGAATAAGACATCTCTTTCTTCCAAATTTGTTAACAAACCTGCTAAATCGCCTGGTTTATCTAAAACTGGGCCAGAAGTAATTTTAATACCAACACCTAATTCATTAGCTAAAATATTAGCCAAAGTAGTTTTACCTAGTCCTGGAGGACCATGAAATAAAGCATGATCTAAAGCTTCATTACGCTGATTGGCAGCTTGAACAAAAACCTTTAAGTTATCTAAAACATGATCTTGACCAGCGAAATCATCAAATGAAAGTGGTCGTAAAGCCTTTTCAATATCAATCTCTTGAGATGTAAAGCGATCTTTATTAGGGTCTAAATTCTGATTCATATCACAAATATAGGCAAAGTTAAAACAAAAAACCTTTCCAATGAGGAAAGGCTTTTACTATTTAGATAAGTATAATTCTAATGATGTAACTCTTCTTCACCGTCTTTCATTGGTGTAATTTGAGATACGAAATCTTCATCATGTCCTGGTTTACTATAATCATAAGCCCAACGGTGCACTTCAGGAATTTCACCTGGCCAGTTACCGTGAATGTGTTCTACAGGTGTTGTCCATTCTAAAGTATTAGATTTCCATGGATTTTGCGATGCTTTTTTACCGTAGAAAATACTATAGAAGAAATTCCAGAAAAATACTACTTGGAATACAGCTCCTACAATTGCAAAAATAGTAATTAAAACATTCACATCAGCTAACTCATCGAATAATGGGAAAGCAGAATTAGTATAATAACGTCTTGGTAAACCAGCCATACCTATGAAGTGCATTGGGAAGAATACACCGTAAGCACAAACTGCAGTAACCCAGAAATGAACATATCCTAATGTTTTATTCATCATCTTACCAAACATCTTTGGGAACCAATGATAAACTCCAGCAAAAAATCCATAAAGTGCAGAAATACCCATTACTAAGTGGAAGTGTGCTACAACGAAATAGGTGTCATGAACGTTAATATCAAGTGTTGAATCCCCAAGAATAATTCCCGTTAAACCTCCAGTGATAAAAGTCGACACTAATCCAATAGAAAACAACATGGCTGGATTTAATTGTAAATTACCTTTCCAAAGAGTTGTAATATAATTAAATGCTTTTACCGCGGAAGGAATTGCAATTAATAATGTGGTAAAAGTAAATACAGATCCCAAAAATGGATTCATACCTGATACAAACATATGGTGACCCCAAACAATTGTTGATAAAAAAGCAATTGCTAATATTGATGCAATCATGGCTCTGTAACCAAAAATTGGCTTTCTTGAATTAGTAGCAATAATTTCAGAAGTAATACCTAAAGCAGGTAATAGAACAATATATACTTCAGGGTGTCCTAAAAACCAGAATAAATGTTCAAATAAAACTGGTGAGCCTCCTTGATAATGTAAAACTTCACCTTGAATAAAAATATCTGATAAGAAAAATGAAGTACCAAAACTTCTATCGAATATTAATAATAGAGCTGCAGAAAATAATACAGGGAAAGAAACGATACCTATGATAGCCGTAACAAAGAATGCCCAAACTGTTAAAGGTAATCTCGTCATGGTCATTCCTTTTGTTCTAAGATTAATAACC
>NZ_PJQW01000001.1:393434-460375 GCF_004303025.1 Flavobacterium sp. J27 | reverse complement strand
TTACAACATAATTTAAAGATCCCATTAAAGAAGAAGCAATAAAAATTGCCATTGACACTAACCATAAGGTCATTCCTAAACCAGATCCTCCTATAGCTTGAGGCAAGGCGCTTAATGGAGGATAAATTGTCCAACCAGCTGATGCAGGCCCTGATTCTACAAATAAAGAAATTAGCATTATAACTGATGATATGAAAAACATCCAATAAGACAACATATTCATAAAACCGGATGCCATATCTCTTGCACCAATTTGTAATGGAATAAGAAGGTTACTAAAAGTACCACTCAAACCTGCTGTTAAGACAAAGAATACCATGATAGTACCATGTATCGTAACTAATGCTAAGTAAATATCATTACGCATTACACCCCCAGGTGCAAAATTTTCACCTAAAAGAAATTTAAATATACCAAAAGATTGTTCTGGCCAAGCAATTTGCATACGGAATAAAATAGAAAGTAATACCCCTACAATTCCCATAATTAAACCTGTTATCAGGTATTGCTTAGCAATCATCTTGTGATCTAAACTAAAAATATATTTAGTAATAAACGTTTCTTTATGATGACCGTGTTCGTGTGCTGACATAATCTTATATTATTTTAATATCTTAATCTATTTAATAATTTGAGCTACTACTTTTGTAGAATCTACAACAGTTTCTACTGGCTCTACAATTTCAGGTGCTGGTGCTGGGGCAGGTGCATTAGCTTCAGCCCATTGAGAAGCAAGGGTAGGTTTTTCGCTTAACCAAGTTTTAAAATCTTCAGGCGTGTCTACTACAATTTTCATTTGCATATTGTAGTGAGAAGCTCCACAAATTTTATTACAAAGTAATAAGTAATCAAAAGTATAAGGTTCTAAAGCTTCTTCTCCTTTAGCTTTAAGTTCAATACTTTTTTTAGCTCTAATTTTATTTATTTTATCAACTTTAGCAATGATAGCTTCGTCTTCGCGCATTTCTTCAGTAGTCATTGTTGGTACAAAAGCAAACTGTGTTATCATTCCAGGAACACAGTTCATCTGAGCTCTAAAATGAGGCATATAGGCTGAGTGCAATACATCTTGTGATCTCATTTTGAAAACAATCTTTTTCCCTTTTGGTAAATGCAATTCATTAACTACTTTATCATCTTGAGCAGCTGGATCTGATAAATCAACCCCTAAAGTATTAACTCCCTCAATAAATCTAACATTTGCCTTACCTAAAGTATTATCTTCGCCAGAATATCTTGCTTCCCAACTAAATTGTTTTGCATATAATTCTACATAAATTACTTCCTCTTCATCATCATAATACATGATGTTATTCCAAGTATATAATCCATATAAAATTAAACCTGCCAATACAATTACTGGTATAATAGTCCAAACGGCTTCTAATTTATTATTATCTGCAAAATACAAAGCCTTTTGACCTTGTTTTCCTCTATATTTAAATGCAAAATAATGCAATAAAAACTGAGTAATAGTTTGTACAAAAAAGATTAAGTACAAAGAAATAGTCATCAAATTATCTACGTCTGATCCATGCTCAGAAGCTGGAGTTCCTAAAACTAAATTACTCCATTTTACTAAGGAATAAATAGTAAACACATAGATAAAACCAACAAAAGCAAACATTAAGTATCCATTAATACTATTGTCTTTATCATTTGCAACTTCAGAATCTGCTGAATTTGAACCTATTTGAGTTAAATCAAAAATTTTAGTTAATTGCCATATTGCAATTCCAATTAAAACTAAAACAAAGAATATCAATAAACTTGTCATTTGTTTATTTCTTTAAATATTAATAATGAAAATGTTTGCTCTCTTCTATTAAAGGATTTCCTTTAGCGACTAAAGAAGCTTTTGTTAATGTGCTAAACACTACAAAGATAAACAATCCTAAAAAGAAAGCTATTGAACCTAATTCAGACCATCCAATGTACCATTGATCTCCAACAGTTGCTGGCATAATCATGTTATAAAAATCGATATAATGACCACATAGGATAACAATCCCTGCCATTACAACAATCCAAGACAAACGTTTGAAATCGGTATTAATTAATATTAATAATGGAAATACAAAATTCATCACTAACATACCGAAAAATGGTAATTTATAATTTTCAATTCTGAATACAAAATAGGTTACCTCTTCTGGGATATCTGAGTACCAAATTAACATAAATTGTGAAAACCATAAATAAGTCCAGAAAATACTAATACCAAACATAAATTTAGCTAAATCATGGATATGACTAGTATTTACATACTCTAAATAACCTTTAGATTTTAAATATAAAGTAATAAGAGCTATTGTTGTTATTCCACTTACAAAGAAACTTGCAAATACATACCATCCAAATAGAGTACTATACCAGTGAGGATCTACAGACATAATCCAATCCCAAGACATGATTGACTCAGAAACAATAAAGAATACTAAGAAACCAGCTGCCCATTTAAAGTTCTTTTTATAATTTGTAATATCATTAGATTCATCTTGTGCAAGAGAATTCTTTCTTGAAACATATCTATAAATATTCCAACCCGCTAAAAATATAGCTGCTCTTATCAAAAAGAAAGGAACATTTAAATATCCCGCTTTACCTTGTAATAAATGGTCTTTAGCCACTTCAGCTTCATCCATCCAAACAAAAATATGATTTACATGAAAACCAGAAAGCAATAATACAATAAAAAATATGATTGAACCTGGTAATAAATAACCAGTAATTCCTTCCATTACTCTGAATAAAATTGGAGACCAACCTGCTTGAGCTGCTTGTTGAATGGCATAAAAAGCCAAAACTCCAACAGTTAACAACATGAAGAAAATACAGGCTACATAAAATGCTGACCAAGGCTTATTTTGCTGTTGATGTAACACATGCTCTAAATGCGCATCATCATGTCCATGAACATCGTGTTTCACTTCAGCTTTATGTGCATCATGAGTTCCTACATTTTCATGAACTTCATGAGTTGCAGTTTTGCCATGATGACCATCATGTGCATTTTTCATCATTTCTTTAACTTCTTCTTTGTTAGGCACCGACATAAAACCAATACCTATTCCTAAGATTCCTAAAACCATTAGGACAATTGAAAAAGTTTTTAATTTACTTGAAAACGTATACATATTAATAATTTTCAAAAAAGTGTTTTACAATTATAATTCAGACTTCAGTTTTAAAACGTAATCAGCCACTTGCCATCTTTCTTCTTGTGTTAATTGATTAGCATGTGAACCCATGGAATTTAAACCATAAGTAACTACGTGATAAATACTCCCTTCCGTTATTACTCTATCTTTATAACTAGGAACTCCTAAGAATTTTTCTCTTTTTACTAAGTTTCCTTTACCATCTCCTTTTTCACCATGACAAATAGCACAGTAAATATTGAATAATTCTTTTCCTTTCTCATGGTTGATAGAGAGAGAATCTAATGGTGATTTTAAAGTTTCCTTAGCCAAAGCATATCCTTCAGTTGTATTTGGAATTTCATAAGGCACAAAACCTCTCTTTATTGAGCCTGGAGCAGGTAACTGACCTTCTTTACCATTTTTAAAAACTTCATGTTCAGAATACGTTTCATACGGAACGGCTTCATACATGTTAGGAAAAAACTGATAGTTTGGTTTCCCATTATTATGACAAGACGTTGCCATAAAAGTTAAACCTGCAATTGCTACTATTTTATATAAGCTTTTCATATCTTGTATTAATGCTTTTCTATTACTTTAACTTCTACTGCTCCAGTTGACTTAAAGAAAGATATCATATCTTCTTCACTACCATGCACACCTACTTCCATTAAAAAATGATCATCTGTGGTTCTAACATCAGGATTTTCAGCTTTTTTAAAAGGCCATAACTTACTTCTCATGTAAAAAGTAATTACCATTAAATGCGCAGCAAAAAATACCGTCATCTCAAACATGATTGGCACAAAAGAAGGCATGTTGTCAATAAAACTAAAGCTAGGCTTACCTCCAATGTCTTGTGGCCAATCTACAATCATTATAAAACGCATCATAGTAAAAGCAACTGACAAACCAACTAAACCGTATAGAAACGAAGCAATTGCAATTCTAGTTGGCGCTAATCCCATTGCTTTATCTAATCCATGAACAGGAAAAGGAGTGTAAACTTCTTCGATATGATGATGTGCTGCTCTAGTTTGTTTAACAGCTTCCATTAAAACGTCATCATCATTATATATAGCGTGTATAACTTTATTACTCATGATATTATTAATGATTATCTGAATGATTATGTCCGTGTTCTTCTCTCTCTCTTTTATAATTATCTCCAGATGACTTTAAGATAGTCTTAACTTCAGCCTGAGCTATAACCGGGAAGCTTCTTGAGTATAATAAGAATAATACAAAGAAGAATCCTATAGTACCAATAAAGATACCCGCATCAACAAATGTTGGTTGAAACATAGTCCAAGATGAAGGTAAATAATCTCTATGTAATGAAGTAACGATAATTACAAAACGCTCAAACCACATACCTACATTTACAACAATAGAAATAATGAATGAGAAAGCAATACTTGTTCTTAATTTTTTAGACCACATAAACTGAGGTGAAAAAACATTACAAGTCATCATCAAGAAATAAGACCACCAGTAAGGACCAGTTGCTCTATTTAAGAAAGCATATTGTTCATATTCAACTCCTGAATACCAAGCAATAAATAGCTCTGTAATATAAGCACAACCTACTATTGAACCTGTAATCATGATAATGATATTCATTAATTCAATATGTTGGATGGTAATATATTCTTCAAGGTTTGATACTTTTCTCATGATAATTAACAACGTGTTTACCATTGCAAAACCTGAAAAGATTGCTCCTGCTACGAAATAAGGAGGAAGAATCGTTGTATGCCATCCTGGAATAACCGATGTTGCGAAGTCAAAAGATACAATAGTATGCACTGAAAGTACCAAAGGAGTTGCCAAACCAGCTAATACTAATGACACTTCTTCAAAACGTTGCCAATCTTTAGCTCTACCACTCCATCCAAAAGATAACGTTGCATAAATTCTTTTAGTAAACGGCGTAATAGCTCTGTCACGTAACATAGCAAAGTCAGGTAATAACCCAGTCCACCAAAACACTAATGATACTGATAAATACGTCGAAATTGCAAATACGTCCCAAAGTAATGGTGAGTTAAAGTTAACCCACAATGAACCAAATTGATTTGGTATAGGTAATACCCAATATCCTAACCATGGACGTCCCATGTGAATAATAGGGAATAAACCCGCTTGCATTACTGAGAAAATTGTCATTGCTTCTGCAGAACGGTTAATTGCCATTCTCCATTTTTGACGGAATAATAATAATACTGCAGAGATTAGGGTACCTGCGTGACCAATACCTACCCACCAAACAAAGTTAGTGATATCCCAGGCCCAGCCAACTGTTTTGTTTAATCCCCAAGTACCTATACCTGTAGATACGGTATAAATCATACAACCTAATCCATAAAGGAAAGCGGTTAAGGCAATTGAAAATACAATCCACCATTGTTTATTAGCTCTACCCTCTACTGGTCTAGCTACATCTACAGTAACATCGTGGTAAGATTTATTTCCTACTACTAAAGGTTTTCTAATGGGTGCTTCGTAATGAGACGACATAATCCTTTATATTGTTTCTTTAATTAATACTTATTTAACGTTTCTTACTTTTACGTGATAGAATACATTTGGTTTTGTTCCAATGTGCTCTAATAAATGATACATTCTATCGTCTTCGGCTAATTTTGCCACTTGACTCTCTTTATCATTTACATCTCCAAATATCATTGCCCCACTTGTACAAGCTGCTGAACATGCTGTTTGGAATTCACCATCTTTAACTAATCTACCTTCGCGTTTTGCCTGAAGTTTAGTTGCTTGTGTTTTTTGAATACACAATGAACATTTTTCCATAACTCCACGAGAACGTACGTTTACATCAGGGTTTAATACCATACGACCTAAATCATCGTTCATATGATAATCAAACTCGCTATTTTTATTATATAAGAACCAGTTAAAACGTCTAACTTTATATGGACAGTTGTTTGCACAGTAACGTGTACCAACACATCTATTATATGCCATATGATTTTGTCCTTCTTTACCATGAGAAGTTGCTGCAACAGGACAAACTGTTTCACAAGGTGCGTGATTACAGTGTTGACACATTACAGGCTGGAATGCAACCTGCGGATTGTCGGATGGATTTTCCATTGAACTAAAAGTATCAATAGAGTTCATTAATCCTGATGCCCCTTCTTTTAATTCAACATCTCCACTAAATGTTTCTTCATGTGAATAATATCTATCGATACGTAACCAATGCATATCTCTACTTCTTCTCACTTCTGTTTTTCCTACTACAGGAACATTGTTTTCAGCATGACAAGCAATAACACAAGCACCACATCCTGTACAAGCATTCAAGTCAATAGATAAGTTGAAATGATGACCAGTTTCCCTATCAAATGAAGTCCATAAATCAACTTCAGTAGCTGGAGTTTCTTGGTGATCTAAAGACACCATTGGAACTGGATTCCAAACTTCAGCATCTTTAGTATTAAATATTTCTAAAGTCGTTTCTTTGATGATATCACCACGACCCATTAATGTTTTTTGTAACTGAACACAAGCAAACTCATGCTCCCCAGATTCTTTAGTAATAGAAACTGTTTGATTTGAATTTAGGTTCTTATATAATTCATAGGCATTTACACCTACCTGCATTTCTTGCTTTAATGCAGCTTTTTTACCATAACCAAAAGCTAGACCTACAGTACCTACTGCTTGACCTGGCTGGATAATTACTGGTACTTTATTTAAACTCACATTACCTACTTTTAAAGTAACATAACTTCCGTTTAAACCACCATTAGCTACATTCCAATTTTCTAAGCTTAACTTTTCAGCGTCAACTTTAGAAATGGTCACATAATTATCCCAAGATACTCTTGTAATAGGGTCTGGAAACTCTTGCAACCAAGGATTATTTGCTTGCTGACCATCTCCCATACCTGTTTTAGTATATAACACTAAATCAATACCTAAAGATTTAGCTTGAGCTAATTTACTCACAGCAGTTGAAAAATCTACTTCATTTACTGTTAAAGGCATCACTTCGGTAGAAGCAAAACCATCATGAACCATTTGATTCCAAGATTTAGCTGTTACATTTGTAGCTGCATAACCTTTTAAATAGTCGTAGTATGTAGCACTATTTTCAGTCCAAGTTAATAAAGCTTCTTGTAATTGTTTTGTATCAAATAAAGGACGAATAGTTGGTTGTGTCACACTATAATGCCCTCTTTCTAAAGCGATATCAGCCCACGACTCTAAATAATGAGGAGCAGCTGCAGCTATTGTTGTTATTGACGCTGTTTCATCTTCTTTCATAGAAAACGAAACAGATAATTTTACTTTTTTAAGCGCTTCGGTAAAGTCTTTTGAATTTGGTAAAGTATAAACAGGATTTACACCACTCATAATAAGAGTATGCACATTCCCCGCTTTCATATAATCCACTAATTGACCTACTTCTTTAGCATTACCTTTTCTAGTTAATCTAGCATTTTCTGGCATAAATGCTTCTGAAGTAATTGCATTATTAATTGCCAAAACAAGTAATTGCGCATTTACATCATCCAATCCGGTAACAATAACTCCTTTAGATTTAGCAGATTTTAATTGAGCTGCTGCTTTTTTAATATCTGTATTTTTCGGACTTTCTCCTTTAACTACAGCATTATACAAGTCTACTAAAGCATTTTTTTGTTGTGCAATTGTCATTGGAATTCTCTTGTCTGCATTTGCACCCGCTAAAGACATGTTTGCTTCAATTTGAATATGCTTAGACATTTTTCCATTTTTAGGAACTCTACCTTTTGCATAACCTGCATCGTATCCTCCACCTTGCCAATCTCCTAAGAAATCTGCACCTACAGACACGATAACATCTGCTTTAGAAAAATCATAATTCGCTAAAGCACGAACTCCATATACAGCTTCAAAAGCATCTAAAGCATTTGATTCTGAAACTGCATCGTATGTAATATGTTGTACAGTTGGATATTTTACTTTTAAATCTTCAATCAAAGCGTCTGTAGAAGGACTTGCAATAGTATTTGTTAAAAGCACTACAGCTCCACCTGTTGCTTTTGCATCTTCTAAACTTGCTTTTACTTTTGCATTAACTTCTCCCCAAGTTGCCTCTTTTCCGGCTATTTTAGGTTGTTTCAAGCGTAAGCTATCATATAATGAAAGCACAGATGCATGAACTCTAGCATTTGCACCAGTTTTAGCTCCTTCTAAATTGTTATTTTCAACTTTAATTGGACGACCTTCACGTGTTTTAATAAGAATATTTGCAAAATCAAAACCATCAGCAATTGTTGTTGCATAATAATCTGCTACACCAGGAATAATCTCTTCTGGCTGAACAACATAAGGTATAGATTTTACTACAGGACCTTCACATGCAGCTAAAGAAGCAGCTGCAGTACTAAATCCTACATATTTTAAAAAGTCACGACGAGATGTTGCACTGTTTGATAAAGCATTAGAATCTCCTAAAAATTCATCAACAGGAATTTGTTCAACAAACTCATTGTTTCTTAGCGTCTCAACAATAGAACTATTTTCGTTTAGTTCTTCAACACTTTTCCAGTATTTTTTGTTTGATGCCATATTGTATATTGATATTAGCTTCTTAAATTATATTAATTAATAGTGGCATTTACCACATTCTAAACCTCCCATTTGTGCAGCAGTTAATTGCTCAACTCCATACTTTTTAGAAAGTTCTTCATGAATTTTTGCATAGTATGCATTATCTTCAACTCTAACATTTGTCTCTCTGTGACAGTTAATACACCATCCCATAGTTAAAGAAGAATGTTGTCTCATAATTTCCATTTCTTCAACTGGACCATGACATTTTTGACATTCCACACCAGCTACAGAAACGTGTTGTGAGTGATTAAAGTAAACAAAATCTGGAAGATTATGAATTCTTACCCATTTTACAGGCTCCGTTTTACCCGTATAAGTCTGAGTTGCTTTATCCCAACCTACAGCGTTATATAACTTCTGAATTTCATCGTTATAATTCACACCATATTCATTTCCTTCAGCTAAAGTTTCCTCTGCTACTTCAGAAATATTTTTATGACAGTTCATACACACGTTTAAAGATGGTATGTTTGAATGTTTACCAACTCTTGCAGCAGAGTGACAGTATTTACAATCGATACCATTATCTCCAGCGTGAATTCTATGTGAATAATGAATTGGCTGAACAGGCTCATAACCCTGATCTACACCCACTTGCATTAAATAACCATAAGCAAAGTAGGCTGCAAACAACAAGAATAAAATAGCTGTTACTACTAATAAAAATTGGTTTTTAACAAATGCTTTCCAAATTGGCAATGATTTTTCATCTTTCTGAACCTCAATACCATTAGCTTTTGCAATTTTAGTCAACACATTGTTCACCAAGAACAACATTACAATTAACATAGTTAACACTAAAGCTAATGCACCTAAAATCACATTGTTAGAAATTCCAGAATTAGTAGAACCACCTCCATTTTTCCCTCCACCATCAGTAATTACTACTGGAGGCTCAGGTTTAGGCTGAGAAGTAAACGCTAAAATATTATCAATATCTGCATTAGATAATTGAGGAAAAACAGTCATTGCTTTCTGACCATTATCATTGTAAATTTTTAACGCAGTAGGATCTCCTGCCTTAATAAGTTCTGTGTTGTTTTTGATCCACTTGTAAAGAAATTCAACATCATATTTTTCTGCTACACCTCTAAGTGCAGGACCAGTCATCACTTTATCTAAAGCATGACAAGCAGCACAATTAGCATTAAACAGAGCTTTACCTGTATCAGGATTACCAGCTGTTGCTGGAGCCTCAGCAGCTTCTGTTGGCGCCGCATCTTGAGAAAAAACAGATAAAGAAAAAGATAGCGTTAAAGCTAAACTGAAGAAAATCCTTGAAAACGATTTATGGTTACCCACCTTTTTCATATTAATTAATGATTATCGATCTAGATTTGGTACGATTTTAGATATATCATTTACACCTTAAAAGCATACTTTATTTTAAACTCCGACAAAAATACGATATTAGAACTATTCTAAAAACCTTAATTTTATCTTAAAATGTAATTTATATTTATTCTAAATAATTTAAGTTGTTTTGTTTCGTTTAGAATATTGTACTTTTGCTTTAAATTTTATTCATTATGAGAAAATTAACTATTAAAAATTATGTTTACTTTGCTATTCTTAGCATTTTCATCTCCTCTAAATCTTTTTCACAAGAAGATAAAACTACTGTAATTCAAGATTCAAGATTTAGCAAATTATTAAAAGAAAAGCAACTTTTAGACAGTTCTAACGATTCTGATGGAAATTATACTATTCAAATTTTTTATGGTGATAAAGAAGCTGCAAAAAATACTTTAATGGGATTTAAAAAAGAATTTAAAGACATTGAAGCTACTTATTTATATACAAACCCTACTTATAAAGTATGGGTGGGAAAATACAGATTAAGAATAAATGCAGAAAAAGATTTAGTTGAAATCAAAAAAAAGTATCCAACTGCATTTTTAATCAAACCTAACCGCTAATATATCAATGAGAAAATTTTTCTTTTCGTGCAGTTTTTTTATTTCTATTAGTTTTTATGGTCAAACAGAAAATGACTCAATTAAGACGAAAAGCCTAGAAGAAGTTATTGTAACTTCTGGTAAAACGCCAAAAAACAAAGCGATTTTACCTAATGAAGTAGAATCGATAAACCGGAAACAAATCGAATTTCAAAATTTTCAAACTACAGCAGAAATGCTCTCTAATTCGGGAGCATTATTTGTTCAGAAATCACAACAAGGAGGTGGGAGCCCTGCCATTAGAGGCTTTGAAGCTAGCAGAGTTTTACTTTTAGTAGATGGTTTTAGAATGAATAATTTAATTTTCAGAGCAGGTCATTTACAAAATGTTATTACTGTAGACGAAAATATACTTGAAAATGTAGATATTTTTTATGGCCCTACCTCTACACTTTTTGGAAGTGACGCCTTAGGTGGAACAATTAACATGACTACAAAAAATGCAAAATTCATTAATGATACACATTCTTCTTTTAGTGGTAATGTAAACACTAGGTATAGTAGTATAAATAAAGAAAAATCTGCAGCATTTGACCTAAATTATGCTACAAAAGATTTTGCTTCTCTAACCTTATTTTCATGGAATGATTTTGGCGATGTAAAAATGGGAAAAAGAAAAAACCCTCATGGTGATTTTTTTGGCGAAAGAGAAACTTATGTAGAAACAATCAATGGCAATGACGTATTGGTTTCAAACGAAAATAAGTATGTTCAAAAATTTTCTGGTTATTCTCAATATAATATTTTACAAAAATTAGCATACAAAACAACTACTGGTTTCAATCATAATATTAATTTTCAATTTTCTACCACAACAAATGTCCCAAGGTATGACCGCTTAACTGACGCTACATCAACTGGATTAAGAAATGCTGAATGGTATTATGGCCCTCAACAACGTATTTTGGCTGCTTATACATTAGAAAAGCAAAAAGCAATTTTTGATAGTAATTTAAGTATTAATATTGCTTATCAAAATGCAAAAGAAAGCAGACATAATAGACGTTTTGGAAATTACAATTTACAAAATCGCAAAGAAAATGTAAACATGTATTCACTTTCTTCTGATTTAAATAAAAAGTTCTCAAAAGGAGAATTATTTTATGGTTTTGAATCCTATTTTGAAACTTTAAATTCTAATGCTTATTCTCAAAATATTTTTACTGGATCAATTGAGGGATTAGATACTCGTTATCCAAACGGAGATAATTCGATGTTTAGAAACGATATTTACATTTCGTATACGGAACAATCTAATTCTAAAACTTCTTGGGCAGTTGGTGGTCGTTTAGGGTATACAACTTTAAATAGTACCATTGAAGATGACACCTATTTTCTGTTACCTTTTTCCAAAATAAAACAAACAAATTTAACCTATAGCGGTTCTATAGGTATGGTTCATAAAACTTCTAAAAACGTTGCTTTAAAAACTAACGTTGCTTCTGGTTTTAGAGTTCCAAATATTGATGATCTTGGAAAAATATTTGAATCTGGAGATGGTTTTTTAATCGTACCCAATGAAAATTTGAAGCCAGAAAAAACAATTTCTGCTGATTTTGGTTTGGTAATACAATCTAAAAACAAACGATTTAAGTTTGAGAACATTTATTATTACACTCGTTTATTTGATGTTATTATCACCGATAATTTTGAATATCAAGGACAGTCACAAATTAATTATGACGGTACTTTAAGTCAAGTTTTAGCTAATCAAAATAAAGGGAAAGCTTACATAACTGGGTTGTCTACAATTGTAAAAGGATATCTTGTTAATGATATCCAATTTAACGCTAGTTTCAACTACACCTATGGAAGAGTAGTCGAAGAAAAAGAAGCTCCATTAGATCATATCTCTCCCTATTTTGGAAAACTTGGTATGCAATATGAAAAAAAATGGGGTCAGTTTGAAATATACATGGTATATAATGGTAAAAAAAGTAGTAAAGATTATTTTCCAAACGGAGAAGATAATGAAAAATATGCTCCTGAAGGAGGAATGCCTGCATGGGAAACCTATAACTTCAAAAGTAGCTTTTCAATTTTAAAAACAACTACATTATATGCTGGAATTGAAAACATTTTAGATACTCAATATAGAGTTTTTGCTTCTGGAATTAATGCTCCTGGACGAAACATTTATGGAGGATTAAAATATAGTTTTTAAAATATTTTAGGCACCAGAAATGGTGCCTAAAATTTTATATTCAATTCTTCATTAATAACTCTTAAGGCTATTCTTTAATTATTTGTTTAGTTATTTTTTCATTACCAATAGCAAATTGAACTATATAGATTCCTCGATCATAAATAGAAAAATCAATTCTTAATTCATTAACTCCTGAAAATTGATTCATCGCAACTAATCTGCCGTCAGTTGTAAAAATAGAATAACTACCCGATTCTAACTTTAAAAAACTTACATCTGCCCAATTTTTAGTAGGGTTTGGATATAAATTTAAGCTTGACAAAAGTGATGAATCTTGACTCTCTTGACTGGTATTTAACCCTTTAGATTTTATCGAAACTACTTGGTCATCTGCACTGTCTCCTGGAATAGTTCTACAGTTTATAGGGATAAAAAAGACATCTGTACTATGCCAAGTAGGACCAACAGCAAGTCTAAATCTATATACTTTTCCTGCTACTAAAGAAACACTAGAACCAAGTAAATTGTTTACATCCATATGACTAGGTGCAGTAACTCCACCTGGAACCCAACCTGAATAAAAAACGGTAACGTCAGACCAAGAGAGCAAATCAAACTCAGCTAGCTCTACAAAATAGCTATTTTCATTTTGACTAAATGCCCCATCAACATATACATTTGGCAAACAAACAGTAGGTATTTCCATTGGCCCATATTTTGTTTCATGTGTTTTAGAACCTTGAATATTTTCAACAAATGCAACCGCAGTTGGCTCACAACACGATATTGTTACCGTAATTGTTTTGGTAACAGGATTACATCCAGCCTTAGAGATAACAACTTTTACTACACTGCCAGTAGCTGGTGTCATAAACAAAGTTTCCCCACTATTTTGAACCAAAACTCCATTTACATACCATTTAATACTATATTCAGGAGCTAAATATCCTTGACCCGCGATAGAAATTGTTGGCATTGGATCATTTTTACAAACCGATATATCATTTAAAATAGGCATTGGAATACCTGTAGAAACTTTAAATAGATGCTTAACTTTACATCCATATTGATTGGTTACCGTTAAGAAATAATTTCCATCTACACTAGGAGTAAAACAGGAAGCTGTTGATAGTACAGTTGAAGTCATTGTTACTGGATCAGGCCCTAACCATTGATAATTATACACATAACCAGTTGGAGCTGCAGGACCACAAATCATTTCATAACCATTACAAAAAGTAAACAAACTTGGTAAATTTATTTTTATGGCTTTAGTTACATTAATCGTATAATATTTTGTACATGTTACATTCCCTTGATTAAAAAAAGAATACGTAACACCTATAGTGTACACACCCGTTTGATTTAAAGTAAATTTCTCGTCTGTATTAAAATAAGTAGGATTCATTAGTCCCGTATCAAAATCAAAAACAGAAACCCCGTTTACTGTTATTGAAGTAACTCCAGAATTTGATGTCCAAGAATCATATACCCCTGTTGAACTTAGAAAAGGCAGGTCTTCATAACAAACTGTAGCGTCTGATAAGAAATCCTTTTCTGGTTTTAAAACTTTTAAATTCAGAGAGCAATTGTAAGAACAGGTTCCATTAGACAAAGTATATGTAAAATTAGTTGTAGTTGTGGGTGCAGTAACTCTTGGATCAAAAGGAGCCCAATTTGAAATAGTTACACCACTTTCTAAACCAAGACTAGCATCGCTTAGTAATTCACCTTCACATAATGACAAACTAGACACCAAACAATTTGGAGCTTTTTTAACCTTCATTTTTAGAACTAATACTCTTGAACATCCAGCATTTGAATTATATACTTCATGATAGTGACTATTTAACAATGGTGCAACAAGTAAATGATGATAAGCATAATTAGGATCATTTCCAGAATTCATATAAATATTTCCTGCAGGAGCAATATTAGGGATAGTCACTGTTTGCGAGTTTACGCCAGTATTCCATAATTGATTATCAAAAACATTTGATGTTACTGTCCATGTAGGAATAGAACCAGGAGGAATTCCCCATACTCCCCATTTACCATCCCATAAAGTACTATTATCTATAGTTGAACTAGAATAAGTTCCGTTAGATAAGTTTCTAATAACAACATCTTCTCCTTCACAAATATAATTTGATAAATCAACGTTTATAACAGTAACATTAGAAATACCTGGATAAGTATAAGTAGGAGTAGTAAAAATGGGTACACCGCCTGTTGTTCTAAAATCAAACTTAAAGTTTAATTGTGCTTGTGTAAACAAGGAAGTCAGCAATAAAAGAAAGAAAAAATTTTGTTTCATTTGGTTTATTTTTAAATTAAACATTTCTTTCTAGTGTGGATAAATAAAATACATTACCCATTTTTTTTCAAAAAAAAAAGGAGACCAAAAAATGATCTCCTGAATTTTAATTTTATTAAAAATTTATTTTAGTTTCTTTTTAACTTCCACTTCTTGGAATGCTTCAATGGTATCGTATTCTTTAAGATCATTATAATCTTTTATTTGCATACCACAATCGTATCCTTTTGAAACTTCTTTAACATCGTCTTTGAAACGTTTTAAAGTTGCTAATTCACCTGTATAGATAACTACACCTTCTCTAATCAAACGTATTTGTGAATTTCTGAATATTTTACCATCTGTTACCATACATCCAGCAATAGTTCCCACTTTAGAAATTTTGAACAATTCTCTGATTTCAGCTGTACCAGTGATTTCTTCTTTTAGTTCAGGAGATAACATCCCTTCCATTGCATCTTTTAAATCATCAATAGCTGCATAAATAATTGAATAATTTCTAATATCGATTTCTTCTTTTTCAGCTAATGCTTTAGCATTTCCTTGAGGTCGAACATTAAATCCAATTATAATGGCATCTGATGCAGAAGCTAATAACACATCTGATTCTGTAATAGCACCAACTCCTTTGTGAATTATCTTCACTTCAATTTCTTCTGTAGATAATTTTGAGAATGAATCAGATAATGCTTCAACCGAACCATCAACATCCCCTTTGATTATAATATTTAATTCTTTAAATTGACCTAAAGCAATACGTCTTCCAATTTCATCTAAAGTAGTATGCTTTTTAACTCTTGCAGATTGTTCACGTTGTAATTGTGTACGTTTTGCAGCGATTTGTTTAGCTTCTCTTTCATCTTCATAGACATTAAACTTATCACCAGCTGTTGGAGCACCATCTAAACCTAAAATAGAGACAGGGGTTGAAGGACCTGCTTCTGTTACATTGTGGCCTCTTTCATCAAACATGGCTTTAATTTTTCCATGATTTTTTCCTGCAAGCATATAATCTCCTATCCTTAAAGTTCCTGCTTGTACCAAAATTGTTGCCACATAACCACGTCCTTTATCTAACTGAGCCTCTACAACAGTTCCCAATGCATTTTTAGTAGGATTTGCTTTTAATTCTAAAACTTCAGCTTCAAGCAATACTTTTTCCAAAAGCTCTTTTACACCTAAACCTGTTTTAGCAGAGATGTCGTGAGATTGATATTTTCCACCCCAATCTTCTACTAATAAATTCATACCAGCTAATCTTTCCTTTATTTTTTCTGGATTAGCAGTTGGCTTATCCACTTTATTGATTGCAAAAATCATTGGTACACCTGCTGCTTGTGCATGACTAATTGCCTCTTTTGTTTGTGGCATGATGTCGTCGTCAGCAGCAATTACAATGATAGCTATATCGGTTACTTGAGCACCACGAGCACGCATTGCTGTAAAGGCTTCGTGACCAGGTGTATCTAAGAATGCAATTTTTTGACCATCTTCTAACGCTACACTATATGCTCCAATATGTTGCGTGATTCCTCCAGATTCTCCCGCAATTACATTTTCTTCACGAATGTAATCCAATAAGGATGTTTTACCATGATCAACGTGTCCCATAACCGTAACTATAGGAGCTCTATGTTTTAAATCTTCCGGATTATCTTCTATTATCTCAGCAGCTTCTTCAATATCTGTTGTAATAAATTCTACTTCATATCCAAACTCATCTGCCACAATAGATAAGGTTTCTGCATCTAATCTTTGATTCATAGTAACCATAATACCAAGTGACATACAGGTTCCAATAACTTTAGTAATTGGCACATCCATTAAAGAGGCTATTTCACCAACAGTAACAAATTCGGTTACTTTTAAGATTTTACTTTCTAAATCTTGTTGTTGTAGTTCATCATCAACACGTTGGCGGTGTGAATCTCTTTTATCTTTTCTATATTTAGCTGCTTTCGAACCTTTTTTACCTTTACCTTGAAGTCTTTCTAAAGTTTCTTTAATTTGATTTTTAACCTCTTCTTCTGTTGGTTCTGTTTTTTGAACCACCACTTTTTTACCTTTATTAAATCTATCTTTAGAGAAATCTTTTTTAGGACCGCCTGCTCCTTGCTGTTGACCAAACGAATTGTTGTTATTTGCTCCAGGTGCTGGCTTGGTTATCCTTTTTCTTTTATTCTTATTTGAATTATTGTTATTATTAGCTCCTCCATTTGCATTTGGCGCTTTTGAATCACCTGGTTTTTTAATGTCTTTTCTTGGCTCTATTTTCTTTTTAGGTTTATTAAATTGACTTAAATCAATTTTTTGGCCTGTAAAAGTTGCCCCAGATAATTTTTGATAGTTTGTCGCTATTTTATCTTCCTCACCAGGAGTGGTTTCTTGTGGTTTATTTTTTTCTGCAGCAGGCGTAATAACTACTTTAGGCTGTTGTACTTTTTCTACTACTCTAACCACAGGTTTTTCTGGTTCAACCTTAGGCTTTTCTACAACAACAGGTTTCTCTTGTTTTGGTTCTTCTTTTTCAACTGGTTTTTCCTCAACAACGGGAGTTTCTTGTTTTGGTTCCACCTTTTTAGGATTTAAATCAATTCTTCCTACTGCTTTTGGACCTGCTAAAGAAGCTCTTGCTTTGATCACTTCTTGTTTTTGCAGTTCTTCATGCTGACGTTTAATTTCCACCTCTTTTTCTATCTCTTTTTTAAGAGCTTCTTTCTCTTTCTTTTTTTCTTCACTTACTTCAAGAGAGGCTACTTTCTTACCTTTATCGGCTGAAAATTGACTGCATAAGACATCGTATTCCTCTTGTGATATTTTAGCATTAGGACTTGCCTCAATTTCATGATCTTTTTCTTTTAAAAAATCCACAGCTCTATCTAGAGAAATGTTTAACTCCCTTAAAACTTTATTGATTCTTATAACTCTTTTGTCAGACATATAATCTTTTTTCTAATTCTTTTTGTTTTGTGTGTTATTTATACCTTTTAAAAGTTAATCTTCTAATTCTTCTTTCAAGATACGAATAACTTCTAATATCGTTTCTTCTTCTAGATCTGTTCTTCTAACTAAATCTTCCACATCTTGACCTAAAACACTTCTAGCAGTATCTAAACCTATTTTTTCAAATTCTTCTATTACCCAAGCATCTATTTCATCAGAAAATTCTCTTAACTCTACATCATCAACTTCTACAACTCCTTCTCTAATTACATCTAATTCATAACCCGTTAACAAACTAGCTAGCTTAATATTGTATCCTCCTCTACCAATTGCTTTAGAAACTTCTTCAACTTTCAAAAACACTTCTGCTTTTTTAGTTTCTTCATCAATTTTTACTGAAGATACTTTAGCAGGGCTTAACGCTCTAGTTATATATAATTGAATATTGCTTGTATAATTAATTACATCTATATTCTCATTTCCTAATTCACGAACAATTCCATGAATTCTTGAACCCTTCATCCCTACACATGCTCCTACAGGATCAATTCTATCATCATAAGAATCTACCGCTACTTTTGCTTTTTCACCTGGAATTCTTACTACTTTTTTAACATTAATTAAACCGTCAAAAACTTCTGGAATTTCTTGCTCAAATAATTTTTCAAGAAACTCTGGTGCAGTTCTAGACATTAAAATTTGAGGCTTATTCCCTTTTAACTCAACACTTTCTATAATCCCTCTAACATTATCTCCTTTTTTAAAATAATCATTAGGAATTTGCTTTTCTTTTGGCAACACAATCTCATTCCCATCATCATCCATTAAAACTACCATTTTTGGTCTTACATGGTGCACTTCTGCTGTGTAAATATCTCCTACTAAACCTTTAAACTGCTTGTAAAGATTTGTATTGTCATGTTCATGAATTTTTGAAATTAAATTTTGACGTAAAGCCAAAATAGCTCTCCTTCCTAATTGAAACAATTTTACCTCTTCAGACACTTCTTCCCCTACTTCAAAATCTGGTTCAATTTTTCTTGCATCTGCCAATGAAATTTCAGAGTTTTCATCTTCAACCTCTCCATTTTCTACCACAGTTCTATTTCTCCATATCTCCATATCTCCTTTATCAGGATTTATAATGATGTCAAAATTATCATCTGAACCGTATTTTTTCTTCAATGCATTTCTAAACACATCTTCTAAAATTGCCATTAAGGTAACTCTATCTATGAGCTTATCGTCTTTAAATTCTGAAAACGATTCTATTAACGCAATATTTTCCATGTCAACTCTTTATTTAAAATAATACTATTACTGTAGCTTCTTTAATTTCAGAATAAAGCAAATTTACAGTTTTTTCTACTGTTTCTTTACCTTTTCCAATTTTTTTTGGTTCTCTTGCTTTCCATTTCAATGTTATTCTCTCATCATTAGCCTCAGTAAGCAAAGCTTCTATCTCTTGAGCACTTGTTGTCTTAACCTTTAAATTTCTGCCTATATTTTTTTTATATTGTCTTACCAACTTAAGCGGACTAGATAAACCCGCAGAGGCTACCTCAAGACTAAAATCGTATTTTTCTCCATCTAAATTAGCATCTATTGCTCGACTCACATCCACACAATCTTGTAACGTAACTCCATTATCCCCATCTAAAACTATATTAATTTTATAGGAATCATCTACTTTTAAATCAATCAAAAAAAGCGACGAACGTTCTTGTAAAACCCCTTCTAACAACCGATTTACCTCTTCTTTAAATGTCATATTTTTATAAAAAGAGGCACGCAGTGCGTGCCTCATTATTTAATCATTTTATAAATAACCGATGCAAATATACATAATATTTTTTTAATTTAAAATAATTGTTTAATTAGAATATAATCAGTAACTTTATGATGTAAACTTTTACAATTAAAATTTCAAAAATTATATATTTATGAAAAAAATTTTAGTACCCACAGATTTTTCAAAACATGCTGAATACGCCCTAAAAGTAGCTGCTCAAATTGCCAAAAAAGATGATAGTGAAATCATCCTTATTCACATGCTAGAATTGCCTACTACAGGAAATGATGCTATAACTTCTTCACACGAAATACCAGAATTAATGTTGTTTAAAAATGCAGCAATTGCAAAATTAGACAATTTAATAAATGCCTCATACCTACAAGGCATCAAAACAACAAAAGTAATTCAATTTGAAATTGCTTTTGACGGAATAATGAACAATCAAAAAACACACAATGCAGATTTAATTGTAATGGGTTCACACGGCGCAAGTGGTTTCCAAGAAATGTTCATTGGTTCAAATACCGAAAAAGTAGTTAGAAATGCCGACATCCCTGTTTTAGTTATTAAACGAGAAGAAACCGATTTTAGTGCTAGAGATTTTGTTTTTGCTTCTGATTTTTCTGACGAAATAAAAAAACCTTTTGAAAAGGTAGTTGACTTTGCAAACAAATTCAATTCTCACATTCATTTAGTAAACATAAACACCCCTAACAATTTCAAATCAACACGTGTTGCTCAAAAAATAATGGATGATTTTGTTTCACATTTTTCTATCAACAGTTACTCTACACATATTTACAATGATATTAATGTAGAAAAAGGGATTCTTCATTTTGCAAAAAGCATAAATGCAGATATTATAGGAATGAGCACGCATGGAAGAAAAGGAATCTCACATTTTTTTAATGGAAGCATTAGTGAAGACCTAGTAAATCACGCTAAAAGACCCGTTATAACTTTTAAAATATAATAAAAAACAAAAGAAATAAAAAAGCCTCTCAATTGAGAGGCTTTTTTGTTGGCCCACAAGGACTCGAACCTTGAATGACGGTACCAAAAACCGGAGTGTTACCATTACACCATGGGCCATGCTTCATTAATGCGAGTGCAAATTTAGAACATATTTTTTAATCTGCAAGTTTTTCTAAAAAAAATATTAAAATTTATTTTAAATCTTTTCTAGTAACAAAAAAGTAGTTTCTTTGTATAACTAAAATAAGAAAGACAAATATTTACTTTATGACTGCATTCAATTTTAAAAAATGGAATACTATCGTTGGTTGGATAACATTTCTAATTGCGCTGGTTACCTTTTCATTAACCGTTGAACCAACAATGAGTTTTTGGGATTGTGGAGAATACATAGCCACCTCCGCAAACCTTGAAGTAGGCCACCCTCCTGGAGCACCTCTTTTTCAAATGTTAGGCGCATTTTTTGCCATGTTTGCGATGAGTGCATCAAAAACCGCTTTAATGGTTAATATGATGTCTGTATTTTCAAGTGCATTTACAATTTTGTTTATGTTCTGGTCTCTTACCATTTTAATGAAACGTCTATTTATTAAAGAAGAAAATGCATCAAAAGAAAACTACATTATGGTACTAGGAAGTGCTTTTGTAGCTTCATTAGCATTCTCTTTTACAGATAGCTTCTGGTTTAATGCTGTTGAAGCAGAAGTATATGCCATGGCTTCTTTTTTAATTGCTATCTTATTTTGGCTAGGCTTAAGATGGGAGCAAGATATGGATAAACCCAAAGGTAATAAATGGTTATTAATCATTTCTTTAGTTATTGGACTTTCCTTTGGAGTTCATTTTATGGCCCTCTTAACTGTTCCTGCTATTGGTTTTTTATATTTTTTTAAAAAATACAAGAGCATTACCATTAAAAGCTTTCTTCTTGCTAATGTAATTATTGTAGCCATCCTATTATTTATTTTCAAATTATTACTCCCATACACCTTAGCTTTCTTTGGTAAAACTGAAATTTTTGCAGTAAATAGCTTGGGACTACCTTTTAATTCGGGAACTATTATAGCTTTTATTATTTTAATCGCTCTATTCTATTTTGGATTAAAATATACTAAAGTAAAAGGCCATATTTTTTATAACACCATTATTTTATCTGTGTTATTCATATTAATTGGATTTTCAACTTGGCTAATGTTACCTATTAGAGCCAATGCAAATCCACCTATTAATGAAAACAAACCCTCAGATGCAGCTGAAGTTTTAGCTTATTACAATAGAGAACAATATGGAGAACAACACTTATTCTATGGGCCTCAGTTTTCTGACAGTTACTCAGGATTAGACGAAAACAATCCTTATACCGATGGAAAACCAAATTACGAAAGAGATACAATCTCTGGAAAATATGTTATTATAAACAATTACAAAAACGCAAATCAAAACACTGATGACAACCACAAAGCTTTCTTACCGAGAATGTGGAGTAGCGATCACAGTGAAAATTATATGCGTTTTACAAAACCGCTAGACTTTAGAATTAAACCTGAATATGCAGATGAACAAGAATTAATCCAAATTGTAGCTGAGTTTAGAAATGCATTTAACAATCACAGGCTAGACTATGATGACTACAACAAATTTTTAAAAGGATATGGTGACTATTTAATAGTTGAAAAACCAAGCTTTTTCAGTAATATAAAATTCATGTTCCAGTATCAATTTGGATATATGTACTGGAGATATTTAATGTGGAATTTTACCGGAAGACAAAGTGATAACCAATGGAAAGGAGACACAACTGATGGAAACTGGATTAGTGGCATAAAACCTTTAGATGCTATTCGCCTTGGTTCTCAAGAGAACTTAACATCTGATATGTTAAATAATAAAGGCAGAAACACATATTTCTTTTTACCTTTTATTTTGGCAGTTATAGGAATTGTATATCATGCAAAAAAAGATATAAAAAGCTTCTATGTTTTATTAGTATTATT
The DNA here is from genome assembly GCF_004303025.1 of Flavobacterium sp. J27. Classification (GTDB taxonomy): domain Bacteria; phylum Bacteroidota; class Bacteroidia; order Flavobacteriales; family Flavobacteriaceae; genus Flavobacterium. The sequence goes on along the minus strand of NZ_PJQW01000001.1, from coordinate 437,473 downwards.
TTTATTTACTGGTTTAGCTTTAAAAGTATATCTAAATGAAAGACCTTTTGAGCCAAGAGAACGTGATTATGCACTAGTAGGTTCTTTTTATGTATTTGCTATGTGGATTGCTTTTGGAGTATATTCATTGTATGATGGTATAAAGAAATTTTTAAATCCGAAGACAACTGTTTCTATCGTTTTAGGAGGAACTTTATTAGCTGCTCCTGTGCTTATGGCTTCTCAAAACTGGGACGACCATTCACGTGCAAACAAATATACTGCTCTTGCAAACGCCAAAGCATATCTTGATTCTTGTGATAAAAATGCCATTTTATTTACCATTGGTGATAACGACACATTCCCTCTATGGTACGCACAAGAAATTGAAGGTTACCGTACCGATGTAAGAATCGTAAACACCAGTTTGTTTATGACGGATTGGTACATCGATCAAATGAGAAGAAAAGCGTATGAATCTGACCCTATTCCACTAACTATGTCTAGAGACTTATACAAAGGTAGTAATAGAGATTATAGTTTCTTTATTGAAAAAACGAAAGATTCCATAACACTAGATAAATTAATTCAATTTCTTTCATTAGAAGATGAAAGAGCTAAAATAGACTTACGTAGTGGTCAATCTGTTAATTATTATCCTTCAAATAAAATAATAATTCCTATAGACAAAGAAACCATTATAAAAAACAAAGTAGTTTCTTCTAAATATTATGATTCTATAGTTCCTTATATGCAATTTAAAATTAAAGGTGACGCTTTATACAAAAATCGATTAATGATGTTAGACATAATTAATGCGAATAATTGGAAAAGACCCATTTATTTCACAGGTGGCAGTTTTGGAGACGACGACTATCTATGGATGAAAGATTATCTAGAATTAGATGCTATGTGCTTTAAATTAGTTCCGGTTAAAACAAAAAACAGTAATGATGGACCTAATCCTCTAGAAATGGGATATATTGATTCTGAAAAAATGTATAATATTATTCGTAAATGGGATTGGGGAAATAGTGGTAATTCTAACATCTATCATGACCCTGAAACTCGTAAAAACGGAATTACCTATAGGACCAATTTAGCCAGATTAATGGAAACATTAATCAATGAAGGTAAAAATGATAAAGCCGAAAATATAATAGACCTTGCCATGGAAAAAATGCCTGTCGACTATTTTGAGTATTACACCTTAGTTGATCCTTTTGCTGAAGGCTACTATGAAATAGGCAAGAAAGAAAAAGCTAGAGCTGTTATTAAACAATTAATCATAAAGTATCAAGAAGAACTAACTTACTTTAGTGGTATAACCAAAAGCAACATTGATAAAGATACCATGATACAGATAGTGTCTAATATAGAACGTTATAGAAGTTTATTAGAAATTATGAAGCGTGCTAACGACATGGAATTTTATAACCAAGAAAAAGTAAAGTTCAACAACTACAACAAGATGTTTCCTGAATTTGAAAGAGACATGGAATAATTAAAATTTTCCAAATAAAAATGTGATATGAAAAACATATCACATTTTTTTATTTAATACATTTACAAATGCGTTTTTTTTGGGTTAAAACACCAGCTTTCATCTCTTGGTTTTTCCATAACTACATTTGGAGAATATACACTTCTGAACAAAAAATTTATCTCACTTTTGATGATGGCCCAATCCCTGAAATTACAGAATGGGTTTTAGACCTCTTAAAAAAAGAAAACATAAATGCAACCTTCTTTTGTATTGGAGACAACATTGAAAAATATCCAGAAATTTTCAAAAGAATACTTAAAGAAAAGCACGCTATAGGGAATCACACCTACAACCATTTAAATGGCTGGAAAGCTAATACAACGTCGTATATAGAAAATTTTAACCTTTGCCATAAAACTATAGAAAAACATAGTTCTGGCTTTCATTTTACAAAATTATTTCGTCCACCTTATGGAAAAATTAAAAATAAGCAAGCGATAAGAATTATTAGAAAAGAATACAAAATTGTAATGTGGGATATATTAAGCTATGATTTTGATATCAATACGAGTCCAGAAAAATGCTTAGAAAATGTTATAAAAAACGTTAGCAAAGGAAGTATAATTGTTTTTCATGACAGTTTAAAAGCCCATAAGAACTTACAATTTGCATTACCTAAAACAATTGAAATTTTAAAACAAAAAGGATATGTTTTTGAAACAATTTCTTGATTAGGCCTGTTCTTGAACCAACGCAATTAAAGTATTAGCATCCATTTCGCCACTTTGTCTCCATACCATTTGACCTGCTTTATAAATCATTAAAGTAGGTAAGCCTTTTACTCTTAATGCCTCTGCTAATTCACGGTTTTTATCCACATCAATTTTAATAACTCTAGCTTTATCTCCTAAAGCAGCAGCTACATCACGAATAACTTCATTCATTGCAACAGAAGGTTCATTCCATTCTGTAAAAAAATCTATCAATACTGGTACACTAGCATCAATAAGTTCTCCAAATTTTGACATAAATCGAAATTTTTAAGCAAAAATAATATACAAATGTAGCATTTTTACTGAATTAAGCTACATTTTCACGTTTTTTTAGTTCTAAAACAGTTATTTCAGGCATAATACCTACTCTTCCTGGATACGCATGAAAACCAAAACCTCTATTTACATAAATATATTTTCCCATATTCTCATATAAGCCAGCCCATTGCTTATAAACATATTGTACAGGACTCCATTTTATCCAACCAGGAATTTCAATTCCAAATTGAAACCCATGTGTATGACCAGAAAGAGTTAAATGATAATGATTTTCATGATATTGCACCTCTTCGTCCCAATGACTTGGATCATGACTCATTAATATCTTAAAATCTTCTTTCTTCACTCCTTCTGAAGCTACTTTCAAATCTCCTGCCTTTTTAAAATGTCTTCCCCAATTCTCAACACCAACTAACTTAATTGAGTCGGCTCCTTTTGTAATTTCCACATTTCTGTTTAATAGCAAATCAAAATCAATTTGACGATGCAAATCTTTAATTGCCTCAAAATTCTCTTGTTTTGCTTCTTGGTTATCCCAATCAAAATATTCACCATAATCATGGTTTCCTAAGACAGAATACTTTCCTAATTTAGGATTGTGAATTTTTTTAAATGTAGTAATCCAAGGCAACATTTCTTTCGCATGTGTATTCACAATATCTCCTGTAAACAAAACTAAATCAGACTGTTGTTCATTAATCAAATCAATAGCATATTCTATTTTTTCTGGATTATCAAAACTACCACTATGTATATCTGAAATATGTGTAATTGTCGTTCCATCAAAAGCATCTGGTAAATCAGCAAAATAGAGCGTTTGTTTTCTGACTTTAAAATTATATTTTCCTATTGTCATTCCATATAACAAAGAACCAAATGGAACAGCCGCTAAACTTAGGGCTATTTGACTCACAAACTTTCGTCGTTGAGGAAAAAAATAATCACTATTATCATTCCCAATAAAATAATTTAAACATCCTGCAAACAATCTGTAAATATCTTCTCCTAAAAGGATAATTGTTAAGAAAATTTTAGGTACAAAAGTTATCAAAAACAATCCAATAGTAAACAATGATTGTTTATTTTGCCCTGAACCTCTATCATGCGTTAAAAAGAAATACGTTATATATACAATAACAACTAAAGAAACTAAAAGATAAATTCCTAAAACCCATTTTGACTTAATCACTGTTTTAACAGCCTGAAAAGAATAAAACTCGAGTAAAGAAATTAAAAGCAAAGGTATTAACCAACGAAGCATTTGAACTTTTTTAGACAAAGTAACAAATAATCAAGCATTACTAAGTAGTAAATGTTAAAATTTTAACTCATAAAAAAGCCAATAATAAATTAACTGACTTTTTTATGAGTTTTCACTAATTCACTAATACACTAAAAGATTTAATGACACAATGAGAATACTCCCACTACCTCCACCATATTTTTCTGCATAAACTTCAATATAATCATTAGGTGACAATTCCGTTATGGCATTTATAGGTGTCGCCAAAATATCTGAGGTAGAATTGGCTTTAACATATACTTTCGATTTATTTATTACAGTACCATTTTTTGCTACATATAATATATAAACAATACCATTTGATGATGATTGAAAGGAGACAGAGCCACTCACTTTAAAAAAACGCTTGGCTTTTCCTAAATACTGTAATCTATTATCTGTGCCTCCTCTTGAAAAACGAAAAAGGTTATCTGAAGTGGTAGTTCCTGCTAATTTTGCTGGGCTTCCCGAAACTGTAGTGGATACTCCAGAACCTACTGGATAATCATAATTAATATCTCCAACCGCTACTCTATCGCTTTCAAAAGGAATCCCTGAACAATTAATATTCCAAGTATTATTAAAATTAAAACCAGTATATGAACCTATAGTATACCCTTTCACATAAAGACCCGTTGATAAGGTACCCGTAAAATTTACACCATACATAGTACCATCAGATGAGACTGTTGGATTAGAAGAAACATCCATACCAATAGCCGTTCCATTCACATCCATGAAACCTCCTTGTTTTTGAATTGAAGCGAATGTATTTTCATACTTTTCAAATGTTCCAGTATTATTTCCAAACCATGCCTGATTATCTAACAATAATTTTGTTATATTCCTGTATATAATACCATTAGTATTACTCACAAACTGAACAACACTTCCAAAAACTAAAGCAAAATTTTGCAAAACACCAACATTTGCAGAGTTTGCAATAACACAGTCCCTAAAAATAATAGATTGAGTTCCTCCTCCATTAACATTAAAAACATTTCCACCTGATGCAACTAATGTGAGTATTTTAACTGTTCCTCCAGTACTTCCAGTGAATAAATCTCCCGTTGTCTTAACTAATTTATCATCACCAGCATCTAATCCAACCAAATAAGCATTATTTAGTTCTATTGGATAATCGACTATTACCGTTCCATTGATTTCATATAAAGTCTGAGAATCTAAAAGATATTTAGAACCACCACCTGCAGTTAATTCTGTCGCTAAAACAGTACTTAAAACGTCGGTCGATTTAATTCTTTTAAATTTAGACCTTCCCTGCTTAATATTTATCCATGTACTCGCAGCAGTATCATAATAACTGTATTCTTTACTATCAGTATCAAACACCATTAAACCATTAGCTGGTGAAACAATAGCATTCTTCTGAGAAGTAGTCATTCGAGGAATTAATAACCCTTTTGACGCAGATGTTACATCCAAAATAGAGGAAGCGTCTGGAGACGTTGTGTTAATTCCAACTTGAGCCACAGCATTTTGCATTAAAAAACAAATAAAAGTAGCACAAAAAAACAATTTTAATTGGAGCATTTTATTTTTCATAATAACTAGTAATTACTGAATAAATGTATACAAAAGATATGTTAAATATACTGATAATCAAAAGTTTAACACGTATTACATTTAATCTGTAAAATCTGTTAATTATATTTTACAATTAAAAAATATAGAATTGTTTTAAAGAATTGTATTTTTACATTCTCGAATTAAAAAAAAATTTCATGTCACAAAAACGATTATTTCTTCTAGATGCTTATGCACTGATTTTTAGAGGCTACTATGCATTTATTAAAAACCCAAGAATTAATTCAAAAGGAATGGATACCTCGGCCATTATGGGATTCATGAATTCATTGATGGATGTTATTAAAAGAGAGAAACCAGACCACTTGGCTGTCGCATTTGACAAAGGAGGAAGTGATTTTCGTTTAGAAATGTTTCAAGAATATAAGGCTAATAGAGATGAAACTCCAGAAGCAATTAAGATAGCTGTTCCTTATATTCAGGAATTATTAAAAGCAATGCATATTCCAATTATGGAAAAAGCGGGTTTTGAAGCAGATGATTTAATTGGAACTTTAGCAAAACAAGCAGAAAAAGAGGGGTATCAAGTTTTCATGGTTACCCCAGATAAGGATTTTGCACAATTAGTATCTGAAAATATTTTTATGTATCGTCCTGCTCGCATGGGTAATGGAATAGAAATTTGGGGAATTCCTGAAGTACAAGAGAAATTTGAAGTAGAACGCCCTGAGCAGGTTATCGACTTCTTAGGAATGATGGGTGATGCAGTCGATAATATACCAGGATTGCCTGGTGTGGGAGAAAAAACAGCCAAAAAATTCTTAGCACAATACGGTTCAATGGAAAACCTTTTAGCCCACACTCATGAGCTAAAAGGAAAAATGAAAGAGAATATTGAAGCCAATAAGGAAAAAGGAATACTTTCAAAAAAATTAGCCACCATTCTTTTAGATTGTCCTGTTCAATTCGATGAAAAAGATTTTGAACTTTCACAACCAGATATTGAAAAAACTGATGCTATCTTTCAAGAACTTGAATTTCGTCAATTGAAAGCACAATTTGATAAACTATTTGGCTCAGGAAACGATTATAATGATGTAAATACGAATGCCAACGAAACATCGACTAAGAAATCAACTCCTAAAAAAAGTATGGAAAATCAAATGGATTTATTTGGTTTCTCAGATGAAGCTTCAGATGAAACAACAACCAATTCTTTTTATAACACACTCGAAGATACTGCTCATTTTTACCAAATTGTACAAGGAGATTTAGCGCTAAAATTATTATTACAAAACCTTGAAAAACAAACCGCTGTTTGTTTTGATACTGAAACCACAGGTTTAGATGCTTTAAATGCAGAATTAGTTGGAATTGCTTTTTCATGGGAAAAAGGAAAAGGTTTTTACATTCCATTTCCAGAAAATCAAGAAGAAGCAAAAGTACTAGCTCAAAAATTGATTCCTTTTTTTGAGAACGAAAGCATTGAAAAAATTGGTCAGAACTTAAAATATGATTTAAAAATCTTAGCAGGTTATGGTATTGAAGTTAAAGGCAAATTCTTTGACACTATGATTGCACATTATTTGATTAATCCAGATATGCGTCATAATATGGATGTATTATCGGAGACGTATCTAAAATATGCTCCAAAATCGATTGAAACCTTAATTGGTAAAAAAGGTAAGAATCAAAAATCGATGCGAGATGTTAATATTGAAGATGTGAAAGAATATGCCGTAGAAGATGCTGATATAACTTTTCAATTAAAAGAGCATTTTCAACCGATTTTAGAAAGAGTAGGTACCAAAAAATTATTCGATTCAATTGAAATCCCTCTGGTTGAAGTACTTGCAGCAATGGAGAACGAAGGAATTAACCTTGATGTTGATTTCTTACAAAAAATGTCTAAAGACATGCAATTAGAAATTGATGATTTCGAGCAAAAAATATATACCATTGCAGGTGAAACATTTAATTTAGCTTCACCAAAGCAATTAGGGGATATTTTATTTGACAAACTAAAAATAGGTGGTACAAAACAAAAAAAGACCAAAACTGGTCAATATGCAACTGGAGAAGAAATTTTAAGTTATTTAGCCAAAGATAATGAGATTGTTCGCTATATCTTAGAATGGAGACAATTGGTAAAATTAAAAAGTACTTATGTTGACGCACTTCCAAATCAAGTAGACCAAAATACCAAAAGGGTACATACTGATTATATGCAAACTGTTGCAGCTACCGGAAGATTAAGCTCAAACAATCCTAACTTGCAAAATATTCCTATTCGTACAGAAAGAGGGAGAGAAATTAGAAAAGCGTTTATTGCTCGTGATGAAAACTACATCCTATTAGCTGCCGATTACTCCCAAATAGAGTTGCGTATTATAGCTGCGTTATCTGGAGAAACTACTATGATTGAGGCATTTAAAAACGGGGAAGACATTCACCGATCAACAGCATCAAAAGTATTTAATGTTCCATTAGAAGAAGTAACTAAAGAGCAACGAAGTAATGCAAAAACAGTAAATTTTGGTATCATTTATGGTGTTTCTGCTTTTGGACTTAGCAATCAAACCGATTTAAGCCGTAGTGAAAGTGCCAGTCTAATCGATGCTTACTATAAAACCTATCCAAAACTTAAAGCATACATCTCTGATCAAGTAGATTTTGCAAGAGAACATGGTTATGTAGAAACCATTTTAGGAAGAAGACGTTATTTAAAAGATATCAATTCGGCAAATGCAGTGGTGCGAGGTGGTGCAGAGCGCAATGCTGTAAATGCTCCAATCCAAGGAAGTGCTGCTGACATTATTAAAATAGCAATGATAAACATCCATAAAAGATTAAAAAAGGAAAATTGGAAATCAAAAATGCTATTACAAGTACATGACGAACTAGTTTTTGACGTTCATCAATCAGAATTAGAAACAATTCAAACCATGATTAAAAGTGAAATGGAAAATGCCTTTACCTTAGACGTTCCGTTAATTGTTGATTTAGGTATTGGTAAAAACTGGTTAGAAGCTCATTAATGTTTTAAAATAAGAGACATAATCAACGCAACCTTATTTAATTTTTAGCATCTTACTATAAAATTGCTATGAAAAATTTTTTAAGGTTATTGGTCATTGTTGCTCTATTTCAAAGTTTTCAATGTGAAAAAGAGGCAAATAAAACCAGTAAAACAACTGACTTTGAAACTTTACAAAAACAAAAACAACACATTAAAGATTATGTTGCATCCTTTGAATGCAATGAGGAAATTGGCTGTGATTTTATGGCATTTGGATCTAAACCTTGTGGCGGTCCTTGGGAATATTTAATTTATTCAAATGAGGTAGATATTACTTATCTAACTACTATGGTAAATCAATACAATCAAGACGAAGCAAATTACAATATACAGTATCACATTTTTTCAGATTGCGCTGTGGTTAACCCTCCAAACAACGTTGGTTGTGTTGATGGTGTTTGCACAATAATTCAACAATAAAAATCGTTTTTATGATGAATAAAGAAATTTTCTATTAATTTGTTCTTTTAACTTTGAATAGTATTTCTCAATATCATAATAAAAATCGCTAATGAACATCGCTTTTAAAATACTATTCTTTTTGCTAATTTCATGGCAAATACCTGCTCAAAATACTTATTTTTTAGAAGGAAAATTAGGTAAGTCTATTATTTACATGGAGATAACTGAATATGATAACAATTATATTGAGGGTAATTATTTTTATCAAACATCTTTAAAAGATATTCGACTGAACGGTAAATACAACGAAGACTCCTACACACTTTACTTTGGGAATGACTACGGTGAAGATTTTTTTGAAGAAAAATTTGAGTTAGTTAAAAAAGAGTCAAACTTCAAAGGAAAATGGAAAAACAAAGCTGGAAAATCAATTAATATTACATTAAGAACAATAGATTTTGATAGGTTTAAGAAAACATTTTCAACTGAAATAGAGGAAGATTTGAGTTTGGTTAAATTGAATTATCTTCATTTTATACAAGACTCGATTACAATTCATAAAAATCAAGAAATAATTTGGTTCAAAGAAACACATTGCGAAGTTCCATTTTTTAGATTAGGCAATACTTTTTCTGAAGAAATTAAAAACAAAATAAACCCTATATTAACTTCTAAGCACAACAAATTGGTTTTAAATCAATTGGGCTGTTCATCTCCATTTAATTATAATACTGGAACAGGAATTGAGTATACTACTACTCTTTCCTATTTAACGGAAGATCTTTTAGGATTTCATATCTTCTCGTCATATTTTTGCGGTGGTGCGCATCCAGATTTTGGCGGCGAAGGAAATCTAATTGATTTACAAACAGGTAAAGAATTTACTTTGGACGAAATTATCGCTTTTGATACTTCCGTTACCGTATATAGTGAAAAGAATTTCAGTCGGTTTGCAGCGTACAGAAATACTTACTTTGCTCCAAAGTTATTTGAAATTATCAATCTAAAAGAAAACTTTGAAACTCCAAAAGAAGAAAAAGAAGAAGAAAAAGAAGAAGAAAATGAGGAAGGAGAAGGGTTTTGTAATTATACAGCTATTACTATTTGGGAATTCCCAGAATGGAACTTTACTGAAAAAGGAATTGAATTTACACCAACATTTGCTAGGTTTGCCAGAAATTGCCAACAACCATTCTTAGTAGAATTTGAAAAAATCAAAACCTATAAAAATCCAAAATTCCCATATGACTTTTGAGACAAGTCTTACATAGAATATGTTAATTTATTATTTTAATGTATTTGAATTAGTAATTTTGGTACAAACAAAACAAACAACACTATAAAAGAAACAAACTTGAAAACTTTAAAACCTCTTTTATATTTTTCAATTTTTAATCATCCTTTAAAGAAGGAAGAAGTCTATTTATATTCTTCTCTTAAAGACCTAAAATCGGTTTCTGATGAATTAGAAACCGCTATATCTAAAGGAATCATTGAAAAAACAGAAGATTTTTACCATACTCACCTTTCCAAAGAAGCCATAGAAAAAAGAAAAAAAGGGAATAAAAATGCTGAAATTGCGCTTATTAAAGCACAGAAAAGAGCACAATTTATTACTCGATTTTTCCCTTTCATTGAAGGAATAGCTATTTCTGGATCTCTTTCAAAAGGGTATTTTGATAAAAATAGTGACGTAGATTATTTTATTATCACTAAACCCAATCACCTTTGGACTTGTAGAACATTTTTAATTTTATATAAAAAACTATTTCTTCTAAATTCAAAAAAATATTTCTGCATGAATTATTTTCTTTCTTCTGCTTATTTAGAAATTGAAGAAAAAAACATCTTTACAGCTACAGAAATTGCCACATTAATTCCTTTGCATGGAGATCAAATTTTTAAAGATTTTTTCGACAAAAACAGTTGGTATAAAGATTTTATCCCTAACAAGTCAACAAATATTGAAACTATTTTACCTTTACAAAAAAACAAATTAAATCGTTTTTCTGAAAAGATATATTCTGGAAGTTTTGGAGATTTCATTGAAAAAGTTTCTTATAATTTTACCCTCAGCTTTTGGAAACTAAAATTTAGAAAAAAAATGTTACCAGAAGACTTTGCATTAGCTTTTAAATCTTCTAAAAAAGTATCTAAACATCATCCCTCTAATTTTCAAAAAAGAGTAATTGATACTTTAAATAACAAATACGATTTCATTAAAGAAAACTTTCAAATAGATATTCCCAAAGAACATGTCTAAAATTCTTTTTTCTCATTCATATTATTATAAACTAGACCCAAAACAGTGGAAAAATAAATCTCCATACCCTCCTCTAGGCACCTTATATGCTGCCTCTTTAATGAGGAGTAAAGGATACAAAGTTAATTTGTTTGATACTAATTTATTAGATTCACCAAGAGCGATTCAAACCAAACTTAAACAAGAAAAATTTCAGTATTTAGTTATTTATGACGACGGGTTTAATTATTTAACCAAAATGTGTCTTACTAATATGAGAGATGCTTGTTTTGAGATGATTCATATTGGCAAACAAAACAATTGTACTGTTATTGTTAGCAGTTCAGATGCCACAGATCATTATGACCTATACCTACAAAATGGAGCCGATTATATCATTCAAGGTGAAGGAGAAATAACATTAGCCGAATTAATTCATTCTTTAGAAAATAAAAATCCGATTGAAAGCGTAAAAGGGGTGGTTTTTACAAAAGAAGATCAAGTTCAAGTCAATCCACCTCGTCCTGTATTACAAGATTTAGATGAATTACCATTACCCGCTTGGGATTTAATAAACATAAACGCATATAAAGAAATTTGGGATCAAGGTACGCAAGAATTTACATTAAACATTGCCACTACCAGAGGTTGTCCATACAAATGTAATTGGTGTGCCAAACCTATTTATGGCAATCGATATAATGCCCATTCGCCTGAATATATTGTAAACGAAATTATCTATTTACAGAATGAATTTGGTGTAAAAAGATTTTGGATGTGTGATGATATTTTTGGATTAAAACCAAATTGGGTACAAGAATTTAATCGGAAATTACAGAAAAGAAACGTTCAGATACGTTATTTTATTCAAAGTCGAGTTGATTTATTATTAAAAGAAGATACCATAGACGCATTAGCGGCATCAGGATTAGAAGAAGTTTGGGTGGGTGCAGAAAGTGCTTCTCAAAAGATATTAGACGCTATGGATAAAGGCACAAAAGTATCTGAAATTTATGATGCAACACATTTACTGAAACAAAAAAACATACGAGTAGCCTTCTTTCTTCAATTTGGTTATTTAACTGAAACCCAAGAAGACATTCAAAAAACAATTCGAATGGTAAAGGAACTGTTACCTGATAATATTGGGATTTCGGTATCTTATCCTTTGCCAGGCACAAAATTTTATGAAAAAGTAAAAAATGATTTACAATTGAAGGCTAATTGGAAAGATTCAGATGATTTAGATGTTATGTTTCAAAGCACATATTCTTCAAATTATTATAGAAAATTACAACGTTTTGTGCACAAAGAATACAGAAAAAGTCAGGGCTTTTATCATATAAAAACCCTATTTCAATCGCGCATTACACTCTTAAAATTAAAAGCAATTGCAAAATTAATCTATTATATTCCGAGCACTCTTTTAGACAAAATTATCTTGAAAATACTACAAAATGGACGCTAGTTTTGACATAGCTGCTGTAAATTACGACCAATCGTTTACCCATACATTGATAGGTAAATTACAACGTAGAGTCGTTTATAAAATTATATCTCCTCATCTATCTTCCGTAAAAGATATTTTTGAAATTAATTGTGGTACGGGTGAAGATGCGCTTTGGTTTGCTTCACAAAAATTTAATGTGGTAGCAACCGATATTTCTGAAAAAATGATTGCTATTGCTAAAACAAAAAATCAGTATCAAAACCTTGACTTTTCAACATTAGACATCACAACCATTTCTAGCTTTGATAAAGAAAAAAAACAAGATTTATTATTTTCAAATTTTGGAGGATTAAACTGTTTATCTCCAGATGAGTTGTCTTCATTTTTTAAAACAGCTCCTGATTTTTTAAAAGAAAAAGGCAAATTAATTTTAGTTTTAATGCCTAAAAACACCTTGTGGGAACAATTCTATTTTTTTACAAAAGGAAAATTTAATACTATTTTTAGAAGAAAAAAAAAGATAGTATATGCTAATGTTGATGGAGAAAATGTACCTACCTATTACTATAACCCAAAAGAAATTGTACATTTAACAAAAGAAAAATTTAAATGTATTGAATATAAGCCCATTGGTTTTTTCATACCGCCGTCTTATTTAGAACCCTTTTTTAAAAATAGAAAGTGGTTTCTAAATTTTTTGAATCTAATGGAAAATAGCATTCAAAAGTTACGGTTTCTTTCTAAATATGCAGATCATTATATTATAATTCTACAAAAATTATGAGTATTTTATTCACACATGCGTATTATTTATCTGATGACCCTAAAGAACAGAAGATAATGAAACCTTACCCTCCATTGGGTTTGTTGTATGTGTCTGCTTATTTAAAAAGCAAGCAACTCGATAATATCGTTTTTGATACAACTTTTACCTCTCAAAAAGAGCAACTTCAATTTATTGAAGAAAAACAATCAAAAATTATTTGTATTTATACTAATTTAATGACCAAAATTGAGGTTGTTAAACTCCTTAAGATTTTAAAAACAGAGTTGTTTGGTTTTCCCAAAATAATCCTTGGTGGACCAGATGTTTCCTACAATATTGAAAATTATCTAAAATCTGGTGCTGATTTTTTAGTTATTGGCGAAGGAGAAGAAACCACTTATGAATTGTGTGATGCCATACTACACAATAAAAATTACCATACGATTGATGGTATTGCTTTTCTAGAAAATGATATCGTAATTCAAATGCCAAGCAGAAAAAAATTTAGAGAATTAGACGAATTACCTTTACCCAATAGAGAAGCTATTAATATGCAACTCTACTTAGACACTTGGAAAAAAAATAACGGCCAAAGTTCGATGACGATTTCCACTCAAAGAGGTTGCCCTTACACTTGCAAATGGTGTAGTACTGCTGTTTATGGCCAAAGCTACAGAAGAAGACCCGCACATCAAGTAGCCACAGAGATGAAACTATTAAAAGACAAGTATGCACCAGATGCCATTTGGTTTGTAGATGATGTTTTTACCGTAAGTCATAAATGGTTGCTTGCTTTAAAAGAAGAAGTACTCTTACAAGACGCTGTAATTCCATTTGAATGCATTACAAGAGCCGAACGATTAAACGATGAAATATTAGCTGTTTTAAAAGAAATAGGTTGTTTTAGAATTTGGATTGGTGCAGAAAGTGGTTCTCAAAAAATAATTGATTTAATGGATCGACGCGTGGATGTGAATGTGGTTAAGGAAGCCATTCAAAAAACAAATAGTTTAGGCATTGAAACAGGCACTTTTATTATGCTGGGTTATCCTGGAGAAACAGAAGAAGACATTACTAAAACCATACATTATTTAAAAGAAGCCAACCCCACCCATTACACTATTACGGTTGCTTATCCTATTAAAGGAACTTCGCTATATAACGAAGTAGAACATAAAATAACAAAAGCCCCAGATTGGAAAACCTCAACGGATAGAGATATTGATTTTGAACGGACTTATTCCAGAAAATTCTACGATTATGCTGTTTCAAAAGTGGTCAATGAAGTAGAATTTTATAAAAAGAAAAATACGAATGTAATACAAGCTTTAAAACACAAATTAAAGGCCGTTTTAGCGAATGGTTTGATGATTTTAAATAGGTAATTTATGAAAAAATATATTTATACACTTTTAATTTTAATTAACTTTTCTTGTACGAATGACTCCTATACAGATTTAATCGAAACCGACACCTCAATAAATCTAAAATGGAATAAAGCTTATCCTGATGATTCAATTGATAAATCATTAATAGGTTTAAAATGGGCATTATCATACATTGGTGCACTATTACCAACATCAACTAATGGTTTTATTGTAAATAATAATACCATCACTATTGATATTGAAAAATTAGGTTTCAACCAAAATGCTATTGAAAAACTTTTAAAATTATCTGATAAAATTAAAAACACCGATGAATATAAAACAAACAATAACATTGATCTAGGTAGATATATTACTTTATTAATAGGTGCTTCTGAACATTATTATGAGATTACGGGAGTTCCAAATACACTAAATGAAATCCTTACTAAATATACATTATTACCTCAAAAAGGATACATAAATAATTCTGGAGTTTCCTTAGAACACCGTATCATTCAATTTTCTGAACAAAATGGTTTTAATCAATTATTTTTCTGTCAAGAAATTGATTCAATTACGCAAGATATTTATGAATATGAAACTATTGAGCTATTAAACAATGGGCAATTACGTTTTGGTATTTTTGATCAAAATGGGATAAGAAAAAATAGTGTAGATGCTTCTCACACTAATGCTGGAAAACCTGCTAAATGCATGTGGTGTCATGAATCTACTATTCAACAAATGTATTTATCCCAAAATAATTATAATGGTTATTTAACCTTCTCAGATTTTCAAAATACCTTAATCAATTATCGAGAAAGCAATACAACTTTAAAATTCAGCCTCATTGATGGTGTCGATTTTTCACAAACACAACAACATACTTATACAGAATTACTATATATTTCTTTCATGGAACCATCGTCTGAAAGATTAAGTATAGAATGGAATTTGCCACTTTCTCAAGTTCAAAATTTATTATCCAATTTTTCAACTCATACATATCCAGAGTTTCCTTTTTTGGGTATCTTATATGATAGAAATGAAATTGAAAGTGTAGCTCCTTTTCAAGGTTTATCAATTTCAACATCGGTAAGAGAAGCGTCAACGGTAGAAGTAAATCATTTAGAATAATGTTCAATTCAAAAAAAATAATAGTTATTCTTCCAGCTTACAATGCAGCTAAAACCCTTCAAAAAACATATGAAGAGATACCTTTTGAAATTGTCGATGAAGTTATTTTAACAGATGATTTCAGTAATGATGATACAATTCAAGTTGCTAAAAAAATTGGTATACAATATATTATTCAACATAATAAAAACAAAGGCTATGGTGCCAACCAAAAAACATGCTACAAAAAAGCAATAGAATTAAATGCTGATATTATTCTAATGTTACATCCAGATTATCAATATACGCCAAAGTTAATCCCAGCCATGGTTACTTTAGTGGCTAATGATTTGTATGATGTGGTTTTAGGCTCCCGAATTTTAAGCAAGGGCGCATTAAAGGGTGGTATGCCTTTTTATAAATATGTTTCTAATCGCATATTAACTTTGATTCAGAATATCCTAATGAATCAAAAATTATCGGAATACCACACGGGGTTTCGCTGTTTTAATGCTAAAATTCTAAATAAAATAGATTTTAGCAGCAATTCTGATGACTTCGTTTTTGACAATGAAATTTTAGCGCAATGTTGTTTTATAAATGCAAGAATTGGTGAAATTTCATGTCCCGCAAAGTATTTTGAAGACGCTTCTTCCATAGATTTTAAAAGAAGTGTTACTTATGGTTTAGGTGTTTTAAGAGTTTCTTTTTCTTATTTTTTTCAAAAGACTAGTCTTATAAAATTTCGTTTATTTAAAAAAATATGAAATCAGTTATAGCAAAATATTTTAATATAATTCCATTGCTTTTTCTTTGTCTATTTTACATTGTAAAAGCAATCCATTTTCCTATTCATGATTTTGCAAATTACTATTTTGGTGCTCACTTTTTAATTGATGGTAAATTCAATTCGACTATCTATTTACCATACGAATTCAATAAAGCAATTTCTGACATAGGATATCAAAATATATTTGTGAGTTATGCCCCAAACACACCATTTTTAGCACTATTTTTTACACCATTAAATTTATTTTCTGTAGCTACAGCTAAAATTATTTTTAATCTTTTTTCTTCAACTTTATTAAGTATAAGTTGCATAAGAATATTTAAATTTTACAACCTCAACTTAAAATATTTATTTTTAATTCCTTTCGCATTTTTTGTACCTATAAAAAACAACATACTATTTGGTCAAGTATATTTCTTATTGTTTTTCCTCTTATCTGAAACCTTACTTTCTTATGAAAAGAAACAATTTAAAAAAACAGCTTTCTATTTAAGTTTTGCTATTGCATTTAAAGTTTTTCCAATTATTTTCATTTTCTTTTTCTTATTTAAAAAAGAATTTAAACTAGTTCTTTACGCTATTCTTTTTGGAATTTTATTTTTATCCATTTCAATTTTATGTTCTGGAATAGATGTTTGGTTATTCTTTATCTCTTCGGTTTTACCCAAAGCATCTAATGGTGAAATCGCAAATTCTTTTGTAGATAACTACCAATCAGTTTTTATGTTTTTAAAACGAATGTTTGTGTTTGATACAATTGAAAACCCAAAACCTCTTTTTCATGTATCTAGGTATTTTCCCTTTTTACTTTTAGCATTCAAATTCGGGCTTATATCACTTGGATATTTCATTACAAGGAGCTGTAAAAACAATTTGCATGTATTCAGCTTTTGGATTTTAGCTAGCATTCTGTTTTCACCTTATGGAAGTACATATTCTTTTATAGTAATGTTATTCCCTCTTATTACTTTCCTTTTAAGTAAAATTTCAGTTTTAAAAAAAATAATTTTGGGAGCAATTTTGTTTTTTATAAATAATTTTTCTGTGTCTTTTTTTATTGAAAAAACTTTCCCTTTTTCATTTTTAAGACTATTTTTATTGGTTGCTTTTTCTTTATTGTTTCTAATATATTTTTTTAAGAAATCTACTTTAGTCAAGTCTTTTGCTGTAAGTTTTTTTATATTACTTATAGGAAGTTTTTTTAAACAAGAAACCTTAGAAAAAAACAAACCTCTTTTAGCTGAAAAAACACCCATTTTAATTTATGATTATACTGTAAATGATAACCAATTGACCTATTTCTATTGGAATGAAAAAGGAGAAAACAAAAAAAGCATCCCCTTCAAAGTAGCTACATGGAAAGAACTTGATATAAAAAATGAGCAAGTTTTTTATGATAATAAACAACTTACTTTTGATAAAAACAACAAAGCAAAACCATTATTAATAAATAATACAGAAGTTATTTTTCTTTCAGATGAAGGGAGAGGAATTGGTTTTTATAACTTAAGAAAGATTGAATTATAATTAAATTCTAGGTTATTATAAATTAAAAAACTGCAACTCTTTTTATGACTAATATTTTTTTGTACATGTAAAAACTACATGACCATAAAACTCTTTTTTATCAACAATTCCATTAATTTTAAGATTATTAATGTCTTTTGAAAAACCTCCGGTATATAATAAAACAAAAACTTTATCATTTGTCAAAAGTTCTTTATTGATATATTCTTCAATTATTTTATTGCTAGGTCTCAAAACAACAATATCTATTTTTTTATTATCAGCAAGTTGATTGAAATAATATAGATAATAGGTTTTTCTTCTAATTGAAAGATTTAAATCTCCTCTATTTTTTAATAGATATTCTTTCGGACTACTTTCCCATGGTTCTCCAATGATAATCACTTTTGTGTTTTTATCTTTTAGGTTTTCTGCAACATAATCGACAGTTTGTCTCCAATTCTCTCTATCTGATTTGTAATGCACAAACCCTTGATTTACAACAATTAAAATTCCAAAAAGCAACAAAATACTTTTCTGATATTCTGAAATTTTAAAAAAACTACAAATTAAAATAGAAAACGCTAAAAGAATAATTGGAATTAAAAAAATATAATGTCTATATGAAAACAAATAAGGTATAAAAGGTGATAGAAATAAAACACCAAATGAGAAAACGCCAAGCTTAACAATGATTTTATTAACTTTTTTTAGTAAAACAAAATTTTTTAGTAAAACAAAGCTACTATAAA
Organism: Flavobacterium sp. J27; assembly: GCF_004303025.1. Lineage (GTDB taxonomy): Bacteria > Bacteroidota > Bacteroidia > Flavobacteriales > Flavobacteriaceae > Flavobacterium. The sequence continues at coordinate 418,653 of NZ_PJQW01000001.1, read as the reverse complement.
AATAAATTAAAATCATTAGTATTGAAAAATATTTTCCAATAATTGAATACCCAAAAAACAGCATTGGTATTATACTTTTTAAAATTGCCCATTTTTGATGTATAATCATTGATTTATCTAAATGAAAGAAGAATAAAAAGTTATTCATCCAGAGTAAACCTAAAGCTAGTAATAACAAAATTGATACTAAAATTTTTTTTAGAAAAAACAAATCTGATCTAAATTCAAAAATTAATATAGAATATAAAATACAACTAAAAAGTATTCCTGTATAATGAGTGTAAGATGCTAAAAGTGAAAAAAAAGTAAAAAGTAAAATGAATCTACTTTTATTTTCCTCTTTTTTACATTGAAGTAAATCTATAAAAGTTAATAATTGTAAACTAATTAAAAGAAGTAACAATCCATATGCTCTAGCTTCTTGAGCAAAAAAAAGAAAACCATAACTTGTTAAAATAAACAACAAAAGATAAAACCAAGTATCATTATTAAATCTTTTTTTTATTCCGTTTATTAAAATAAAAGAAGCTAACAAGACAAAAATAACCGAAGGTAAGCGAATCCAAAATTCTGTTGCAGGAATTATTTTTAACCACAATCTCAAAAAAAAATAATATAATGGAGCATTCGAATCATATAATACCCAATTATTTAAAAACAAATCAAAATTAGGTTCTAAAGCAGCTGAAACAGAATATAACTCATCTTGAAAAAAACTTCTATAACCAATTTGATAAACTTTTACAAAAATTGAAACTATCACAAAAATCACAAGTAAAAACTTATTTATTATCTTTATTCTTGGATAGATAAAGTTCATTTTTTTTATTTCAAATATATATATAGTTTCGTAATTTTTAAATAAAAAAACAATTGAAATTATATACTAATTTGCTTATATAATTAAAAACAACAAAAAGTAATATTTTTATATCGTTAAAGACAGAGAAATAGATATTATACCTTTATAAAAACTAAATCAAAATGAATCTATTGAAAATCAGAAAATTAAAAGAATACCAACCAGTCTCCTTTAATGAAAAAGTAATTATACTTTTTAAAATATTTATTGCTAATGATTGGGTAAACTGTAATTTAAATCAGGTGTTATATGAACCAATGATTGTTCAAATTTCATTTTCTAAAGATATTGAAGATCACGATTTAAATACAAATTCATTGAAACTTTACTCATTCATCAATCATAACAAAGTCAATGCAATACTAGGTTTAAAATACATTAGAAGTATAGAAATAGAATCTGATAAAATATACTTATTTGAAGTAATAAATGCAAAGCTGCATCTTAATCTCATAAAAAGAATTTATTTAAAAAGAATTTATAATTTAAGTCAAAGAAAAAAATCTAATTTTTTTAATGAATTTAATTTTGATATTTATAAAAAATTAGTTGCGCTTTTCAGTATTCCAAAACAAGTATGGTTAGTTTCGATATTTAATCAAAAAGAAAATCATTTTCCTATAGATTTATGTGCAATTAAAAAAAACCACATTACAATTGGAGTTCGAAATACAAATCAATCTATTAATGAATTAAAAATTGGAAATACTTTTTTTTTAAGTCAGCCAGCTGCTGAAGATTATAAACAAGTATATTCATTGGGAAAATTTATTTGCAAAAAAGAAAAAATTAATACTCTTAAAATTAATGATATTATATTACCAAATATTATATTAAAATATTTTGAATTATCGTTGGTTTCAAAAATAGAATTTGAAAATCAATCTATCTATATCTCTAAAATTATTAATGAAAAAAAAATTAACCAATTAAAAAAACCTTTATATCATTTACATAAAATTTGGCTTTTAAATAATTCGAAATATAAAATAATTTGAACAATAAATTAAAAAAGTTAAGCAAAAGACTATATACAATTTTAACAAATTCATTAAAACAAACTATCAATCAAATTTTTGGATTGAGTTTGTCTTTATATATAATTCATTTCTACTCTAAAGATTTATGGGGTAATTTTGTTACATATTTTTTATACTCAAGTATTATACTATTAATTTTAAATTGGGGAAATAAAGAATACTTATTAAGAGATTTTAGCAAAGCACCAAATAAAATTATTTATAATTTTTATTTAAATTTTAATACAAGATTTATTTTACTTATACCATTTACTATTATTACATTCCTATTTTTCTCAATTACTGAAGCTTCAATCCTTTTTTTATGGTTTATTAGTGGATTCATTTCACAATCTTTAGAAGTTTTTTGGATTTACAAAAAAGACTTTCTTAAAGCAATATTAATTGAAATAATTTCTTTTATAATTTTAACTGCAACATTGTTTTTACATCCAGATTTAAATAGTATTCAATTATTATTTTTTTATTCTTTTTATCAATTTATTAGAGCTTTATTATACATAAGGATAAATTTTATTGAATTAAAAAAAAATCATTTTACTACAAATAAAATTATCTTATTTTCATCTTTATCTTTTTTCCTCTTAAACTTAATTGGTTTCTTACAATCGAGAACTGATTTCTTAATAGTTACTTTTTTTGAAAAAAACGAGAATATTGCTATTTATCAAATTATTACTTCTTATTTTATTTTAATTCATTCGATTGCAACATTTATGATTTTACCATTTATAAAAAATTTATATCGCATAAAAATTAAATCTATGGAACTAATTCAAAGATATATATCAATTATTTCACCATTCATAGTAATAGCGAATCTATTTATTTTTCATTTAATTATAACTTATATTTATAAGTTCAAACTGGATTTCTACTTTTATTTATTAGGTTTTTTTATTACTTTACCACCTTATTTATATGCTGTCAAAATAATTCGTTTCTATAAGGAAAACAATCAAAAGTATATTTTAAATACTGGAATAAAAGCAATGATAATTAATTGTATAATATCCTTCTCATTATTATATTATGGATATGGAATAAAAGGAGCATTATTGGGTTCTGCCATTTCACAAATATTTACTACATATCAATATTTAAAATTCAAATTTTGAAACAATCCAAAATCATCCTATTCAACCCTAAAAGTGCTAATAGTAAGCATCGAATTCCGAATTCTATTTTACAAGTAGGAGCTTCCATTCATGGAAAATATGAGTATGTTTTTGTAGATGGAAATTTAGAGAAAAATCCGTGGCAAACCATTGAAAACTATTTAAAAACAGGCAAATTTAAATATTTTGGTTCTACCGTTATGCCTGGACCACAATTGCGTCAAGCGATTCCTTTTACAAAAAAAATCAAAGAACAATTTCCCCATATTGTTACCGTTTGGGGTGGTTATTTTGCTTCCAATCAATATAAAGTTTCTTTACAATCTGGATATGTGGACTATATTATTAATGGCCCTGGAGACAACACCTTTCCTGAATTAATCCACACCATAGAGAACAATCAAAAAGAAAACTTAATCCTCATTAAAAACTTAATTTTTAAAGACGATAAAGGTAAAATCGTAAAAACTGCTGTTGAAGCACTACTTGATCAAGATACTTTGCCAAAATTTCCTTATGAATATCTGAATACTTTTTATCCTGTAAGAAATTATTTAGCAAAAACGTTTATGGGTCATAAAACATTATCGTATCATTCTAGTATGGGATGCCCATTTTCCTGTTCTTTTTGTGCGGTTGTGCCCATATATAACGCCAAATGGAAAGGGATGTCTGCTCAAAGAATTTATGAAGATGTAATTTATTTTAAAGAGAAATACGATATTGACGCCATTGAATTTCATGACAACAATTTCTTCACTTCCAAGAAAAGAGTATTAGAATTTTCAGAATTAATTCTAAATGACAACATCAGTTATTGGGGAGAAGGACGCATAGATACTATTAACATGTATAGTGATGATGATTTAAAACTCATGCGAAAAGCCGGTTGCAAAATGATTTTTTTAGGTGCTGAAACGGGCAACGATTTAATTTTAAAACAAATGAACAAAGGCGGAACACAAACAGGACAAATGATTAAGGATTTTGTGCTTCGTATGAAAAATGCCGATATTATTCCCGAACTTTCTTTTGTATTAGGTATGCCAGCCAAAACAGAGCAAGAAGTGTACAAACAAATTTTATGGGATATTAATTTTATTAAAGAAATTAAAGTAATTAACCCAAACACTGAAATAATTATTTATCTATACAGTCCAGTTCCAACGGAAGGGTCAGAATTGTACCAACAAATTTTAGATGCTGGTTTTTCATTTCCCAAAAAACTAGAAGATTGGATCTCTCCTAGCTGGGAAAATTTTGACTTAAGAAAAAACCCTTTAACGCCTTGGTTAAAACCTTATATGATTGATACAATTAAAAACTTCGAAACAGTTTTAAATGGATATTATCCTACGGCTTCAGACTTTAGAATAAAAGGATATAAGAAACAATTACTAAAATTAGTTTCTGGTATTCGGTATAAAACCAATTTTTATCATTATCCTTACGAAATAAAAATACTTCATAAACTTTGGAAATACCGCCAACCTGAAATAGAAGGATTCTATTCAGAATGATACAAATCACATGAGAAATTTTATTAAAAAAATAACACACCCGTTTCTAAAATATGCTTTAAAAGTTTATTATTATAAGCCTAGAAAATATTATTATGATTCAATTTCCATTGAAATCCATCCAAAAGTTTTTCCTCCTCATTTAACCTTTAGTACTAAAATACTATTAGATTTTATTCAACCACTAGATTTAAAAGACAAGACGTTTTTAGAATTAGGCTGTGGAAGTGGTATTATTTCACTTTCAGCAGCAAAAAAAGGAGCTTCCGTTACTGCTACAGATATTAATCAAATTGCATTACTTTATTTAGAAAAAAACGCAAAAAAGAATCATCTCTCTATAACAATTTTAGAATCTGATTTATTTGACTCATTAGAAAAAAAATCGTTCGATTATATCATCATCAACCCTCCTTATTACCCTAAAAACCCTAAAAACATAGTAGAAAAAGCATGGTTTTGTGGAGCCAATTTTGAATATTTTGAAAAACTATTCCATCAATTGAAGCATCAAGTTCATTTTCAAAATACGCTTATGATTTTGTCTGAAGACTGTGCTATTGAAAGAATAAGTGACATCGCTCAAAAGTACCTCTTATCTTTTGAAACAGTCCTATTAAATGAAAATTTTGCTGAAAAAAATTACATTTACAGCATTAGTAAATAAATACATTTCGTGTAATTTCTAAAATGCTACAATATTTATATTGTTCTTCCATTTATTTCTGAAATAATTTCTAATTAATAAAAAAGGCTAACTTTTCAGTTAGCCTTTGTGACAAAATTAATTTTTAACGAGTTTCTTTACAAAACCCATCCCATTTATAGTGGTTATAGAGACCATATAAATGCCACCTTGATAACTAGAGGTGTCTAATTCTAATTTAGATGTATTTACTCTTTGATTACTGTAAATAATCTTTCCATCCATAGCTGTAATAATCACACTATTGATTATTGCCTTATCAGAAGCAATAGTCAATCTATCTGTTACTGGATTTGGAAATAATACTATTGACTCATTTAAAGTTTTCTCTTCAAAAATAGTTTTTTCAATAACTTTAGTTGTACTCATTTTACTAGTAGGAGTACAAACTTCAATTAATGCTGTTACTTCTGAACCCGCTTTTAAATGGGTATTAGGCTCAAAAACAATATAATCTCCTGCTTTCATCGTTACATTTTCACCATCTACTTCATAACTTGAATTTGCTTTTATCCAGTTTTCTGTTTTATAAACTATTGTAGGATTAGTTTCTGGAGTAGATAAGGTTAAATCAGCAGGGCAAGGATTGCTACTACAACTTGGATCGTTAACAGGTAAAACTTCAACTGTTAAAGTAGTGGTAACTGCTCCACATTGATTCACATTTGGTGTAAAAGTATAGGTAGTTGTTACCGTATTGTTTACTGCTGGTGACCAAGAACCGTCTATAAAATTAACAGAAGTGGTTGGTAATGTAATAATTCCTCCAAAACATATTGGAGCAATTGGATCAAATTCTGGAATAATCTTATCAGAAACAACTTCAATATTAGCATAAGTCTTTACTTCACAACCGTTACTATTTGTATGGGTGTAAGTGATCGTATGATTTCCTACACCAGCTATTGAAGCATCGAATGAATAAATTCCATTTGTATCTACCACTCCATTACCTGAAAAAATACCGTTTGAATTAATTCCAATTAAATAACTATTTAAATCGTTTACTGTAGTATTGTTACATACTTCATTGGGTAAGTCGAAAGAGCCTCCATTTAAAGAAATTAAACTTACATTATCAATATAGTATGTTCCGTTATTTGAATTATTACTATTCAAATTATTACCTGTAAAACACCCTGCAATAGCTGAAATAACAGGATTGGCATTACTTAAATAAGGAGCATTATCTAGTCCTCCTAAATACAAAAACCTTTCTCCTGCTGTTGCATCAGTTGTAAAAGTAAATACAATTTTTTGCCAACCATCTGTTTGAGTAGAAAAAGTATTATAGGTTCTAAACATATTAGTATTATAATTCGTTATTCCTCCATATCCTGCAATAGGAACAATCGTAGTACTTAAATAAGCTTGTATCTTATAAGCATTTGCTGCAAACTTATCGGCTAAAGACAAGTCAAAACTTAACTGATAAGTTGTATTAGGAACTAAAGGTGAATTTAAAGTAGTTCTAATACTTTCATAATAAGGATAAGGTAATGCCGGATGCTGAAACCCCGTACTTATAATCATACCTGCATACGCGTTATTTCCAGAAACATTATCTAATTCATATCCTCTTAGATTACATGGAACTTGAACAATTGAATTATTTGAATTTGCATGAAAATAATCAGGTGTTGCGTTATTTATAGGGTGCCATCCACAAGCATACTCTATACCTCCTAAATCATTTGGTAGCTGATTAGGAACCGTAAGCGTTTCAAAATCTCCGTTGCTAACTAAATCACAGCTAGAAGGAGCGCAAGAGTTGTTTTCGTAAACATAAACGTAAACGTAAGAAATATTTCCTTCTTGTCCTGAAATACTTACTGGAACATATCGCAACAAATGCAATCCTTCAACCATACTTGAGAACATTACTGTTGTACTATTTGAACCATTAGTTATTGGAATATTTGCTGTAGCGTCAAACACATCTTGTAAACATTCAAAAGTATTTGCATTAACATCGTTTGTTAATAAATTAGTTATGTAAATAGTACTACCAACATCTCCAGAAAATACATAGGTATTATTTAGAGTATTAGTACCGTCATTAGATCCTGCAACTCTATTTCCAGTAGTAATACTTCCTCCATAAGAAATATAACTATTAGCTACTATTGTATTATCACCATAAATATTGTTTAGAACATAACCAATGTCTGATAGAGTGTTTCTTTCTTCAGGTTTTAAAAACCGTTTCGTTGTGCCTAGTCCTGTTACATTACTCATAGTAAAATAGGTATTATTCCCTTGGTTGGGTAAAGCAATACATTGATCTTCAAAATGACTTAAACTACTACCTGATTCAAAACAATTAGGCGTATAAACAGGGGAAGTATTTGTTAGACCAACAAACTTAATGGCAGTTGAACAAGTGGTTTGATCTGTAACACAATTATTTTCATTTGGATGTAATATAGATGTATTTAATGCACCATTAAATGAATAATTATACATGGAACAACTTCCTGAGTTAACAATTAAATTTTGATTACCTACATCATTTTTTAATAAAGCATCATATCTAGTAAAATAATTATAGCCTATTCCTAAAGAAGATTCTCCATTATCATCGATTAAACTAGAAAAACCTAAAGCGTGCGTTACTTCGTGTAAGACGACTGAATACAAATCATATTGTTCAAAAGGAGAAGAATTCATTAGGTTTGTATTCCAAGAAAAATTATTAAAATTAAAAGCCATCATACCATGGTAAAAATTACCCGAAGAAGTTTGATTACTATTTGAAACCGTTAAAGGAAAAGTAAAAGTAGAATAAGAGTCATTTCCTAGAGTAATGGTTTTCCATATTTCATTATCTATAATACCACCAAAATTACTTGTTGCGTTATAAGGCATCGTATAAAAAGAAGTTGCTAAACCCAAAACATTAGAAGGAACATCTTGTAAATTATTTATATTTCTCACCCAAATTTTTACTTTAGTAGTATTTCCTATATCTTTTAAAGGAGTTACTATAAAATCGCTTAAGTCATGAAATACCTGACAAATTACTGCTTTCCTAGCGTCTTGTTGTGCTGTAGTTGCTGAGTTTCCAAACCAATTGTCTTCAAAATACAGCTCAAAAATTCCAGAATTACAAACTGACAAAGTACTTTTGTATGTAGTATTTTCTACCTTAACATCAGCGCCAGCTAATAAGTCTTTTAATTGATAGCTGTTTCCGTAATGGTCAAAAACGGTTTCAAAATAGCCGTTTGGGCTGTATTTTATTTCATCAACAGGAGAAATCTGCCCAAAAACAGTTTGTAGCATCAAGAATGCCAATAGGTTTATAAAAATAAGTTTTCTCATTATTTATATTTTTAAAGTAATGATTACTTATTTTCTACTAACTCTTTTACTAAAGCTTTAAGCGTCTCAATTTCTTTAGTTTGGTTGTCTAACTGCTTTTGTTGATTTATAGTGTAAAGTGTAAGTTGTTCCACTTTTTCTAATAATAAACGATTCATTTCTCCTACCTCAATCCCGTTTTCTTGTACTTCACAAGCAGAAGGCATATTCGCTAAATGACCGTTTTCTTGTATGTGCAGTTCCACTTCCTGTAAAGTAGGTAAACTATAATCGTTTGCAAAAACATAATCGGGCCATGGAGCCGATTGCAATTGCACTTTTAATTCTTCAGCAATTATTTTTCCTCCCACGGCTAGTTTGTAGCCAGAAGGTGCTAAAGCAGTTCCTACAGAGATACTTCCATCATTATTAAAATTCATAACAAAACCAACACCGTCTTTATATATTTTAAAAGGGCCGTGGTCGTCTATTCTCATTCCAGAATCTTCCTGACTTAACCAATATACAAGATGTTTATCCGCTGCATTCATAAAAAAAGCTGAATAACTTGGCGAGAACAATTCTATAGATCCATCATTAGAATTAAGAGTACTATTTGATTGATTAGCCCCAATCAATAATCTTTGAGTGGTAGTATAAACAGCTCCTTGACTAGTATTTAATCCCCAATTCTGTCCATATCCTAAAAAAGAAAAAAATACACCGAACATTAAAAAGTAGATTGTTGTTTTCATAAATTTGTTTATTTGAATTTTAATTAGAATTTTAAATATAGATAATAAATTTAAACGATATACATTATTTTTTGGTAACTATACGGTTACTTTTTTATTCAATACTAAAACTATCATGAAAAAACTTTTCCTTTTTTTTCTCTTTATTGGAATTAGCTTTTCAGTTCAAATAGAGCCAAGATTACAACGTATTGATAGTTTAACCAATTATAAATTTACAGGCACATTAGTGGCTAATATGAACAAAAAAAACAAATGGATGGAGGTGCCTTAAGATGATTTTTAATTCGTTACCATTTTTGGTTTTTCTCATAGTTGTATACTTTCTATATTGGAAAGTCTTTAAACGAAATACTTCTTTCCAAAACCTGTTTTTAGTTATAGCAAGCTATTTGTTTTATGGCTGGTGGAATTGGCGCTTTCTTATCTTAATTTTTGTAAGTACAATAGTAGATTTTTCAATTGGTCTTTTGCTAAAGAAATATCAATCTGCAAAGAGCAGAAAACGATTACTTTCCATCAGTATTATTATAAATTTAGGCGTTTTATTCTTTTTTAAATATTTCGATTTTTTTGCACAAAGTTTTTCAAGCTTATTAAATTCAATTGGCTTGCAGAGTAATACTACTACTCTCAATATTATTTTACCTGTCGGTATCAGTTTTTATACTTTGCAAACATTGAGCTATACTATTGATGTTTATCGAAATAAAATTCAACCTACTAAAAACTTTATTTCATTTTCAGCATTTGTTTGTTTTTTTCCGCAACTTGTAGCTGGACCAATAGAAAGAGCAGAGCATTTATTACCTCAATTTGAAAAGAATAGACAATTTAATTACAATCAATCTGTAAATGGATTAAAACAAATTTTGTGGGGATTATTTAAAAAAGTAGTGATTGCAGATAATTGTGCTTTTTTTTCTGATTTAATTTTTGATTCTTATTCTAATTATAATGGACTAACAACATTTTTAGGAGCTTTCTTTTTTAGTCTACAAATCTATGGTGATTTTTCTGGCTATTCTGATATTGCAATTGGGGTTTCAAAGCTGTTTGGTTTTGAATTAAATGACAACTTTAAACATCCTTATTTTTCAAAAAATATTATTGAGTTTTGGAAAAGATGGCATATTTCTTTAACAAATTGGTTTCGTGATTATGTTTACATTCCACTTGGAGGAAACCGAAAAGGAATTTATTCAAGAACAAGAAATATTATAGTAGTTTTCCTTTTAAGTGGTTTGTGGCATGGTGCTAATTATACTTTCATTTTTTGGGGGTTTATCAATGCTGTATTGTTACTTATCAATTCTTATTTTTTTAATTCAAAAAAAATATTGTTTAATAAATCTTCTAACTTAATATACTATGTAAAAATTCTTTTTACTTTTTTATTGGTAACTTTAACATGGATATTTTTTAGAGCAAAAAATATTAAAGAAGCTTTTTTGTTTATCAAACAGATGTTTATGGGTAAATTTCTAAATCTTGATTATCTCATTTTAAGAGATTCATTTTCAATATTAATGGTTATAGTTTTCTTTTTTATAATTGAATGGAAAGGAAAAAACGACACATTTACCCTGCAAAATATGTTTACAAATAGTAATTGGAAACGTTGGTGTTTGTATTTATTCATTGCTTACATGATTGTGTTCTTTTGGCAATCTACAGATAAACCTTTTATATATTTTCAATTTTAAAGATGACAAAGTTTTTATTTAAAATAGTAAAATTTTTATTACTTTTTACCATAGGATATCCTCTAACCGTTTTTATCATTGGTTTCTTTTTGCCTTATCAATTTAAAAACAATATTCGTTATAAAATGGGTTCTCAAGGGCATCTAAATACTCGCTTAAAAGAAATAAAATCTATAACTTCTGAAGTTGATGTATTGATCTTAGGTTCCTCACACGCATACAGAGGAATTAATCCCAACTATTTTAAAAACTATTCTTGTTTCAATTTAGGTTCAAGTCTTCAAACCCCTTTGCAAACTAATATTTTACTCAAAAGATATGTAAAGAAGCTTAATCCGAAAGTCGTCTGTTTCGAAGTATATCCAGATGCTTTATATAACTCTGGTTTAGAATCTTCACTCGATTTAATTTCTAATGACAAAAATGATAGTTATTCATTAGAAATGGCCTTAGAATTAAACAACTTAACCACATACAACACTTTGCTATATGGATATATGAACGATTTCTTTAAACTAAGTAAAAATTACAAAGAACCACTAATTAAAAATAAAGATACTTATATAAAAGGCGGATATGTTCAAAGAGAAGTAGAATATTTTAAAAGTTCTAGTTTATATGAAAAAACAAATTGGAAAATCAATAATAATCAAATAAATATTCTAAAAGAAAATATTGAACTTGCCTTGAAAAATAACTGTAAAGTGATTTTATTCTTTGCTCCTATAACTAAAAACTTTTACTTAGCTCATAAAAACAATCATGAATTTGATACTCTAATGCGGTCGCTACATTCAAACTATAAAAATTTCAACATCAACTCTCAACTAGATGATTCCTTAAATTTTTATGATCCACATCATCTAAATGAAACAGGCGTTAAAATTTTCACTAAAGAATTTGAAAAGAATATTCATTTTAAGTAATCATCCTTTACCTTTTGTTTTATCAAAAAATATTTAGATTTTTGTCTAAACATATAATTAAAAATGAACTCAGTTTTTAAAGCATTAAATGAGGAAACACGAAGAGAAATTCTGGAATTACTTCGTAAAAGTGATTTAACTACTACTAGTGAGATTTTAGAAAATTTTACTATTTCAAGATCAAGCATTTTACATCCTTTAGATTTACGCAAACAAACGAATTCAAAGCCAATTTTCATTTTCATAATTATTAGTTTATTATTTTCAATAGTAGGTAATTATTTTAAAACCATAAGACTCAACTATCGCATTGGTATTCAAATTTCTTGGATACTAGTAAGCAAAGAATTTTGGAAAAAAAAGCCTCTTTTAAGAAACAACTTATGGTTCACTGGTGGTGTATTAATAGCAATTTCAACATTATTTTTACCTGATAATTTCAGCTTTTATACTTTTACAACTACAACACCCTTTATTTGTTTAATACCAATTATATATTTCTTTAAATTATTCGAAAAAATCAATTGTACGCCTCAAATTGCTATTAACAAATCTAACATGCTATCATCTATAATTTAAAATATTTAGTACCAATGAAAAAACTTTTCCTTCTTTTTCTCTTTCTTGGAATTTCCACTTCGGCCCAAATAGAACCACGATTACAACGTATTGACAGTCTATTACATTATTTTGAAACCAATAATAAATTTATGGGTTCCTTAGCTATTCGTGAAGGAGATAAACTTGTTTTTTCTAAGGCTTACGGCTATCGAAATCTACAAACAAAAGAAAAATCGGATAACAATACTAAATACAAAATAGGATCTGTAAGCAAGACATTTACTGCTGTAATTATCATGCAGTTAATAGAAGAAAAAAAATTGAAATTAGACACTCCGTTAGCCACTTTTTTTCCTAAAGTAAAAAATTCCGATCAGATAACTATAGTACAACTATTACATCATCGTACTGGTATTCCAGATTATATCAATCAGGATTCTATTACTAAGGAAGAATTAAATGCTCCTAATTTAAAAAAGGCAATTTATTCTAAAATCGCAAAGTATCATTCTCTATTTGAACCTGATAGTAAATTTCAATATAGCAACTCTAATTATTATCTCTTAGGAGGAATTATTGAAAAAATTACAGAAAAATCGTTTGCTGAAAATATATCTAAAAGAATTTGTTCTAAAATAGGTCTTAAAAACACATTTTACCCAATAACGAAAGCACAAACTAATAACAACGAAAGCTTTTCTTATACTTTTAATGGAAAAGAATGGGAAAAAGTAGATGAATGGGAAACAGATACTGCTTTTGCTGCTGGTGCTATAGTTTCAACACCAAATGATTTAACTCAATTTATGCAGGCTTTATTTCAAGGTAAATTAGTAAAAAAAACAAGTTTGGACGAGATGATAGACTTAAAAGATGGTTATGGAAAAGCGCTATTCCAATTCCCTTTTGGAGAAAGACGTTTCTATGGTCATACAGGAGGTATTGAAAACTTTAGATCCAATGTAGGTTATTATCCATCAGAAAAAATAGGCATCTCCTTAATTGTAAACGGAGACAACTACAACATGAATGATATTATGATTGGTATTTTGAGTATTTATTATAAAATACCTTATCCATTTCCAAGTTTTGAAAAAATTAATGCTACACTCATTGCAAAATATTCTGGAACCTATGCGTCGAAAGACATTCCTTTGAAAATAACTATTTTTGAAAAAGAAAGCGAACTTTTTGCTCAAGCTACAGGACAAAATCCGTTTCCTTTGACATTAAAGGATGAAAAAACATTTATTTTTGCACAAGCTGGAATTGAAATTATTTTTGGCGAAAATACTTTTGTTTTGCATCAAGGTGGTGGAAAATTCAACTTTACAAAAGAATAATGTCGTTACTTACATCAATAAAAGAGATTACAAACAGTAAATATTTAGATATTATTGGTGTATTACTAGTTATCAGTGTTTCAGTTTATTTAGAATATTACAAAACTACCTATACCTTTCATATTAACAATAAAGAATATGTTTTCTATTTGGGTTATTTCTCTATTTTAAATACCTGTTTATCCATGACCGCTACTCGATTGGTCACAAAGAAAAATAATATTGGCAATCTAATTGGCACTTGCAATACTCTTCTAAGTGGTGCTATAGATTTCCTTTTAGGTAATATCGGAGCGATTCTAACCTATCCCATTTCTTTCTTAGGAAATTATATTGCTTTTAGAATTTGGAAGAAAAAAAGATACCTTAATGGCATTGATTTTATTTTCTTTAAAAATATGTTTTTAGGTCTATTCCTTTCTATAATACTGAATTATATTGCATTTGCCTATTTATCAGATAAACCTATCGACTGGAAATTGTTTTTTGCAATAGCCATTCCAGCAGGTATCAGTTTTGGTGGTACATTCAATTTAGGCAGGATGTATCCTGATAACTGGATTAATTGGCAAGCCTATAACATCTTTAAAATCATACAAAACATAATGCTCTTAAATATTGCTAATACAGTAAAATACATATTTTACTTATTTAATGCAACCATTGGATACATTACTTGGAGAGACGATAAAGCCAAACAATTATAATTTTCTAGTAGAATCTCTTTGTCGTAATTCGGTTTTAATAACAATTGTTTTATATTCAATAGCTTCTTCTTTAGCAGTAAGACGATCAATTAATAAATTTGCCGATTTTTCACCTATCTCTGGAGCATGCTGACTTACCGTTGAAAGACTAGGAGTTAATCGACGAGACCACGCACCATCAGCAAAACCTATTACATTAAGGTCTTTTGGTATATCATAGCCATTTTGAAGTGCTAACTTCATCGCTCTAGTAGCAGAATGTTCATCAACTGCAAAAACACCATCCACTTTTTTAGTTGCAAGTAATACTTCTATTTTTTGGTCATAAATTTCATCTTCATCTCCCATTAGAATTAAATTTATATCTAAATCTATTTTATTTAATTCCAATGCTTTTTTATAACCTTCAAAACGTAGTTTACCTACACTCAAATTATCAATAGTTGAAAGCAAAGCAATTTTTTTACATCCTATATTAATTAAATGTTGAGTAGCATCAAATGCCGAATCCAAATCATCAACAATAACTTTATCAGATTTTACTAAATCTGTAATTCGATCAAACATTACTATAGGAGTCCCACTTTTTATGATTGAATTGTAATGTTGGAAGTTTTTGGTCATTTGAGTTTCTTCAGCAATAGACAATATAAAACCATCAACTGCACCATTATTCAACATTTCCATTAACTGTTTTTCCCTTTCTAATGATTCGTTAGAAATAGCAGTAACAATATTATATCCTCTTTTTCTAGCTGTTTCTTCAATTCCACTAAACACTTTTGCAAAGAAAGAATTCAAAATATTGGGAATAATTACTCCAATAGTATTTGTCTTTTGATACTTTAAATTTTTAGCCATTAAATTAGGCTTATAATTTTTAAGTGCTGCAAATTCTTTTATTTTATCTTTTGTAGCCTGACTAATTTCTTGACTATCACTCAATGCTTTAGAAACAGTAGAAACGGACACTCCTAATTCTTTCGCAATTTGTTTTAAGGTGGCTTTGGCTTTCATATAATTTCAAATTTGTTTTTAGGATACTACATTGTTTCCTCATATTTTGCTTGTTATACTCGAATCTTATTTTTAAATAAGTTTACATTTTCAAATAAAAATACAATGCGTAAAAATAATAATTTATCCGAAGTTTACTAGTTTTTAAACATCCAATTACTAAAACTATTTACTATCAATCTCTTAGTTATGAGATAAAATAAAAATATTCTAGCATCAGCATTTGTATTTATAATAAATAATTGTACTTTTGCACTCCCTTAATTGGGAATGGAATGTTTAATTTAAATAAATTATTGTGAACACATTAAGCTACAAGACAGTATCAGCTAATAAAGCAACTGCTCAAAAAGAGTGGATTGTTGTAGATGCTGAAGGTCATAACTTAGGTCGCTTTGCTTCAAAAGTAGCTATGCTATTAAGAGGTAAATACAAGACTAGTTATACACCACACGTTGATTGTGGAGATAACGTAATTGTTATCAACGCAGAAAAAATCAACCTTACTGGTAACAAGCTTGACGACAAAATCTACATGCGTCATACAGGTTACCCAGGAGGTCAAAGAACTTTAACTGCTAAAGTACAGCAACAAAAAAATCCAGCTGTATTAGTAGAGAAAGCTGTAAAAGGAATGTTACCTAAAAACAAATTAGGTGCTGAATTATTCCGAAATTTAAATGTATATGTAGGAACTGAGCACAAACACGAAGCTCAAAAACCTAAAACCGTAAACCTAAACGATCTTAAGTAATGGCAGTTATTCACAAAATCGGTAGAAGAAAATGTGCTGTTGCACGTGTTTATGTTACAGAAGGAACAGGAAAAATCACTGTAAACAAAAGAGAATTTACAACTTATTTCCCAACTGCAACTTTACAATACAAAGTAATGCAACCTTTAGCAATGACTGAAAATGCAGAAAACTTTGATGTTAAAGTAAATGTATATGGAGGAGGAACTACAGGACAAGCAGAAGCTGTGAGAATGGCTTTAGCTAGAGTAATGTGTGAAGTTGAAGCTGAAAACAGAGCTATTTTAAAACCAGAAGGATTATTAACTAGAGATCCTAGAATGGTGGAGCGTAAGAAATTTGGTCAGAAAAAAGCACGTAAGAGATTCCAATTCTCGAAACGTTAATATTGGAATATTTTTCCAAATATTTTTTCAACAGATTATTACAATTAAAATTGAATTTAAAAACAAGTTGTCGATATTCCTTAATAAAAAGGGAATTAGTTTAGCATCTAAATGAAGCCTAAAGTCTAAAAAAAGCCTAAAGGAACATTGCTATAACACGGAACGTAAACTATTACACAATGGCAAACAAAATTGACGTTAAAGAATTATTAGAAGCAGGTGTACACTTTGGACACATGACTCGTAAATGGGACCCAAACATGGCTCCTTACATTTATATGGAACGTAATGGTATCCACATTATCAATCTATATAAAACTGCAGCAAAAATCGAAGAAGCTAACGAAGCTTTGAAAAAAATCGCTGCATCAGGAAGAAAAATATTATTCGTAGCAACTAAAAAACAAGCTAAAGACATCGTTGCTGAAAAAGCAGCAGCTTGCAACATGCCTTACATCACTGAAAGATGGCCAGGTGGTATGTTAACCAACTTCATTACTATTCGTAAAGCAGTTAAAAAAATGGCTTCTATCGATAGAATGAAAAAAGACGGTACTTTTAATACACTTTCTAAAAAAGAAAAATTACAAGTAGATCGTCTACGTGCTAAATTAGAGAAAAACTTAGGTTCTATTGCAGATATGTCTAGACTACCTGCTGCTCTATTTGTTGTAGACGTTAAAGCTGAACACATCGCAATAAAAGAAGCTCAGAAATTAAACATTCCAGTTTTTGCAATGGTTGATACAAACTCAGACCCACGTCCTATTGATTTTGTTATTCCAGCAAATGATGATGCTTCTAAATCAATTGAAAAAGTTCTAGGATTAGTTTCTAGCGCTATCATTGAAGGTCTTTCTGATAGAAAGTCTGAAAAAGATGAAGAGCAACCAGTTAAAGAAGTAGCAGCTACAGAAGCTCCTAAAGCTGAAACTGAAGAATAAATAATAACAAATTCCAATATCAAGATTCCAAATTCCAAAAAAATCAAAAAACAATTGTTGATGATTTATTAAAATTGGAATTTGGGTTTTGAGATTGGAATTTCTTTTTTTTACAAAAAATTTAATCTTAAAATAAAAAACAATATGGCAACAATTACTGCTGCAGACGTAAATAAATTAAGAACAATTACTGGTGCTGGTATGATGGATTGCAAAAAAGCACTTGTTGAAGCAGATGGAGATTTTGATTTAGCAATCGAAAACCTTCGCAAAAAAGGACAAAAAGTAGCTGCAAACCGTTCTGATAGAGAATCTACAGAAGGTGCTGCAATTGCTGTTGTAAATGCTGAAAAAACTGCTGGTGTTGTAATCACATTAAACTGTGAAACAGATTTCGTAGGTAAAAACGAAAGCTTTGTAAAATTAGCTACTGATTTAGCAAACCAAGCATTAAATTATGCTACTAAAGAAGAATTATTAGCTTCTGATTTCAATGGAATTACTGTTTCAGAAAAATTAATCGAACAAACTGGAGTAATCGGAGAAAAAATCGAAATCGGTTCTTTTGAAAGATTAGAAGGAGCATTCGTAGGTTCTTATATCCATGCTGGTAATAAAATTGCCGTTTTAACTTCTTTATCTGCTAATGTAGACGGTGCTGAAGAAGCTGCAAGAAATGTTTCTATGCAAGCTGCAGCTATGAACCCAATCGCTTTAAACGAAGCTGGTGTTGACGCTGCTATCATCGAAAAAGAAATTGAAATCGCTAAAGAACAATTAAGAGCTGAAGGAAAACCAGAAGCTATGTTAGATAATATCTCTAAAGGTAAAATCCAACGTTTCTACAAAGATAACACATTAGTAAACCAAGATTATATTAAAGACGGTTCTATGAATGTAGCTGCTTATGTAAAATCAGTAAATGCTGATTTAACAGTTACAGGATTTAAAAGAGTTGCTTTAGGTTAATCTTCTAGCTACTATAATTTTATATAAAACCTCAATCAGAGTTCTGATTGAGGTTTTTTTATAATATATTTGTTTAAAATATATTATTTTGAAAAAAGCCGCCCTTACTTTTACTCTATTAATTTGTAGTTTTCTTTTTGGACAAACGGAAAATAGTATGCTCTGGGAAATTAGTGGAAATGGTTTACAAAAAAAATCATTTCTATATGGAACCATGCACGTGAGCGACAAAGTTTCCTATAACCTATCCGACTCTTTCTTCGATGCACTATTAAATTCTGACATTGTTGCCAATGAAAGCAATCCAGAAACCTGGGGAACAGTATCTAACTTAATGAAGGAAAAAGAATACATTTATTCTGCCCAACTGTACCATTCTTTCTACATAAAACCCATGAGCAAAAACAATGTTATTGCCATGTTCAACAATAAAAGTCATTTCTTTTACAATTATTTATCACTTTCTGAAAATAAAAATGCAGATTATGAAGAAAATGCCGTGTTAGACATGTTTATTAGTCAGGCAGGAAGAAAATACAATAAAGAGATAACAGGTTTAGAAGATGCTGTAGCTTCCATGATTCCTATTTTGCAAATCAATGCTACTGATGCTACTCCGAAAGAAGAAAATATCCAATTACTATATAAAATATTAAAAAGAAAATCTTTTGGTGAAGCTACTGTAGATTTTTACCGTGAAAAAAACATCACCATTTTAGATTCTATTTACAAACTAGCCTTTTCAAAAAAAGCACATGAAGCCTTAATAATCAATAGAAACAAAGTAATGGTAGATAGTATTGCTTCTATTTCCAAAAGAGGCAGTCTCTTTGCTGCTGTTGGCGCGGCTCATTTAGCAGGAAAAGAAGGTATTATCAATCTACTAATTCAAAAAGGATATACCGTTACACCTGTTTTTAGTCAATTAACCGAAAAAGGAGAAAAACAAAAAAAAGAAATTGAAACTTTCTTCAAAAAACCAACCTTTACCACTTTTACCTCTCCAGACAAAATGCTGGAAATCCCATTGTTAGCTAATGAAATTACCGAAGAGGGTGTTATTGGATCACCCGATTATGCAAATGGAGGCTTAATTAGAATCATCAGAAACAATCATAATTATTTTATTAATTCAGATAGTAGTTTTTATAATTCAAAATCGTTAGACAGTTTGTTTTATGAAAATATTCCAGGCACTATTTTAAGTAAAGAATTTGTTGAAAAAGAAGGTATTTCTTATTTCGATATCAAAAATAAAACTAAAACGGGTAATTATCAACGTTATCGCTTTTATATTACTCCGCTTGAAATCATTATGGTTTCTATGTCTGGATTAAACAATTATACAACACTATTTGAAAATGACGTTTTTGAAAAAATCAA
Source organism: Flavobacterium sp. J27 (assembly GCF_004303025.1). Taxonomy (GTDB): domain Bacteria; phylum Bacteroidota; class Bacteroidia; order Flavobacteriales; family Flavobacteriaceae; genus Flavobacterium. The sequence goes on along the minus strand of NZ_PJQW01000001.1, from coordinate 398,653 downwards.
CTTAAAAAAACCGAATAATAACTGGGAAGAACTTAACGCACGTAATGCTTCATTTACCGTTACATTACCTAGTTTTTATTCTATTAGAGAAAACGACAACAACAAAAGCAACAGTCACACGATAGAATCTTATTTAAAAGAAGACAATAGCTTTTATTTTGTAATGGAACGCAATTTAAATGACAACCGTACATTAGAAAACACGCTGTTTGAACACAAACAAATCCATTATCAGTTTTACCTGCAACACGGTATTGACTCTACACAAACGTCTTTTCAAAAAAACACGTTCCTTTCTGAATCTAATATAGGCTCCAGAAAAATAAATTTAAAATCATTTATTTCAGGGAACAAATATTATTTATTAGGAACTGTGAATGCTTCGGAAACAAATAAAAATCAGTTTTTTAATTCGTTTCAGTTAAAAAACAACAGCTATAAGGAAAATTTTATAACCTATACAGATAGTACGGCATTTTATAAAATTACTATTCCAGAAAAACAAAATCAGAAGTTATTCTTAAACATTACCAAAGAAAATAAAACTTCCGAGAACACTTTGTCCGCAGAATATAACGACTATACTTTCAAATCGGCAAGTGGTAAAACCGTTTCTTTGGAAATAAATAAATTTCATGCTTACGAATCCATAAAAAACCTAGATACTATAAAACAGTTTTTCAAAGATTATGTTTTAGATAAAAAGGATAACATGTATGATTATAATGATTATAGCTATGATTATGATGACTATGATGAGTATTCCGATAACGAAACTTCTTTACTAAACTACAATGTATATTCCAAAAAAGGACTGAAAATGAGTACTTGGTGGAAACTATTTAAACCCGAAGAAGAACCAAAAATTATCTTAAAAGAAAATGAAACTCAAGACTCAGAAAAATACACTTATGAAGCCTTAGTTTCTCGCAAAAAAGCATCACAAGCAGTAAAATATAAATTGGTCTTCGACACGGATCGTTATTATATTTTGCAAACATTGGTTCCAAAAGAGTATCAAAATGACGATCCTTTTATTGAAAATACATTTAATAGTTTTGAAATCTTACCTTTCCCTAAAAAGAATTCTGTTTTTGAAACCAAAACGACTCGTTTTATTAATGACGCCTCAAGTGCTAATGATACCTTGCGCAAAAATGCTTTTTCTTCTATCTACAAATTGGATTTCTCTGAATCTGATTTTGAAGTAATCTCTTATTTTATCAATAAATATAACTTCAAAAAAAGTGAATTATTTGCAAAAAACAACCTTCTAAAAAAACTAGGCTATTTAAAGAATAAAAATGTAATTCCTTTTTTAGAAAAAACATACAAACAAGAAAACAGTAATTCTGAAACTCAAATTAGTGTTTTAATAGCGCTATCTAATCAAAATACGAAAGAAAGTTATCAAAAAATAATTGAATTACTGGAATATGACTTACCGCTTTCAGATAATCAATATGACATTACTTCTCTATTTTCAAATTTTAGCAGAAACCCAGAACATGCTAAAGAACTATTCCCTAATATTTTTCAGTTTTACAGTATAAAAGAATATCAAAATCCATTATTATCTTTTTGTTATAAGTTACTCGATAAAGATTACATTACCTTAAAAAAAATTAAGGCTTTCGACAAAATGATTTTAACCAATGCAAAATTAGAATTTAAACGTATTAAAAGCTGGAAGACAAATAACATCATGGAAGACGAAGAAAAAGACCCAGATGATTATTACGAAGAGGAAGCACCAGTTACAGATATTATTACTTTTTTAAACATTATTTATAAGTTTCCTAAAGACAAAAACAGAGACGAATTTATTAGCAAAATAAGTGCTTTAAATATCGCAGAGTTAAATATCGAATTATTACGACTTCGATTTATTTCTAATACCATTTCTAATGAAGCTATTAAAAAAGGGCTCGAAAACCCAAATACAGCTTTTACCACAATACAATTACTAACAAATAAAAACATGTCTTTTGAAATAGAAGACGATAGTATTGCATGGGCAGCTTTACACAATTTTTATGATATTAAAAAAACAGATTCTATTACATTTATTTCTAAAAAAATAGCCGATTATAATAAAGAAAAAATAGTTTTTTACTTTTATTCTGTAAAAGAAAAAGACGATACTTCTTTTGATAAAAACATAAGAACAATTGCTTTTTTTATGAAAGGCGACCGAATTAATCCTAGTGCATTTACTTCTTTGTATTCCAAAAAAATTCAGGAAGATGACTCTTTGGAAGAAAAATTAGATGCTATTATTAAAGAATCACTAAATAGCAATCATCTTAGAGCGAGTTACGAAAAAGACGACGAAGAAAATTATATTCCTAATTATTTATACGACGATTATTAATGAAAACAAGATGTGCTTGGTGTGAAAAAGACGATTTATATCGCGCTTACCACGATAACGAATGGGGAAAACCAGTATATGATGACCCTACTCTATTTGAATTTTTAATTTTAGAAACCTTCCAAGCGGGCTTAAGTTGGTACACGGTCTTAGCCAAACGTGAAAATTTTAGAAATGCATTTGACCAATTTGAACTTACCAAAGTAGCACAATATACTAACGAAAAAATAGAAGCACTTTGTCAAGACACAGGCATCATTAGAAATAAATTAAAAATTAAAGCCGCTGTAACCAATGCACAAGCTTTTATAAAAATACAAGAAGAATTTGGTAGCTTTTCCAAATACATCTGGGGTTTTGTAGACGGCAAACCTATCGACAATAAACCACAGACCTTAAAAGATGTCCCTGCTACTACTCCATTATCAGATGCATTAAGTAAAGATTTAAAGAAAAGAGGCTTTAAGTTTGTGGGTTCTACTGTAGTGTATGCGCATATGCAAGCCACTGGAATGGTAAATGATCATGTAGCGGATTGTTTTACTAGAAATTAGTAGCAACCCTCAGCAATAAATATCAATATTTTATTTTAGAATAAATTATGAGTACCGATCCTTTACATGGAAAAACTTTAAAAATGATTGTAGAACAATTAGTCGATTTTTATGGTTTTGACACATTAGGTGAACTCATTAAAATTAAATGTTTTAATGAAAATCCTTCTGTAAAATCGAGTTTAACTTTCTTACGAAAAACAGATTGGGCAAGAAAAAAAGTAGAAAATTTGTACATTAAGACAATATCTAAAATGTAATCCTATTTATACTTACTTAGAATACTTTATTCAAATTCATGCATCCCTTCGCAAAGTCAACTTTTTTAACCACTTCCTATATAACCTACGCTAATACACTTGCAACTAGTATCACTTACTACAGGAGTATGCTTTGTTGCTCTTGTAATTATATAAAAACTCAAAATTGGTGCTTACAAAATAAATAAAACTACTTGTTACTATTTTGTTATTTTATTTCACTTTCCAACATTTTTTCATTTCATTTCACTACATTTGTTTCACACTTTAGGGGTGTCTGTAATGTTACAGGCTGAGATTTTACCCTCTGAACCTGATCTAGTTCATACTAGCGTAGGGAAAAGTAAGATGACTTCTGGTACATATTGGTACCATTATAGCCATTCCTAAAGTATAACTATATACTAAAACCACTCAGGAATGGAATTAAAAATCAACAACAAAAACAAAACCTTCGATTGTACATCGCTTACCGTTCAAGAATTAATCGATGCCGAACTTCCTACGAAACAAAACGGCATTGCTATTGCCGTAAACGAAATGGTGGTACCCAAAAATCAATGGGAACATTATTTTCTTTCTCCAACAGATACAATTCTAATTATTACCGCTACTCAAGGTGGTTAAATTTAGTATGGAGTTTAAAAAAACAATAAAAAAGCTGCTTTATCTGCAAAATCTGCGTGCAAAAAACAAATAACAGAAACGACTAGCCTTTACAACTTTAAAAACTTTAATTATGACAAACGAAGAAAAAATATCAAGTACCCCGTTTCCCAACTCTAAAAAAGTATACATCGATGGACAATTACACCCTATAAAAGTAGCCATGCGCGAAATTACGTTGTCTGATACTAAATTAGCCAAAGGAGGTGTGGAAAAAAACCCACCCATTACTGTTTATGATACTTCGGGTCCTTATACCGATATCAATGTAGCAATCGATGTTAAAAAAGGATTGCCTCGTTTACGCGAACAATGGATTCTAGACCGTGATGATGTAGAAGAATTAGCCGAAATTTCTTCTGAATATGGTAAAGAACGGTTATACAAACCAGAACTAGACCATTTGCGCTTCGAATTCTTACACAAACCCATGCGTGCTAAAAAAGGAGCCAATGTAACGCAATTGTATTATGCTAAAAAAGGCATCATTACTCCAGAAATGGAATATATTGCAATTCGCGAAAACCAACGCATCGAACAACAGGAAAACCAAACCAAAGCCATGCAATGTCAACATGCGGGAGAAAGTTTTGGTGCCAATACACCTAAAAACAAAATTACTCCCGAATTTGTACGAAGTGAAGTAGCCGCTGGTCGTGCTATTATTCCAAACAATATTAATCATCCTGAAAGCGAACCTATGATTGTAGGAAGAAATTTTTTGGTCAAAATTAATGCTAATATTGGAAACAGTGCGGTCACTTCTAGTATCGAAGAAGAAGTTGAAAAAGCGGTTTGGGCATGTCGTTGGGGTGCCGATACCATTATGGATCTTTCCACTGGTAAAAACATTCATGAAACTAGAGAATGGATTATTCGTAATTCTCCAGTGCCCATTGGAACAGTACCCATTTATCAAGCATTAGAAAAAGTAAAAGGCGTGGCTGAAGATTTAACTTGGGAAATATTTAGAGATACTTTAATTGAACAAGCAGAACAAGGAGTTTCCTATTTTACCATTCATGCAGGTGTTTTACTACGTTATATTCACCTTACTGCGAATCGGGTAACAGGTATCGTTTCACGTGGCGGTTCTATTATGGCAAAATGGTGTTTGTTCCATCATCAAGAAAACTTTTTATATACGCATTTTGAAGAAATTTGCGAAATCATGAAACAATATGATGTTGCCTTTTCCTTGGGAGATGGTCTCCGTCCGGGTTCTATTGCTGATGCCAATGATGCTGCTCAATTTGCCGAATTAGAAACGTTGGGCGAATTGACAAAAATAGCTTGGAAACATGATGTACAAGTATTTATTGAAGGGCCGGGTCATGTACCTATGCACTTAATTAAAGAAAATAT
>NZ_PJQW01000001.1:366748-393424 GCF_004303025.1 Flavobacterium sp. J27 | reverse complement strand
GACAAACAATTAGAACATTGTTCGGAAGCACCTTTTTACACTTTAGGCCCTTTAACAACCGATATTGCACCAGGTTATGATCATATTACTTCAGCTATTGGAGCCGCTATGATTGGCTGGTATGGTTGTGCCATGTTGTGTTATGTAACACCTAAAGAGCATTTGGGTTTACCCAATAAAAAAGACGTTAAAGATGGAGTAATTACTTATAAAATTGCAGCTCATGCAGCCGATTTAGCTAAAGGACATCCAGGTGCGCAGTATCGAGATAATGTTTTGAGTAAAGCCCGATTTGAATTTCGTTGGGAAGACCAATTTAACTTGGCACTCGATCCAGACACTGCTAGAGAATTTCACGATGAAACCTTACCTGCAGACGGTGCTAAAGTAGCCCATTTTTGTTCGATGTGTGGTCCCAAATTTTGCTCTATGAAGATTTCTCAAGAAATTAGAGATACCGCAGCGGCCGAGAAAGGCATGCAAGAAATGTCGGAAGAATTTATCGAAAACGGAAAGGAACTTTATTTGTAGAAATCGTCAGTTCGAGTGTTTTTTATGGAGAGAAACGAAATAAAAAATGTATCGTGAACTTAGATTTCATAAAAGAAAAATCATGATTGTAATTTCAAATCCAACGGAAATAGCAAACGAGCATCAAATAATACAAGCGCTTTTTGAAGAAGGCTTGGAGTTGTTTCATATTCGAAAACCAGATGCATCAGAAGAGGAATTACGGTTCTATATAAATGCTATTGATCCAAAATACCATTCTAAATTGGTATTGCATCAACAGCATCATTTGGTGGAAGAATTTCAGTTGGAACGACTACATTTTACAGAAAAAGTAAGACGAACTTTCCCAGATGACTTTCAAAAGCCCGTTTCATTTTTATCTACTTCCGTACATACAATGGCTGATTTTAACAATTTATCTGAACGATACGATTATGCTTTTATAAGTCCGATTTATCCTAGTATTTCTAAATTAGATTATAAACCTACTCAAAACCTCTTAGAGCAAACAAAAGAACGAACCAATTGGAAAACCAAATGGATTGCTTTAGGAGGAATTTCAGCCGAAAATATAGCAGCAACCCTTACACGAGGTTTCGATGACGTGGCTTTGCTTGGCACCATTTGGAACAGTACCAACCCTATTAAAAATTTTAAAAAATGTCAAAAAATCGTCCATACATACTTACCATAGCGGGTTTTGACCCTTCTGGAGGCGCTGGTGTTTTAGCAGACATTAAAACATTGGAACAACTCCAAGTATACGGTTTATCTGTTTTAACCGCAAATACAATTCAAACCGAAAGCACCTTTATAAAAACCATATGGATACCCCTAGATTTTGTGCTAGAATCGATAGGCTTGCTTTTAGAAACCTATCCTGTTTCCGTAATTAAAATAGGCATTGTACCTTCTTTAGACTATTTAGAAGAAATAGTATTGGCTTGCAAAAAATGGGCTCCAAAAGTTACAATTATTTGGGATACCGTATTACGTTCGACTACTGCTTTCGACTTTTTAAATATTGAAAACCAAATGCAATTGCACCACATACTCCAACAAGTGGATTTAATCACACCTAATTATCAAGAGATTGTAAAATTAATTCCTTTTGGATGCAGTATCGAAAACGGAGCTTTAGCCTTATCTACCTATTGTGATGTGCTTTTAAAAGGAGGTCACAATACAAAAGATTTAGGTAAAGATTCTTTATTTACAAACCAAACAAAAATAAGTATACCACCTACAAATAAGGTACGTTATCAAAAACATGGTTCAGGATGTATCTTAGCGACTGCAATTGCCGCGCATCTTGCTTTGGGAGAAGATGTATTTACTTCCTGCAAAAATGGCAAATTATATATTGAAAACTATCTCAATTCCAATCCCACTTTATTAGGATATCATTATGCATAACAAACTACAGTATATTTCACAAGGAAACACCATAGAAGAACAACTTTCAAACATTAAAAATGTTTTAGATCATGGCTGTCAATGGGTCCAATTGCGTTTTAAAAATACCAACGCCCAAGATTTTTACACTGTTGCAGAGCAAACCAAAGTTCTTTGTCAATCGTATGAAGCCACTTTTATTATTAATGACAAGGTAGACTTGGCTTGTCAACTAGACGCAGACGGTGTACATTTAGGATTAGAAGACATGCCCATTAAGGCTGCCAGAAATCTTTTAGGTAACCAAAAAATTATTGGTGGTACGGCTAATACTTGGGAACATATTGTACAAAGAACACTCGAAAACTGCAATTATATTGGTCTGGGTCCTTACCGTTTTACTCCTACCAAAGAAAAACTAAGTCCCATTCTTGGATTAGAAGGCTATGAAAAACTGCTTCAGAGAATGAAACAAAAAAGCATTTTTACACCAGTCATAGCCATTGGAGGTATTACTTTAGAAGATATCGATTTACTAATGGAAACTGGTCTTCATGGTGTGGCACTCTCTGGTCTACTTACCCAAAACCCATCACTTATAACAACACTAAACGAAAAAATATATGTCAACATTTAAAATAGGAACGACTTCCTTCTCTTCCCGTTTGTTTTTAGGAACGGGTAAATTTGGTTCCAACCAACAAATGGAAGAAGCTATTTTGGCTTCCGAAAGCGAATTAGTAACTGTAGCGTTAAAAAGAGTCGATTTTGAAACAGAAACCGACGCTATTCTTTCCCATTTGAATCATAAACATATTCATTTATTACCTAATACTTCTGGTGCACGAAATGCAAAAGAAGCTATTTTTGCCGCTCAATTGGCAAGAGATGCATTTGAAACCTCTTTTCTAAAATTAGAAATTCATCCCGATCCCAAATACCTATTACCAGATCCTATTGAAACCTTAAAAGCAACCGAAACTTTAGCAAAAGAAGGTTTCATCGTGTTACCTTATATTCATGCTGATCCTGTTTTATGCAAACTTTTAGAAGATGCTGGAACAGCCGCTGTGATGCCTTTAGGATCCCCAATTGGAAGCAACAAAGGGTTAAAAACAATTGACTTTTTAGAAATCATTATTGAACAGAGTAAAGTGCCTGTTATTGTAGATGCGGGTATTGGTGCTCCATCTGATGCAGCAAAAGCTATGGAAATAGGAGCTGATGCGGTTTTAGTAAATACAGCCATTGCGGTTGCACAAAATCCAAAACTAATGGCCGAAGCCTTTAAAGAAGCTGTATTTGCTGGCAGAAAAGCGTATGAAGCTCAATTGGGTCAAACTTCTACTCTAGCGCAAGCTTCGAGTCCCTTAACCGCGTTCTTAAATGAATAAAGACATTCCTAAATAGTCATTTTTTCAAAACCAAAACAGATGAGCACATTCAATGAAATATTCAAACAATATGATTGGGAAACCATTCAAAACAAAATATATCAAACTACGGCTGTAGATGTGGAAAAAAGCCTTTCGAAAGAAAAGTGCACGCTAACCGATTTCTTACATCTTATTGCTCCAGCTGCAGCCGATTATTTAGAAATAATGGCTCAAAAATGCCATTTGTTAACCAAACAGCGCTTTGGAAAAACCATCCAAATGTATGCACCTTTATATTTAAGCAACGAATGTCAGAATATATGCACGTATTGTGGTTTCAGTTTGGACAACAAGATTAAAAGAAAAACATTGACCGATAGTGAAATAAAAGCAGAAATTGAAGTCTTAAAAGAAGCGGGTTTCAATCATGTTTTACTAGTTACAGGAGAAGCCAATTATACCGTTAACATCAACTATTTTTTAAATGCTATCTCAATTATTAAAAAACATTTTGCTACTATTTCGGTAGAAGTACAACCGCTTAGTGAAACAGAATATCTTCATTTACATGAAGCAGGTGTGCATACCGTTTTGGTTTACCAAGAAACCTATCATCAAGAAGTCTACAAACAGTATCATCCGAAAGGCAAAAAGTCAAATTTTGAATTTCGTTTAGAAACTCCGGATCGCATTGGAAAAGCAGGCATTCATAAAATAGGATTAGGTGTGTTATTAGGTTTGGAAGATTGGCGAACCGATAGTTTCTTTAATGCCTTACATATCGATTATTTACAGAAAACCTATTGGCAAACCAAATATTCGGTATCCTTTCCTCGACTTAGACCTGCTGAAGGCATAATAGAGCCTAATTTTATCATGCATGATAAAGACCTTACGCAATTAATTTGTGCGTATCGTATTTGGAATCCCGATTTAGAAATTTCCATTTCAACTCGAGAAAATGAGAATTTTAGAAATCATATTATTCCCATTGGAACAACCACCATGAGCGCGGGTTCGAAAACCAATCCAGGTGGTTATCGTGTAGACAAACAATCGTTGGAACAATTTGAAACTAGCGATGAGCGTTCGGCCGATGTAATGGCAGAAATTATACGACAGCAAGGATATGAACCCGTTTGGAAAGATTGGGATAGAACCTATAGTCATCAAGGGGAAAGTCATAAAGTCTAAAGTAGCAATATTTACGATATAAAAAACTGAAAAAATTAAAGGTGAAAAATGCTTAGTATTCAAGATTATTTACGTTACACCAAACCGATGCTACTTCCTGAAATAGGAAACGAAGGTCTGGAAAAAATTAAAAAGGCAAAAATAATAGTAATTGGAGCTGGTGGACTAGGTTGTCCTATTTTACAATATTTAACAGCATCAGGTGTAGGAACAATTGGTATTGTTGATTTTGACGTAATCGAATTATCTAATTTGCATCGACAAATTTTATATCGCGAAAATCAGATTGGTTTGCCCAAAGCTACTATTGCCTTAGAACTATTGAAAGAATTAAATCCGAACATAAACTATAAAGTCTTTAATGAAAAAATTACAATAGCTAACTGCGAACCCATTCTTTCCAATTTTGATATAATTATAGATGGTTGTGATAATTTTACTACGCGTTATTTGGTGAACGATACCTGTGTAAAACTAGGAAAGCCATTAATTTATGGTAGTATTTTTAAATTCGAAGGACAAGTTGCTGTGTTCAATCATAAAGGGAGTAAAAGTCTTAGAGATCTTTTTCCTGAACCACCCAATCCAGAAGATGTTCCTAATTGTAGTTTGAATGGTGTTTTAGGTACTTTACCAGGTATTATTGGTACAATGATGGCTCATGAAACCTTAAAAGTAATTACCGATTTACCTTGTTTAACCAACGAATTGATTGTGTTGAATACTTTAGAATGGCAATTTAGGAAGCTAAAATTTTAAAAATTAAATGAAAGCACTAATATTGTTTAATAGAAATATAAATGTCAACAAAACTGCTAAAAGAAAAAGTACTATCTTCCAAATGAAATGCATCTTGCTTTTTACAGTATAATGCAAGACTAAAAAAACTATCCCTATAATTAATAAAGACAAAAAAAGTATAGCAACTATAAATGGGGCAATATTACCCGTCAAAAATAAAATCATAACCCGTGTTTTAAAACCATCATAAAATCATCTCTATCAATTTCCACACAACCTAATGAAGCCAAATGATCATTATAGACTTGGCAATCCAAAATGCGATAGTTGTTATGTTCCAAAAATTTCACCAGATGAATAAAGGCTACTTTACTCGCATTGGAAACTTTTGAAAACATACTTTCGCCACAAAAAACATGTCCTAAATCGACACCATATAAACCTCCTACTAATGCTTCTCCTAACCAAACTTCCACGCTTTTAGCAACACCTATTTCATGTAGTTTACAATAAGCTTCCACCATCTCATCGGTAATCCAAGTGCCTGGTTGGTCTTTTCTAACTATTTTTTTGCAATTGGAAATCACTTCTTTAAAAGCGGTATTAAAAGTAACTTTAAATTTCTTTTGGTTGAGCACATTGCGCATACTTTTTGAAATTTTCAAGTCTTCAAAAAACAACACCATACGTTCTTCTGGTGCCCACCAAAGTATGGGCTCGTCTTCTTCAAACCAAGGAAAGATACCGCTCTTATACGCTAATAACAGACGTTCGATAGACAAATCGCCTCCTACAGCCAAAATACCCTCAGGTGAAGCTTCTTCTACTGGTGGAAAATAGATATCTTTTGTTAAAAAATGCATGGTAGAAAATTCGAAATTAAAAACTTCAGTATTAAAAAAGTCAGAAATTTAAGCATTGACTAAAATTTCTGACTTCTAATTTATAGGGTATTATTTTTAAAAAGGAAGATCGTCGTGTTCTTCTTCATTAAAATTGGTTGCTGGTTCAAAAGCATCTGCAGCTGGCATTGGAGGCATTTGCCCAGTTACAGGTGCTTCAGCTTGTAATTTTTCAATTCTCCAACCTTGAATAGAATTAAAATATTTTGTTTCTCCTTGTGGATTAACCCATTCACGACCACGTAAATTGATTGATACTTTTACTTGTTCCCCTGGTGCAAAATTATTTAATAAATCTGCTTTATCCTGAGTAAACTCAATCATAATATGTTGCGGATATTGTTCTTCTGTAGTAACTACTAATTCTCTTTTTTTAAATGTAGCACTAATTTGCTGTACTGGATTAATTACTTTTACTCTTCCTGTTACTTCCATTTCTTTCTAATTTATTTATTTGCTAATAGTACTTTCCAAGCACTTAAAACTTCATTATTATCAATATACTGTTTTGCTAGTTCGTGCTTTTTTGTAATATCATCACTACTTAAAACCGCTTTAACAGTAAAATTTTCGTTTACAAAGATAGTAATTTCTTCTTCAGATGGAATGTTTTCGATATTTCCTAAAATACCTAAATCATTTCCGTTAAAAACACTACTTGCTTTTATAAAATCTGGAATAGCATCTACCCCTATTCCCATGGTTGAAAGGGGTTTTTCCACTTCAAATAACCCACTATTTGCTCTTGAGTACCAATTGCCACCACAACGCGCTACTAAATCTATCTTATGTTGATCAATTCCTCCATTAGCATCTAAAACAACTTCATCTATATGAATTTTTACTACTTCACAAATAACCAAGTTTCCTGCACCACCTTCTTTTCCTAAAGCAATAATATCATTTACTTTACATTCAAATTGTACTGGACTTTCCGCTACTCTAAATGGCTTTACAAGATCTGATGACAACATGGTTAAACCCGCTTTCTCAAATTCATTAACACCTTCAGGGTATTCTGTACTAGATAAAGACATTTGTTGAACCATATCATAGTTTACGATATTAATTACAACTTCTTTAGTATTTTGTGCATTAATCAAAGTATGTTTAATCGTATTATCTCGAACTCTTCTTGATGGTGAAAAAACTAAAATAGGCGGATTAGCACTAAATACATTGAAAAAACTAAATGGAGATAAGTTTGGTTTTCCGTTTGCATCTATAGTGCTTGCAAAAGCAATGGGTCTTGGTGCAACAGCACCTTGTAAATACCCTTGTAATTTAGCTGGAGCTATTTCTTTTGGATTAATTGATACCATTCGTAAATAAGATTTTTACAAATTTACATATTTTTAAGACCAACCCAAATGGATTTTAGGACTATCTCTTTTTAAAATTAAACTTCCTATAAAATATCCTTTTATAATACACGTTTTATAATTAAAAAACGATTTGTAAAATACATTTTTTAGTATTTTTACTTACAAATTATATGTATGCAATTTTCTGAAAAAAGAAATATAACCCGTTGGTTTATCATCTTAGCTTCCTTCTTAATCGTTATTGTTATTTTATGGAATACCTATGTATTTTTCCAAATCTTTAAAAATGACGAGCGAAAAAAGATGGAACTTTGGGTTTCAGCCCAAAAAACCTTAGCAAATGCTGATGGTGATACAGAAGTTGGTTTACCTTTTGAAATTATTCAAGCAAATGGTTCTAATCCAATGATTGAAGTAAATAGTGAAGGGATAATTTTAAACAGTAACAACCTAGATTCTGAAATTGCTGGAGACAGTATTCAACTGAGAAGGCTTTTTGAAAAAATGAAATCTGAAAACCAACCAATACAAATGGATCTTACCAATAATAATTATCGTTTAATTTATTATGGTAATTCTCCACTTTTAAATAAATTAAAATATTATCCTATTGCTTTAGTATTAATTATCATTTTATTTGGAGCTGTTGTATATAATTTTTATAGAGCAACTAAAATGGCAACCCAAAATAAATTATGGGCTGGTATGGCTAAAGAAACAGCACATCAAATAGGAACACCATTATCCTCTTTAATTGGTTGGTTAGAAATTTTAAAGCTAGACAATGTAGAGCCCACAACCATTCAAGAAATAGAAAAAGATATTAATCGTTTACAAACCATAACCGACCGTTTTTCAAAGATAGGAAGCGAACCTATTTTAGAACAACTTGATATTGTGGAAGAAACAAAAAACTCCTTTGAATATTTACAGTCGAGAACTTCCAATCATGTTGATTTTATTTTTAAGAGTACTGAAACAGCGATTACGATACCAATAAACCCTATTTTACATAGTTGGACCATTGAAAATTTAGTTAAAAATGCTATAGATGCAATGAAAGGAAAGGGAAAATTAGAAATAGCCATCACAGAAGACAAAAACAAGGTACGTATTAAAGTAACTGATACAGGTAAAGGAATTCCAAAGAATCAATTTACTAAAATTTTTGAACCTGGATTTACGACAAAAAAAAGAGGTTGGGGATTAGGTTTATCACTTACCAAAAGAATTGTTCAAGAATATCACAAAGGGAGCATTAAGGTGGTGCATTCAGAAATAGGAAAAGGAACAACTATACAGGTGAGTTATAAAAAAGAAACTGTATAAAAAATCCCGATGAATATCGGGATTTTTTATTATAAATTAGCTGCTATAGCCTGTGCAATACTTTCAAATTCTGCTTTTTCCAAAGTAGCTTTTCTTTGAAAACGCATGTCGTCCATATCCTGTAAAGGAATTAAGTGCACATGAACATGAGGCACTTCTAAACCTACGACTGCAACACCTACTCTTTTACATTCAATTGTTTTTTCTATGGCTTTGGCTATTTTTCTGGAAAAAGACATCAATCCTAGATATAATGCTTCATCCATATCAAAAATCTTATTAATTTCTACTTTAGGTACACATAAAGTATGTCCTTTCGCATTAGGGTTCACATCTAAAAAAGCGATGAAATTTTCATCTTCCGCTATTTTATAACAAGGAATTTCTCCATTAATAATTTTTGTAAAAATTGAAGCCATATATTTAATCTCTTGTAATTTCTAAAATTTCAAAATTCAAAGTTCCATTTGGCACTTTAATTTCCGCAATTTCACCCACTTTTTTCCCAAGTAACCCTTTACCAATTGGAGATGTTACAGAAATTTTTCCTGTTTTTAAATCGGCTTCACTTTCAGCAACCAAAGTGTATTTCATTTCCATACCGTTTGTTTGGTTTTTTATTTTAACCGTAGATAACACCAATACTTTAGAAACATCTAATTGCGATTCATCAATTAAACGAGCATTAGCCACCAATTCTTCCATTTTAGCAATTTTCATTTCCAAAAGACCTTGTGCTTCTTTTGCTGCATCGTATTCTGCATTTTCAGACAAATCTCCTTTATCTCTCGCTTCAGCAATAGCTTGAGATGCTTTTGGACGTTCTATGCTTTTTAATTGATCTAACTCTTCTCTAAGTTTTTTTAAACCTTCTGCTGTATAATAAGATACTGTACTCATAACTTCATCGTTTATATAAATAGAAAGAATCCCACAAAAATGGGATTCCTTTATGCAAAGATACTAATTTATTTTTTAAAATTAATTTATGAATCTTTTTTAGTTAGTCAAAGTTAAATAAATTACATTTGGTTTTTAAAATATTTATGTTAAAATGAAAAAAATCTATATATACCTATTTTTATTTGTGCTCTTATTAAGCTGCAATAAAGACGATTCTATAAACAATAACAATCCCTATTTACCAAATTATCCAGTAGATATAACGATTAATCTCAGTTTACCACAGTATAATAATTTACAATTTGTAAGTAATTCGGTATATATCAATTCTGGAGCCGCTGGTGTGAGAGGGGTAATTGTATTTAACGCTGGAAGCAATAATTATGTAGCTTATGATGCCGCATGTCCTAACCAACCCCTATCGAGTTGTTCCACTATGACTATTGAAGGAATTAAAGCCATTTGCGCTTGTGATGATGCAGAATATAGTTTTTTTTCAGGACAAGCACCTGGAAAACAATATGCTATGAAAAGATACCGTGTACAACAAGTTAATTCTACTACATTACGCGTTTATAATTAGTTTAAAATACACAAAAACCATCTTAAAAAAGTCTATATTTGAGATATTAAACGTTTTTATAAATAACTAAAAGAGCACCCCCAGCTCCGCAAAGTCTATGATTTTTATAATTTAGCTCAAAGTAGGGAAACTTTGCGCAGCTGAATTTTTAAATTATAATTACGACACAAATGGAGACATTATAGGCCTTACTTATTAGCATCAATGAACTAGACGAAGTGGACCGTTGAAAGAAATTTACGCTGAAATAAGTACATTTGATTTTGATACAAAGGAATATATATCCAAAGGTTATAAACTTTTTCGCGCAGTTAATTTTAATTAACATATATGAAATTATTAATGTTATTATTAAGCAATTTTGTTTTTGGACAATTGACAATTACTTCTCTAGACAGTTCAGAAATTGATATAATTCTAGATTCAAAAAAGAATATAGAAATTGAACATCAAATAATGAATATGGATATCAATGAAAGCCTAAAAGTTAAACAAATAATAATAAGAGGTAATTTTGATCATATCCCTTCTTTCATTTTTATTTTTTCTAACACCGAAGAGATAGAAATTCATTCTACAAAAAAAATTTCTTTATCAAATGAATTTAATTCATTTACTAACTTACGTTCTATTAGAGTAATTTCAGATGTAATTGATATTTCAGATATGCTAATATTAGAAAAGGTAGAGTTCTTAAGTATTAAGATGCCAAATAGTAAAACATTTCCAGAAGTAATTTTTAAATGGAAAAATCTAATTGAAATTGATATACAAGAAGGTGATTTTTTTGAGATACCGTCTGAAATAATCAATCTTATAAATTTAAGAAGAATTAATTTAAGTAATAATGGTATTGGAAAATTACCAGATCAAATTGGATTATTAGAGAATATTGAAGTACTTAGTTTAAATAAAAATTGTTTAACCTCATTACCTAATTCTATATGTAATTTAAAAAAATAAAGGAATTATATATCATGGAAAACCCAAAACTAGAAATTAGTAGCAAACTTCTTTCATGTATCAAAGCAATACCAAATTTTGAAAATTTTTTTTTCAATTAAAAACTCTATAGCGCGGATTTACTTCGTCAATTCGGTTGTAAATCAGCGCCCACAAACTTAAAAAAGCCACATTTACTGGAGCTTTTATTTTTTTAAGTATCAATTACACGAATTATTTCCCTCTTCTTCTACGCGAATAAAGTATTCCTTATAATAACTTATTTACATTTAATAAGAACTTCATTCAAACAATAGCATTATTTGTCATTTAAAAGCGTTTCTAAGCGGTTTTATTCGTTTTTGCAATAAATGTAATGCAAAGATTTAAACAACTTTTCAATTAAAACAATTGAAACATAAAAAAAGCCCTCACAAATTGTAAGGGCTTTTGTATGTAAGAAATAAATCTTTATTAGAATTTACCTCTATTATCCGTAATATCAGCTTTCTCTTTTAAAGCTTGATATGCTCTTGTTTGTGCTGCATTTGCCTCTTGTGATTGCTTTTGTGTTACAGCAGCTGAGAAGTCTTTAATCTCAGGAGCATTGGTTACTTTCTTAGTTTTAACCATAAACACACCGCTGTTACCTACTACTAAGCCAGACGTTTTTCCAGCTTCTAAATCAAAAGCTGTACCTACTACTTTTGGCTCTGGTCCAATGTTTGTAACATTTGGCATACCTAAAGCTACATCATTACTACTATTAACCGAACCTCCAGTTGCTTTCGCTACATTTTCTAATGAAGTTCCGTTCATTTTCTTTTTAATGATTTCTGCTTTTTTCTCGTTTCTTAAAATTGTCCCTACAGATTGTCTTGCAATATCCATGCTTAATAGTCCTGTTTCGTTTTTGTCTTTTAAGATGGCTACTACAAATCCATTAGAAATTTCAAAACGTTTAATATCTCCTTTGTTAGTATCTGTATTAAATGCCCAACGAACAATTTCTCTTTGTGCTCCTAAACCTTGTACATACTCGTCTGAAGGTCTTAAATTGCTTGCTGGTACAATTGTTGCTTTTGCATTTTTAGCTACCTCTTCAAAGTTTTTACCTGAAGCATCAGACTCAAATTGACTAGCCGTATTGTAGTTACTATCTATTGTAGCATCAGACGGCTCGATTTTTTTAGTTATTGTAGCTAATTGAACTGCATCGTATTTTGCTAATACTTTAATTACGTGAAAACCAAAATCTGTTTCAACTACACCAATACTTCCTACAGGATTATTGAAAACAAAGTCATTGAATGTTGGTACCATTTGACCAGGTGTAATGTTGTCATATTCACCGCCATTGTTTTTAGAACCTGGATCGTCAGAATTAGCTTGTGCTAAAGCAGCGAAACTATTTGGGTCAGCTTTAGCTTGTGCTAATAAACTATTTGCTAAAGCCTGTGCTTCTTCTTTCGTTCTGGTTGCAGAAGATCTTTCTGCATCCGCATAAGCTAATAAAATGTGACTCGCTTTTGCACTAGCATTTGATTTTTTTTCCATCATTCTTGATAATGATTGGTACCCTTTATTAACATAAGGACCAAATACTTCACCATTAGACAAATTGAATAATTGTTCTTGAAATTCTACCGGAATATCGCTTTTTGTTACATAAGTTGAATCAAATGGTGTTTCAGATTCTTTATTTACAAAAGCCGCAATATTTTCTACTTTAATATCTTTAAAACTTGGTACAGTATCATTTCCGTTAACACTTCCATTCACATAACCATAAAATTGCTCTTCTAAATCTTTTTCATCTTTTTGAGATGGTTTATTTTCAAAAAACACATAATCAATACTTCTTGTTTCATCTGATTTGTATTTCTTTGTGTTTTTCTTCATATAAGCCATAATTTCATCATCTGAAACTTTAACTTCATCATCGTTTACAGTAGCAAAAGAAACCGTAACGTAATCAAAATCTACTTTCTTATTATCTAATATATGTTTAAATTTACCTTCAGCTTTTGTAGTGTATACACCACCTTTAAGTAAATTATAATATAATTGTTCAACAGAAGATCTTTCAACTTCATTTTCAAAATCTAACCATTGAGCCCAACGCTCTTGATTAGGATCATTTTTAATTGATTTTACAAATTCTTTAAATTTATTTTCATCAAATGCACCAGCTTCATTTAAAAACTGCGGATTTTGTGCAAAATATGGATTGGCTTTAATAACATTAATTAATTGTTCCTTACCAATTCCCAATCCAATTTTTTCAATTTGCTCATTAATGATAATACTTCTCACTTCTTGTTCCCAAACAGAGTTCATAGCTTGTGTAGCACTCATTTGCCCTTGTTGACTTTGTTTTTCCAGTTGGGCTGTTTTCACCATAAATTCTTGAGCAAGAATATCCGTACCGTTTACTTCTCCAACATTATTACTGTCTAGGCTAAATCCACTTTTAAATAATCCTGGTAATAGAAATGCAAATAATGCAAGACCAATAATAATGATAAGTAATCCAGAACGTTTTCTAATATTATTTAAAACTGCCATTTTGTATATTAATTTAATTCAGTGGGCGAAAATACAATTATCTATTTAATAATAAAATAGAAAAGTTATAATTTCTATTAATTTTTTATGATTTTTTTATTGTTTTTCTTCTAAGATTGAAAGTCGAACTAATTCTATCTTTTTATTTGAGGCAGAATGAATCGTAATTTCAAAGTTTTCAATTTTAATTTTCTCTTTATTTTGAGGAATTTCTTTAGTGTTGTGAACTATAAAACCTCCTAAAGTACTATAGGAATCATTTTCTGGTATATCTAAATTGTATTTTTCATTGATAAATTCTACATCTAATCGAGCTGAGAAAAGATACACCCCTTCTTCTATTTTTTCATCGATCAATTCTTCATCTAAGTCGTGTTCATCTTCAATTTCACCAAAAAGTTCTTCAATAATATCTTCTACCGTTACAACACCAGAAGTACCTCCATATTCATCTAAAATAACGGCCATACTTTTTCTTTTTTTGGTAAGAATGTCTAGTAAATCTTTAATATAAATAGTTTCAGGAACATATTCAATAGGAATCATTACCGATTTTATCGTTTTCGGTTTTTTAAACAATTCAAAAGAATGCACATATCCTAAAATGTCGTCTATGGAATTTTGGTATATCACGATTTTAGAATAGCCTGTACCAATAAACAATTCTTTTAGTTCTGTAACTGAATCTAAAATATCTAATCCAGAAATTTCTGTTCTGGGTGTCATGATATCACGTGCTTTTAAGTCGGAAAACTCTAGTGCATTTTGAAAAATTTGTATTTCAGAGTCAATCTCGTCTTCATCTGAAATGCTATTCATTTGTTCACTAATATAATTACCCAGCTCTACTTTACTAAAATAATCTTGCACTTGGTCCCCATCAGTTTTAAAAAATCGCTTTAAAATAAAATCAGAAATCCAGATAATAAATTTGGATACCCAATAAAACAATTGATAAAATAAATAGGCTGGAGCTGCAAATAACTTAATAAAGGAATTAGCATAAATTTGGAAAAACACTTTGGGTAAAAATTCGGCCGTCATTAAGATTACTGCAGTTGAAAGTAATGTTTGCAATAACAGACTGACGAATGGGGAAAAATGATAGCTAAATGAATTAATCCAATTCATTAGTAAATCTCCTGAATAAATACCATAAACAACTAATACTACATTGTTACCAACCAACATAGCGGTAATAAATTGAGAGGGTTTTTCTATCAGTTTGGATAAAATTTTAGCATTGAAATTATGTTGTTTTTTTTCGATAGATAAAAAAACTTTATTTGAAGAAACATAGGCAATTTCCATACCTGAAAAAAAGGCAGATAAAAGTAAGCAAATAACGATGATGGCTATTTCCATACCTTATTTTTGATTCTTTTTGTATTTGTTATAAAATTTTCTTTTGAAGAAAAACATAAAAATTGCTAATCCAGCAAAAAGCAGGCTTAATATATAATTTCCTTCATCATGCATAAATTTTGCAATAGCATCATAAATAAAGAAAACAGCAAATAAAAGATAAATGTATTGAATATACTTGATGTAATTCATTTTGATAATTTTTTACCAAAAGTAATAAATTAAATCGAAAATAATGCTATTGTTGTTCGTCTACATTATTAATTTCACCATTACTAGTTTGCATATTGAAGATTTTAAAATCTTTGCTAAAATCTACTCCAGGTCCTTGCAAGAAACCTCCTGTTCCATCTGAATATTTAAAGTGTCTTTCAGTAAAGAACCATTCGTTTTTCTGGTCAAAATACAATTGTTCTGTTTCTAATTTTTTGCCATCATGTGATGTAATTATCACATTACCTTGCAAATCTATAATGTCCGTTTTTTTATATGTAATAGCGTAATTAGATTGAATTACGGTTGTTTTATTGTTTTCGTCAAACATAGTTACTAAAACACCCTGAGGAAATTCTGTAAATCCATTCTCTATATTGCTGTAGTCAAGCATTTTTTTACTTCTGAGAACAGACTTGATTCTGCCCGAATCTGTATATTTCAAATTAATAGAATCTGCTTCTCCACTAGGAAGAAAGGAAGATCGGTTAATTTTTTGAACGTCTTTTAACGAACCTTCACAAGAAATAAACATAGCCACGATACTAATTATCGTGGCTATGTTACTAATTGTATTTCTATTTTTTTTTGTCATTTTAAAGTGTAGGAACTGTTACACTTTCTCCAATCCAACAATCAAATGCAATTCTTTTTCCAGACATGTTCCCTTTTGGATTGGTAAATATCTCTGTTTTTGAAGGAGCTGAGGCTCTATAACCAGCAGCCATTTTAGAAGCTGTTGCTTTTAAAGAAGAGTCTACTGAAGCTGCTTTATCGCAATAGTTTGCAGCTAACCAATATACGGCTCTTTTATCAAATTGATCACCACCACAATCATTAATACTACTTCCATATAATTGCGCAATTAACAAATAGGCTTTACCATAAGAAGGCTTAACTGCTAATGCTTTTTTAGCATAGTTACGAGACTGGCTCTTATTTGATTTTGAATAAATAGAAGCAATTTTCATATAAACATTTGCTTTCTTAGAGTTATCTGTATACATTTCAGCAGCTTTATTTAAATACTCAACCGCTTTTGAAGTATTTTTCTTTTGGTATTCAACAATTCCTTGTTTTTCGTAAGCTGGTGCACTTGGATCTACTTTTAAAAGCGCTTCCGAAATTTTTGAGAATAACGGATCTCCATCGCATTCTTTCGCTTCTAAACGATCAGCAGCTCTTAACAACCAAACTTTGTTTGTTTTGTTTTGTTCAAATGATTTTTGATAGAAAGGAATTAATTTATCACAAGAAGACAATTGTACAATAATAGCATCCATACTAGAAGTTACAGTAGCAATATCTTCTAAATTTGCTTCATATCTACTTTTTGCTTTCGCTTCTTTGCTATCTAATTGTTGACCTGCTTCTTCTTTAGAAATTAAAACATCTTTAGCGTCAGAATACTCTTTTTCTAATCCGTTTAATTTTTCTAAAATATCATCATATTTATCAAAAACTTGTTGCAACTCTATTCCTTTGTTTCCAGCTTCATAGTCTTTTACAAATATTTCAAAGTAAGCATATAATGCTCTTGTTGAATCAAAATTAGCCTTGTCTGTTGTAAAAGCTTTATCAAAAAGACCAAAAATCTCGGCATTTGTTCCTAGTTTATAATTGAATAAAGCCAATCCTTTCTTCATATCTACTCCAGCACCTTCTGATGGGAAATATTTATAATTTTCATCATAAAACTTCATCAAATCACGAACATATTTTTCTTTTTCAGCACCTGATGCTTGATCTATTTTCTGTTTGATTGCAAATTCTCCATAAGAGTAAACTCTTTTATCAAATGAAGGGCAATCTTTTCTTAAAGTTGTTAAGTAGTCGTATCCTGCTGGATCCTTAGCCTTAACCGATGAAGCCATTAAACTTAATGTTTCTGTACATGCTTCATTGCTTTGTGCATTTGCAAAAAATCCTGCTGCAATTACAAATAATAAAGATAATTTAGTTCTCATTTTATAATTATTCTAAAAAATTACTAATCAATTTTACGCTTATTAAACCACTTATCACTTAATGATAAACCTATACTAAGATTAAAGTAGTTCTCTCTAATTAAATTATTATACTTGGTTCCTCTAACTCCAAATTCAAATCCTAAATCGACTTTGGAAAAACCAAGTGGTAATCCAAGTCCAAAATTCATGCCATAATCTTGAATACTTTTGTCTTTTACCACCAAACCAATGTTTTCATATCTAAAACCTGCTCTATAAACTACTCTACTTAAATAACTCGTAAAAGAATCAAATTTTGGAATATAATATCCTCCAACAACATACTTCTGTGAATCTTCATAAGTGGCTCCACTGAATGTATCATCAAATCTATTAACTAATTTACTGTTATTTTGAAAGCTTACTTCGGTACCTACCATCCATTTGTTTTTCTCTCCAATTCCAGCACCAAAAGAAAGTTTTGAAGGAATAATTAAATCTGTGTTATTAACTGGTACATCTTGCTGATTATTTATCACCTCAGTTCCACTTGCTGTATAAGTAACTGTAGCTAAATTCCTTTCATTTTTAGAAGTTAATTTTGCCTCTGGTGCATATCTAAAACTAGCATATAAATTATACTTTTCTGTAATTTTTCTATTATATAATGCTCCAAAATTTAATGAGGAACCAGAGATCCTAGAAGAATTCTTTTCTCTAGACAATAATTGCACACCTGAAATTCCTTCAATTGTTTGTGTATCAATATTTCCAAAATTATATTGAAAATCCATACCAATACTTAAGTTTTTGTTTACAGCATAAGAACCTCCAACAAAGAATCTGTTAATATTTCCTGTTCCAGTAGCTGTTTTCGATGTTGAATTACCTAATTCATCTTCACCCACATTTGCAATATTGTACCCTACAGCGCTAAAAGGCATTAATCCAAAAGAAGCTCCAAATTTACCCATTGGCACACCTACTGCCAAGTAATCTAAACCTGTATTTCTTGCTTTTTCCTCATCCGATTCATTAATAAGATTTGTAAAAGTTGTAGTTGCACCTACAGCTAGAGAGGTTAATTTTAAATGAGAATAAGACGCTGGGTTTAGCAAGTTTAAACTTATACTGTCTCCTTCAATCCCAAGCCCTCCCATAGATCTTGCACTTTGAGTACCTCCAAATTGTACTTCTCCAAGACCGTAATAAGAATAAGGCGAAGAGGTGCTTCTTTGAGAAAAAGCAATAACACTAGATAAAAGTGTGATACAAATTATAATTTTTTTAATCATTTTGTGTTTGTACATAATTAAATAAAAAATTCAAACTTTCCAATAAAAAATTTGAATTGGCAAATATGGTGCTTTTTAATCTTTTAGCCAAAAAATCTGCATCACCTCCTGTTAAAATTATTGTTAAATGTTGATATTTATGAAAATATTGGGAAATAAATCCTTCAATTTCATAGGTAAGACCATTAATTACTCCCGAATGAATTGCTTTATTTGTGGTATTTCCAATAAAATAATCTATTTCCTCTTTTTTTAATAACGGTAATTTTGCAGTGTAATTGTGTAATGCTTTATATCTAAGATTTACTCCCGGAGAAATTGCTCCACCGTGGTATTTTTTGTTAGCATCAATAAAATCGTATGTAATACAAGTTCCTGCGTCGATAATTAAACAATTTTTGTTTGGAAAGGCAAAAGATGCTCCGGCTGCTAAAACCATCCTGTCTATTCCTAATGTTGCTGGTGTTTCATATAAATTTTCAAAAGGGAACTGCAATTGATGAGAAACAATAATTAATTTAGAATGTTTTTCTATATAGTCAAAACACTCTTTTTCTAATTTCCCTACCGATGAAGAGATAGAAAAAGTAATTTTATTAAATTTTTTAAAAATTTTTTTAAAAAAAAATAACGCCTCTTTTTCATTAAAAATAATTTTTTCTAAAAGTGTATTTTGTTCAAATACAGCACATTTTATTCTAGTATTTCCTATATCGATAGTTAAAAGCATCTTTTATTTTTTGTATTGGCAAATATACAAATTGATTTTTTTAAAAAAATGTTTTGGAAATTACAAAAAGGGTTCTATATTTGCACCCGCATTCAGCAAGCAACCTTTCTGAATCTGGAAGGTACCTTAGCTCAGTTGGTAGAGCAATGGACTGAAAATCCATGTGTCCCTGGTTCGATTCCTGGAGGTACCACAAAAAAACCACTCAATTGAGTGGTTTTTTTATTTATACTATTTTCAATTCTATTCCTTTGTTGAAGATAATAATTGTTTCATATTTTCAATTTCTTTAGCCAAATCGGTGTATTTTTTACTCAGTTCTTCAATTTTAATTTCTTGTTTTTCAATAACACCTTGTTGTTCTTTGGTTACTTGAATTAATAATGCTGAAATTTTCGAATAATCTACACTTTTGTAACCGTTTTTATCTGTACTTACTATTTCTGGTAACACAGCTTCAATTTCTTGTGCAATCACTCCAACTTGTAGTGATTGGTCTTTTTTATCTTTCCAATTGTAATAATACCCATTAATTTGGTTTAATTTATCTAAAGCATTCTCAATCTTTTTAAAATTGGTTTTCCAACGACGGTCACTAAAAGTATTCCAAGCATTAGCACGAGCAATAGTGCCATCTCCAGACACACCTACATCGAAATTACCATTCACTTGTAAATAATCGGTGTCAAATTCTCCATAAATTAGTGGTGCTGAAGAACCCGAGTTTTCGATATACAACTTATTATTTCCTGTTTCATTATTTCCAGATGATATTCCAATAAAAACATTTCCATCTCCAGTTGAATTTCTACCAGCATTCATACCTATTGCAACATTGTTAGTTCCTGAACTATTAGTATACATAGCATAAGCCCCTAAAGCAAGGTTGTTTCTACCCGAAACATTAGCTGTGAACGCATTGAACCCAAATGCAGCATTATTATAACCTGTAGTATTATTTTTTAGCGAATAATTACCTACAGCTGTATTTCCGTATTCATTGTTGCTATACAGTGCATGTAATCCTATTGCTGTATTATGATAACCAATAGTACTCGTGTATAATGCATTTCTTCCTATAGCGACATTATAATTAGTAGATAAATCATCGTTTAAACCCGCATTTTCACCTATAAAAACAGATTCACCTGTATTTATTACATTTAATTTTCCGTTTTTCATATTAAAAAACTCTGTTCCTTCAGTAGAAAATCGAATAATATCTTCATCGGCTGAAGTTTCAACTTCTATTTTAGTGTCTAAATCGGCATCAATAATTTTAGTTGTTTCACTATTTACATTTGTCCAAGTAACTGCTCCAGCACCATCTGTGACTAATGCTTGCCCGGTAGTTCCATCTGTTGTAGGAAATTGATAGGCGTTATTAATATCTAACGTACCATTTATTCTTAACAAATCATTATCAAATTCACCATAAATCAACGGAGTTGCTGAAGATGAATTTTCAATGTATAACTTGTGATTTCCTGTTTCATTTAGTCCCGCTGCATTACCCAGAAAAACATTATTAGAACCTGTAGCCGTTCTTCCTGCATTAAAACCAAGAACAGTATTATTAGACCCAGTCATATTATCTTTCAAAGCAAAAGATCCTATAATAACATTACGTGTTCCAGTAGTATTTGTCAATAATGTATTATAACCTAATGCTAAGTTATAAATCCCCGATGTGTTCTCTCTAATTGCTTCTGTTCCGATTGCAATGTTACTATCACTATTATTTTTAGACAAAGTATTATTGCCTATCGCAATATTATTGCTACCAGTAGTTCCATTAAGAAATGCGTTTCCTCCTAAAGCAATATTACTGTTATTGCTTAAATCATCATTTAATCCTGCGTTTTCTCCTATAAAAACTGATTTTCCTGTATTTAAAACATTGATTCGACCATTTTTCATAGTAAAATACTCCGTTCCAGAAATATCAAATCGTATAGTATCATCGTCTGCTGTTTCTTCTACTTGAATTTTCGTGTCTAAATCGGCATCAATTATATTATTTTGCTTTACTGGAAGTGACCAAGAGGCTGTTCCGTTAGCATCTGAAGTCATTACATAACCCGCTTGTTGTGTTCCATCAGCCATTCTAATTTTACCTAATACATGAAATTTTTCTTGAGGATTTCCTGTTCCTACCCCTACATTACCATCTCTTTCAATGACTAGAATATTTTCCTTATCAAAGGCCGAACCATCATCAATTAAGGAACTAAATCTAAGTTTTTGAGTATAATAACTTAAATCCATTAATTTTTTATTTAATCCTTGAGCAGTAGCTTCAAAATAAATTCTAGGAATAGCAACATCAGTTATTTGTAATGCGGTACCATAACCTCCTAAATCTGAAACTGTTTTGGAAGAAGTAGATCCATCAGAAATATGGATTGTACTTCTTGGGTCATCAGTAACAACTCCTATTGAACCTCTTTCTCGAGAAGTAATCACTGCAACTTCAGAACCTGCAATATCGAAACGAATTTTATCTTCATCAGGTGATTCCTCAACTTGAATTTGTGTATCTAAATCGGTATCAATAATTTTAGTTGTATCACTATTTACATTTGTCCAAGTAACTGCACCAGCACCATCTGTGACTAATGCCTGACCGGTAGTTCCGTCTGTTGTGGGTAATTGATAGGCGTTATTAATATCTAAAATTCCATTAACACGTAAAAGATTGGTATCAAACTCTCCATAAATTAAAGGTGTAGCAGAACCGGAATTTTCGATATATAATTTATTATTTCCCATTTCAGAGAGGCCAGCTTGATATCCAATCAAGACATTATTGGAAGCTGATGTAGCATTTTTACCTGCTTCATGTCCTAGTAAAGTATTATTACTTCCAGTTGTATTTAATCTACCTGCATTACTTCCTATAGCTATATTATTATTTCCAGTAACTAATGATTCCAACGTTTGGTATCCTATTGAGATGTTAACACTTCCTGAATTCAATGCACTTAAACCGAAAGAACCTAAAGCTATATTAGCATTAGAAGTTGTATTACTTATAAGAGCTCCATAACCCAACGCTAAATTATGATTACCTGTTGTATTATTATAGAGGGAACGGTTTCCAACTGCAGTATTATCTTTACCAATAGTATTTTTGTTCATAGTTAAATACCCTAAAGCAGAATTTCCAGTTCCAGTTGTATTCGACTCTAAAGCTCCAAACCCTATAACATTATTGCCAAGACCCGTGGTATTGTATTTTCCAGACCTATAACCCACAAAAACATTTCTTCTGAAGTTACTATCATCGTTTAAACCTGCTTCAAAACCAATTTTTATAGTGTGCCCAATAGCGTCAGTGGTTTCAATTCGATTATCAACAATATTTAATCCATTTACACCTGCACTTGTAAACCGAATTATATCTTCATCAGCCGTTTCTTCCACATCAATTTTTGTATCTAAATCGGTATCAATAATTTTAGATATAGCTCCGGCTTTTTGTAAACCAATCCAAGTGGTTGTGACATTATCCCAATAGTAAAAACCTGGATTATTTGTTCCAACTGCTGTAGTTAAATACACCAACATAGCATTTTGATCTGCAGTTGGGTTACTGGAAGGAAAAGTGTCAATTCTAGGAATCAAGATTCCATCTTCATTCGTGGGGTTTGCAGCATCGTTAATTTGAATATCTAAACTTGCTTTTGGACTAGTTGTATTCACTCCAACTTGCGCTGTTACAAAATTAAAAACACTAAAAAGGAAAATAAAGCAGCCAATTTTTTTCATCATGAATATTTATTTAAAAGCATGCAAAATAAATATTTAAATAAAAAATATACTACTATATATGGTAATGCTACCCAATTGCTACCCTACCTACTATCATTTTATGAGAAGTAGCCCTAAAGTGTAAAACTAAAATTAAAAAACGAATAGCGGGAAGTTTTTTTACAAATAAAAGAATCATTTATATTACCTATTTAAGTTACTGTTTTTTATATCTTAGCTCAAAGTCAGGAGTCCGAAACTTCGGACTTTGCGCAGCTCAGGGGATGATGATAAAGAAAATAATACAGAAAATAATACAGATTATAATAAAGGAGGATAATATGTACAGATATTTAATTATTTTTATTTTATGTTGTAGTTGTAGTCCTACATTAAAAATTATAAATGAAAAAAAAACTTTGACTAGAGATTATATAGAAAAAAGTAATGCTGATTTCAAAATAATGAATTCCGAAAGAGAATCTTTCATAATGTTCTTTACTTTTAATCCTAATGATATTTTTTCTATTTCAAGTAAAGATACTGTTTATCGAAAGGGTATAATGAATATAAATCATGGTTATGGTGATAGATTATATGTTAGTAGAAATTCTAATATTGAAATTAAAATTAATAATTCAGTTTTAAATGTTCCTATTAAAAAATTAAGGAAGTATAGATATATATACATAGAATTAATTAATGAAAATAAAAAAGATAACTATATAATAACTTTTACAAATAAGGATAGGAAATATAGAATGTAATCCGTGCGCGCAAAGTATATAAAACAAAAAGCCACTTCACTGTGCTTTTTGTTATTTTAAAATAGTCATCAACACCTAATCTAAAGGAAACTTGTTTTTAAGTGACACTATTGTAATCTACGCTTGTACACTTGTAATTTGTATCACTTACCATAGGAGTATGCCTTGTTGCACTTGTATATTTCAAAAATACTATAGGAATATGCTTTCTTACACTTGTATATTTCAAAAAAACCGTAGGAGTATGCCTTCTTGCACTTGTAAACAACGTCACTTACTGTAGTAACCTATTATAATACACCTGTAACAAGGTACATTACTACTGTTGCATTGCTACTGCGTAATTTATTCGTGTGGTAAATGGAAATAAAAGAAGCTGAAACAAGTTCAGCTTGACAAGATTTTGCTTTTTGGATAGGCTTTTGTTATTTAATCATGAATTATACACTCTATTCTCCTGTTCGGCTACGCGAATGAAAGTCGTGCGTTTGGTGAGTTCTTTTAGTTTAGCAGCACCTACATAAGTACAGGTACTTCGTAAACCTCCTAAAATGTCTTGTATGGTGTATTCTACTTTGCCTCTAAAAGGTACTTTTACGGTTTTGCCTTCACTGGCTCTATAATTGGCCACACCGCCTACGTGCTTTTTCATGGCGGTTTCCGAACTCATGCCATAAAATTGCTTGTATTTTTCTCCTTTTATTTCGATCACCTCTCCTCCACTCTCTTCATGACCAGCAAGCATACCGCCGAGCATCACAAAATCGGCTCCTGCTCCAAACGCTTTGGCTACATCTCCAGGAATGGCACAGCCGCCATCGCTAATAATTTGTCCGCCTAAACCATGAGCCGCATCAGCACATTCTATAATAGCAGATAATTGAGGATAACCTACTCCTGTTTTTACTCTTGTAGTACATACCGAACCTGGTCCTATTCCTACTTTGATAATATCGGCACCAGCTAATAAGAGTTCTTCCACCATTTCACCCGTTACTACATTGCCTGCAATAATAACTTTATCTGGAAACAGTTTTCGGGTTTGTTTGACAAATTTTACAAAGTGTTCGGAATAGCCATTGGCTACATCAATACAAATGAATTGCAGTTTTGGGAAATGTTCAAAAATTTCTTGCACCTTTTTTGCGTCTTCTTTTCCTGTTCCTGTACTAACTGCAATATAGGAATACAAATCATCTGAGATTTTGTTGAGAAATTGCGCCCAATCGTCTAAAGCATAATGTTTATGTACCGCTGTAAAAATATGGTGTTTTGCCAAAGCCAAAGCCATTTCAAACGTACCCACGGTATCCATATTCGCAGCCATAATAGGCACACCACTCCACACATACGAACTGTGCAAAAATTTAAAATTGCGTTGTAAATCTACTTGTGCTCTACTGCTTAAGGTGGATCTTTTAGGACGAATCATTACGTCTTTAAAGCCTAGTTTTAGGTCGGTTTCTATTCTCATTTTTGAAGTGCTTTGTTCAAATGTAGGTTTTTCTTTTGAGATAGACAAAAGCATTCATCCAACTTCACAACAAAGCCTAATTTGTTGAAAATCTTACACTTTTAGGAATAGAAAATATTTAACAAAAGAAACCTTAGTTACCCAAAACCATGTCCTCATAACTCAAAATCGTAGGGTACCCTTTGGCTACAAAATAATCGGTTGGGTCGTTTTTAGAAAGTACCATTACAAAATCGCCACCCCAAGCTCCGAGACTTTTAACGACACCTTTAAAATCGGGAAAGAGTTGTTCTTTTACGGTTTCGGTTTCTAACACATCGCTCATAATGGCTTGATGTTTTTCCATAAGTAAGGCAAAATCGCGACCTTCTTGTACCGTTAAGGCTTCTTGCGTAATGGCATTGATTTTTGCAATCACTTTATCTACGCGATGTTGTTTATTGATATAATTAGAAATTGCCGATTTACTACTTTGCTTTTTATTCAAATACACAAAATGAATGTTTTCTTTAAAAGGCGGATTGAAAGCAACCACCTCCACGGTAGGTTTGCCATTTTCAATAGTGTACAATATAGGTTCGCCATTTTGAGCGCAAGCCACATCGTAACCACTACCACCAAAGCTTTTTTGCAAGAGTTCGAAAGCATCGATTTCTAGCCAAAAGCCAATATTATTTATTAAAGTAGAAGACGTTCCCAAACCCCAAAGTCGTGGAAAAGTAAGATGAGTGGTAATCGTATAGCCATCACTTTCTAAGATAAAACTTGGATTTTGAAGAAAAGCCTGATGCAGAATTTCTAATAAGGTATTTTTAATTTTGGAATGGGATTCTTGAAGGTTTTTGGTTTGAATCGCTTCAAAAGGAAGTGTATCTTGAAACCAAATCGTGCCATCGGAATCGTAACTTGTCCAATGTATTTCTTTGTTGCTACCTGCATTTACAACTAAATTTTGTCCGAATTTGGTCGGTACAGCCAAAGCTTTAGCTCCATCCAGAACCACATATTCTCCTGTAAGGAGTAATTTTCCGTTACTGTAAAATATTTTTTCTTGCATGATTGTGTTTTTAGCCCTGATGGAAGCGGCATCCTGTCATTGCGAGGAACGAAGCAATCCCTTTAGATTGTTTCTTTCCTCGCAATGACAGATATAGCGTACAGCAGGAAATAGCTCCAAAAATTATTGGCGTAAACTTTCTAAATAATCCACCACTAAACTATGGGAAATAGTGGTGTTTTTAAAGTAATCCAAAACTTTTATTTTTTCTTCTTTTGTGGCTTGATGTTGATTCAAAATGTTATTAATATGCATTTTCATATGTCCTTGCTGAATACCTGTAGTGGTTAACGAGCGAACGG
>NZ_PJQW01000001.1:340495-366738 GCF_004303025.1 Flavobacterium sp. J27 | reverse complement strand
AGCAAAATTTTGCGCCAAACCGGTTACCGCTACAATTTGCATGAGTTCTTCTGCGCTTGGATTGCCTAACATTTCCAATGAAAATTTTACCAAAGGATGCAAACTCGTAAGTCCGCCAATAGTTCCTAACGCCAAAGGTATTTCAATCCAGAACGTAAAAATATCGTTTTCAATTTTGGCATGAGACAAACTGCGATATTGACCAGACTGACTTGCGTAAGCGTGCACGCCTGCTTCCACCGCTCTAAAATCGTTTCCAGTAGCTAATACCACCGCATCGATTCCGTTCATGATGCCTTTGTTGTGCGTTACTGCTCGGTAAGGTTCGATTTCCGCAATATTGACTGCTGTAACAAACTTTTCAGCAAATTCACGAGGGTTGATGTTGGCATCTTCACTCATTTGGTCTACCGGACAAGAAACCTCAGCTCGCACCATACAATTGGGCACATAATTACTTAAAATACTCATGATTACTTGAATGTTTTTTTCAGTATCGGTAAACGCTTCGTAATCGTGGGCTTCGTTTTCGAGTGTTTTAGCAAATTGTTCTAAGCAAGTATTAATAAAATTGGCTCCCATACTATCTTTGGTATTAAAAGTAGCATGTAATTGATAGTAATTTGGCAGCTCGTGTGTTTTATTTTTTAATTGGATATCCAAAATACCACCACCGCGCTTTTGCATATTTTTGGTAGCATTTTCGGTATCTGCAAAGAATTGAGGTTTAATCGTATTGAAAAAAGTTTCTAATTTTTCAAATGTTCCTTGGAACAAGAAATGCACTTGCCCTATTTTTTCAGTATTGATTACCGTTGCTTTAAAACCTCCTCTTTCACCCCAAAATTTGGCGGCTTTAGAAGCGGCTGCCACAACCGAACTTTCTTCAATAGCCATTGGAACGGTGTAGCTTTTTCCATTGATACTAAAATTAGGTGCTACTCCATAAGGCAAATAGAAATTGGTAATGGTGTTTTCAATAAATTCGTCGTGTAGCTTTTGTAAGGCTTCGTTAGAATTCCAATATTGAGTAACAATTTGCTTGGCTTCATTAGGATTTACAAAATAAGTGCTTGCAATCCAATCTATTTTTTCTTCTTTGGATAGTTTAGAAAAACCTTTTATATGTTGTATCATAAATGATCGCTTCTTTTAAGTAACTGCAAAGATACTAAACGGAAATATTATGCACCGTTTTTATCCATTTTATTACGGTTTTTTCAAAATATTCTTTATCAATTGGTTTTAGAATAAAGTCGTTCATTCCTATATCTAGACATTTCTCTTTTTCGCCTGTTATTACTCCAGCTGTTAATGCAATGATAATGACATCTTTATTTATTTTACGAATTAATTCTGTGGCTTCATAACCGTTCATGACTGGCATTTGAATGTCCATTAGAATAATTTCGGGTTTTACATTTTTAAAGACTTCAACTGCTTGAAAACCATTTGATGCTTCTGAGACTATGGCATTCGGAAACGCTTTTGCAAGTAATGTTTTGGTTAACAGCATATTCACTTTATTGTCTTCAACCACTAAAATATTTATTTTATTTTTATGGCTATCGGCTAGACTTAATTCGTTGATTTGCTGATCAGAATATGGGTTATTTATTTTATTTAAATAGTTTTGAAGTACGCCTATTTTTAATGGTTTTATGATATTATGAATGCTTTTTAAATTCTTATCTGAAATAAAATCTGAGGTAGAATTTTGCATGATGATTAAATGCTTTTCTTCATTTTGACTAATCGTTTGAATGATTTCATTAGTTATTTTTTTATGTAAAAATTCATAGTCGATTAGTACTAAATCATATTTATTTTCTTTTATTATAGCGATACAATTTTCTTTAGAAGAAATAGTCGTACAAGGTAAGTTTAAGGAACTGAACATTCTTTGGATTACCTCACATACTAAAGGGTTATCTTCAATTATAAGCGCTCTTTTAAATTTATTATTTAATAATCTATTTTTATTTTCACAGGGTTCTGTTTTTAGCTCTATTTCAAAACTAAAACTACTGCCTTTTTTTACTTCGCTATTAATTTCTAACTGACTATCCATTAATTTTAATAGACTGTTTGTAATAGATAAACCTAAACCTGTTCCTCCAAAATTTCTGGTTGTAGAACTATCTTCTTGTGAGAAAGCTTCTAGAATTTTCCCTCTGTTTTCAGGTTTGATACCAATTCCTGTATCTTTTACTTCAAAACGAATTTTAGACTTCCCTTTAGTAACACTCTGAGTGGTTACATTGAGTTCTATTTGTCCTTTCAGAGTAAACTTCACCGCATTACTTAGTAAGTTTTGTAAAATTTGTTTCAATCGAACCTCATCTGTCCAAATAGTGCTTTCTATGTGTTCATCGACATTGATAATTAACTCAATATTCTTTTGATGTGCCGTAAACTTAACCATATCTACTGATTGATTGATAATGGTGTGCAAATTTGTTTTACTGTTTTCTAATGACAACTTACCTGCTTCAATTTTTGACAAATCAAGAATATCGTTTACTACATCTAATAATGATTCGGCAGACTGATTTACTGTCTGTAAATATTGTTTTTGAACTTCTGTTATACTCGTGTTTAACAATAATTTGCTAAAACCGATAATTCCGTTTAATGGTGTTCTGATTTCGTGACTCATGTTAGCCAAAAATTCAGATTTTGCTTTGTTTGAGGTTTCTGCTAATTCTCTTGCTAAGATTGCTTCTTCCGCTTTTTTTCTTTCGGTAACATCAATTAAAACACCTTCTAGATATTCAATATTTCCGTTTACCGTTACTGCTTCTCCATGTTCTTCAATCCATATTACGGTTCCATCCTTTTTAACCAATCTACTCGTTACTAAGAACGATTTTCTGTCTCTAATGGCATTTCCTATTTCTAGAATAGCTCTTTCTCTATCCTCAACATGATATAATTCATGGAGTTTGACTCTTTCCATAAAGAAGTCTTCTTTTGAATATCCTGTTAGTTTCTCAAATTCGTCGTTAAGGAATACTTTAGTTCGGTTTTCATCATATTTAACTAAATAAACGCCTCCTGGAATATTATTAGCTAATAGTTTGAATTTTTCTTCACTTTCTTGTAGTCCTTTTTTATTTTTTATTCGAATAATTGAAGTAGCAATATTGTTTGCTAGTGTTTCCAGAATAATAATCTCTTCTTTATCCCAAACTCTTACCTCATGGAAATTATCGAACCCGAGGTAACCAATAAGCTTATCGATATGAAAAACTGGAACTAATAAAGCGGACAGTATACCTCTTTCTTGCAATCTTTTTTTATGGAATTCATCTACTACTTTCTCTGTAATAATTTGATAGGATTTATTTTTAAATAATGTTTCAAAAAGTAGCGGATAATTTTCCACTTTTAAACCTTGAAAATCGATATTATTTACTTGTAATCTTTCCTCTTTAACAAACCATTCAAATTTTTGATTCACAGCACTTTTTTCAGCATCAAATTCATAAAAACAAACTCGATCAGACTGTATCGATTTGGTGAAATCACCTAATGTTTTGTCGAAAATATTATCTAAGTCATCTTTTTGAAGTAGCTTATTTGTATATTTAGACAAATGAGTTAAAACGTTGTTTTTGTAAAAAATTTGTTCTTCTAGTTTTTTTGTACTAGTAATATCTCTCATTACACAAGAAAAACCAATCAGTTTATTGTCTAAATCTCGTTTAATTCTTACTTTTTGAGAAAACCAAACTACTTTTCCAGATTTTGCAATAACAGGTAAAACATAGGCCTCAAAATCATTTTGCTCATCATTTTCTGGAATATAATATTTCAAGGATTTTTCTTTTTCCTCGGCAGACAAGAAATTAGTAAAATGAGTACCTACTATTTCTTCTTTTCTATATCCTAAAATTCGTAAAGTAGCATCATTAATCAATGTAATTACTCCATTTTTATTGATGTCATAAATAATATCAGGTGCATTTTGAATTAGTGCTTGGTATTCATGTTCAGCAATTATTTTTTGAGTAATATCGTGTCCTGTAGCAATAAATAAATCGTCTGAATATTTAAAATCACTCCATTGAATATACTTATAATCTCCTGTGTGGGTTCTTAATTTCCTAACGTGAATGGTATTTGGTTTATATTTTAAATTATAGTCAATTTTTTCAAATTCTTTATCCTCTGTTAAATACCAAAAGTTATATCCTAAAACTTCTTCGGTAGCATATCCTAAAATATCTACTATAGAATCACTACAAAACACTACATTTCCATATTTATTACATGCAATGGTAAGTGAATTAGATTGATTAATAATATTATTAGTAAATACTAATTTGTCATGTGTATTTAAAAAATTTATTCTTCTGTAAAAATTAATCACTGTGATAATAAAGGACGCGCTCAACAATTGAATATAAATACCTTTATTTTCCTCTTCTAAAATTAAAAAACAAAGTACTAAAGAAACAATAATAATAGTATAAATGATGTAGTTCCTGAATTTTTTAAAAACATTATATGAGAAAAACAACAATAACAAAAACTCAGAAAAGCTAACGAAATTTATCTCTGAATAGCTTAAATTATTGAGTACCACTAGTGTAATAAGAATAAAGAAAAATCTAAAAATCCATTCCAAGTTTTTCTTTATCCTTTGAATATAGGAAAAAAGATATAAGAAAATGGCGCAAAAGCCTAAAATGATTTTAGTTTTAACTTCATTTTCATTATAAATTTCAAAAACAAAGTAGGCAATTTGAGTGGTTATAATTATTATTCCAAAATATAAAAAGTAATTTTTTAAATCGTATTGCAATTCTGTTTCTGAAATATTTTTTACAAAATCTTTATTGTATTTAGAAGAATCTCTGACTAAATAATTAAAGGCAAAAATGGTTAAAGTACAAATAAGTAAAATAAACCACCAAGTAGTATAGAAAGGAGCCTTTATTACAAATGAGTAATAGGTTATATTGCCTAAATCGTTTCCTAAAGAATCTACTTCTTTAACATAAAATCTATAATTCCCTGGCGATAAATTATAGTAGTTAATATCTTTGCTTTTAGTAGGTTTTGTCCAAAAATCATTTAATCCTTTCAGCTTGAATGAATAGTAATTATTTTGAGCTAAAGAATTATTTATTTGTCCTATTTGAAAAGTTAAAGAATTTTCTGAGTGACTGAAATTATGATTTTCATTAGGAACATTGAAGTATTTATTTTTAGTTTCTTCAGTAGAGTAATCCTTATTATTTACTAACAGCTTAGTAATAAAAATAGGAGCCGCTTTTTCAAGAGTTTGCGGTTTTTGATCTTTATATAAGTATTTGTAAAGTCCTTTTACCGTACCAAAATAAATATTGCCTTCACTATCAACAAAATCTGATTCCATGTTGGTTTCAATTCCATCAAACATATTGCTTGAGTTGAGGCTTTCAACATTTACAATATTCCCTTTCTTATCTGTGGTAATCCGTTCTAATCCTAAATTTGATCCTACTAAAATATTGTCATTTATACCCGTTAATGTGTAGATTAGAGTTGAAGAAAGTCCATCATTAGTACCAAAAGATTTAATTTCATCATTTCTATTTACCGAATAAATTTTACTTTCTCCAGCATACCATACTGTATTGTATTTGTCTTTAGCGCTAAGAAATAATAGTTTGTTTAATAGTTTTTTGGTAACTACAAAGTTGTTGTTTTGCAGTTCAACAACATACAAACCCATCCCAGTAGAAACCAACCATTTATCTACTTTAATTTGTTCAACATTATAAACATTCTGAACGTTAACATTTTTAAAAAAATGAGCTATTTTTTTGTAATTAGTATCCAAAACCAGAAGTCCGTTCCCTAAAGTTCCTAGCCAAATTCGATTATTGTAATCTTTTTTAATTTCAATAACATTACAATCGGGCAATAGTGTTGTTAAAGAATCATCTTTATAGGAATACAATCCTTTAGCAGTTCCTACGAGTAAATTCTCTCTATGTGCTAATAAACAGGAAACATTGTCGTTGAAATTGATTCTTTTTTTAAACTCTAAATCAAAAAAATCTTTTTTCTTAAAAACGTTTAAACCGTAATCTCTACTAAAAACAAATAAGTCATTGTCTAATTCGTCTACAGAAAAAATAGATTTTGTTCTTAATTCGGGAAAACTATTATATTTTACAAATGTTTGATTACTAAATTGTATAACGCCTAAACTAATAGAACCTAGGTATAAACTATTATTTTCAACAAAAATATTATTGATTTCAGTATTTGGAAATCCATTTTTTGAATCTATTACAACATAATTTCCTGATTTATAAACAACTCCTATTCCTTCAAATTTTTTTCCAGAAATCCAGATATTTCCGGAATCGGTCTTATAAATAGTATTAATTGCAATTGGATTTCCATTATTATCTTTAACATTGGTAATAAGCCTGTTATACACATACTTATCTTTATTAAAATGTAAGATATAAACATTCCCTTGATCATCACCTACATAATTAAACGTCTTTTTATTTTCAGTAATGCAAATGTTTTTGTCTTCAAAATCGACTAATAAAAAAGTATTATCCTTATATTGAAACAATCCTTTATCTGTCGCTATTAATAAACTTTCATTTTCTAAATTACTGACCGCATTAATGGCATTGATTTTTTTCCCTTCAATACTTAAAAGAGGATTAATTTTTCTGTCTTTATCAATAGCATAAACTCTCTTAGAACTCACACCATAAACTTGAGAACCAATTTTTATAATTTTTTCAATAACATCAATCTTACCATTAATTACAGGGTAATCCACTTTCTTAGTAAATTCTTTGCCATTAAAAATTAATAGTCCTCTATATCTAGTTAACAAAAGAAGTTCGTTGTTGCTTTCTAAAATATCAGTTATGAAAAAATTTTCAATTTCATTGAATTTATTATAATTAATAAAACTGTTTCCGTCATAACGAATCAATCCCGTTCCATTGGAACCATACCAAAGTAAACCATTACTACTTTTGAAAATTTTATTTACTGATGATGAAGGAAATCCTTTCTCTTGGTTGATTATTTCAAAGTTGTACTGCTGACCATAATTTGGTGAAGAAATTAGGTATAGAGAAAGAATTAGAATTAAATGGTAAAGTTTAATCATATTCAGTAAATAGCAGGTAGTTAAGCTTGTAAAATTATAAAAAAAAAACATCTTTACCAAAATAAGTTAAATTTGATGGATATTTGATAAAAAATCCCTATTATTGGGGGTTTTTTATTAAATAAAACAATATGACACTCAAAAAAATTACACTCTTTCTTTTCTTAGTTAGCTGTTCTTCAATAGTAGCTCAACAGAAAATAACTTTAGAAGAAATATGGTCTGGAGCTTTCAGAACTAAAGGTATGGACGAGCTTAATGCTATGAAAAACACCAACCAATACACCGTTTTAAACTTTGACAGAGCTACCCGAAGCATGCAAATTGATTTATATGATTTTGCAACTTTAGAAAAGGTAAAAACGTTAATAAACACTAAAGATTTTAAAGAATTGTCGATGATTGATAATTATACTTTTGACAAATCAGAATCTAAAATTTTACTAGCAACTAATTCCTCTCCTATTTTTAGGCACTCTTTTACTGCTGATTATTATATTTACGACATTACTACAAAATCGCTAAGTAAATTTACAAATAATTCTATTCAAGAGCCAACTTTTTCATCAGATGGTTCTAAAATAGCTTATGCATTTGAAAATAATTTATATGTTTATGATATTGCTTCTAAAACTAATCTACAAATCACGCAAGACGGCAAGAAAAATAGCATTATAAATGGTATTACTGATTGGGTGTATGAAGAAGAATTTGCTTTTGTAAAAGCTTTTGATTGGAATAAAACAGGAGATAAAATTGCTTTTATTCGCTTTGATGAAACAGAAGTACCTGAATTTTCAATGGATTTATATAACGAGGGTCTTTATCCTTCACAATATGTTTTTAAATATCCAAAAGCTGGAGAAAAAAATGCGATTGTTTCACTTCATATTTATGATTTAAAAACAAATGCTAGTACTACTATTAATTTAGGAAACTATGCCAACTTTTATATTCCAAGAATAAAATGGACTAATGAAGCAAATGTGTTAAGTGCCCAAGTGATGAATCGTCATCAAAACAATTTAGATTTACACTTTATAGATGCAACTTCTGGAAAAACGACAGTAGTATTAAATGAAAAAGATAAGGCATATATTGATATTACAGACAACTTAACTTTTTTAAGCGATAATAGTTTTATTTGGACTTCTGAGAAAGACGGTTACAATCACATATATCATTATGATAAAAACGGAAAATTATTAAGCCAAGTAACGGAAGGAAATTGGGAAGTAACGGCATATTATGGTTTTGATGAGAAAAATAAAACCGTGTACTATCAATCTGTAGAAAATGGTTCTATTAACAGAGATATTTATGCCATTAACATTTCTGGAAAAAAGAAAAATAGATTAACCTCTAAAACAGGCACAAACGAGGCTACTTTTAGTCCAAATTTTCAGTATTTTATCAACACCTATTCTAGTGCTACAAATGCCCCTTTATATACTTTAAATGATTCCAAAACAGGTAAAGAATTAAAGAAAATCGAATCAAATGAAGCCCTAGAGTCAAAACTAGCGCAATACAACATTGCTCCTAAAGAATTTTTCACTTTAACTACAGATAAAGGACATACTTTAAATGCATGGTCTATTAAACCTAAAGATTTTGATGCTTCTAAAAAATATCCTGTTTTAATGTATCAATATTCAGGACCTGGTTCACAACAAGTCGCTAACCAATGGAATTCAACTAATGATTACTGGTATTATATGTTGGCTCAAAAAGGATATATTGTTATTTGTGTAGACGGAAGAGGAACAGGTTTTAAAGGAGCTACATTTAAAAAATGCACCTATAAAGAATTAGGAAAATATGAAGTAGAAGATCAAATTGATGCGGCAAAAGTAATCGCTAAATACAATTATGTAGATGCTTCAAGAATTGGAATTTGGGGATGGAGTTTTGGCGGATTTATGAGTAGCAATTGTATTTTAAAAGGGAATGATGTTTTTAAAACAGCCATCGCTGTTGCTCCTGTAACCAGCTGGAGATATTATGATTCTATTTATACTGAAAGATACATGCAAACACCACAAGAAAACGCAAGTGGTTATGATAATAACTCTCCTATTAATCATGTTGAAAAATTAAAAGGAAACTTTTTATTAGTTCATGGTACA
The DNA here is from genome assembly GCF_004303025.1 of Flavobacterium sp. J27. Lineage (GTDB taxonomy): Bacteria > Bacteroidota > Bacteroidia > Flavobacteriales > Flavobacteriaceae > Flavobacterium. The sequence continues at coordinate 357,468 of NZ_PJQW01000001.1, read as the reverse complement.
GCAGATGACAATGTGCATGTTCAAAACACAATGAAAATGATTGAAGCTTTAGTACAAGCTAACAAACAATTTGATTGGGCTATTTATCCAGATAAAAATCATGGTATTTATGGCGGTAAAACCCGACTTCAATTGTATACAAAAATGACTAACTTTTTATTAGAAAAACTATAATATGAGTAATTCTATCAGCCAAGAAAGAACTTTTCTAGGTCACCCTAGAGGTTTATTTATTTTATTTTTTACCGAAATGTGGGAACGCTTTTCCTTTTATGGAATGAAAGCCTTACTCATTTTTTACCTAACAAAATATCATCTTTTTACTGACGATTCTGGAAATCTTTTAGTGGGTAGTTATGCCGCTTTAGTATATGCGGTTCCTGTTATTGGAGGTTTTATTGCAGATAAATATTTAGGTTTTAGAAAAGCGATTATCTTTGGAGGAATCATGCTCGTTTTAGGACATTTAGGAATGGCATATGAAGGAAATGCAGCAACACAATCTATAACGGGTGAAATAACTAGAGATAATACCGCACTTCAAGTATTTTATTTTTCATTAGCCTTGATCATTTTAGGAGTAGGTTTTCTAAAAGCTAATATTTCTTCTTTAGTAGGAGAATTATATAAAGAAGGAGATAAAAGAAGAGATTCTGGATTTACCATTTTTTATATGGGAATCAATTTAGGTTCCGTTTTAGCAACAATTATTTGTGTTTGGCTGGGCGAATCATATGGTTGGAGTTATGGTTTTGGAGCAGCTGGAGTAGGAATGTTTTTTGGTTTAGTAACTTTTATCTCAGGGAAAAAATTACTTATGGGTAAAGGTGAACCTACCGATCCGTCATTCTTAAACAAGACCACATTAGGATTAAAAAATGAATGGTTAATTTATATCGTAAGTATTATTTCAACCCTTATTTTTTGGCAAATGGTACAACACCATGAAGCGGTTTCTTGGGGATTAAAAATAGCGGGTGGTGCCTCTTTTATCTATATCATTTATTACGCAATAACACAATTAGATGGTAAAGCAAGGCATCAATTAATTGCCTTAACCATATTAATTATTTTCACTATTGTTTTTTGGGCCTTATTTGAGCAAGCCTATACTTCTATGAACTTATTTGCTGATAGAATATTAGATAGACACATTTTTGGAATTGAACTTTCCGCAGGACAATTTCTAACCTTCAATGGATTATTCATTGTTTTGTTAGCTCCAGTTTTTGCATGGTTATGGGTTAAATTAGGAAGATACAATCCAAATACAGCTGTAAAATTCTCTTTAGCACTTATTTTAGTAGGATTAGGTTTTGGAGCTTTAGTATTAGGAATTAATATTTCTGGTACCGCAAAAGTAGCTGCAATATGGTTAATATTAGCCTACTTATTACATACCTGTGGAGAATTAAGTTTATCTCCAGTAGGTCTTTCTGCAGTTACTAAACTTTCACCAGCAAAAATTGTTGGTTTTATGATGGGGGTTTGGTTTTTAGCAACAGCTAGCTCAGAATTCATTGCTTCTGTTTTAGCAAATATTGCTTCTGTTGACACATCAAATGGTTTGGCACCAGATTTGAATATAGCTAAACAAAGCTATCTAAAATTATTTGAATATTTATTCTATACTGGTATTGCTTTTGGAGCAATCTTATTAGTTATTTCACCAATTATTAAAAAATTAATGCATGGTGTTGATAAAGAGTTAAATAATTAAAAAGTAACTAACAACTAACAAAAATAAACTTATGAGTCAAAATTCAACCGATCAATTTTTTAAAAGTACTGTGCTAGGACATCCGGCAGGACTGTTTGTTTTATTCTTTACAGAAATGTGGGAACGTTTTTCCTTCTATGGTATGCGTTCATTATTAGTATTATTCTTTATGGCCTCTTTCAGCGATGGTGGTTGGGGCTGGGATCAAGCAACAGCTTCTTCGCTATTTGGCTCCTATGTAGGACTTGTATATCTTTCTACCATGTTAGGTGGTTATTTTGCAGATAAAATTATCGGTTATAGATGGGCTGTTGTAGTAGGTGCTTTATTAATGACTTTAGGTCATTTTTCTATGGCTTTTGAAACTCAGTTTACGATCTATCTTGGTCTTGTTTTATTAGTTTTTGGTAATGGTTTTTTCAAGCCAAACATGACCTCTATTGTTTCGGAAATGTATAAAGATCGTCCTGAGAAAAAAGACGGTGCATATACCATTTTCTACATGGGTGTAAATGCAGGTGCTTTCTTTGGAATTCTTTTATGTGGTTATCTTGGTGAAAAAGTAGGATGGGGATATGGTTTTGGACTAGCTGGGATTTTTATGTTTTTAGGTTTGGTTCAATTCTGGTTGTCTCAAAATATCTTCGGACATATTGGATTAAAACCTGTAAAGAAAGATACCGTTGAAGAACAAAAAGAAGACAATGACAAACGTGTTCCTTTTACAACATGGCAATTAGGAATAATTGCGGTTTCAACACTTCTTGGTTTATTATGGATTATTAATGCTCCTGCAACAAAAATATCTAAAGGGAATTTTAATGTTTTTGGATTTTTAGGTGAAAACGGAAACGGAATAGCAATAGTAACTGCACTAATTCTTTTTATCATCTTATTAGTATATAGACTAATTCAATATTCTAAAACAACTAGAGAGAAATTAATCGCAGTAACTTTCTTTGCATTTATTACCATTTTCTTTTGGGCAATTTTTGAGCAATCTCCTAACAGTTTAACTGTATTTGCTGAAAAATATACCAATCGTATTTTAACTGGAAATTCTAGTGTTATCTTTTTAGTTGTAAATTCATTAATGACTATTGTACCTTTATTGATTATCAACTGGGTTATGTATTTATTATTCAGAAAAACATTTGCCAAATATGCTATAGCAAACATCACTTTAAGTTTCAGTTTTGTTATTATTTGGATTATTGCTTTATGGATGCTTGCCAAAGATTATTATACCGCAGGATATTTACATTTATCAGATAGTACGCTAGAGTTCTTACGAATTGCAAAAACAAACGAACCTCTAACAGAAGTTCCTGCTACATGGTTCTCTACTTTAAACTCTTTATTTATTATCACTTTAGCACCTTTATTTTCAAAAGTATGGGAAAGTAAATACAATCCTAATGCCAATGTAAAATATGGTATTGGTATGTTCTTATTAGGACTAGGAATGGTTGCTGTGGCTTTTGGTGCCAATGGAATTGCTCCTGGAGCAGAGTCTGCTAGCGTAAGTATGATTTGGTTAATTTTAGTGTTCTTATTTCATACTATGGGAGAATTATGCATTTCACCAGTAGGTTTATCTTATGTAAGTAAATTAGTTCCAGCTAGAATGATTGCTTTTATGTTTGGAGTTTGGTATTTAGCTGTTGCTATTGGAATGAAAGGTGCTGGTATGTTTGGAGAATCTGTAGAAGCAATTGCTGATGAAAAAGGAATTAGCTATTTCTTCTGGATGCTAGCAATCGTTTCGTTTATCTTAGCTGCTTTCTCTATTTTAATGGCTCCATTTATTAAAAAATTAATGCATGGTGTAAGATAACCAACAAATTTTGGCATTTTTTTTGTCTAAATTTGTATAAAAATTATCAATATGAAAAAAACTGTTTTACTTTTAATAATTACTTTTCTAAGTTTTACTAGTTATAGTCAAGACTTAACTTGGCATACCGATATGGCTAAAGCTTCTGAATTATCTATAAAAGAGAAGAAACCAATGTTATTGTTTTTCACTGGCTCTGATTGGTGTGGCTGGTGCATTCGTTTACAAAAAGAAGTATTAAAAACACCCGAATTTGAAAAGTGGGCTAAAAACAACGTTATTCTTGTTGAACTTGATTTCCCAAGAAGAACTCCTCAAGATGAAACTATTAAAGCACAGAATTATCAAATGCAAAATATGTTTCAAGTAAGAGGTTATCCAACTATATGGTTTGTGTCTCCTGAAAAAACAGAAGAAGGCAAAATGAACTTAAAAGGTTTAGGAAGCACAGGTTATGTAGCTGGTGGTCCAACAAAATGGTTAGATGGCGCTTCAAAAATTGTAGCTAATAAATAAAAAAATTATTTAAATGTAAAATATCCCTTTTCGGCAGTAGCATGAAAAGGGATATTCTCTTTTCTACAGGTTGCTTTCCATTGGTTTACCAAATAAAAAGCATTAGTATTATCGGCAATAATTTGCTTAGGATGCCATTTTTGAATTAATCGTGATAAATTTAACTTTGGGCTTTGAATTAGTATAACATAATCAATATGCGCATTTGGAACATCATAAATTACCATTGAATCAACAAGTAAGATTTTGCATTTATTATATGAAAGTACATTTTTCAAACTGTCCTTTTTTTGAAGATGACATTTAGAACCACACATATAATCTGTAATAAATCTTTCGTTTTTTGTAGTTTCATTGGTATAAAAACACACCTCATTACCCATTTTTTTACTAATCAAGGTTTCTTTGCTATTATAAACAATACATTCTTCCGTTTGATTCGAATTCCATTGACTAAAAACTAATGTCATCTGAAATAGTAAAACTGCAAACATCGCGATTCTAAAAGCATGCCATTTTAATTGGTATAACCAATAAATAAAAGCAATTATAACGAGATATAACAAAATAGTTGTTACATTACTAAATGAAATATTTTTCACAACAGTTTTTTCAAAATGAGCTATAAAAGCAATGTAGTTATTCATCATTTCAACACAAAAGGACACTAGTTTGCCTAAAAACAAACCCAAAGGTTTAAATATAAGATTTACAACTAATAAGATACTTCCTAATATCATAACCAGACTTGCCATTGGTATGACCACCACATTAGCTAACAAAAAAAGCAATGGGAATTGATGAAAATAATACAAACTTAATGGTAAAACGCCCACCTGTGCTGCTAAAGAAACCAAAATTATATCGGTGAAGTAAATACCAATTTTATTTTTAGTAAAATAAAATTTTTCATAAAAAGGTTGCAACAACAAAATTGAAATAACCGCAGCGTAACTCAATTGAAATCCAATATCAAAAATATAATTTGGATTAAAAAGCAATAAAAACAAAGCCGAAACAGCTACCGCGTTAAAAACATTATTTTGTTTATTAAAATGATTTCCTAAACTGACAAAACTAAACAAAGTTACTGCTCTGGTAACTGAAGCGGGCAAACCAGTTAATAATGCAAATAGCCAAAGCAATCCTAAAACGAGTAGTAATTTAATTAATTTCCCTTTTTTTAATTTTTCTAAAGGTTTTAAAACAAAAGAAAAGAAGAAGAATAAAATACCCACATGCAAACCAGAAATTGCTAAAATATGTACTACTCCCGAATTCGAATAGTTTGTTAATATAGTTTGATCAATAGTAGTACGTTGACCAAAAAGTAAAGCATTCAGTATTGATTTTGTTTCTTTAGAAAAACCATGATAGTCAAAACTAGCTTGCCCTTTTTCTCTAATACGTTGTAAATAATAATTCCCTCCTTTATGAAAACCTAATTGCATAACATCTTTATCTTCACAAAACACTTGATGATATATGTTTTGTTTTTTAAGATACTCTCCATAGTCAAATTGATACGGATTGGTCGCTGTTAAAGTTGGCATTATTTTTTCTTCAACTTTTATTCTTTCTCCTACATGTAGCTTTAGACCATCCTTCTTAACATATAATAAAAGCTTACCAAAACTAGAAGTAGTGTTGCATTTTTCTACTTCCAAAATATATTTATCAAATGTAGCACTAGGCTTTAATTCTGAAGTAATTGCGCCTATCAGTAAATTTTTGTTTTCTTGAGAAAAATTAGAATAATGATTATTGTAATATATGTCTGTATGAAAATAATGTGAAATAGTTCCTAAAGAAAATATTAAACAATAAGAAGTTATACCAAAAAAAGTATTTTGAAACCATTGCTTTTTGGCTTCGTAAAAGGCCAAAAGAAACAAAACAAAAAAGATACTAGTTACTACACAAAGAAGAGTTAAATTAAGACTAAAATGATTCTCAAAAATTATTCCTAATGCATATGAAGCTGTTAATGTAATTATAGGGAACTTAAAAAACTTCATAGGCAATACCTTACAATCAGTAATTTAATACTCTATTAATTTGCGCAAAAGTCTTCCCATAATACGCATCAGAAGTAGAAGAAACTATAACTCCTTTTTGGGTGGAAGAATGAATAAATTTAATTTCACTGGGTAAAACTTCTACAATTATTCCTACATGATTAATTACTGATTTTCCATTCGTTTTAAAAAAAATCAAATCTCCTGGTTGTGCCTCTCTGGTACTTATCATTTCACCGTGCTTAGACATATCTATTGACGTTCGCGGTAAAACAACATCATAACTTCCAAAAGAACTAAACACTAAACCAGAACAATCCATACCAGTTTTAGTTGTGCCTCCAATTTTATATTTTACTCCCAAGTTCTCTAAAGCAACGTCAACAATTTTATTTGCAGTTGCATTGTCACTTTTCGAAACTCTAACATAAGCGTTTCTATCAAATTCATTTTCTTCTTCTTTATTAAAAGCTTCTTTACCAAGATTAGTATTGCTCCCTTTCTCTTTAGAATAAGAATACATTCCTTTAGAAATAGCTTCATCTTTCGAAGTAACAATATTCGATTGCGTTTTACAACTTACAATAGTTATAGCTAATAGAATAAAATAAGTAATTTTTTTCAAAATAATCTTTTTGCGAAATTAAATATTATTTTTTAATAGATGAAACAATTAATTGTGCTGTTTTTTCACTAGCTCCTATTCCTCCTAATTTTTGCTCTAAAACGATGTAATTCTCCATCATTTTTTCTCTTTCATTACCTTTTAAAATTTTACTTAACTCTCTTTTTATGTTTTTAGAATTAAAAGCTCCTTGAATCAATTCGGTTACTACTTCTTGATCCATAATTAAATTAACTAGAGAAATATACTTTAACGTAATGATTCTTTTTGCGATTTGATACGAAACCCAACTTCCCTTATAACAAACCACTTCAGGAACTTTAAACAAAGCCGTTTCCAAAGTAGCTGTACCAGAAGTAACCAAAGCAGCTACAGCGACACTTAATAAATCATAGGTTTTATTTGAAATAAAATGTACATTCTCTTTTTTTAAATATGGCTCATAAAATGAAAAATCCTGACTAGGTGCTCCGGCTATTACAAACTGATAATCTGGAAAATCTTTAACAATAGACAACATACCCGAAAGCATCTTTGTTATTTCTTGTTTTCTACTTCCCGGTAAAAGTGCAATAATAGGTTTCTGGCTTAATTTATGTTCAAGCTTAAAAGCCTCTTTGTCTACTTTTTCCCTGTTATGAATAGCGTCAATTAATGGATGACCAACGAAACATACTGGAAAATGATGCTTTTTTTCATAAAAGTCTTTTTCAAAAGGCAAAATCACATACATATAATCAACATCTCTTTTAATGGCATGAATTCGATTTTCTTTCCAAGCCCAAATTTGAGGTGAAATATAGTAATGTGTTGGAATTTTTTGCTGTTTTGCCCAAGTAGCAATTCGCATATTAAATCCTGGATAATCAATAAAAATGATTACATCGGGTTGAAACGCTTCTATGTCAGATTTACAAAACGAAATATTATTTAAAATAGTTTTTAAATTTAAAATAACTTCTAAAAACCCCATAAACGCTAAATCACGGTAATGTTTTACTAAAGTACCTCCGGCTTTTTGCATTAAATCACCTCCCCAAAAACGAATATCTGCCTCAGTATCTTCTATAAAGATAGACTTCATTAAATTTGAACCATGCAAATCTCCCGATGCTTCACCCGCGATAATATAATATTTCATGTTGCTTATTATTCATTTAAAAACAATCTTTTCTACAGTACTTAATCGTTACATGGTTAATAATGATAAACACTACAATCTACTAAAGTAGCATCTGAAAATGTTATTATCCAAAGTTTGTCATAAACATCCTCACTTAATGATTGATATTGCTCTTTCTTTATTAATCTGTTTACCAATGTGGGAATGCTGTTTGAATGTCCTACAACAACTGATGTTTTCCCCTTCTCATGACGTAATAAATACTCTGAAAATTGAGCATCTTTAGGATCGTATATTTTAATTTCAATATTTTTAGCCACAGCTAATTTTGATACCGTTCCTTTTGTTCTTACATAAGGAGAAGAAAAAACGTTATCAATAGCAACATCCGAAAGCAGAAAACGTAATCTCTCTGCTCGTTGTTCTCCTTCTTCTGTTAAAGCAGGATCTTTGGAACCATCTCCAACTTTTTCAGCATGACGCAATAAAATAATCTTTGTTATGACTGGTTGCTCATTATTTTTTTGAGCAGTTATTACGCCAACATATAATAGCACAAAAAAGAATAGTATACTTTTTTTCATATTAAAGTAATAAAGTTAAAATTACTAATAGAAACATCGACAAAATAACACCTCTAGCCATGAGGTCTTTATCTTTTTTAAGAAGTAGAAAAAAGATGATAAGATTAGGAATACATCCTAAAGTAATTACTTTGCCTATCATACCCGCTTTTTTCATAACATTAAAGCCTTCTACAAAGCCTTGATTAGTAAAAAAATGTAGTGAAATAAAGGTACCCACAAAAGCACCTAAAAAACCAATGAGTAATCCTATAAAAATATCTTTCTTTTGTATCATAAATTCCAGTTATTTAGTGTTGAAATAGCATGATGAGCCGTTAAATCAAATTGAACCGGAACAATCGAAACATAGTTGTTTTTCAGTGCCCATTCATCTGTATCTTCTCCTTTATCTTTGTTAACAAACTCTCCTGTCAACCAAAAATACTCTTTCCCTTGAGGATTCGTTCTTTTATCAAATTCCTCTACCCACATGGCTTTCGCTTGACGACATATCTTAACCCCTTGAATTTCTTCTGCCTCTGCTTTAGGAAAATTCACATTCAACACCACTCCTTCTGGCAATCCATTTTTTAATACGGCCAATGTAATCGACTTAACATAAGAACGTAGAGGCTCAAAATTAGTATTCCACCCATAATCCAAATGAGAAAAACCTATAGCAGGTATGCCTTCAATTCCTGCCTCAACAGCAGCACTCATAGTACCTGAATAAATCACATTTATAGAGGAATTAGAACCATGATTAACTCCTGAAACACACAAATCTGGCTTACGCTTTAAGATTTCATGTACCGCCATTTTCACACAGTCAACAGGAGTACCAGAACAGCTATATTCATGCTCAATTTCTTTATCTAAATACACTTTATCAATATGTAAGGTATTATTAATTGTAATAGCATGTCCCATAGCACTTTGAGGACTATCTGGAGCAACAACAATTACCTCACCTATTTCTTTCATAACGCTTATCAAAAAACGAATTCCTGGAGCAACAATACTATCATCATTCGTTACCAATATGAGCGGTTTTTCCATCTTTTTTTCTGCTAATTTAAATATTTTTAATGGAAAGCCGCATTTGAAAACTTAAAATAATTTTTTTTAGCTAAAGTCAAAAAAATGTGTTAAATTGCGATATAATGGCATGATTTTTTATGTACATTAGTAGAAAAATTTATTGATGACCCAAATTGTTGATTTTATGAAAAGAAATTATAAGGTTATTTTGTTGATAACTGCCTTAGCTGCAGTTTTATGGAGTTTTATACCTACTAAAAAAACAGAAGATCCTGAGAAAGACAAACTGCTCTTGGAACTATTGACCTATGTATTAGAAAAGGGACATTACAGTCCAGTTGAGATTAACGACACCTTTTCTAAAGAAGTGTATGACAAATACATTACCGGAATTGACCCTACAAAAAGATTCTTTTTAGCTTCAGACATAAAAGAATTTGATCAGTACAATCAAGTAATAGATGACATGATTAAGACAAAAGATCTTTCTTTTTTCTATTTAACCAATGCTCGTTTATTAAAAAGAATTGCAGAGTCTAAATCGATTTACAAGACTTTATTAGCCAAACCTTTTGATTTTTCAACAGAAGAATTTATTGATACAGATTACGAAAAGCAGTCGTACGCTAAAAACGATAAAGATTTAAAAGAAAGATGGCGCAAACAATTAAAACTTTCTTTGTTATCTACTATTACTGACAAACAGAAATTAGAACATAACAAAAAGGAAAAAGACCCTAATTACAAAGAAAAGAAGTTTGAAGATATTGAAAAAGAAGCTCGTGAAAGTTCTTTAAAATCTTTGAATGAATACTTTGATTTTATAGAAAATGAATTAGACAGCAATGATTGGTATTCTATTTTTATTAATTCAATTGTTGAACAATTTGATCCACATACTTTTTATTTTTCTCCAGAAGAAAAAGACAAATTTGACATTAGCATGAGTGGTAAATTTGAAGGTATTGGAGCCCGATTACAGAAGAAAGATAATGCAGTTGAAGTTTCAGAATTAATATCTGGAGGTCCAGCTTGGAGAGCAAAAGAATTAGAAGCGGGTGATGTTATCTTGAAAGTCGCTCAAGGGAATGAAGAACCTCTTGACATTGCAGGAATGCGTTTAGACGATGTTGTTAAAAAAATTAAAGGTGCTAAAGGAACCGAAGTACGATTAACTGTTAAAAAAGTAGATGGTTCAATAGCCGTAATCTCAATCATACGAGACGAAGTTGAAACAGAAGAAACGTTTGCAAAATCCTCTATAGTTGAAAAGGAAGGTACAAAATACGGTATTATTTATCTTCCTAAATTCTATATTAGTTTTGATAACAAAGACAACAGAGATGCTTTTAAAGACGTTGCTATAGAAATTGAACGTTTAAAAGAACAAAATGTGCAAGGTATTATAATGGATTTAAGAGGTAATGGTGGTGGTTCTTTAGAAACTGTGGTTAACATGACTGGTTTATTCATAGAGCAAGGTCCTGTTGTACAAGTTAAATCTTCTGACAGAAAAAAAGATATTCTATCTGACAAAGACCCTGGAGTACAATGGACAGGACCATTAGTAGTTATGGTTGATAATTTTTCCGCTTCCGCATCTGAAATTTTTGCTGCTGCTATTCAAGATTATAAAAGAGGCATTATCATTGGAAGTAAACATACTTATGGTAAAGGAACAGTTCAAAATATTATAGATTTAAATCAATTTGTGAGAAGTAATTCATTTGGTGATTTAGGCGCCTTAAAAACAACTACTCAGAAATTCTATAGAATTAATGGAGGCTCAACGCAAAGAGAAGGTGTATTGAGTGATATTGTTATGCCAGATCGTTTTGCTTATTTAGATATGGGAGAACGTGATGAAAAAAATGCATTAGCATGGGATAAAATTGACGCTGCTGATTATACTCCTATTTTTTCAGGATTTGAATCTATCATTTCCAACAGTAATAAAAGAATAGCTGAAAATGAATATTTCAAATTAATTGATGAAAATGCAAAATGGATTTTTGAAAGAAAAGACGATAACACATACGACTTAAACATCAACAAATTCAAAGAAAAAATAGAAGCAACAGACTTAAAACTTAAAAAATTCAAATTGCTATCTGAATACAAAAATAACTTAACTTTTACCTCTTTACCAAACGAAACAGAATTATTTAAAACAGATAATTTATTGAAAGAAAAAAGAACACGTTGGCATGAAGAATTAGGAAAAGACATTTATGTTGATGAAGCTTTAAATGTATTAAACGACTTAGATTTAATCGGATTACGAAGCGTTGTTTACAACAAGAATAAAAAACCTAAATATGATAATTAATAATACTTGATTGTATATAAATAAAAAAGAGGCTAGATGGCCTCTTTTTTTATATCAATTATTTTTTTAATTCCATTAATAAATGGAATTTTTAATCCTAATATGGCCAATTTTTAATTTGCCATTTATTAAATTCATTTGCAAATGCAATAGCTTCTTTTTTCTCCAATTGCGCTTGCTGAGGATTATAAACTTCAAATTGAACAATCATTTGCTCATATATCTCTTTTAATTTAGCCGCTTTTTTAACATTTAATATTGGGTTTGTTTGTGGGTTAAAAGAAGTAATCCATACTAACTCATTCTTAATATTTTGAATGCATTGCATACAAATTTCATTTCCTTTTTTCGCTTCTCCTATTTTATAATACAACTTCCCAAGAGCAAAAGCATATTGTCTAAATGCAACTGTTTTATTAGGAAACAAAACAAAGCATCTCTCTAAAACCCTCTTTGCTTCTTCCTTCTTTCCATTTTCTATAAGAGCTTGTGCTAAAAAATAATAATTCCTTCTAACTATCGTTTGAATATACTCCACATTTTCCGACCTAATAAATTCATCAGAATGGTTTAAATTATTAAACAAAGAATTATCTAAAATTATCTTTTCACTTACTTCGCTGGCTACAATTTTAGGATTTAATTGCTCGCTAACTCTTTTAACAGGTAATAATTGCTCTACAAATCCTCTATGAACCAAATGGTCTTGCAACCCTAAATAATGCTCTCTATTTCCATTAACTAAAAAACAAATAGGTTTATTATTGATGTTTTCTTGAATTAAATTCAATAAAATCAAATCATTTAATTGATAAAAATCTTTAGTGTTTTTCCATACAATTTTAGAAACAAGTTGAGATTGTATTTTATTCAAATCAATATTTGTAAAAGCAGCTTTCGTTGTATCAACACTTATAGAAAAAAGATCTCCAGGAACATAATGCTGCATTTTTCCATTCCAGTTAATCGTTGTTTTGTCGTTATTTAAAAATTCAAATAACATAAAGGCATCTAAAGGCTGTTCTGTATCCTTTTGAAGAGGAAATAATTTAGGATTCCCTTCTCTATAATATTTTTTAGCAAAAGTCATACGAAGTGGTGATGCAGAAAAAGTAGTTTGTTGCAATTTATCTATGTAAGTTGCAATATTCAATTGATCATAATTAATCACCCTTACATCATCTCTAAATTTTTCTACTTCTTGCAAATACCATAAAGGAAAGGTAAAATTATCACCATTGGTTATTAAAACTGCGTTTTTTGGACAAGAATTTAAATACATTTTAGCCAAATCATAAGCAAAAACATCACTTGTTCTTTGATGATTGTCCCAATTTTTGGCTAATAATTGCATTGGTGAAGCCAAAACAACAACAATAGTAACAACACCTATTCTAATTTTTTCAGAAGTAATTTTTTGGAACCAATCATATAATGTAACAACAGCTAGTCCAATCCAAATAGAAAAAACAATAAAAGATCCCAAAAAGATATAATCACGTTCTCTAATCAAAATACTTTCGGGAAGCGGATTAACATAAATAGTAATTCCAATACCAAAAGTTAAAAACAAAACGATAGATGTTATCAAATACGATTTGTTTTTTCTTAAAGACCATAACCCAATTATCCCTAACAAAAAAGGCAAAAAATAATATACATCGTTGCTTTTATCTTCTTGATAATTGCTTGGAAAAACACTACTATCTCCTATCCTATCTTTGTCAAAATAATTTATTCCACTTTGCCAATTTCCATTAAAAATAGCTCCCGTACCTTTAGTGTCATTTTGTTTACCAATAAAATTCCAATACAAATACCTCAAATACAACCATTTTACTTGATAATTGATAAAGAATTGTATGTTTTCAGAAAAAGTGGGTCTAATCATCTCTCTATCTTTACCCATAACAGGATACTGTATTTTTTCTCCTTTTATTGCTACCCAATTTGCATATTGTTGTGCACTACTTGGCTTCTGACTATACATTCTTGGAAAAAACATATCAAACTCATGAGCATAATTTACCTTGCTAAACTTCCCAGAATCAACTAGCTCATATTGCTTACTTTCTGAATTATAAGAATAAATTGCCTCTCCATTTAAAAAAGGAAAATCTTTATCTAATGGAGCATTAAAAACTTTTCCCTTTACTAATGGAATATTATCTACACCAAATTGTTTAGCCTGAATATATCGCAATAGATCATTTGAAGTTACGATTTGATTTGAAAAAGAAGAATTTACATTATTTCTAAAAATAGGCAACAAATAAGAACTCGAACCCAAAGCAAACAGCAAAATTCCAAGAATATAATTCGCCAACATACTTTCTCTTTTTTTTGCAATAAACATTCCCAAAAGGCTTATTCCAAAAAACAATACAATTAAAACGAATAATCCAGAATTAACAGGCCATTGAAAATTATTTACCAATGAAATATCTAAGATAAAAGCTAATTTTAGAAATCCTTGAATACCTATTATATACAAAGCTAAAAAAGAAAAGGTACCCAAAATAAGAGCCAGCAAAATCTTTTTCCAATCCAATCCTTTTTTCTTTTGCATATATAAAACAGCAAAAGGAATTATAACTGATAAATTAATCAAATGCACTCCTACAGAAATTCCTAATACTAAAGAAAATACAAGTAGCAACCTGTTAGAAGAACCGCTTTCATTCGAAGTATGCCATAACAGCATAATATAAAACAAAAGCATAAGCAAAAACATCGAAAGGGTATATACTTCTGTCTCTGTAGCTGCTGTCCAAAATGTGTTTGAAAATGCTAAAGACAAAGCTCCTACAATTGCGGAAACAAGAGCTACTTTAAGATTTCCATTAATTTTTAGAATTAAAAAATTAATGATTCTGTAAACCAAAACAATAGTTAAAGCACCAAAAAAAGCCGAAATTAAATTAGAAATTAGTGCTGCCCAGCTAGCTGGAAAAAAAAGTAATATAAAATTACATAATAAGGTATAAAATGGCGCTCCAGGAGGATGCGTACTTTGTAAGTGAAAATTAGTAGTTACAAACTCACTACTATCCCAAAAAGCAATTGTTTTTGATATTGAAAAAGCATATAGTGCAAATACAAAAACAAAGAGTAAAAAACCAACTATCTTTTCATTATTTTTCATAAATAGCTTCATTATTTTGAGTGCAAGATAACAGTTTTATCTTTAAAAAAAAGTTCCTTTTATCGATTTAAATTTCATTTAAAATAATAAAATTGAATATTATTTAAGAATTGTTTATGTTTGTTAAAAATAAAAACTAGTCAAAATGAGAAAAAAATTACTCTTATCCATTTTTGTTAGTACGCTAACTTTAATGGTTTCAAAGGCGCAAACGCTGAATGAAACATCTGGAACTGGCTCAGGAGTAAGCATTACTTCAGGAGATTACAACACCATGTATGGAGACAGTACAGGAAGCTATTTAACCAGTGGTTCTCAAAATACATTTATGGGGTATCAAGCCGGTAGAAGCAACACTACTTCAGAAAGTGTTTTTATTGGATACCAAGCTGGATATTCAAACACTACTGGTTTTGACAACACTTTTATTGGCCATCAAGCAGGTTTTTCTAACGTAAGTGCAGGTGACAATACTTTTGTGGGAACTGAATCGGGAGAAAACAACACTACTGGGTATGACAATACCTTTGTAGGTGAAGAATCAGGAACTCTTAATACTACTGGGTATGAGAATACTTTTATCGGAGAAGATGCTGGGTATAGCAACACTACTGGGTATAAAAATGTCTTTGTAGGAAATGAAGCAGGTATATCTGCTAATACTGGATATAGAAACGTAGGGGTTGGTTCAGAAACATTATCTGATGTATCAACCGGTGACCATAATACGGGTATTGGAGATTCTGCTGGTATCGATATTGGATCTGGTAGATACAATACCATGATTGGTGCAGCTGCTGGAGTAGCTACAGAATACGCCGATTACAATACTTTTATTGGTGCAATGTCAGGTTGGGATAACAACCGTACCAACAGTACTTCTAATGCCAACCATAATACTTATGTAGGATATTACTGTGGATTCTCTAATAGAGAAGGACAATATAACGTAGGTATGGGTTCTTTGGCCAACTTTGACAATACGAATCGCTCTAATGCCATGTTCTTTGGTTATGACGCAACACCTAGTAATAACAATTTAATGATGTTTGGAAATAGAGCCTTTGCGGATGGACAATATACCATTTCATTAGGTCACGATCATGATACTAGAGGAGATTATAGCATTGTTATGGGTAATGCTGCCGATGTTGAAGCTGCTGGAGATTATGTGGTTGCTATTGGTAATGCTATAGATGTAGACAATATGCAGGTAACCGCTTTAGGAAGTAATGTAGTGGCTCAAAATGATGGCGCTATCTTATTAGGTTATGGTGCTTCTTCTACAGATCCAAGTGCTTTAAACCCAACGAACAATATTGCGATTGGTTACAATGCCAATGTACAAGGTTTCAATTCCGTAGCGATAGGTAATGCCGCAACAGCAGTTAAAGATAGTACCATGGTATTAGGTGGAGTTACACACCGTTTAAGTGTGGGTATTGGTACTGACCTACCAAATTCAAATGCTTCATTAGAGTTGGCAGACACTGATAAAGGATTTAAAATAAATAGTTTAACCAACACACAACGTACCACATTAGGTAGTAGTTTAGGAACTTCTGATGAAGGAATGATGGTATATGACAATGAAGACAATAAAATTTATACATGGACAGGTTCTGCTTGGAGTAATGTAAGTGCTGGTGATAACTTAGGAAATCACACAGCTACTGCTGCTTTAAATATGAATAGTAAAAACATTAATAACGCCAATAAAGTAACAGTAGATGGATCTAATGGTGTAGTATTTGACACTAGTAGTTATGATTTTTCTATTGATATTGGTGGAGGTACAGAGTACAACTACGGACCAGTTTCTGATATTTCAATGAAATACGCAAGTGTACAAAGTTACACTGGAGACGGTTGGGTTTGGGGTGTAGATGGTGTAGCACCAATTGCCGCTTTAAATGTAGAAGGGAAATTACAAATTGCAAACAGCTTAAATATTGCTGGAGCTTATGAATTCCCTATTGTGGATGGTACAACGTCTCAAGTACTGGTTACTGATGGCTCTGGAAATCTATCATGGACTGATCAAACTGATAAC
>NZ_PJQW01000001.1:339915-340425 GCF_004303025.1 Flavobacterium sp. J27 | reverse complement strand
CAAGAATTAAGTTTATCAGGATCTACTTTAAGCATTTCTGGTGGTACTAACACCGTTGATTTATCTACTCTTGCTGGTACTGATAGCCAAGATTTAACTTTAACAGGAAACGATTTAAGTTTAACTAATGATGCTACTTCGGTAGATTTAAGTGGTTACTTAGATAATACAGACAATCAAGAATTAAGTTTATCAGGATCTACTTTAAGCATTTCTGGTGGTACTAACACCGTTGATTTATCTACTCTTGCTGGTACTGATAGCCAAGATTTAACTTTAACAGGAAACGATTTAAGTTTAACTAATGATGCTACTTCGGTAGATTTAAGTGGTTACTTAGATAATACAGACAATCAAGAATTAAGTTTATCAGGATCTACTTTAAGCATTTCTGGTGGTACTAACACCGTTGATTTATCTTCTTTAGCTGGAACGGATAGCCAAGATTTAACTTTAACAGGAAACGATTTAAGTTTAACAAACGATGCTACATCAGTAGATTTAAGTGGC
>NZ_PJQW01000001.1:281079-339797 GCF_004303025.1 Flavobacterium sp. J27 | reverse complement strand
AATCAAGAATTAAGTTTATCAGGATCTACTTTAAGCATTTCTGGTGGTACTAACACCGTTGATTTATCTTCTCTTACGGGTACTGATAGCCAAGATTTAACTTTAACTGGTAATACTTTAAGCTTGTCAAATGACGCTACTACGGTAGATTTAAGTGGTTATTTAGATAATACAGACAATCAAGAATTAAGTTTATCAGGATCTACTTTAAGCATTTCTGGTGGTACTAACACCGTTGATTTATCTTCTCTTGCGGGTACTGATAGCCAAGATTTAACTTTAACTGGTAATACTTTAAGCTTGTCAAATGACGCAACTACGGTAGACTTATCGGCTTATGTTAATACCGATTCTCAAAACTTAACTTCTGCTACATTATCTGGAAACACATTAACTATTGCAATTGAAAATGGAGCTTCTGTGAATGTAGATTTATCTCCAATTTTAAGTGCTTTAGAAACAGAAAACATGAATCAACAAACGCAAATAAATGATATTTTAACTCGTTTAGACGCTATTGAAGCTTGTGCTTGTGACGGAATGCTTGCAGGACCTACACACACTGGTAGTAGAGTTTCTGGTCCAATTTTATATCAAAATGTACCAAATCCTTTTAATCACACTTCGGTTATTAAATATTATCTTCCTTCTGAATCTGAAAATGCAAAACTTGTTTTTACAGATATGTTAGGAAAAATAATTGAAAAAGTGGATTTAAATGAAACAGGAGAAAAAGAACTTCATATTAATACCAAAGGACTTGCTTCTGGAATTTACAATTACACCCTTTTTATTGGTGGAAAGAAAATAGACAGTAAAAAAATGGTTATTAAATATTAATTATTTGAAATAAAATATTTTTTAAAAGCTTCAGGTTAAATCTTGAAGCTTTTTTTATTTTTACCACATGAATATATTACAAATAGACCGACTCAATACCCTGTTAATTTTAATTTCATTTGTATTTGCTTACATCTTTCCCTTTGAGTTATTTGTATTAAGTTACGCCATATTAGGGCCATTACATTATTTAACTGAAATCAATTGGATAAAAGATAAAAATTACTTTATTAATAGTAAAAAATGGATTTATTTTATTCTTTTTTTTACCCTAATAATAGCTATCCCTGGTATTTTAAGAATTTCATTCTTAGACTCTTTAAAAGACATAGCTATCTTCAAAATACTACGTTATCAATTACCTAAATATACGAATCACATCTTTTTTTTATCACTGGTAATTGCCTTTAGTTTATTGTTTTGGAAACAAAAAAAACAACAATTAATTGTTATTGCTATTGGGTTTTTAATTGCTTTTTTACTGCATCAATTTAAAACATACCATGTTATTATAGGTATTTTACTTCCCACATTAATACATGTCTATCTTTTTACTATTTTATTTATGTGGTATGGTAATTTAAAAGATAAAAGCACGATAAATTACTTTAATATTTTTCTAATGCTTGCCATACCATTAATCTTAATAGTAATTGACATTGACAATACCAGCTACCATTTTTCTGAAACTATTAAAACTATAATTAGTACTAATTTTTATAAATTAAATGTCACCGTTTTAAATTTTTTCGGAATTGAATACAACAATTTTTTATTTTTTAATGAAATGGCGAATTTAAAAATTCAGATTTTTATTGCTTTCGCTTATACCTATCATTACTTAAATTGGTTTTCAAAAACAACTGTTATCGGGTGGCACAAAAAAATAACCAAAAAAAAATCTATTCTAATTTGTATTTTCTGGGTACTCGCTGTAAGTCTGTATTTTTATGATTATGCTACTGGACTTGCGGTATTATTATTTTTAAGTTTATTACATGTTGTTATGGAGTTTCCTCTCAATATTTTATGCATTAAAGCTATAATAAAAAACCACCAATAAAACTATTAGTGGTTTTAATATTAAGATAATTATTTTAATTTACACTTTGGATATCCAGGTTTGCCACAACAAGCCTCTTGAATACTACAAGGATCATTAAACGTACCTCCCGATACTTCCTTTTGTTCATTTTTACTTAAAATTTGAACACCTTGAATACTTAAAATTGAGTTTTTCATAATTATTATATTTATTTGATTCATATATAAAGCCAATTGAAATTAAGCTCTTACAACTAGAATTCTGCACAAATTACCCAAGATTCACAACCAAAAGGAGGTAATGGTGGCGAGTTTTCTTTTAAACAACATAAATCCCAATCTTCTGTTTTACCACCGCCAATTGCTTTCAATTCATTTTTAGAAAGCAATTGCACTTTTTCGAATTTCATAATTTTTATTTTCATAATTTTTATTTTTCCATACAAGGTGGATAACCAGGTTTACCACAACAAGCTTGTTGAATTTGACAAGGATCATGATGACCACCAGCTACTATTTTTTGTTCATTTTTATTTAAAACTCTAATCCCTTGAATACTTAAAATTGATTTTTTCATGACTATAAATAGATTAACATTAACAATTAGATGGAACATACCCACAACATCCAGTAGATTTATTATAAATACCTTGTAATTCTTCAATACATTGTTCTCTAGTTATTCCGCAAATTTGTTGCCAACACGCATTTGCTCCACCATTAATTTTCTTTTTATCAACTAATGTTAACTCGTGAACACCTTTCAAACTTAAAATTGATTTCTTCATGTTTACTCTTTTTAATTGTTTCAAACATTTAATGTCAATTGAAACTTTTGACAGTATAATGGCCATTATATTTTTTTTGATATTATATTCTTAAAATCAGCAACCAATTCTTTTGAAACATAACTTCAAAACAAATTTGTAGTAAAAAAAAGGTTTTTAAAAAAAGTAAAACATAGGATTTATAAAAAAAAGGCCTGTATTTTTTAAATTATAGCACTTACTACTTTAACATTGAGGACCACTAAACAAACAAAAACATCTTTTCAACGATATAAAATTTTGATTTTTAAACATTTTAAGAACTAATGAAATAAAAACAATCATCTAACACTATAATTGAGTTATAATTCTGTAATTGAGACTTTCACAAGTAGTACTTGAAAACTTTCAAAGAGAATAAGAATAATAACTGATTACAGAAAAAATAGTTCCTAAAGATTCAGAAGAATAAAGAAATATCCAGAAAAGAATGTTCATTGATAACCTTGAATAGAAAATCGACAAATTTCATAAATTTTAAAAGAGACATTACTTACAATTATCTCTTTTCTTTTTTAACTGCATTAATGAATTGAAACGGAGTAACTCCCATTTTCTTTTTAAAAGACGTAGTAAAAGAATCTGCATTTTTAAAACCAACAGTTTCAGCTATAGCTTGTGTGGTATATTCTCTAAATATGGAATTATTTTTTATCTGCTCTATTGCATAATTAATTCTTAATTCATTAAGATAACTACTAAAAGATTGCTGATAGTATTTATTTACCACATGTGATAAGTAAGACGTGTTTGTTTTTATTTTTTTAGCTACAAATTGTTGTGTAAAATCATTCTTAAGATACATTTTTTTATCAATCAATTTTTCTAATCGATTTAGTATTTGCCTTTCACTCTCTTCACTCAAGAGTAGAGATTCTTTTTTTAATGCAACTTTCTCTATTACACTAAAGGCATTGCTATTTTTGGAAATTTGAAATTCATAAAATATTGGAGCTTTGATAATACCATAATATCCAATACTCATTACAAAAAGAGATAAAAAGAAAAGTGTTATTTCCGATATATTAAAAAAAATTGTTCCCCATGTTATCCCAATTCCTATAATTAAAAAACGTAACCATTTTAAATTAAGCTTTCTTAGAACATTATTCTCATCTTGTTTCAACTCATACTCTTTAATTGTTTTAAAAGAATAATAAACTCCCAAAAAACCTGATAGAAGAACTAAAACAAAATAAACTATTCCCCATATTGTGGTTTGCTCAACAGAAACGAAAAGACTAAAATTTTGATTATAAAACAAATAAAACAAACCAATCATACAAATAAACAGTGGCATGACTAAAACAACAAAAATTATTTTACTTGTTTTAAAGTGTAATAACGTTTTTGTATAAAGAAACAATAAAAGACCATGAAAAAAAGGGAAAGGCACGTTTAAAATATTTAATATCAAGTTCTCTTTTTTACCATAAAATAAAGACAAATCTAAACCTAGTATGAGTAACCAAAGAATTAAAATATAGTCAGATTTAGATTTTTTCTTATGCAATAAAATAACTATTAAAAAAACTGAAAAGAAGGCACCTAAAATATAAATCATTGTATTTGATTAAAAAATGTATTTAGATAATAGCACATAAAATTTTAGAATTTTATTTTTTTTAGAAAAAAAGCCACTTATAAGATTATAAGTAGCTTTTGCAAATTTTAGATATATCTGTTTTAATTAGCAGATATAATTATTTTGAGCAGGAATATAACAACATACCTTTTCTCCATTTACATAAATAAAACTCCCATCTCCTCCACAGCGTTTTGTAATAATTGCTCCGCCATTAATTTCTTTTTGTTCTTTTTTTGACAATTCTTGTGCACCACTTAATTTTAAGATCTTTTTTAACATAATTAAAAGTTTTAAATAATTTATACTTGTTTATTCAATTGTTTAAGACACTTGAACACTTGTCTTCAATATAAAAAATTAACCATCGATTTTTTGAATTATATCGATAAGTAATTATAAAGTGGTTTATAGAAGTAAAAGTCTCGAGAAGACCAGATACAAATTTTAATCGTATCGAGTTCTAAAGTAATATTATTTTTTGAAATACAAAAATATTTTTTAATGCTGGTGGTTTCCATTTTACTTGTTTGAAAAATATAACAATTGTTCGTTGATTTGTTAAAAATCTTTATTTACTTTTGTTTTATTAATTTAACAAAGCTGTAAGGCAAACTATCTCTTAATAACTTATATATGAAACCAGACTTATTTCAGGCTCCAGATTATTATCAATTGGATGATTTATTAAATGACGAACACAAACTGGTACGTGATTCAGCACGTGCTTGGGTAAAAAGAGAAGTTTCTCCAATTATTGAAGAATACGCTCAAAAAGCTGAATTTCCAAAACAAATTGTAAAAGGTTTAGCAGAAATAGGTGGTTTTGGACCATATATTCCAGTAGAATATGGTGGAGCTGGTTTAGACCAAATTTCGTATGGTTTAATCATGCAAGAAATAGAAAGAGGAGATAGTGGCGTTCGCTCTACTTCATCTGTACAATCTTCATTAGTTATGTACCCTATTTGGAAATATGGAAATGAAGAGCAACGTATGAAATATTTACCAAAATTAGCTACAGGTGAATTCATTGGTTGTTTTGGTCTTACAGAACCAGATCATGGTTCAAACCCAGCTGGTATGGTAACCAATTTTAAAGATATGGGTGACCATTATCTATTAAATGGTGCGAAAATGTGGATTTCTAATGCGCCTTTTGCTGATATCGCTGTGGTTTGGGCAAAAAATGAAGAAGGAAGAATTCATGGTTTAATAGTAGAAAGAGGCATGGATGGATTTACCACTCCTGAAACTCATAATAAATGGTCACTTCGTGCTTCTGCTACAGGAGAGTTAATTTTTGATAATGTTAAAGTACCAAAAGAAAACTTACTACCTAATAAATCTGGTTTAGGAGCTCCTCTTGGTTGTTTGGATTCTGCTCGTTATGGAATTGCTTGGGGTGCAATTGGTGCTGCTATGGATTGTTATGACACAGCTTTACGTTATTCTAAAGAGCGTATTCAGTTTGACAAACCTATTGGTGCTACCCAATTACAACAAAAAAAATTAGCCGAAATGATTACCGAAATCACAAAAGCACAATTATTAACTTGGAGATTGGGGGTTTTACGAAATGAAGGAAGAGCGACTTCTGCACAAATTTCTATGGCTAAAAGAAACAATGTAGACATGGCTCTAACTATTGCTAGAGAAGCACGTCAAATGCTAGGCGGAATGGGAATTACAGGAGAATATTCTATCATGAGACATATGATGAATTTAGAATCTGTAGTTACTTACGAAGGTACTCACGACATACATTTATTAATCACTGGACTAGACATCACAGGATTAAATGCATTTAAATAATAGCATAATAGATAAAAAAAATCAAAAATGCTTCGCTTTTTAGTGAAGCATTTTTAATTTTGGAACATTATTTGCAATCTATTATGTAATAGGTTACGTATATAATTTAAAAATCAGCATTATGAATACCCAAATTATTAACCAAAAAATTTTAGCTTATAAAGAACAATTACTGCAACATTCATTATACAATGAAATTAAAACGGTTGAAGATTTAAATTGTTTTTTAGAACATCATGTTTTTGCTGTGTGGGACTTCATGTCTCTTCTAAAAGCATTACAAGCTAAGTTAACCTGCACTACAACCCCTTGGTTACCTGTTGGCAATCCAGAAATTCGCTATTTAATTAATGAAATTGTAGTGGCAGAAGAAACCGACGTGGATCAGAATGGCAATAGAAAAAGCCATTATGAATTATATTTAGATGCTATGGAAGCTTTAGGTGCCGATACACTTCCTATTCAAAACTTTTTAACCGATGTAGAAGCAACAAAAAACATTTTTGTATCAATTAAACATAGCGATTTACATCCTAATGTAAAAGCCTTTCTAGATTTTACATTCCGAGTTATTGAAGAAGGAGACTCGCATCAAATTGCCGCTGCATTCACTTTTGGAAGAGAAGATTTAATCCCTGAAATGTTTACCGCAATATTGAAAAAATTTCAAGCCAATTTTCCAGATAAAGATTTGTCAAAATTAATTTATTATTTCGAAAGACACATCGAATTAGATGCCGATGAACACGGACCAATGGCTATGAAAATGATTGAAGAATTATGCAATAACGATGCAAAAAAATGGCAAGAAGTGGAAGAAGTATCAATTATAGCCCTTCAAAAAAGAATTGGCCTATGGAATGCTATTGAAGAAGCTATCACTAAAAAAATGGAATTCATTTAAAGCTTTTCGCGCTATCCGATTCAAGAAATCGTTTCCAAATTACATTACTAAATAAAAAAAGGAGCTTCTTTACAGTTGCTCTTTTTTTATAAGTAAAGCTACCATTTGGAAACGATTTGCTTTCCCCTACTATCACGGCTAAATTAGACCCCATTCAAAATAGCAATTCCACTAAAAATAGCCTATTTTTGATAAGGACAAATAAATTCATTAAAGCATAAAAAACATGTCTTCTCAAGATCGATTAAATAAAGCCTATAAAGAAGCAAAAAGAATTGCTTTTACAAACACCGATAAGTTTATTTTATTTAGCGATTGCCACCGAGGCGATAGTAGTTTTGCTGATGATTTTGCTAACAACAGGAACATTTACTACCATGCGTTAGATCATTATTTTAAAGAAAATTATACTTATATAGAACTCGGTGATGGCGATGAATTGTGGGAAAATATATTCTTTAAAACTATTTTTGAAGCGAATAAAAATGTCTATCAATTACTTCAAAAATTTTATTTTTCTAATCGCTTGCATCTCATTTACGGCAATCATGATATGGTATATCGCAATGAAAATGTAGTTAAGAAAAATTTATACGAATACTTTGATCAACGAAAAGGGGAAAACGTACCATTATTTCCAAACATTCAATTTCATGAAGCGATTGTATTAGAGAACAAAGACAATTACAATCAAGAATTGTTTTTAACACACGGTCATCAAGCCGATTTTATGAATTATGTAGGCTGGAAAATTAATCGTTTTCTAGTACGAATTTTATGGAAACCGCTTCAAGTTTGGGGTATTAAAGACCCTACAAGTCCTGCCAAAAATTATGTTGAATTAATTAAAGTAGAAAAAAGAATTAAAAAATGGATTGCTGACAATAACAACAAAATAACCATTACTGGTCACACCCACCGACCTCGATTTCCTAGTCCTATTGAAAATGCATTATATTATTTTAATGATGGCAGTTGTGTGCACCCTAGAAGTATTACAGGTATTGAAATTGTAAACGGCACCATTGCTTTAATCAAATGGTCTATTGACACCAAAGAAGACGGCACCCTCCAAATTAAAAAAGAATGCTTAGAAGGACCTTGCAGATTAGAAGATTATAAAAATTAATAGTTGCTCCATTCTGCATTGAAATAAGCAACTAATTTTTGATTATTTAGTTTATTAATCTCAACCTCATTTATTAGCATGTCTTTAGAAAAATAGGTGAAATTGTCTAAATTATAATTATAGAATTTTAAATTGGGGATTTTTCTCTTAATCTTATTATCATAGTCATAATTTGCTGTTAAAGTGAATCCCCATTCTCCAAAAGAAGGCAAATAGACATGATATGGAACCGCAGTAACAAATTCGGATTGAATGGTCTTATGAATGCACCAAAAAGATTTTGGAGCAAAAAATGGTGAAGTAGATTGTACAACCACAACAGCTTCTTTACTCAATACTTTTTGAAGACTCGCATAAAAACTATTGGTATATAACTTTCCTAAACTAAAATTTGAAGGATCGGGAAAATCTATAATAACAACATCATATTTTTTATGATTTCTTTCATTAAGCCATGCAAAAGCATCTTTATTAATAATCTTTACTTTTTGATGTTGTAAAGAAGCATTATTCATTTTAACAAAGAGTTGATTCTTCTGAAACAAACGGGTCATTTCTTCATCTAAATCTACTAATGTAATGGTTTTTACTTCCTGATACTTTAAAATTTCTCTGGCTGCCAAACCATCACCACCACCTAAAATTAAAACATGGTCAATCTTATTCGCCAAAGACATGGTAGGGTGCACTAACATTTCATGATAACGGTATTCATCAAAAGTGCTAAACTGAAGATTATTATTTAAATAAAGATTGAAATTCTTTCTTTCATGGGTTAAAACAATCCGCTGGTGTTTAGTTGTTTTTGAAAACACTATATTCTCACCATATAAATTTTTTTCCGAAAAGGATAATATTTTTGAGGCAAACCACAAGGTTACTATTAAAATGAGCAAAGAAAAAAAGCCTTTAAACTTTAAAAAATAACTCCCTCTTATCTCCTTTTCAAGTAAAAAACACATCAATAAGCCCGTTGAAATATTAACAATCCCAAAAACTATTGAGGTTTCTATTAAACCTAAATATGGAATAAAAAACACAGGAAAAAGAATGGACGCAATTAAAGCGCCTATATAATCAAAAGTAAATACGTTTGAAACCAAAGTACTAAATTGGAATTTATCTTTTAAAATATTCATTAATAAAGGAATTTCTAATCCGACTAAACATCCAATAACAAATACTATAAAATACAAATAAAACTCAAAAAAATCTACTCTGTTAAAAATCAAGAATAATAATGGAGCACTCAAACCACCTATTAATCCAATTAAAATTTCGATTTCAATAAAACGCTTTATCAAATTGTCACTTTGAAAAAATTTAGACAAATAGGAACCTATACCCATAGAGAATAGGTAAATTCCAATGATTAAAGAAAATTGTGTGATTGAATCTCCTAAAAGATAACTAGCCAAAGTACCAGCAATTAATTCATAAATTAATCCGCAGGTAGATATGATAAAAATAGTTATTAAAAAAAGATATTCATATTTAATCTTAACCATGAATTGCCATTCCTATAATAAATGAAATACCTAAAATAAAAGCTGCTAAAACAATAGCTAAAGCTGTATTCTTGTTTTCAACAATTTCTTTCCATGATTTTTCTGGGGTAATTTTTTCAATAATAAAATAACACAATAATAGAATGACAAATCCTAATAAAGAATAGATTATTGAAGCTACAACAGGTTTAAAAAACTCTTCCATTTATAAAATTATTTATGATGATAACTATTTGAATTGTAAATTCTGCTTGAACGCGTTCGCTTTTCTTTTTCTACTTTTTCACAATTACATATTCTATTTCCAGAAAAAGTACTGCTCAAATAAATTACAAGAATAGCAACTACTATTAGTATAGGTATTTTATTATTAAAAATGTCTTTTTTAAATTGAATCATTTGTCTTTTTTATAAGGTGAATAATAATTGTCTTCCCATCTTTTATTTTCAAAATTATTTTTAATAATAAATAAAATAACTCCTAAAGCTAAAAAGATAAAAATGGAAACATATAAATTCCAATTATCTGGTTTTCCCCAATATATTTTAAGCCTTAAATAAGAATTTTTTGAGTTTTCTTCTTTGCTTGGCAAAACCATAATCTTATATTTTCCTGAACTAACTCCACAGATATTAAATTCTTCTTGTTTGCTCCCTTCATTCCAATTTTCTCCTTCAGAATTACCATAATAGTATTCTAAATCTTTGGCAAAATAAACCTGTTCTCCTGTCTCTTCATTGATCAAAACAAAATCGGTAGTAATCCATGAATTATCTACATCAGAAGCGACGGTTATGTTTAAAGGTGCAATAGGACCATTCAAAGTAAAAACATTGGTATACTTTTCTTTATTGTTTCCTTTATCTAAATCGATAACATTTTCAAAAATTAATTGTTCTTTACTCTGTGTATAAAAAACAATATGTAACAACGTTGTAAGTAAAATACCAATTATAAAAATAGTATATACTTGAGAAAGATTATAATAAAAAGGCTGTAAAGCTCCTATTCCGTTTTTAGGTTTTAAATCAGTTGTTGCAAGTATCTTTTTTATTTCTTTTTGAGAAATATATTCTCCTAAATAAAAGTCTTTATGTTTTCCATTTGTTTCTATAGAAATACCAAACGGAGGGGCAATAAATTCTTCATAATGACTAAAACCTGTATCTAATTTGTCTTCAAAAAAACCAACCCTATAATACTCTTTAGATTTACCAACTTCATATTTTTTAAATTCAATCGCATTATACAGTATAGTTTCTTTGTTTGTAGCGCTATTTATGGTAATGCTTTTTTCAAGAGACCAATGACCTGCTTCTTCTGTCAAATAAATTATTTCACCAGACTTAGACACCAACTGATATTCAAACCATGATTCTCCCTTCTCATTCTTTTTATGCACATAATTAACCACAGTGTAAGCAATCGTATCTATGATACCTTTTGCACCTATTTTTATTTTGGGCACATAGGATGATTGAGAAGTTGTGTCTAAGAAAACGAATTCTCCTGATTTATATTTATAATTACTATTGCAAGACGGGCAAGTATAATATTTAAAATTGAAGTTATCTATTAGTTCAAAAGAAGCACTACAACGAACACATGTTATCTCCATAATTACCTTACAATTTCATTAGAAGAAACAATACTTGCTTCAAAGAAAGTTGCCATCTTATGAGCAATAGCTTTTACTTTATGGGTATTATCACACGAATAATTACATAAATAAACATCCATGGTTATCCTATTTATTTCTGGCCAAGTGTGGATACAAATATGCGATTCTTTTAAACAAATGGCTGTAGTAAAACTTTTATTTTCAAAAATAAAAAATGACGCTCCCACTTTTTCTAGTTGGAATTCTAATAACAAATCATCTATGTACTGAGCGCATGAATTATAATTTAATAACTTATTTTCATTATTAGATTGTAAGGTTTGTAAAATATGCAATCCTAGAATAGAATTTTGTTGTTCCATTTCATTAATTTATATAGTACTTATACGAAGCTTTTTTTAAAATGTTACATTCTTAAAAATTTACTTATCTAAAAATTGAAGCAAACCACTAAATATCAAACTTTTGAGTTATTTCATAAAAGATAACATTAAAAAATTGTCCTAAAGGAATTTACATTGTAAAAATTACCCATTCAAACGGAGATTCAAAAAGTTATAAAATAATGAAAGAACAATTTAGAACTTATAGCTTTAATTGTATCTTAATCGAAAAGAAAAGACTTGTTCAATAACAAGTCTTTTCTTTTTAATTAGTTTGTAATAAAAAAACTGCTCTAAGGGAAAAAGAGCAGTTTCTGACTAAAAAAATAACAAAAAATCTAAATGAATAGTGTCTATTTCTAATGGATATTTAACGTTTTCCTATTAAAAATGCGTAGCACTATTAGGTTGATATACAAATTTGAATGTATAATATCGAGAAGCTGATGTCATATCTGGGTTAGCAGGAGCATCTTGATAATAACTTAATATTTCAAATTTTGCATATTTGCCATCATGTGTTTTTACAACATATACTTTACCTGCTTTTGGAGTAATAACATGTGTTGTTGGGTTATAATCATACCAAGGTTCAGAAAAAGCATAAGTTCCCGAGCCATCTTGAGCAAAAGTAGTGGCTTCTGGTATCACTGTAACCGCATTAAAGGTAGCGGCTAAAGTACTTACTGCGCCATCACCTGTTCGGGTTGGTTCATCGGTTAAACCTATTGCTTCTCCTCCATTAACGATAAGCGTTGTGCCTCGAAAAGCAATATCCCAATTATCAGAAGTTACAATTTCATTTTCAGAAAAACTAAATTTTGTAAAAGCTCCAGCCGTAGGTTGCCCCTGTCCTCCTGTTTGTGGTGCGTATAAATTAGCTACTGTTTTTGTTTCTAAGCTAGCAGGTGTGTTAGTTACAGCATCATCATCATTATTACAAGACGTAAAGAAAAGGAATAAAGAAAAAATGGATAATTGAATTACTTTGGTATTCATAATATATGTATTTAAGTTAATTTGTTAAAAGTTAAATTGCATTCTAGCAAACAATTGTCTACCAGAAATAGCACTAATTTGATCTGGGTTTTTAAAATCGAATAGATTATTACTTCCTATTTGTAAAGTCATTTTTTGCTTTATTTCTTTGGTTATAGAAAGATTTGTTAAAAAATAATCTTTGACAAAGACATCATATTTATCTAGAATTTGATTGTTATTTGAATCTACAATTCCATATTTACTTCTGTAGAAAATTCTTAAATTAAAAGTGGTTTTTAGTTTTGGAATCGTATATAAAACTTTAAGGTTTGCAGTGTGTTTTGATCGATTAAAAAGTCCGAAATAGTCCGTTTTTTTAAGTTGAAAGGATTCTAAGGTATTGGCATCTCTAGCAAAAACAGTTCCGTTATCTAGATCACGTAAAACCGATTTGTCTTTTGCAATAAGGTATTGGTAACCCAAAGAAAATTTCAAATTGGAATGAAAAGAATAATGGAAGTTATTTTCTAAACCATACGTAAAAATTTCATCTATATTAAAATAACTAAATACATTTTGACCGTTTGTTTTCTGGGCTATTACTTTCGTATCAATTAAATTAGAAATAGCATTATAAAACACATTGGTATCCCATTTAAAATTATTTTTCTCATAAAAACTTCCCACATTGATGTTCACTGAACTTTCAGGTTTTAATTCACTTGAAAAATCAATTCCATTGGTTCGAAATAAAATTTGTCCTTGATTGTCTAATTCATTCAACCTTTCTTCAGCCACATTATACCCAAAAACGGCATAACCAATAGCCGAATTGGTAAAATCGAAATACAATTGTCTAAAATCTGGAGCTTTATAACCATAACCAATAGAAGATTTTAATGATAAATGAGTGTTCAATTTATAATTTGCTGCTATTTTAGGACTCCATTGTGATTGATACTGATTGTGATTATCAAATCGGAATCCTGTCAAAATATTCCATTTTTTACTAGGATTATAATCGTATTGCAAAAAAACATATTGTGAATTAAAAATGACTTGTGAAGCAAAGTAGGTTCTATCCAATGTTTCATGATTTAAACCAAAACCAGTTGTTATTTTACTTTTTGGCAAAGAAAAAGTGGTTCGTATTTCAGGTCTAAAAAGCCATTGGTTATAAAAGCTACTTTCGAAAACAAAACCCTGAGAATCATTTAAAAATTCGTCTGTTTTATAATTTGTAGCATAGAATTCATATTCTGAATCAATAGACACATTCCATTTTTGGGATAACTTTATTTGAGTATCCCATTCCTTTATTTTCGAAATTCCCTTGTAGTTTTCCGAATCTATTGTGGCTTTATAATCTTGTTCTTGATGATAAAATCGCGTACCTAAAACCAATTGTAATGTTTTTGAAAAATCATAATAGAGTTTAGGTTGAACGGTTACATTTTGATACGGTTCGACCGTTTTTTCTGGAGTAGCTTCATTTAAATCATAACCAGCAGTTGCAAAGTAATTGGTAAAAACACTGCCAGAAAAAGCTTTTTTCTTCCATACAAAATCAAGATTAGCATCTTGCGTTTCAAAAGTAGCAAAGCGATAAGCACTGGTTCCTGAAAACACATCCTCTTTTGGTTTTTTAGTAATTATATTAATCACACCAGCTAATGCATCTGAACCATATAGAGAAGAAGAGGCGCCTTTAACGATTTCTATACTGCTAATATTTCCTACACTAATTCGAGACAAATCTAAAGTTCCTGCACTTCTACCTATTAATGGTACACCATCTAATAAAATAAGTGTATAGGCAGCATCTAAACCTTGTACTTGAATTCCTTCTGCGCCTCCAAAATCAGGTATCGTAATTAATCCAGTTTGTTCAGCAATAATATCACTCAAACGGGTAACTCCTGCTTTAGAAATAGCATCTGCAGTAATAATAGCACTAGGTAAAGGCAGCGAAGATAAACTCCTTTCTGTTCTTGTTGCAGTAACTATTACTTCTTCTAATGCTCTTGATTGTAAAGAATCTGCTTCAATTTCTTGTGAATAAACAAGATTTACACTTGGTATGAATAGTATGAAAAAAAGAATCTTTTTCATTATTTAAATTTAGACTTAATAAAATTATTTCTGCAAATATATCTCTTATTTTTATTTATTCTAAATTAATTTAATATTTTTGCCTAAGAAATTTATACTAAAACCTTATATAATCATGAGAAAAGCAGTTAGCATTTTAATTTTAAGTATCTTATACACAATTAGTTATGCTCAAGAAAAACAAAAAGACATCGAATCAATAAAAAAAATGTGTGGTTGTTATGAAGTAAAATTTAATTTTACAGAGACATTTCAAACCGTATCAGATTCTACACATAAGCCATCACCTACTAAAAAAGATTATGGTTTAGAATGGGTAGAATTAGTAGAAGAAACACCTAACAAATTAGTCTTACAACATTTGTTACTTGTAAATGATCAAATGATTATCAAACATTGGAGACAAGATTGGTTATATGAAAACACCGATTTTTATCAGTTTTACAAAGACAAAACATGGAAATATGTTGCTTTACAACCAAAAGAGGTAAAAGGACAGTGGACGCAAAAAGTATATCAAGTAGATGATAGTCCGCGTTATGAAGGCACTGCTTCTTGGATACATAAAGATGGTAAAGACTATTGGATGAATACAACAGATGCTCCACTCCCAAGAAGAGAACATACTATTCGTAAAGATTATAATGTATTAGAACGTAGAAACATTCATGAAATAACATCCTATGGCTGGCTACACGAACAAGACAATAGAAAACTCGTACGCGATAACAAAGGAAATGATACTGAAATTGCTCAAGAAAAAGGTTTAGATTTATATGTTAAAGTAGACAATTCAAAATGTTTAGCAGCACAAAACTGGTGGAAAGTGAACCAAAAACTTTGGAAAAATGTAAGAGATAAATGGCAAACTGTTTTTAATAAAAAACAAGATATCCAATTAGAAAACACGGTTGATAACAAACCTTTATTTTCACATTTATTTGATTTAGAACCAACAGCCACTAAAGAAGAAACAGATAAAATTATTGATTCATTTGTAAAATAAATAGTATGTGCCATCATTTTAAATACCTAACCAAAAATAAAAATGGTTTTTTGATTTACTGTTATAAATCGAAAGCCTATCAGTTATCGTATAAAAACTTAAATTTTAATCTATCAGATTATGAATTAAACAGTTTGGCTAGGTATTTAAAAGATATCGATTGCGCCTATTGGGAAAAGGAATATGAAAATTCGATTTATGAGAAAAAAATTCCTATTCCTACCTTGCAAAATAATTTCATGATTCTTTTAGAACGTCACGAAGTTGTGGAATTAGTATCCTTACTCGATTTTAATAGAAAATCTGGATTTCTTTCCTACAATGATATTAATTATCCCATGAATTTAAATTAAAAAAAGCGAGATTGAATCTCGCTTTTTATTTTTTATTGTTCTGGTGCAATTTCTATTTCCAAGCCATCCAAATCTTCTGTTAGATGTATTTGACAGCCCAAACGGCTATTTTCTTTTACATGATACGCTTCTGAAAGCATGGCTTCTTCATCATCATTACGTTCTGTTTTTAAAACATCATTTAAAACATAACATTGACAGGAAGCACACATGGCCATTCCGCCACAAATACCGATAGTTCCTTCTTCCGCTAATTCATAAGAACGAATTAACTCCATCACATTCATATTCATATCGGTAGGAGCTTGCACTTCATGAAGTACTCCCTTTCTATCTGTAATTTTTATGGTAATGTCTGTCATTAATCTATCGATTTTACAACTGCTTTCTCAGCTTCTTTTCGGGTTCCATCAAAACCATCTACACCAGATACAGTCGTATATTTTAATACATATCTTTTCCCAGGATTTAAACGATTATACACACTTTGACACATTAAAGTGGCTTCATGAAAACCACATAAAATCAGTTTTAACTTACCTGGATAAGTATTTACATCACCAATGGCATAAATACCTTCAACATTCGTTTGATAATCTAGCGCATTATTGACTTTAATGGCATTTTTTTCGATTTCCAAGCCCCAATTAGCAATAGGTCCTAATTTTGGGGTTAACCCAAATAAAGGGATAAAATAATCGGTTTCAACATGCATACGTGCCCCATTGATTTCAATATCTAAAGATTCGATACGTTCACTTCCTTTAAAACCTACTACCTCAGCTGGAGTAATTAGTTTAATTTTCCCTTCTGATTTTAATTCCTGTACCTTTTCAACTGAGTCTAAAGCACCTCTAAATTCATTTCTTCGGTGTACCAAAGTAACAGATTTAGCAACATTTGAAAGGAAAATACTCCAATCTAAAGCAGAATCTCCTCCACCAGCAATTACAATGTTTTTATCTCGATATTTTTCAGGATCTTTTACAAAATAATCCACACCTCGATCTTCTTGCTCATAAAACTCAATGTCTTTTAAAAGTGGTTTTCTAGGTTCAAAAGTACCTAATCCACCCGCAATTGCAATGGCTTTGGCTTTATGTTGTGTTCCTTCTTTTGTGGTAACAATAAAAGTTCCGTCTTCTTGTTTTTCAATAGTTTCTGCTGTTTCACCTAAAGTAAAACCAGGTTGAAACTGTTTAATTTGTTCCATTAAATTAGTCACTAAATCTCCCGCCAAAACTTCTGGATAACCTGGAATATCGAAAATTGGTTTTTTAGGATACAATTCTGCTAATTGTCCTCCTGGTTGAGGCAAAGCATCAATAATATGACATTTTAATTTAAGTAATCCTGCTTCAAAGACCGCAAAAAGTCCTGTAGGACCAGCTCCTATGATTAATATATCTGTTTCTATCATGTATTCAAAAGTTTAAAATCAAACAATATATAAGTCCAAATTTCTATGATTTAAACTACATATTCTATGATTTTTATCATCTTATTAAGCAATATTTTCTACCGTTTCAATTTGCGGAACATACTTTTTAATCGTAGTTTCTACACCTGCTTTCATGGTACTAATACTTAAACTACAACTGGTACAAGCTCCTTCTAAACGAACTTTAACATGCTTATCATCTACAATATCCACTAATGAAATGTCACCTCCATCTGAATTTAAAAAAGGACGAATTTCATTTAATGCTTTTTCGATGTTTTCTATGATTTCTTCTTTATTCATCTTATTTTCCTTTAACAGCAGCACAACCTGCCATTGTCGTTATTTTTATTGCTTCAGTTGCTGGTAAATTTTCATTTCTAGTAACAGTCTCCTGAACCACGTTTCTTGCTAATTCTTCAAAAGCTTTTTCTAATGGTGTTGCTGTTTGTAGAGCCGCAGGACGGCCATAATCTCCAGCTTCTCTAATACTTTGTACCAAAGGAATTTCACCTAAGAAAGGCACATTCAAGTCTTCTGCTAAATTTCTAGCACCTTCTTTTCCAAAGATATAATATTTATTGTTTGGCAATTCTTCAGGAGTAAAGTAAGACATGTTTTCAATAATTCCTAAAACAGGAACATTAATACTTTCATTGGTAAACATGGAAACTCCTTTTTTAGCATCTGCTAAAGCTACTGCTTGAGGTGTACTTACCACAACCGCACCTGTAATAGGCAACGATTGCATAATAGACAAATGAATATCTCCTGTACCAGGTGGCAAATCAATTAACATAAAGTCGATTTCTCCCCAATTGGCATCAAAAATCATTTGATTTAAAGCTTTGGCTGCCATTGGACCCCTCCAGATAACGGCTTGGTCAGGCTTGGTAAAAAAACCTATGGAAAGTAACTCCACACCGTAACTTTGTACGGGTTGCATTTTAGATTTCCCATCCACTTCAATGGAAATGGGTTTTGCATTTTCCACATCAAACATGATAGGCATGGAAGGTCCGTAAATATCAGCATCTAAAACACCTACTTTGAAACCCATATTCGCTAAAGTAACCGCTAAATTAGCTGTAATAGTAGATTTTCCTACACCACCTTTGCCTGAAGATACTGCAATAATATTACTAATTCCTGGTATGGCTTTTCCTTTGATTTCATTCGGTTGATCTTCTTTTTTAGGAGTTTCAACTTTGATATTTACTTTTATTTTAGCTTTTTCATATACTTTTTCATGAATGACTTTCATAATATCTACTTCAGTTCTTTTCTTGATATGTAATGCTGGTGTACTTAATACAACATCAACTACAACTTCATCTCCAAAAGTAATGACATTTTGAATGGCTCCACTTTCAACCATATTCTTACCTTCCCCTGCTACTGTTATCGTTTCAAGAGCTTTAAGAATTTCTTTTCTATCTAATTTCATCTCGTTAAGCGTTTATTTTGGTATTCCAAAGCAATTGAAGACAAAACAACTTTGAAATAACATGCTTTTATTATTTTTAATTCAAATTCTTATTAAGACTGAATTTGAATTGCAAAGATAGTCAGAAGTTTAAAAGTTTGAAAATATTACAGATTAAAGTTTTTATAATATCATAGGAATATTTTATACTTTCTATTTACAAGGCATTTACTTGTATTAAATGTATTTTAAAGACACTAAATTGAATCATTAATTCATTTTTTAGTAGCTCATATTCAGAGGTCAGCAAATTATTTTTAGACAAAGCAAAAGAATTCGTATCAATTTTTCCAGATGTATATTTTGCCTGAGTGGTCTGGAAAGAATTAGTGGCATGAAGTAAAACATTATTTAGTTTTTCCTGTAAAGAAATATAGTTCCTTTGATTATATCTTTCCAGTTCTAATTGTTTATCCCTCTTTTGATTTTCTGTTTCAATTTTTAATTTCGATTTTTCTGTTTCAATTTTTGCAGCATGTACCTTTTTTGAATTTTTAAATCCGTTAAAAACAGGTATATTTAATTGCAACCCTATTTGTTGGTTTTTATTATTCCCAATTTGATTATTAAAACTATCCACCATACTACTTGGCTGGTTTAACGGTTTATAATAAAAGGAAGAAATTTGGTAATACGCTGACAAAACAGGTAAATTAGCGGCTCTTTGAAAATGGATTTCTTTTAGGCTTTTTTCATAATTCAATTCGGCTACTTTTATTTTAGGATTTATGTTTTCATCAGTATTATTAGTAGATAAGGAAGCTAAAGGAATTTCTAATGTTATCATTTCTACAGTATCTATTACAGAAAAATTAATTAACTGGAACAATTGTATTTTTTGAATTACATAGGCTTGCTCTGTTTCCAAAAGTCTTTTTTCATCTTGAGAAAAGAGAAATCGAATATCATATAAATCGCTTTTAGGTTTATTTCCAATTGCAACTTCTTTTTCAATCCTATTCAAGTTTTCTTTAGAGTTTTGCAATTGTTGCTGTTGAATTTTAAATAACTCTTGCATAAATAATGCTTGATAAAAACTTTCTAATACCTGAAGCTTGTATTCATTTTCAATCACCTCTTTTTCTGCTTTAGTAATCGCTAGATTTAGTTTGTTTTTTTGAATAGTGGCCAAGGTATTAAAATCGAATAAATTCATCTGAGCATTTAAATAAAAATTGTCATACTGAATATTTGAACTTACTCTTCCATTAGTTGCAGGATCAATAGTTGAACCGAAATTATAACTTTGACTAGCTGTAAAATTAATACTAGGCATCATTTCATTTAAAAGGGAAGGGTTGCTTTTTTGCGTTCTTTTTATTTCCAACTGTTGTATCTGTATTTCAAGATTGTTTTCCATAGCAATAGCGATACATTTTTGCAATGACCAAGCTAATTCTTGGCCATTTGCAAAAACATTGGTTAAGCAAAAAATAAGTAGAAATATGTTTATCTTTTTATTCATATTTTAAATATTTTAAAACATCAACTTTAGTCGCCTGATATGCTCTAGAAAGTACCACTACAAGTGTTAATATTAATAAAATGATAAATCCAATAAGAAAAGGCAGAAAAGAAATTGTAATTCTGTAAGCAAAATCCTCTAACCATAGACTTAACAAATAATACGCTGGAAACACAGCAATTAAAAAACCTATGACACAGAAAACGATATATTGTTTAGAGAGTTCTTTTAACAAAACATTGGTTTCGGCACCTAATGTTTTTCTTATAGCAATCTCTTTCATGCGTCTTTGAATAGAATAACTAGCTAAAGCGAATAACCCAAAAAGTGCAATAAGAATAACAACGATATTAAGTAGTGAAAATAAATTCTTTTGTCTGACAAACTTATCAAATGTTCTCGCATAATTTTTATCTACAAAATCATAATCAAAAGGATATTCTGTATCTACATTTTTTACCCAAAATTTTTCAATTCCTTCTATCGTTTGTTCCATATCTTTGGCCTCTACTTTAACATAAATCGTATTTACATTCTGCATAATCCACTGTATCGTTTTAAAATGAAAAAATGACATAGGTGGAATTTCTGCTTGAGGTCCGTAAAGATGAAAATCTTTAACAACACCTATTATTTTAAGTTTATTTCCATTCCAATTTACTTCTTTTCCAATAGGATTTTTTTCATTCATCATTTTTTGAACTGTTTCATTAATCATCATAGAATTAATGGTATCTGACGCGAATTTTTCATCAAAGAGTCTTCCTTCTTTTAGTTGAATCTGCATCATTTGTAACATCCCAAAATCGACAGCCATATTTTGTCCTTGAATATTAATTCCATTATAATTAAAACTAGAAGAAGAAGTAGCTCCGTTTCCAAATTTAAACGCTCCTGTTGAAACTTGTTTTACTCCTTTTATTTTGCCCAATTCTTGCTTAATGGTTTCATATCGATTAAAAAGCTTTTGAAGGTAATTTTCGTCTTTATCGTCGGAAGGGTTTCTATAAGAAATAGCTAAAACCTGTTCTCCTTGAAAACCTAAATCTTTGTCTAACATGAATTGTACTTGTTGATATACTATGTAGGAACCAACTATAAAAAAAGTAGCAATAGCAAATTGAAGAATTAGCATACTATTACGCAACCAAACTCCTCGTTTGCTTCTTCCAAAATTTCCTTTTAGCACTTTCAGTGTTTCAAAATTGGATACATAGATGGCTGGAAAAATCCCAGCAACAATAACTGTTACGATAAAAATGGTAATAATTTGCAAATAAAACTGATTGCCATGAATAATTAGTTCTTTATATAAAAACTCATTGTAATAAGGCAAAGACAATTCTACAAAAACTAAAGCAAGAACAATTGAAAATAAAACCATCAAAATAGTTTCAAAAACAAACTGTTTAACAATATTGCCTTTGGATGCTCCAATAATTTTTCGCACCCCTACTTCTTTAGCTCTTTTTATAGCATTGGCAGTAGCTAAATTAACATAGTTAACGATAGATAGAATTAAAATTAAGAAAGACAATCCCATTAAAATGACGAGCATTTGATAATTTCCTCTACCTTCAGGGTAACCGTTTGTTTTAGAATGCAATCTAGCCGTTTTTAAAGGTTCTAAAATATTATTAATCTTTCCATACTTTTCAATATATTTTTCAACCGTAATCCCTTCTTCTTTAGCTTCTTTCTCCGCTTTGTATTTAAAAAAAAGATTGTTTAGTATCTTTTCTACTTTTACCTTTTGAGAGGGATCTTTTAATTTTAATAGTAATCCAAAATTAAAATTACCCCATTGGTCTTTGTTTTCCTCTAATTGCTTATCGATAATATTGGTTACCGCTTCTGGTGCAATAGATGATTTAGAATTGTTTTTATAAATTCCTCTTACAACAAGTGTTCGTCCTGAATACTGAAGTTGTTTTCCCATTGGATTTTCATCCCCAAATAATCTTTGAGCTACTGCTTGGGAAAGAGCAATACTGCCATTGTCTTGTATGGCTGATTTTCCATCTCCGCTAATAAATTCGAAAGGAAAATAATCAAAAAAATTATTTTGAGCATCAAATATTTTAGCCACTAATTCTTTTTTGCCTTTATAGGTTATAATTTCATTATAATACCATGTGTTAAAATAACAAAAAGAAGATACCTCAGGAACTTGAGTAAGATATTGAGCTAAAGGACTACAAGTATACCCCCAAATGATATCATTCCCTAAATCGCTAATTACTTGATGTACATTTTCACTCTCTGGATTCCAATCGTTATAACTTTGCTCATCATTCCAATATAAGATAGCAAAAATTAAACCAGCAATACCAATACTTAACCCTATGATATTAAGCGCTGTAAAAAGTTTATTATTCTTTATGTGATACATAAAAAGGTTTATCCAATTTTTAAACATAACTATTCGTTTTGATTGATGATTTATTTATTTGTAATAGAACTTAAGGGACTCGACATTTTCTCCACTTGCCACAAATTATTGCTCGTTCTATTTTTCGAGATTTGAGTTACAGCCAAGATACTTACTAAAAAAGTACTTATTAAGGTGATTATTTTTATCTTGTTTCTTTATTTAAGAGAGGAACACATCTACATTTTTACTATTATTCTTTTCAGAGAGAATCATTCCGTCTTTCATGATAATCGTTCTTTGTGAAAAAGAAGCGTCATAATTAGAATGCGTTACCATTAAAATTGTAGCTCCTTGTGCATGCAAATCGGTTAACAATTCCATTACTTCATTTCCGTTTTTTGAATCTAAATTTCCTGTTGGTTCATCAGCTAAAATAATTTTAGGGTCATTAATAAGCGCTCTGGCAACTGCAACACGTTGTTGTTGTCCTCCAGAAAGTTGTTGGGGATAATGTTTTAAACGGTGAGCAATACCTAAACGATCAGCTATATTTTCAACTCTTTTTTTTCTTTCTGATGCTGGAACATTGTTGTAAATAAGTGGTAATTCTATATTATCATATACCGAAAGTTCGTCGATAAGGTTAAAATTTTGAAAAACAAACCCTATATTTTGCTTTCTTACTTTTGCTTTTTCTTGTTCTTTAATTCCTATCATTTCCTGATGCAACAATTGATAACTTCCTCCTGAAGCACTATCCAGAAGTCCAACAATGTTTAGAAGTGTTGATTTACCACTTCCTGACGGTCCCATAATGGTTATAAATTCACCTTGATTAATGGTAATTGAAACCTCGTTTAATGCTTTTGTTTCTACTTCTTCCGTTTGAAAGACCTTAGAAAGATTTGTAATTTGTATCATGACGATTCGTTTTTTGATTTATTCTTTAATATTTAAAACTTGAATTTCTTGGTAATCTTTATAGGTTGACGTGATTACATTTTCACCTGGTTTCAAACCATCTATTACCTCATAGTATAAAGGGTTTTCTCTCCCTAATGTTATTTTTCTTCTTACTGCTTTATCATCTGCTACTACAAAAATCCATTTTCCAGCTGTTTCCTGATAGAAACTTCCTTTAGGTAGTATGGTGGTTTTCGTTTTTTCAGAGAGATTAATTTTTACGCCAAATGAAATTCCTTGATTCAGTTCTAAATCCTGACTATCTGTAAACGCGAGTTCTACAATAAATCTTCCATTTTTAACTTCAGGAATAATTTTTGAAATTTGAACATTTATAATTTTACCTTTAAAATCCACCGAACCCTTTTGACCTTCAGCTACTTTACTTAAATAAAACTCATCTACATCTGCCACTAGTTTATATCCTTTCATAACATCTATAGTTCCTATACTATTCCCTTGTGTAAATGTTTTTCCTAAAATAGGCTCAAATGACGATAATCTCCCTGAAAGTGGTGCAGTAATTAAAAAATTATTTTTATTATCTCTTAAAATACGTAGACTTTTATTCATAATTTCAATAGACTGATTCAACTGATGAATCTGAATTTGGTTGGCTTGTTTTTCTTTCGTTACACTTTGCTTAATAATATCCATTCGTTCTTTTTGAAAACGATAATTTTCTTGTGTTACGGTCCATTCATTTTTAGCCAATATTTCTTGATCGAAGAGTTTTTTATTCAACTCATATAAATTTTTAGCATCTTGAAAATCGTGTTCGATACTAATTAAATCTTTAGCTAAACTCAATTCTTGATTACGTAAGTCTAGTTTGGCTTTATTTAAATTATTTACTTGTTCAATAATAGCTGTTTCCTGTTGCATATAGTTTAATTCAGTATTAGGATTATATAAACGTACCAAAGGCTGTCCTTCTTTGACCAAATCACCATTTTCAACATAAATTTCTTGTACCGCACCTCCTTCAATTACATTTACCAGCATCGAATTTAAAGGAATTGCTTTGGCTTGAAATAAAATAAAGTCTTCAAAAAAATCTGAAGAAACTTTCTTAATCGTTATTTCGGCTCTTTTTACACTTAAACTCTTCTTTTTTGTCATGGCAGTAATTACAAAATAGCCTAAAAGCAAAATTGCAGGAATAACTAATAGTAGCTTCTTTTTTTTATTATTTTTACGATTGATGAGAGTGTCCATTCTATTTTTTTATATAATAAGAATGGAATTTCATGCCAAAAAACAAAAAATCACAAAACACTATCTATCAGTAATATAAAAACACACAACAAATCAAAAGTGTTCGTTTCTGAACAATATTTGTCCGAAACTGAACACCAAATACATCTAAAAAAACAGCATCAAAAAAGAAAAATCTAAAAAACAGTACCTTTATTGAATCTTTTTTCCAAAGTAAGCTAAGAAAAATGAAAAAAACACAAGCTAATATTTTAATTATAGACGATCAAGAAGACATTCTTATTTCAGCAAAAATGCTTTTAAAAAAGCATTTTGAAAATATTTATACCTTGAACAATCCAAAAAATGTAATCGAACTTCTAGCCAACAAAACAATAGATGTAGTGGTATTAGATATGAATTACCGAATCGGTTTTGAAGATGGAAAAGAAGGATTGTATTTTTTAAAAGAAATCAAAAAACTATCTCCTGAAACAATTGTTATTCTAATGACTGCTTTTGGAAAAGTAGAAACAGCAGTAGAAGGATTAAAATCTGGCGCTTTCGATTATGTTTTAAAACCTTGGGATAATGAGAAGCTATTAGAAACCGTTAAAAAAGCGGTTACTGAATTGAGAAAGCATAAAAGAAAAGCAACACAAAACACCGTCGCCGATTCTTTTTTTATGGGTACTTCTAATGCCATTAAAAAAGCATATGAGTTAGCAGAGAAAGTAGCAAAAACAGATGCCAATGTGCTTGTTCTAGGAGAAAATGGCACGGGAAAATATGTTTTAGCGCGTTATATTCATTCCCATTCGATGAGAAAAGAAGCCGCTTTTATTCATGTTGATTTAGGCTCTTTAAATGAAAATATTTTTGAAAGTGAATTATTTGGTTATGCTAAAGGAGCCTTTACGGATGCCAAAATGGATACTCCTGGTCGTTTCGAAGTGGCTCAAAAAGGAACTCTTTTTTTAGATGAAATAGGAAACGTTCCTATTCACCTGCAAGCCAAATTGTTGCAAGTTATTCAAACCAAAACCATTACTAGATTAGGTGAATCTAAACCAAGACCTGTAGATGTTAGAATTATTTCTGCAACTAATTTAAATTTAAAACAAGAAGTTGCCGAAAAACACTTTAGAGAAGATTTGTTTTATCGTATTAACACTATGGAAATTATATTGCCTCCATTACGAGAAAGAATAGAGGACAAAATTCAATTAGCGCAATTTTTATTAGAGAAAATGATGACTAAATATGAAAGAGAACACGTTTCTTTTGACGAAAAATCATTGGAACAAATTGAGAAACATGCTTGGAATGGTAATATCAGAGAAATGGAAAATAGAATTGAAAGAGCTATAATTTTGTGCGAAAACAACCGTATTACATCAGCTGATTTAGATTTAGAAACAATTACTTTTTATGAAGAAAGCACAGAGGATTTGCAATTGTCGGATATAGAAAAAATAACTATTGAAAAGGTATTACTTAAAAATGAATACAACATTAGCAAATCGGCTGAAGAATTAGGCTTATCTCGTGCTGCTTTATACAGAAGAATTGAAAAATATAATATTACCACTACATAAATTATGTTTACCCCATTAAAAACACACCTACAATTATTCTTTAGAATTGTTCTAATTCTTATCATTTTAAGTTGTACCGCTTTTCTATTATATACTTCTCTATACTACACTGCTATTTTTACAGGTCTAGTTGTCTTTTTATTACTAGTGGAACTTTATCTCTATTTAAAAAACACATTTCTCTTTTATGATAAAACCATTCAAGCCATCTTACAAGATGATTTCTCAGCTGATTTTTCTAAACACAAATCTTATCATCAATATGCTT
Source organism: Flavobacterium sp. J27 (assembly GCF_004303025.1). Classification (GTDB taxonomy): domain Bacteria; phylum Bacteroidota; class Bacteroidia; order Flavobacteriales; family Flavobacteriaceae; genus Flavobacterium. Next base: position 312,896 of record NZ_PJQW01000001.1, on the reverse strand, counting down.
CTCTTTTTAAATTATACAAGAGATTAAAAGAGAAACAAAAAGAACAACTTTCCCAAGATATAATTTATCGTTCCATTTTAAACAATATTGAAACTGGAATTTTAATTTTACAAAAAGAAGAACAGGATTGGGTGATTTTTCTAATGAACGATTTTTTTTCCTCTCATTTTGAAGTTCCAAAATTATCTAGATGGCACTATTTAAAAAAACAACTACCTTCTCTTTGCTCACTAATTGAAGAATATGACTTTACGGAAATTAAAACTTCATTGCAAATACGGGTAAACAATCAAGATACACAAACATTTGTAATGCAAACTTCAAGAACTAAAACTTATAATCAAGAGTATTACATTGTTCTATTAGATTCTATACAAAAGGTTGTAGACAAAAAGGAAAAAGAAGCTTGGATTAATTTAATGAAAGTAATCTCTCATGAATTATTAAATTCGCTTACACCTATTCGTTCTCTTTCTCAAAACTTACAAGAACTAGTTCAGCAAGAAAGTCTTTCCACAGAAGATATTGAAGACATGAGGTTAAGTGTCAAAACCATGTTAAACCGAAGTAATCATTTACAGCAATTTGTAGAAAGTTATAGAAAATTAGCAATGCTACCTACTCCTAAAAAAGAAAAAACGGAACTGACTGAAATTATAAATAACGGATTAGAAATTATGCTTCCCTTATTTAAGAAAGAAAAAATTGAAGTAGTAAACTCTATAGATTTCAGGTATTGGTTTTTGGTAGACAAATTACAGATAGAACAAGTGATTATTAATTTATTAACCAATAGCATGTATGCTTTAACAAATGAGACTCAGAAACAAATTACTATTTCAGCCAATGTTCAAGAAAAGAGACTTTTCATTACTATAACTGACAATGGGAATGGAATAGATTCTGAAATTGAGAATAAAATTTTCCTTCCTTTTTTTACCACCCGAAAAGAAGGTGCTGGAATAGGATTAACCTTATCCAAAAACATCATTGAAGCACATGGTGGTTATTTGGTATACCAAAAGAATGAAAACAAAACGTCATTTACTATTTGCCTAATTTCCTAACTATAAATTATTTGGAATTTTAGGTTCCCAAAAGTACTTCTCAAAGTCTACAATTTGATTATCTTTTACTGGTATACCTTCGTTTTCTAAAAGCTGTTGCATTAAATTGGTTCCATCAAAATGATGTTTCCCAGACAACAATCCTTTTCTATTTACCACTCGATGGGCAGGAACATCATCTTTATTATGACTTGCATTCATTGCCCAACCCACCATTCGAGCAGAGCGTGCTGCACCTAACGCTTTGGCAATAGCTCCATAAGAGGTCACTTTTCCTTCCGGTATTAAACGAACAATCTCGTATACCCTTTCAAAAAAATTATCATTATTTGCAACTCTATCTTTCAAACTAAGAAGCTACCATTTTATAAATAGAAGAGATTGCTACTATACCTGTAATAGCTGCGATAAAGAAGTTTATATTTTTAATTAGAAACCCTACTTTATCTTCTATTTTTCTAAAAACCATCGCATAAATATAGAAAACCAATAAGGTTCCCAGCCCAGCACCTATGATAAAACAAAGATTAGATAAAGGGGAAAAATCAAAAACATTCTTAGATGACAACGTTAGACTTGCAAACACATAATAGGGTATCGCAAACATATTAAAAGAGGATAATACAACTCCATAAAAAAAACGATTTTTTTTGCTTTTGATGGTTACTTCCCCCTTTTCTTTCTTAGGTTTTTTTAATCCATTGTAAATAAAAACAATCGTTAATACAATAAAAATTACTACCGCAAATTTCTTTAAGTTTTCGCTAATAACAGGATGACTATCTAGAAATTTAGCAAAATACAATCCTAAAAAACATTGTATAACAACAATTAGAGCCGCTCCATAACCAAAAAGCAATCCTGATTTTTTTGTTTCATTTACACTAAGCTTAGCAACCATCATATTCAACATTCCAGGTGGAATAATCCCGATGAAAGCAATAAAAAAGCCTAATAATAAAGAGATCAAATATTCCATTTATGGTTTAATCTTAAATTGTATATATGTAATTGGTTTATTTACTTCTAAATACTGTTTTTCATAAAACGTTTGTATATTAACTACTTCATATGGAGCTCCTTCATTTTTATATACATTATGATTAGCATACACTACCTCATGTCCTTCACCATGTAACAAACCTAAGGTATAACCATGCATAAATTCGCTATCTGTTTTTAAATGCATTAATCCATTCGGTTTTAATATTTTTTTATAGCGTTGTAGAAATTCAGAATTTGTCATTCTATGTTTTGTCCGCTTATATTTTATTTGCGGGTCTGGAAAAGTAATCCATATTTCATCCACTTCATTTTCATGGAAGCAATGTTCTATTAATTCTATTTGAGTTCTTAAGAAGCAAACATTTTTCATCCCAGATTCTACAGCTGTTTTGGCTCCTCTCCAAAATCGCGCTCCTTTTATATCTATTCCAATAAAATTTTTATCAGGATATTTTTCAGCTAATCCAACAGAATATTCTCCTTTACCACAACCTAATTCTAAAACAATTGGATTTTCATTTTTAAAAAAATCACTATTCCATTTCCCTCTTAAAGCAAAACTATTTGAAACTACTTCTTCTCTTGTTGGCTGAAAAACATTGTCAAAAGTTTCGTTTTCCTTGAATCGCTTTAATTTATTTTTACTTCCCACTTTTCTAATTAATTTTTGACAAAATTAATGAAATAAAGTTTTGATAATGATTGATTAACTTTAATTAAAGGTAAAATTTATTCTTTTGTAGGATATTTATCTTATTAAAACACTTTAATTCAATAAGATAAAGCATATTTTTTATTGGTACAAAATGAAAAAAAGGAAAGTAGAGCTAGTCGTAATTTCAGATGTTCATTTAGGAACATATGGATGTCATGCCAAAGAATTATTAGAATATTTATCGTCTATAAAGCCAAAAACTTTAATTTTAAATGGCGATATTATTGATATTTGGCAGTTTAGAAAATCTTATTTTCCAGCAAGTCATCTTAAAGTGATAAAAAAAATTATTTCTTTGAGTACCAATGGGACCAAAGTGTACTATTTAACTGGAAACCATGACGAATTTTTGAGAAAATTTACCGATTTACATCTTGGGAACTTACATTTACTGAATAAACTTGTATTAGAATTAGATGATGAAAAAGCTTGGATTTTCCATGGAGATGTTTTTGATTCTTCAATAACTCATGCTAAATGGCTAGCCAAACTAGGCGGTTGGGGTTACGATTTATTAATTTTAATCAATCGTTTTTTAAACTGGGTATTGGTTCAATTTAAGAGAGAGCCTTATTCTCTTTCAAAAAAAATAAAAAACAATGTAAAATCGGCTGTGAAATTTATAACTAACTTTGAAAACGTTTGTACTGAGCTAGCTATAGAAAAACAATATGATTATGTAATTTGCGGACATATACATGAGCCCAAAATCGAAACCATAACTACAGCTAAAGGGTCTACAGTTTATTTAAATTCTGGAGATTGGATAGAAAACCTGACTGCTTTAGAGTACAACAAGAAAAAATGGAAACTCTATAAATACAAACCACAACAAGAATATAATACTGACGAATTATATTTTGATTATGAAAATAAATTAGCCGAACAATTTATATCGATACTAAAAAAATAATTTTACACGCTGATGCCAAAAAAAATTCTTATTGCTCCTTTAAATTGGGGTTTAGGTCATGCTACCAGATGCATTCCTATTATTAAAGCGCTTGAAAAAAATAATTTTGAACCTATAATTGCTTCAGATGGTTTAGCTCTTGCCTTATTAAAAAAAGAATTTCCTCATTTAACCCATATACAACTCCCTTCTTATAATGTAACCTATGCTGAAAAAGGAAGTAATTTTAAATTAAAATTATTTTCTCAGGTACCTAGTATTGTTAAAGCGATTAATCAAGAAAAAAGAGTTACCGAAAAAATTATTGCAAAATATAATATTGAAGGCATTATTTCTGACAATAGACTAGGTGTTTATTCTAAAAGCATTCCTTCTGTATTTATTACACATCAATTAAATGTTTTAACGGGTAACACGACTTGGATAACCACAAAATTACATCATTACTTTGTAAAAAAATTTACTGAATGCTGGGTTCCAGATAAAGAAAAAGGCCCCAATTTATCAGGAGATTTAGGTCATTTGGAAGAACCTTTTAAAAATATAAAATATATTGGTCCTCTAAGTCGACTTTATAAGAAAAGCGCTCCTATAAAGTATGATTTAATGATTATTCTTTCTGGTCCTGAGCCACAAAGGACTTTATTGGAAAAAAAATTAACAACTGAACTTAAAGGATACAAAGAAAAAACGCTTTTTATTCAAGGAATTGTAGAAGATGAACAAAAGATAACAGAAAAGAACAATGTTACTTTTTATAATTTTATGAATAGCGAACAAATAGAAATTGCATTTAATGAAAGTGAAAAAATTCTTTCTCGATCAGGATATACCACTGTTATGGACTTAGCTCAATTAGGGAAGAAAGCGTTTTTTATTCCTACTCCTGGTCAATATGAGCAAGAATATTTAGCTAAAAAATTCAAAAAAGAAGGTATTGCTCCAAGTTGTAAACAAGAAAATTTTCAAATGGAGAAGCTAAACAAAATAGATTTATATAGAGGTTTCAGCAATTATACTACCGATGTGAGTTGGAAAAAATTATTTCGTCTTTTCTAAAGTAAATGAAAATTCAGAGCCTATTCCATATTGACTTTCTACATATATTTTCTCATTATGTCCTTCAATAATATGTTTTACTATAGCCAGTCCTAGTCCAGAACCACCTTCACTTCGAGCACCACTTTTATCTACTCTGTAAAACCTTTCAAAAAGACGGGAAATATGTTGTTTTTCAATCCCTTCTCCGTTGTCTGTAATTCTGATAATCACTTTATTATTCACTAAATCTTCAATACTCACTTCCGTTGTTCCTCCTTGTTTTCCGTATTTTATGGAATTCATAACAAGGTTTGTTACTACTTGTTGTATTTTTTCTTGATCGGCAATTACTTTTATAGGCTTATAAACTGCATCAAAAGTTAAAGAAATATTCTTTTTTGAAGCTCTCATCTCTAAAAGTTCAAAAACATTTTGTATCACTTCAACGATATTAAATTCAGATAATTCTAGATTAAGGTCACCCGTTTCTAATTTAGTAATCATATCTAAATCTTTTACGATATAGATTAATCTTTCCACACCTTTTTCGGCTCTTTGTAGATATTTCTTACGAATATTTTTATCATCCATCGCACCATCTAATAAGGTTAACAAATAACCTTGAACAGTAAATAAAGGTGTTTTAAGCTCATGAGAAACATTACCTAAAAATTCTCTTCTATATTCTTCTCTAATTTTTAGGGTTTCAATTTCTAACTTTTTATCTCTAGCGAATTTTTGGACTTCTCTAGTAAGTGTAGCCATATCTGTAGTAACTGGCTGATTTCTAAATGAAGCATTTTCAAGTAGTGAAACGTCATCGTAAATCTTTTTTACTCTCCTATATATAAAGCGCTCCACCCTATACTGTAAAACAAAAAAAGAAAAAACATAAATGATTAAAGCAAAACCTAAGACAAATAATGGATTGCTTTTTAACAAAAAATAATTAAAGAAAAACAATACTCCCGATGAAAAAAGAGTAATATAGGTAGCCGATTTAACAGCAAACTTGTAAGATTTTTTAAAATTAATAACCATTAAAATTCTACCTTATAACCTACTCCTTTAATAGTTTTAAAGAAATCGTCTCCAATTTTTTCTCTTAATTTACGAATATGCACATCAATAGTTCTTCCTCCTACAACCACTTCATTACCCCAAACTTTATCTAAAATTTCTTCTCGGGTAAAAACCTTACCTGGTTTTGTTGCCAAAAGATAGAACAATTCAAATTCTTTTCTAGGCAACACAATTTCTTCGTTTTGACGAATTATTTTATATTCTTCTCTATTAATTTCTATATCTCCAAGTCGTAAGGTGTCTGTGGTAGTTGAATCATCTTTTAAGCGTCTTAAAAGCGCTTTTACTTTACTAACTAGAATTTTTGGTTTAATAGGTTTAGCAATATAATCATCGGCTCCTGCATCAAAACCCGCTACTTGAGAGTAGTCTTCAGAACGAGCAGTTAGAAAAGTAATTATGGTATTTTCTAATTCTGGAAATTTTCGAATATTTTCACAGGCTTCAATACCATCCATTTCTGGCATCATAACATCCATAATGATTAGTTGAGGAAGTTCTTTTTTAGCTTTGGTTATCGCTTCTTTCCCATTAGTCGCAGTTATAATTTGATAGCCTTCTTGTGATAAATTATACCCTACAATCTCTAAGATATCTGGCTCATCATCAACTAATAAGATTTTAATTTCCTTTTTTTTCATAAAAAATATGCGTGTTTCTTTGTCGTAAAGGTAAAGATAATATAAAAAGATTCAAGTGCTTAACAATAATTTAATGACTTTACATTTAATTAACTTTATAGCAACATTTTTATAATTTCTAAGTAACAGTCTAGTAACCTACTTCAAGTTCCTTTGCACCAAAATTCAACAACACAATGAAACTAAAATTTTTACTAGGCTTTTTGCTATTAACTACGTTAACATTTTCTCAGAATGGAACCGTAAGCGGAGTAATCTCAGACAAAGAATACAACAACGAACCTTTGCCATATGCAAATGTTATAATTAAAGGAACGAAAAAAGGTGTCTCAACTGATTTTGATGGAAAATACTCAATAAGTCTTGAGGCTGGAAATTACACATTAGTAATTGGATATTTAGGATATGAAACTGTAGAGATTCCTTTCACTTTAGCTAAAGGAGAAAAAAAGGTAATTAATTACACATTAGCTGCTAGTGGTGTACAATTAAATGATGTTGTTATTACGCATTCAGTTACTAAAGAAAGTGAACAAGCTTTACTTCAAGAACAACAAAAAGCTGTTGAAATTGTACAAGCTATTGGTGCTGAAGAAATTTCTAAAAAAGGGATTAGCGATGTAGCTGCTGCGGTAGCAAAAACTACTGGTATTTCTAAATCTGAAGGAAGTGGTAGTGGAGGAATTTTCGTGCGTGGTTTAGGTGATCGTTATAATATGACAACATTAAACGGATTGCCATTACCATCTAACAATCCTTCTACAAAAAATATCTCTTTAGATTTATTTTCTACTGACATTGTAGAATATATAGGCATTGATAAAACTTATAGTTATAAAAATTATGGTGATTTTGGAGGTGCTAATATCAACATTAATTCAAAAAGATATGTAGGTAGCGGACTATTGGAAATTGGCACTGGTTTTGGAGTAAATAGTAATGCTGTTTCTCAAGATAAATTCTACCTACAAGATGGTCCAAAATTTCATGGCCTTAATAAAGTATCCATACCTAACAATCCATTAGGTGGTTACAATTTTACTACAAGCTGGGATAAACATGCTGAAACCCCAGTAAATAGTTCTTTATTTTTAAGAGCGGGTAACTCATATTCTATTGGAAGCAATAGCAAACTTAGTTTCTTTCTCAACGCATCTTTCGATAATGGATTCAACTTTTATGAGGGTATTAAAAGAGGAAATGTTACAACGCAGGGAATTGCTCTACAAGATTTAAACAAAAACGTATACAGCTATCAAACTAGTACAAACTTAATGGGTAATATTAATTATAAAATTAACAACAACCATACTCTTAAGTTCAACACAATGTTTATTAATACATCTTCTCAAAAACATGAAGAATATAGAGGTGAATTAAGTTTGTTTGATAACACTACAGGAGATAGAGGTTTTATTCGTCGTTCAACATTTGACAGAACTACATTATTAATAAATCAATTACTTGGAGAACACTCTTTTGGAGAAAGATCAAAACTAGATTGGGGTATTTCTTACAACATGTTAAATAATGTTATTCCAGACAGAATGCAAAATACTTTTGTTCCAGTTGATGAAAATGACCCAAATTCAATAATGACATTTTCAGAATTAAATCAATCTGATAGTCATAGATATTATCAAGATTTAACAGATGATGAAATTGCTGGTAATTTATCATTTTCTTACAAGTTTAATAAAAAAGAAGATGACTTTAAAGGCAAAGTAATCGTTGGCGGAAGTGCTCGTTCTAAAGAAATTAGTTTTGAAGCAACTCAATTTAATTTTAAGATATTTCCACAAACACCTGGCTCTGAATACCCAGTTGATTTAAACTTTATAGACAATGCTTTCAATCAAAATAACTTAAATGCTGGTTTATTTGAAATTAGAACTTTTAGAGGAAACTCTAGCGATTCGAATGCATTAGACCCTCAAACTTATGGAGGAACCCAAGATATTGTAGCTGGTTTTGGAGCCGTTGAATATCAATTCTCACCTAAGTTGTTTGTTATAGCTGGAGTAAGAACCGAAATGATAAAGCAATTTATCGATTACAATACTTCGATTAAAATTGGCAAAAATTCATTTGAAACAATAGAAGTATTACCATCATTGACTGCTAAATATGAATTAAAAGAAAATCAAAATTTAAAATTAGCTGCAAGTAAAACATATACTTTACCTCAGTTTAAAGAAAGAGCTCCTTTCTTATTTGAAGAAATTGGACAAAACTATATTGGAAATCCTGATTTATACAACTCAACAAATTATAATTTAGATCTAAAATGGGAATTTTTTCCTAATAAAAGTGAAGTAATCTCTTTAACAGGCTATGGTAAGTATATACAAAATCCTATTAACGAAATCACCGTTGCTTCAGCGACAAACGATATTTCTTGGGCTAATACAGGAGATAATGCTTTAGGGTTTGGAGCAGAGTTAGAAGTTAGAAAAAATATCTTCTCAAAAGAAAATCCTACAACATCGAACAATACAGTTTTCTCAGGCGGACTTAACATATCGTATTTAAAAACTACTCAAGAACTAAGTAATGAAAAAGTTTCAAATGAAACAAGTATGGCAGTTCAATTTACAAATGACAAGTCTGCACTAAGTGGAGCTTCCGACCTATTAATTAATGCCGATCTTAGTTTCAATAAAGATTTCACAAAAAACAGATCTATTTCAACAACATTATCCGCTTCTTACTTCTCAGATCGTATTTATGCATTAGGAGTATATGGAAAAGGAGATTTAGTAGATAGTTCAGTTGTTAGCTTAGACTATATCTTAAAATATAAACTAAATGAAAATCTTAGTTTTGGCTTAAATGCAAAAAACTTACTTGACCCAACTATTAAAAGAACACAAGAAGATCAAAATATAATAGTAGATTCTTTTAAAAAAGGAAGAACATTTAGTTTCTCAATGAAATACACTTTTTAAAAACCCATGTTAACATAACATTACCAATAAAGCCCTGAAACAAAATCAGGGCTTATTTTTTTAATATTTATATAACATTCACTTAATTAAGGTATAACAAGCACCTTATACATTTGCATAACTCAATTAAATTACACAATAAAATGAAAAAATTACTTTTATCGGTATTAACAGTTTCGGCTTTAATCATCACATCATGTTCATCAGATGATGATAACAACACATCAAACGAACCGGCTGTTGTAACAATAGACCCTACAAATATGGCTGGATCTATTTTAAACAATCAAAGTGCTACTCTTGATGCAAGTCAAACTTATAAATTATCAGGTCCATTAGTTGTAAAATCAGGTGGAAAATTAACTATCCCTGCTGGAACAAAAATTGAAGCTACTGGTGGTACTGCTTCTTACATAGCAGTAGCTCAAGGAGCAAAAATCTACATCAATGGTACTGCTTCTCAACCTGTTATCATGACAAGTGGAAAAGTAAACAAAGCTACTGGCGATTGGGGTGGTTTGGTAATTTGTGGAAAAGCTAAAACAAATTTAGGAACAAATGTATTATCTGAAGTTGGAGATTTACCATATGGAGGTAATGACGATAATGACAATTCTGGTTCAATCACTTACTTAAGAGTTGAATATACTGGAGCTGCTTTCTCTACAACTAAAGAATTTAATGGTGTTTCATTATTTGGAGTTGGTTCTGGAACAGTTTTCGAAAACATCCAAGCATACTACAGTGGTGATGATGGTATCGAATTCTTCGGTGGAAATGTTCATGCAAAAAATTTAGTATCTATTTATGCTGAAGACGATTCAGTTGATTTTGCTGATGGTTTTTACGGTACAATTGAAAATGTTTACATTAAAGACGTTGCTAAAGCTGGTGTTGAAGGTTCAAATAACGGAAACAACTTTGCTCAAACTCCAATGACAAATGCTACATTAAAAAACTTCACTATCTTGAAAGGATCTTTAGCTGGTTCTGAGCAAGGTATGTATTTAAAAGAAGGAACTGGTAAATGGAATTGCCAAAACATCTACATCGATGGTTTCGATAAAGGCTTAAAGATAAAAACTACAGCTGAAGATCCAACTTCAAACACAAATGTTGATAATGGTTTAGTAACATTCAATCCAATCTATTTTGGTGCGTCTATAACAACACAGTCTGAATATGCAGGAACAAATACTACTTATTTAACTGTTAGTTCTAATACTGGTGCTGGTAATGGAGCAGACCAACCAACATGGTCTACAGGATGGACAATTGGTTTCTAATCAGATTTGTTAGAAAATCTATATAAAAAACCCTAAAAGAGAATAGAGTTTTTCTATATAAAAAGTTAAAAATCCCTCATAATGAGGGATTTTTTATTTGGCATTGTTATTGCATTAAAAAAAAATATTATATTTACAATCTAAACAAAATGCTAGTGATAAAAAAATACTTTTATATAATTCTTATTAGTACGCTTTTATTTTCTGTAACTTCTTGGTCTCAGAATGGTAAAAATATTGTTTCAAGTACAAATAGCACTCAAGAGCCTACAATTGAGGGTCTCACTATTTATCCTAATCCAGTAAACAATGGAAAAATATATATTACATCAAAATTAGGTCTAGAAAAGAAGATTGAAATTTTTGATGTATTAGGAAAAAAAGTATTTGAAGCCGTTGTAACTACAAAAGAAGTAAACATTAGCGCACTAAACACAGGTGTTTACATTGTAAAAGTAAAAGAAGGCGAAACCTCTGCAACTAGAAAGCTAATTATCAATTAGTTATCATTTCAACACCTTTCCTTATTTAACTATTATTTTACATTACCTATTTTCAAAAAACAGAAAATAGTTCTTATATTTGTTCACATTTAAAAAACTTAAAAAAAATGAAAAAACTTTACTTTTTAGTTACTTTATTTATAACGTCTTTATCATTTGGACAAGCTACCGATTTATATTTTAGCATGTATGCTGAAGGCTCATCTAACAATAAATTTTATGAGATTTATAACGGAACTGGAGCAGCAGTTGATTTAGCTAGCTATTCGGTAGAACTATATGCAAATGGAGCTAGCACACCTAACAATACATTAACATTCCCTGCATCAACTATGTTAGCATCAGGCGATGTATATGTTGTTTATAACTCATCTTCAAACGCAACAATAATAAGTGCAGGAGATATTAGTTCTTCTACCTGTAATTATAACGGAGATGATGCATTAGCACTTTTAAAATCAGGAATTGTAATTGATGTAATTGGAGAAATCGGTAATGATCCTGGAACAGCATGGAATGTTGGCAGCACAACTGGCGGAACTGTGAATCACACTTTGGTAAGAAAAAGTTCGGTTTGTAGCCCTAATCCTGTAGCCTTATCTTCTTTTGGAACAGACGATGCTACTTCAGAATGGATCGTATATGCTATTGATGCTGAATGGGCACAAATTGGATCACATAACGGATGCTCAACATCTCCTTCTTTAGCAATATCATCTCCTGCAAACGCAACACTTTTTAACCCATTAACTACATCCGTAGACGTTTCTTTTTCAGTTGCTAATTTTGCAGTTGCTAATGGATCAGGTGACGGGTATATTAAATACACTGTAAATGGTGGAACTGCAGTTGATAAATTTGACACTTCAGATATAAGCATTCCTGTTGCGCAAGGACAATCTTATGCCGTTACTTTAGAATTAGTTGACAATGCTGGCAACCCATTAGCTACACCAGTTACAGATAATGTGGTATTTTCAGTAGATATTTTATATGTTATGTCTGACATTGCTTCTCTAAGAGCAGACGTAATTACTAATGGAGCAGGAAGATATTACCAAATTAATTCTAACCCTACCATTACTTTCAAAAGATCAATAAGAAATCAAAAATACATACAAGATGCTACTGCTGCTATTGTAATTGATGATACAGCTGGTACAATTACAGTAGGAAACGAAGGAGATGGATTATCAGGATTAGTAGGTCAAGCTTATGACTTTAATGGGTTATTAGAATTTATACCTACTCAAGATGCATCTGTAGTTGCTGGTGCTACTATTACTCCACAAGTGGTTACCATTGCAGATGTTGTAGCTACACCAGAAGATTATGAGAGTGAATTACTTCAAATTAATGGAGTAACTTTTGATGCAACTAACACAACATTTGCAACGAATACAAATGTACCTGTAACTGCACCTACAACTACTACATTTAGACCTATTTTCTCTGAAGTAGATTATATTGGTCAAAATATTCCAACTAACCCAACAAATATTATTTGTTTTGCAGGTCAAAGCACTGCTGCCATTGTTCCAACTACAAATGAAGTATATTTAGTTTCTAGATCATTAACAGATTTAACTTTATCTACAAAATCTTTTGATTCTATCGATGGATTAAAAATGTATCCAAATCCTTTAACTGGAAACATCTTAAATTTCTCTTCAAATGCTAATGCAGCTATGACTGTTCAAGTTTTTGACGTGTTAGGAAAAGAAGTAGTAAAAGGAAATGTAAGTAACAATACTTTCAATACAGGCAATTTAAATGCTGGTATTTACATTGTAAAAATAACTGAAGAAGGAAAAACAGCTACTAGAAAATTAGTAGTAAAATAATACTATTGTTATTCTGAATGTATTTAACTCCGTTGAATCTTCGATTTCAGAATCTCAAAAAATTAAAAGCACCAATATTTTATTGGTGCTTTTTTTATTTTATACTTTTGTACTTATTCTAATGGCGCATCGCTTCAGAACCCTATCATGATTCACACAGAAGATATATTTACAATTTCAAGCAAGAGAGACTTTGAAAAACTTACCTTAAAAGTTTTTCGTTACCAATATGACAACAATAAAGTTTATCAAGAATTTTGTAATTTTTTAAAAAAAGACAAGTCGAATGTAAAAGCAATCGTTGACATTCCTTTTTTACCCATACAATTTTTTAAAAGTCATGAAATTGTAAGTTCTACAACTCGTATTGAAGAAATTTTTACTAGTAGCGGAACTACTGGTTTGCAAACTAGCAAGCATTTAGTAACCGACATTTCTTTATACGAACAAAGCTACCGCAAAGGGTTTTCAGAATTTTATGGCAATATTGAAGATTACTGTGTGTTAGCATTACTTCCTTCTTATTTAGATCGCGAAGGTTCTTCCTTAATTTATATGGTTGATGATTTAATTCAAAGTAGCAACCATCCAGACTCTGGTTTTTATTTAAATAATTACCAAGATTTGATAACCAAATTAATGGCATTAGACCAATCAGGGCAAAATGTTCTCTTAATTGGAGTTACCTATGCCCTATTAGATTTAGTTGAACTTTATCAATTTAACCTAAAAAACACCATCATAATGGAAACGGGTGGTATGAAAGGTAAAAGAAAAGAAATGATTCGAGAGGAATTACACGCTATTTTAAGCCATGGTTTTGGCGTTCCGGTCATACATTCTGAATATGGCATGACCGAGCTCTTATCACAAGCCTATTCACTTGGTAACGGTATTTTTGAATGTCCTCCTTGGATGCAAATTCTCACTAGAGATACAGAAGATGCTTTATCCTATGTTTCTGATGGAAAAACAGGCGGAATTAACGTTATTGATTTAGCCAATGTTAATTCGTGTTCGTTTATTGCCACACAAGATTTGGGAAAAAAATATCCCAACCATTCTTTCGAAGTGTTGGGACGTTTTGATCATTCCGATATTAGAGGTTGTAATCTAATGGTCTTATAATTACACCACTCTTATTACATAGTAGTTTTTCTTTCCTTTTTGCAATAACAAAAACTGATTATTAATTAAATCTACTGCCGTAATAATCTTATCTTCTTTTACTTTTATTTTATTTAAAGAAACTGAATTTTGCTTTAATTCTCTTCTGGCATCACTATTTGAAGCCAAGAAATTAGTTTTAGTAGCTAAAGCCGATATCATATCTAAACCTGCATCAAAATCAATTTTAGAAATAGAAGCCATTTTTATACCTTTAAAAATATTCAATAAATCATCCTCAGACATATTGTTTAGTTCAACCATATCTTTACTAAAAAAAGCATTTGATGCAACAATAGCTCTATCAAGTTCTTCTTTTGAATGAACTAATACCATTAATTCTTCCGCTAAACGCTTTTGCAATATTCTTAAATGTGGTGCTTCGTTATGTTCAGCAATTAATTTTTCTACTGTATCTTGGTCTAGAAACGTAAAAATTTTGATATATTTTTCTGCATCAACATCAGTAGTATTTAACCAAAATTGGTAAAAAGTATATGGTGTGGTTTTATCGGCATCTAACCAAACATTCCCACCTTCCGATTTTCCAAACTTAGTGCCATCGGCTTTTGTTATCAACGGACACGTCATAGCATACGCTTTAGATCGCTCTTCATTATCCACATTCATTCTACGAACTAGTTCTGTACCAGTAGTAATATTTCCCCATTGATCACTTCCTCCCATTTGCAATAAGCAGTTGTATTCTTTATTTAAATGGTAAAAATCATACCCTTGAATTAATTGATATGTAAATTCAGTAAAACTCATTCCTTCACTTCCTTCATCACCACTTAACCGTTTCTTAACAGAATCTTTCGCCATCATATAGTTCACTGTAATACGCTTTCCTACATCTCTAGCAAAATTAATGAATGAAAAATCCTTCATCCAATCATAATTATTAACTAATATAGGAGCAGCTGCATCTGTCGCATTGAAATCTAAAAAACGAGATAACACACGTTTAATTCCATCCACATTATGATTTAGCGTTGTTTCATCTAATAAATTACGTTCATTTGATTTTCCAGATGGATCACCTATCATTCCTGTTGCACCTCCAACTAAAGCGATAGGTTTGTGACCAAACTTTCGCAAATGCATTAATAAAATAATAGGCACTAAACTTCCTATATGTAAAGAATCAGACGTTGGATCAAAGCCAATATAAGCTGTGGTAGACTCTTTAACTAATTGTTCTTCAGTTCCAGGCATCACATCATGGATAAGGCCTCTCCATCTTAATTCTTCTACTAAATTCTTCATTTTTATAATAAATTTTCGCAAATATATCAATTTTAAAAACCAAACTTCCTATTCCAAATTCCAAATTTTATTAAAATTTTAAAAAATATTCTGAAAAGCATTTTATAAAAAGTCAAACAATCTCTTTATATTTACCCTATGATTTTAGTAACTGGTGCAACAGGCTTAGTAGGTTCCTATTTGTTATTGCAACTGCTTCAGGAAAATGAAACGGTTAAAGCATTGTATAGAGAACCCAAAAAAATACAAACCGTAAAAAAGGTTTTCGAATACAAAAATCAATTGAATGTATTTGAAAAAATCAATTGGATTCAGGGAGATATTACTGACATTCCTTCATTAGAAATTGCATTTCAAGAAGTAACACAAGTATATCATTGCGCTGCTTTAATCTCATTTGATCCAAATGATGAAGAAAAACTAAGAAAAACAAACATTGAAGGCACTTCTAATATTGTCAATTGTTGCATCGATTTTAAGGTGGAAAAACTATGCTATGTGAGTTCGATTGCTGCTTTAGGAGATACTAAAGAAAACGAGCATATAATTACAGAAGAAACAGAATGGAACCCAGAAAAACACCACAGTGATTATGCTATTTCAAAATATGGCGCAGAAATGGAAGTTTGGAGAGGATTCCAAGAAGGACTTAATTGTGTTATTGTAAATCCAGGAATTATTTTTGGTTATGGCTTTCCACAACAAGGAAGCAGCGCTTTTTTTAATACTATAAAAAAAGGAAGTACATTTTATACCAAAGGGAAAGTTGGAATTGTAGCGGTTGAAGATGTCGTTGCCATAATGCATTTAGCAATGAAAAAGGACATTTTAAACGAACGTTATATTCTGGTAGCTGAAAACAGAACATATGAAACAATTTTGTTTTGGATAGCTGACGCCATGAAATTAAAAAGACCTTTCATTAATGCCAACAAAACAGTAACTCGGCTTGCTTGGAAAGCAGATTGGTTATTATCTAAACTAACAGGGAGAAAAAGAAAATTCACAAAAAATGTAGCCATTGCTTCTCATAACAAAAATGAGTATAGCAATGAAAAAATAATCAAAACGCTAGACTATACTTTTATTGAGATGAAACACTATCTTTCTTTATTTGCGGAAACCTTTTAGCAAATTCTCTATTTCTTTCATCTTTTTTATCAGGTCTATTTCTTTTTTCTTGAGCTAACAAAGTATCAATTTCAGTTTTATTACGTTCAATTCTTTCTGAAACTTGCTCAAACATATTTTTGTATTTCTTAAAATCGGAAGCATAATAGCGCTGGTTTTGATAATAAGTAACACTATCGATATTATACTTTAGATAAATGTAATTCTTAATTCTTATTTTATTCTCCGTTAGTGTATTTGGCAAATAGGATTCTGCCGCTTGTAACAAAGCCGTATCGTATAAAATATCCACCATGATATCTTCATCTAATAATCGATCCGGTTTTGAAACTGGATTTTCATTACACGAAAAGCAAACCAACAATGCCAAAAAAATTATTTTTTTCATAATTATTCTCTTTCAAACAATAATCTTTGAGCTGCTTTAACTTCTTTAACTTTCCCATTAGAATAGACTAATTTACCATTCACAAAAGTATGAGTTACTCTAGATTTAAACGTTGATCCTTCAAATGGAGACCAGCCACAATGATATAAAATATTTTCTTTTTTTACATTCCAAGGCAAATGAGGATTAACTATAGCTAAATCGGCATAATACCCTTCTTTAACAAAACCTCTTTTTTCAATTTTAAAGATTTTTGCAGGATTATGACACATTTTTTCCACCACCTTTTCTATTGTTATTTTCCCTCTATGAACTGCTTCAAACATGGCCACAACAGCATGTTGTACTAAAGGCCCACCAGAAGGACAACTCGTATATGTATTTATTTTTTCTTCTAGAGTATGAGGTGCATGATCTGTTGCAATAACATCAATTTTATCTTCTAGTAATGCCTTCCACAAAGCATCCCTATCGTCTTTTGTCTTAACAGCAGGATTCCATTTTATTAATGCCCCTTTATTTTCATAGTCTTCGTCGCTAAACCAAAGATGATGTACACACACTTCAGCCGTTATTTGTTTTTGTTCCAAAGGAATTTTATTAGTAAACAATTCCATTTCTTTAGCGGTTGACAAGTGAAACACATGAAGTCTAGCTCCTGTTTTCTTTGCTAATTCAATTGCCTTAGAAGAAGAAATATAGCACGCTTCTGCACTCCTAATTAACGGATGATACTTCATAGGAATATCGTCTCCAAACTCTTCTTTGTATTTTTCTAAATTAGCTTTAATAGTTCCTTCATCTTCACAATGAACCGCAATTAGCATCTTAGTTGAAGAGAAAATTTTTTCTAAAACATCTTGATTATCTACGAGCATGTTCCCTGTTGACGATCCTAAAAAAAGTTTAATTCCTGCTACATTTCTTGGATTTGTCTTAAGTACTTCTTCCAAGTTATCATTCGTTCCGCCCATCATAAAAGAATAATTAGCATAAGAAGTTGTTGCAGCAATCTCATACTTTTGTTCTAATAATTCTTGTGTAACTGCATTCGGTATTGTATTTGGTTGCTCTATAAAAGAAGTTATACCTCCAGCAATAGCCGCTTTACTTTCGGAAGCAATATTCCCTTTATGCGTTAATCCTGGCTCTCTAAAGTGAACTTGATCATCTATAGCCCCAGGAATTAAATAACTTCCTTCTGCATCTATTATAATACAATCAGACGATTTTAAACTGATTTGTTCTGCAATTTCTTTGATGAATTCGTTTTCAATTAATACATCTCCTTCAAAGACTACACCTTCATTAACAATTTTAGCATTTTTAATTAAAAAAGTACTCATTATAGTTGGTTAAAAATTTTTCTTATTCTTAATAATATGACTCCGAAAACAGCTTCTCTAATAATTGAACCACTCATTTTTGATTGTCCTTTAGTCCTATCTGTAAAAATGATGGGTACTTCTACAATTTTAAATTGCTGAACATAGGCTCTGTATTTCATTTCTATCTGAAACGCATAACCAATGAATTTTATTCTATCTAAATTAATTTTTTCTAAAACTTTTTTATTGTAGCATATAAATCCCGCTGTAGCATCATGAATTTTCATACCCGTAATTAACTTAACATACACCGATGCAAAATAAGACATTAGCACTCTATTTAAAGGCCAATTTACAACGTTTACACCTGTAGAATATCTTGACCCAATGGCTACATCGGCCTGTTCATCTGTACAAGCCAATAACAAACGTTCTAAATCTTTCGGATTGTGTGAAAAATCAGCGTCCATTTCAAAAATATAATCATAATCTTGAGATAAAGCCCATTTAAATCCATGAACATAAGCTGTTCCCAGTCCTGATTTTTTTGGTCTAACCGATAGGAAAAGCTTATTTTTATATATTTCTTGTAATTCCTCTACTCTTTTAGAGGTACCATCAGGTGAGTTATCATCTACAATTAAAACATGAAATGAAGTCGACAAAGAAAACACTGCATCAAGTATATTGTCTATATTTTCAATTTCATTATAGGTAGGTATGACTACTATTGCCTTAAACATTATTTAAATTAATTTTCAGCTACAAAAATAAACTATTTATTAAGTTTATCTCTTAATAAATTTATAATAATTATTTGAAGTTAATTTTTGTAAATTTGTTGCAAATGTTAACAATACAATTTCAGGAAAGAATAATACAATTTAAAGATTGGGCAACAATTTTATTTGTCCTCAATTTCATTATTATTGCCATCAATAGAAATGTTTTTCAAGCTCGTTTTAGTGAATTTATAAAACTAGCTATTTCAGATAAATACACTAAGATTTACAAAGACACTAGCAATCTTATGAGTGGCTTTACAATTTCCATGTTTTGTATTCAGTTATTTTCTTTATCCTTTTTTATTCTTTTATTATTAAAACACTTCAATTATTCTAAAACAAGTGAAGGTATTTTATTCCTTCAAATTTTCACTTTTTTAGCTGTCTTTATTTTATCGAAATATCTGATTGAAAAAATTATAGCTACTTCATTTAAAATTGAAGAGTTTAATGAACAATTTAACTTATTAAAGGTAAGTTATCGCACTTACTTTGGCTTTTTACTTTTACCAATTAATGTTATCCTTTTTTATAATCCAATTTTAAATAAAAACTGGATTTATTTTGTACTTATCACAATAATGATTCTTGCGAATTTAACTACCTATATTGTCACCCTAAAAATCTATCAAAATTTGGTAATGCGTAAAATATTTTATTTTATTTTATATCTTTGCACCCTTGAAATAGCACCTTACTATTTTATCTATTATTTTATTATAAAAAATTAGAACAAAGCGTATGTCAAATTTAAAAGTGAAAACAATTTTGGTTTCACAACCAGAGCCTAAAGTAGAGAATTCTCCCTATTTTGAGTTACAAAACAAACTTAAAGTTAAAGTTGACTTCAGACCTTTTATCCATGTAGAAGGTGTTCCGGCCAAAGAAATCAGAGCTCAAAAAATAGATTTAAACCATTTTACGGCTATTATTTTAACCAGTAGAAATTCTGTGGATCATTTTTTTAGAGTTGCTGAAGAAATGCGCTTTAAGGTTCCTGAAGATATGAGGTATTTTTGTCAATCAGAAGCAGTTGCTTTTTACCTACAACGTTATGTTGTATATAGAAAGAGAAAGATTTATGTTGGTCAAAAAGATTTTGGAGATTTAGCTCCGTTAATTAAAAAGTATAAAGATGAAAAATTTTTACTTCCTGCATCTGATCAATTAAACTATGATATTCCACAAACATTAGATAGTTTAAAAATTGCTTGGACTCCAGCTATTTTTTACAAAACTGTAATGAGTGATTTGTCTGACTTAAAAGATGTGTACTATGACGTTCTTGCTTTTTTTAGTCCTACAGGAATAAAATCACTTTTTAAAAATTTTCCAGATTTTAAACAAAATAATACACGAATTGCTGTATTTGGAACAACAACACAAAAAGAAGCGATTGATAGTGGCTTAAGAGTTGATATTATGGCTCCATCACCTGGAACGCCTTCTATGACTGGAGCATTAGAAAAATATATTATAGAAGCAAACAAAGGAAAATAAAACTACAATTTTCTTTTACATACAAAAAAACAAAAGGTTCTGATAATCAGAACCTTTTTTAATAGTTGTAAAAATGAAATATGTTCACTTTTTATAATACGGGACCAGCATGTATTAATTGCTTTCCTTCTTCATTATCTGTATACTGCTCAAAGTTTTTAACAAATCTAGATGCTAAATCTTTAGCTTTCACTTCCCATTGATTTGCATTTTCATAAGTATCTCTAGGATCTAAAATAGCAGGATTAACATCATGTAAAGAAATTGGAACATTAAAATTAAACACTGGAATTACTTTAGAATCAACTTTTTCAATTGAACCATCTAAAATAGCATCTATAATCGCTCTTGTATCCTTTATTGAAATTCTTTTTCCTGTTCCGTTCCATCCTGTATTTACCATGTATGCAGTAGCATCATGCTCTTCCATTTTCTTCACTAATTCTTCCCCATATTTTGTTGGATGTAAAGAAAGAAATGCTTTGCCAAAACAAGCCGAAAAAGTAGGTTGTGGCTCTGTAACTCCTCTTTCAGTTCCTGCTAGTTTTGCTGTAAATCCTGATAAGAAATAATATTTTGTTTGCTCAGGAGTTAATTTAGAAACTGGAGGCATCACACCGAAAGCATCCGCTGTCAAAAATATAACTTTAGTAGCATGTCCTGCTTTAGATATAGGCTTAACAATATTTTCTATATGGTCAATTGGATATGAAACACGGGTATTTTGTGTTACTGAACCATCAGTAAAATCAATTTTACCTTTTTCATCAAGGGTAACATTTTCCAACAAAGCGTTTTTACGAATTGCCTTATAAATATCTGGTTCATTTTCAGCACTTAAATCTATTGTTTTTGCATAACATCCCCCTTCAAAGTTGAAAACACCATCATTATCCCAACCATGTTCATCGTCACCAATTAATTCTCTTTTAGGGTCTGTTGAAAGTGTTGTTTTTCCAGTACCAGATAATCCGAAGAAAACCGCAACATCTCCATCTTTTCCTTTATTTGCTGAACAGTGCATTGAAGCTATTCCTTGCAAAGGCAAATAATAGTTCATCATGGAAAACATTCCTTTTTTCATTTCTCCACCATACCAAGTACCTCCGATTAACTGAATTTTTTCTGTTAGATTAAAAGCCACATAAACTTCTGAGTTTAAATTATGGTCTTTATATTCTTTAAAAGAAGCCTTAGAGGCATTCATTACAATAAAATCTGGTTCTCCAAAATTTTCTAACTCTGCTTCCGTTGGTCGAATAAACATGTTCTTCACGAAGTGGGCTTGCCAAGCCACTTCCATGATAAAACGCACTTTTAATCGGGTATCCTCATTGGCACCACAAAAGGCATCTACTACATATAATTTTTTTCCTGATAATTGATTAACAGTAGTTTCTTTTAATGCATTCCATGTCTCTGTAGTAATTGGCTTATTATCATTTACTGCTTTATCCGAAGTCCACCAAATTGTTTCTTTGGTTACCTCATCTTTTACGATATATTTATCTTTAGGGGAACGTCCAGTGAATTCACCTGTCATAACATTAACAGCTCCAAGTTCTGATAATTGACCCCTTTCAAATCCTTTTAAACCTTCACTCAATTCTTCTTCGTACAAAAATTCATACGATGGGTTGTAAATAATTTGTGAAGCGTTTCTAATTCCATATTTTTCCAACGAAATCGTTTTCGTAATTTGGGCGTAGCTATTCATAAAAAATGAGTTATGTTGTGTATGTTTTAAAGTGCAAAATTATAAATTTAATTTTAGAATGAGCTACTAATTCTTATTTTTTAGTAAAAACACAATAAAACAAGTGACCCCAAGAAGCAATTAAGAATAATCCTCCTACAGGAGTTATTGGTCCAATAAGCTTTGTTTTCATGGCTGTTATAGAACTTGTTGATAAAAGATAAATTGAACCAGAAAATAACAACACTCCTACCAAAACCAAATAAAAAACCACTTCTTTTTCTTTCAATGTTAAAAAAGAGGTATTAACTATGAATAATAAAAACAAAGCATGATAAATTTGATAACGCACTCCTACTTCAAAAGTAGCTAACTGCTCAGCAGTTAATACTTTTTTTAATCCATGCGCTCCAAATGCTCCAAGGACAATAGCTATTCCTCCTAATAATAAAGCCGTTAAAAGAATTTTCTTTTCCATTCTATTTTTTTTGTAAAAATAGTAACTAATTGGCTAATCCTTACACTTTAATACTATACGCACTATCATTTTTAGTTTTTTTTAACTAATTGTAAACAAATAACCCTAATCGATTTTTATATCTTGCATCATCATAAACCAATTTATAATTCAAAATGAAAATAAGCACCTTTACACTAAACAGAAATGTTTTATCTGCATTTCTACTTTGCTTTTTTCTTTTACAAGGGCAACATTCAGAAGCACAAAGTAGAAAGAAAAGGAAAGAAAAAGAAGCAGCTGCTTTAGCTGCAAAGGCAAAAAAGTCTGAAAAAAAAACCATTGAAGAATTAATTAAACAGAGTAAAAAGATAGAAGGTCTTTTTACCATTTATCAAGACACAGTTACTGGAAGCATCCAAATGCTTTTGAAAGAAGATCAAATCGGAAAAGAATTTATTTACTTCAATCAAATTGCAGACGGAGCAGCAGATATTGGTCAATTTAGAGGTTCTTATGGACAATCTGTTGTATTTAAAGTTGAAAAATATTTTGATAAAATTGAGTTTATTACTCAAAATACTTCTTTTTATTTTGACCCTAATAATCCTATCTCAAAATCACAAGATGCAAACCTAAGTAAAGGAAATATGGCTAGCGAAAAAATTCTGGCTTCTGATACTGAAAAAAAACTATACTTAATTGCTGCAAATGATCTTTTCTTGAAGGAAACATTGGCACAAATTAAACCTTCAAAATCACCATCAGCGTCGCCTTTTTCTTTTTCCTTAGGAAGTTTGGACAAAGACAAAACAAAAATAAATGCCATTAGAAATTATCCTGAAAACACTGATATTGCTGTAGAATACGTTTATTCTAGTCCAGCTATTTTAAATAATGGTTCCAATTCTCTATCTGATGGAAGAAACGTAAGTATAAAAGTATATCATAGTTTTATTGCTATTCCTGAAAATGATTTTGAAATTCGTTTAGACGACCCTAGGGTAGGTTATTTCACAACACAAGTAGACGATCAAACTGCTACAACTTCAACTCCTTATCGCGATTTAATTCATCGCTGGAATTTGGTAAAAAAAGATCCAAACGCACCTCTTTCAGAACCTGTTACCCCAATTACTTGGTGGATCGAAAATACCACTCCTTTAGAATGGAGAGAAACTATTGCTGAAGGCGTATTAGAATGGAATAAAGCTTTTGAAAAAGCAGGTTTTAAAAATGCGATGGTAGTTAAAATACAACCTGACGATGCTACATGGGATGCTGGCGATATTCGTTATAATGTATTACGATGGACATCTTCTCCTGATCCCGCTTTTGGAGGATATGGACCTAGCTTTGTTAATCCTTTAACAGGAGAAATATTAGGAGCCGATATCATGTTAGAGTATGTGCATTTTACAAATAGAGTTTTATATGACAAACTATTTGATTTATCTGCAACTAGTACCAATAATAATGTAATTCCAACCGAAAATAATCATAAATTATGTTCATTAGGACATATTATGCATGAAAACACTATGTTTGGACAAGCGCTTCTTAGCAATGTAGCCAACTCTGATTTAGAGATGGCTCGTATGAAAAAAGAAGCTATGCTTGCTTTAGTAATGCACGAAGTAGGTCATACTTTAGGTTTAAATCACAATATGAAAGCAAGTCATATTTTTTCTCCAGAACAACTTAGCGACCCTGCTTTCATAAAAGGTAAAGCACTAACAGGATCGGTAATGGATTATGCAGACATTAATATTACTTTAGACCGAACCAAACAAGGACAATACTATGATACTTCTGTAGGCCCTTATGACGTTTGGGCTATACAATTTGGTTACACCCCTTTTAAATCAGAGTTAGAGAAAAAAGCCTTACTGAATAAATCTACGCAACCTGAATTAATTTTTGGTAATGATGCAGATGATATGAGAGCTCCTGGTAAAGCTATCGACCCAAGAGTAATGATTGGTGATTTATCAAACGATCCTATTAGTTATTCGATAAATAGATTTAAACTAGTAGATAATATGATGAAAGAAGCTAAAACTAAATTTACAAAAACCGGTGAATCATATCAAGAACTAAGAAGAATCTATTATTTATTAAGCAACCAAAAAGGTATAGCAGCTGGAGTAATCTCAAGATTTATTGGAGGTGTATATGTAGACAGAGCAATGGCTGGCCAAGCAACAGGAATAAAACCATATACTCCTGTTAGCTTAGAAGATCAAAAAAGAGCCATGAATGCACTTGAAACATATGTTTTTGCACCAAATGCTTTTAGCGCTCCACATGATCTTTATAACTTTTTAGCGATGCAAAGAAGGGGCTATAATTTCTTTAACGGACCAGAAGACCCAAAAATTCACCTACAAGTATTACGCTATCAAGCTAACATTCTAGATCATATTTTACACTACAATACCTTACAAAGAATTGTAGACAGTGAACTATATGGAAACAAATACAAACTAGCTACTTTCATGATCGATTTAAATAATGCTATTTTTAAAGCAGACGCTTATACTAATATTAATACTTTCAGACAAAACTTACAAGCAGAATACACGAATCGATTGATTGAAATAGCGAAAAATGACTCGAAAAACAGAAATTCAAATGTAGTTAAATCAATGGCTTTACATAATTTAAAAAACATTAGAAAAATGATGTCAACCAATACTAACGTTGATATTTCTACAAAAGCTCATAAAGAATATTTGGTTACACTTATAGATAACAATTTGAAAGAAATCAAATAAAAGCACACATATCAATTAAAAAGAAGCACCTAAAATTAAAGGTGCTTTTTTATTTCATATAGTAGTATAAAAACATAAAGTGTTAAATCAATCTTATTTTAGAATATATTTTAATGTAAAATTTTTATAAATATAACAATTTACTATCTTCGTGTGATATTTTTGCAAATCATAATCATGAGAAACATATTAGTTATTGGTGCTGGAAGAAGTGCATCTTCCCTAATCAAATATTTATTAGACCAATCCGAAAAAGAACAATTACATATTACTATAGCCGATTTATCACTTGAATTAGCTCAGAAAAAAACAAACAATCATCCAAATGCTAAACCTATAGCTTTCGATATTCTAAATGCAGAACAACGCAAAGTTGAAATTCAGAAAGCTGACATTGTAGTATCTATGCTACCAGCTTTCATGCATATTGATGTGGCTAAAGATTGTCTTTTTTACAATAAGCACATGGTTACCGCCTCTTATATTAGTCCTGCTATGCAAGAACTAGATAAAGAAGTTAGGGAAAAAGGATTGGTGTTCATGAATGAAATTGGCCTTGATCCAGGTATTGACCATATGAGTGCCATGAAAATCATAGATGAAATAAGAGAAAAAGGTGGAAAAATGATTTTATTTGAATCGTTTTGTGGTGGATTAGTAGCTCCTGAAAGCGACACTAATCTTTGGAATTATAAATTTACTTGGAATCCTAGAAATGTTGTTTTAGCAGGCCAAGGTGGCGCAGCAAAATTCATTCAAGAAGGCACTTATAAATATATTCCTTACAACAAACTCTTCAGAAGAACTGAATTTTTAGAAGTAGAAGGTTTTGGTCGATTTGAAGCCTATGCTAACAGAGATTCATTAAAATATAGAGAAGTGTATGGTTTAGAAGATGCCTTAACCGTTTATCGTGGTACTATAAGAAGAGTAGGCTATTCTAGAGCATGGGATCTTTTGGTACAACTAGGCATGACCGATGATTCGTATACCATAGACAATTCGGAAGAAATGACTTACAGAGAATTTACGAATTCTTTCTTACCCTATCATCCAACTGATACGGTAGAAATTAAATTGAGACATGCCCAAAAAATAGATCAAGACGATATTATTTGGGACAAACTATTAGAATTAGATTTATTTAATGGCGTAAAAAAAATTGGTCTAAAAAAAGCAACTCCTGCTCAAATATTAGAAAAAATATTATCTGAAAAATGGACATTAGAGTCAAATGACAAAGACATGATTGTTATGTATCATAAATTTGGCTATGAATTAAAAGGAAGAAAACATCAAATAGACTCCACTATGGTTTGTATTGGAGACGATCAAACCTACACTGCTATGGCAAAAACAGTAGGCCTTCCTGTTGCAATTGCTACGGTAAAAATTTTAAATGGTCAAATTACAACTCCTGGTGTTCAACTACCTATTTCTAAAGAAATTTATGCACCTATACTGAAAGAACTAGAAGACTATGGCGTTATTTTTAAAGAAATAGATGTCGACTATATGGGTTATAATCCACTAAATGTAAGCAGTTAATTAAATACAAATATTATATTTATAAACATAAAAATCATTTTTTATATATAATTTAGTGTTTTTTCTATAATAAAAGTTACAAATAAACAAACATGAAGATAAATCAATTACAAATTGAAATTGACGGAATAGATAAAGAGATTTTGCGTGATTTAATGGAAGATGCTAGAAAACCTATTTTACAAATTGCTAAAAAAATAGGCATCTCTGGTGCTGCTATTCATCAAAGGTTACGAAAGTTAGAACAAGCGGGTGTTATTTCTGGTTCCAAATTTACGGTTGACATAAAAGTGTTAGGCTACTCCACAATGGCTTTTGTAGGTGTCTATTTAGAAAAAGCATCTAGCAATGCTGATGCTGTAAAAGAGCTTAAAAAAATTCCTGAAGTTTTAGAATGTCATTATACAACTGGAAATTGGAGTATACTAATTAAAATTATCTGTAAAGACAATGAGCACTTAATGCAGTTATTGAATAAAAAAATTCAAGCGATTAAGGGTGTGTCAAGAACAGAAACTTTTATTTCACTAGAACAACAAATAGACCGACAAATACAGTTCTAAAAATAGAAATCTCAAAAAACATAAAGTCCAAATTCTTAACAGAATTTGGACCTTTTTATTTCAATTTATTGAAAAATTTAATCTCTAGAACCTAGAATACGAAATCCCCAATACAAAAGAGAAGCTAAAGCTCCTAAAGCCGCAACTACATATGTTCTAGCTGCCCATTTTAGAGAATCTTCTGCCCCAACATATTCTTGTTGTGTAAGCATGTTTTTGTTTTTCAACCAAGCTAAAGCTCTATTACTTGCATCATATTCCACTGGTAAAGTTATAAAACTAAACAATGTTGCAATCGCCATTAATAATAAACCCGCTACAGCAACATAAAAACCAATACTAGTCTTTACTGCAAATCCTAAAATTAAACCTCCCATAATTAACCATTGTGATAAACTAGAAGATACATTAACCACAGGTACCATTTTGGAGCGCATGGTTAACCAACTGTAAGCTTGTGCATGTTGAACAGCATGTCCACATTCATGTGCTGCTACAGCTGCTGCTGCTGCATTTCTTTGATTATAAACTGCTTCACTTAAGTTCACTGTTTTGTTCATAGGATTATAATGATCAGTCAACTGACCTGGTGTTGATATTACTTTTACATCATAAATTCCGTTATCTGATAACATCTTTTCAGCAATTTCTGCACCACTCATTCCATTTTGCAAATGCACCTTAGAGTAATGAGCAAATTTACTTTTCAAACGCGCACTTACTAAAAAACTAAAAAGTGCAATTCCTCCAATTACTATTAAATAGGTAAAATCCATACAATTCTTTTTTTTAAAAATAAACTATTATTTCCATAACAAATAATATTCCTATTTTTAAAAAACCGTCAGTTTGTCATTCAAAATACTGAAAAACAATAAGTTAACAAAATTTTAACAATAGTAAATACAAAAACTATGACATATTTATAATATATATCAAACAAATTTGAAATAAAGAAACATGATGTTAATCAAAAAAAGAAGCTTAAAGCCTCTTTTTTGATTAATTTGTTGGTATTTTCGTTTTATTCACATCCATAACAGGCAACAACCCATTAGATGGCACGTAAATAATTTGTGGTAAATCGCCTTTGTCTGCTAATTTTTCTAAAGTACGAATAAACAAATACTGATTATACGTTTCGCTCAATGTTCCGTTTTCTACACGCATTGCTTCAGCCATCCCTTTTGCTCTTTCAATTTCAGCTTGTGCATTTAACTTTTCCGCTTCTAATTTCGCCTTGGCTTCCTCTACCAAAATTCTTCGGTTTTGTTCTGCTTTAGCCATTTCTGCTTTTCCTGCCATTTCTTGTTGCCAAACATTATATCTTGGCAAACCAAACATAAGTAAAGCCACAAAAAGAAAAATAAAAAATAGTACTCCTATAATTACTTTTCCTGCATTTCTTCTTTCCATATTTTTAAAGTTTTGAGTTACTTATTATACGCAAAAAATGGAAAATGTTACAAAAAAACAGCGTAAAAACGAAAAACAAGAGTTACGACACGTTTTTCAGTTCTTTATTTTTTTTAGCCTCTTCAAAAAGTTGTCTGCGTAAACTTTGCTCTCTTTCAATACAAACTCTTCGGTAAGATTCATACTCTTCTTCTAAATCTCTTAAAACAGCTTTAGAATGACTCGTTACGGCATTAGCGGTTTTAAATCGGTAAAATAAAATTCCGGCTACAGCCAATGTTACCAAAAATAAAGTCCACATGGTAATTGAATAATTATCTTTACTAACCAGCATTCCTAAAAAAGAAATACTTGCTTTTTCTTCATTTAAAACATTATTGGTTTGCTTTAATTCCTGAATTTGATTTTGCAGTACAATAATATTCTTTTTATTATCCGCAATTTCTTTATTTAAGTCCGTTTGAATTTCTTGCTGTTGATTGATATAACTTTTTAAAGAATTCTGAAATCCGTAGATAGCATTTTTTTCAATTACTTTATAGTTTTGGTAACTCGATGATTTAGTAATTAAAGTGTTTAAATCAGTTGCAATTTTTGGTTCGTTTTCCTGAGCAAAGGACACCGTTAAGGAAGCACTAAAAAACAATAGTGCTACCAACATTCTTTTTGATAGTTGAGTCATGATAGATTGGTTTGAAAATTTAAAAAAAAGGACTTTTCGTTTTTAATAGAAAAAGGCCATTATTGTTTGTTTTACTACAAATAATGAAAAAAAACTGCTTTTATTGTGCAAAAATCTAATTTTAAGGTTTTTTTTAGATATTTCATGCGTTTTTATAAGAATTTTCAATAAAAAAATCCCAAACAAACTGTTTTTCGTCTGTTTGGGATTGTATTTTTAAACCAAAAAGAAAATCTATCCTACTAAATTAATAATTTTCCCTGGAACGATAATTACTTTATTGGGTGTTCTTCCTTGCAATTGATTTTGTGTTCTTTCATCTGCCATTACAATTTCTTCAATTTGTTCCTTGGTTAAATCCAATGGCAATTTCATCGTAAAACGCATTTTTCCATTAAAAGAAACGGGATATTCCTTTTCGCTTTCCACTAAATATTTTTCTTCAAAAATTGGAAAAGACACCTTGGCAATCGAACCTTCGTGACCTAAAGCGCTCCATAATTCCTCTGCAATATGAGGCGCATAAGGCGACAACACAACTGCTAATGGTTCCAAAATAGCACGATGATGACATTTTTGTTGGGCCAACTCATTCACGCAAATCATAAATTGGGAAACCGAAGTATTAAAAGAGAAGTTCTCGATATCTTCTGTCGCTTTTTTAATCGTTTTATGTAGCGATTTGTACATTTCTGTTGTAGGTTCGTCGTTGGTTACTATCAAACCATTATCATCAAAATACAAACGCCATAACTTTTTAAGAAAACCATATACCCCTGTAATTCCAGCAGTGTTCCAAGGTTTAGCTTGTTCCAATGGCCCTAAGAACATTTCATACAAACGTAGCGTATCTGCACCATATTCTTCACAAATATCATCTGGATTGACTACATTGTATTTCGATTTCGACATTTTTTCTACTTCGCGAGTAACAATGTATTTCCCATCTTCTAAGATAAATTCTGCGTTTTTATAATCTGCATATAAAGGATGCGCTTTGAATTTTTCAATATCCAATTCATTGGTAATATCATTGATACATGATAAATCTACGTGAATTGGATGAACATTTTTATCTTTAATTAATCCTTTAGAATATAATGTTTTTGAATCTTCACTTCTGTAAACAAAAGCACTCATTCCCAAAATCATTCCCTGATTAATCAGTTTTTTGAACGGTTCTTCGGTTGGTGCGAAACCTCTATCTTTTAAGAATTTGTTCCAAAAACGAGAATACAATAAATGTCCGGTGGCATGCTCACTTCCTCCTATATATAAATCAACATTTTCCCAATACGCTAATGCTTCCTTACTTGCAAACTCGTTTTCATTGTGTGCATCCATATAACGCATCCAATACCAAGACGAACCTGCCCAACCTGGCATGGTGTTTAATTCTAATGGAAAAACTTTAACGTTATCTATTAACTCACAACTGACAACTGACAACTTTTCTGTATCCCAAGCCCAAATAGTTGCATTTCCTAAAGGCGGTTGGCCGTCTTCTGTAGGTAAATATTTTTCTACTTCTGGCAACACAATAGGTAAATGTTTCAAATCGATCATTTGTGGTAACCCATTAACGTAGTAAACAGGGAAAGGTTCACCCCAATAACGTTGTCTTGAAAAAACGGCATCGCGCAAACGGTAATTGGTTTTCCCTTTTCCTTGACCGATTTTTTCAAGTGCTTCGATTATCTTTTTCGTACCTTCTTTATAGCCTAAACCATTTAAAAAATCAGAATCCACTAATTCAAAACCTTCTTTGGCTCCAAAAGCAGCTTCCGAAATATCTTGATTGAAAATATTTTTAATTTCAGGCATACCTTTCGTGCCTTTAAAGAAATTAGCAAACGCATAATCACGTTCGTCTCCACAAGGAACCGCCATAACTGCACCTGTCCCATAACCTGCTAATACATAATCCCCAATCCAAACTGGAATGGGTTCTTTAGTAAACGGATGTTCAGCATACGCTCCAGTAAACACACCAGAAATGGTTTTTACATCGGCCATACGCTCTCTTTCTGAACGTTTTGAAGTCGCTTCAATATACGCTTCAAC
>NZ_PJQW01000001.1:172773-281069 GCF_004303025.1 Flavobacterium sp. J27 | reverse complement strand
GCTTCTTTTTGTTCGGGAGTTGTAATTTTAGCTACTAAATCGTGTTCTGGTGCTAAAGTCATAAATGTAACCCCAAAAATCGTATCAGGACGTGTGGTAAAGACTTCAACAGTTGTTGGTTGTTGGTTGTCGGTTGTTGGTAATACCTTAAAAGAAACCATTGCTCCAACTGATTTTCCAATCCAGTTGCGTTGCGATTCTTTTAACGATTCGGTCCAATCGATGGTTTCCAAACCTTGTAATAAACGCTCAGCATACGCAGAAATACGCATCGACCATTGCGTCATTTTTTTACGAATAACTGGATGTCCTCCGCGTTCTGAAACACCATTTACAATTTCGTCATTGGCCAAAACCGTTCCTAATGCTGGACACCAGTTTACTTCTGTTTCTGCTAAATAGGTTAAACGGTATTGTAATAGTATTTTTTGCTGTTCTTCATCTGAAAATGCGTTCCATTCGCTTGACGAAAAAATAGTAATTCCTTCATCACAAACTGCATTTACTGAAGCATTTCCTTCTTTTTCAAAAAGAGCAATTAAAGTAGCAATATCTTCCGCTTTATTGGCATCGTTGTTGTACCAAGAATTGAATAATTGGATAAAAATCCATTGTGTCCATTTGTAATAATCGGCGTTTGAAGTGCGTACTTCTCTACTCCAATCAAATGAAAATCCGATTTTATCTAATTGTTCACGGTAACGCGCAATATTTTCTTTGGTAGTTTTATCTGGATGTTGCCCCGTTTGAATCGCATATTGTTCTGCTGGTAAACCAAATGAATCATATCCTTGTGGATGCAACACGTTAAAACCTTTATGCCTTTTATATCTTGCGACGATATCAGAAGCGATATATCCTAGTGGATGACCCACGTGTAAACCTGCTCCTGATGGATAAGGAAACATGTCTAATACATAATATTTTGGTTTACCTGAGGCTTCAGTAGGGTTTTCTGCAGCGAAAGTTTGGTTTTCTGCCCAATATTTACGCCATTTGGCTTCGATTTCGTTATGAAAATATTTCATTTTTAAGTGTAAATTTTAAAAGTTTAAAGTAGTTTCCTACTTCTTAAAAAAACTGGTACAAAAATACATTTTAAAATATTAAAGTTAAAACTTTGTTGTTATATTCTATATAAACAAAATTTCTTTACTATTTTTACCTCATATTTCTAAATTTTATGGCATCTTCATTTGAAAATTATAACAAAAGACGTTTAATTTCATCTTACTTTTCAGTTGTATTGAGTATTTTTTTGGTTCTCTTTTTACTTGGAACTTTAGGTTTGTTTGTAATTAATTCCAAAAAAATAACTACCGATTTTAAAGAGAATATTCCGATGACAGTTTTCTTTAAAAACGAAGCGAAAGATAGTATTTTAGATGCTTTTGATACGCAATTGAAGAATTCTCGTTTTATAAAAGAGTATGCTTTTGTACACAAAGACAGTGCTGCCAAAAACAATGTGGATATTGTAGGGAAAGATTTCATGTCTTTTTTAGGTTTTAATCCATTACAAAATTCTTTTGACATCAATTTAAAAGGAGAATATGTTGTGGCAGATAGTATTAAGAAAATTGAGCACGATATTAAGAAGAATGAAATGGTATCTGAAATTATCTACGACAAGCAGTTAGTCGATTTGGTAAACGACAACATTAAAAAAATCAGTTTTTGGATGTTAATCATTAGTGGTTTTTTAGCTGTAATTGCCATGTTACTAATTAATAGTTCTTTGCGTTTATCGATTTATTCTCATCGATTTACCATTAAAACGATGCAAATGGTAGGTGCTACGAAGTCTTTTATTAGAAAACCTTTTATTTGGAGAAGTATTAAATTAGGGTTAGCAGGTTCTTGTTTGGCCATACTTGCACTTTTAGCATTAGTATATTATGCCGATGAATTTTTACCTAGTTTAGGTCTATTAAAAGATTATGGATCTTTAGCTATAGTATTTAGTGGTGTTTTAGTTGTAGGAATTATCATTACTTCAATAAGTACCTTTTTTGCCACACAACGTTTTTTAAATCTAAGAACTGACGATTTATATTAAATAAGACAACAATTCTATTTTTTTAGCGTTCAAATATTAAAATTAATAATACAAACTCATAAAATAACATATTTATATGAAAAAAGAGAATGAAAATAACCAACCAGAATTCTTATTTGGAAAAGCAAATTATACCTTTCTATTAATTGGTTTAGCTGTAATTGCTTTAGGATTTATTTTAATGAGTGGTGGTGGAAGCACAAATCCTGAGGTATGGAGCGAAGATATTTTTAGTTTTAGACGTATTCGCTTAGCACCAACGACTGTATTAACAGGTTTTGCTATTGTAATTTACTCTATTTTCAAGAAAGACAAAAAGTAATTAAAAACTACTCTAAAAGAAAGCACCCTTAAATCAGCATAGGCGTTTAAGGGTGCTACTTAACTTAATTTAATTTACAGTTGCCCAATTGTTTTTTGTTTGTTCTTTCTTGTTTGTTTATTTATTTGTCATTACAAAGAAAGCATATTACTTGAAGTTGCATACCCCTGAAAAAAGGGGTTTGTTGTTTTTTTTCAAAATTTAACAAAATTTACAAACGAGTAAAAAAGAAAATCCCCTTAAATCAGCGTAGGCGTTTTAAGGGGATTGTTACTTAATTTAATTTACAGTTGCCCAATTGTTGTTTGTTTATTTTTTGTTTGTTTACTTGTTTGTGTTACAAAGAAACTACATTACTAGAAACTGCAAACCCCTGAAAAAAGGGGTTTATTACTTTTTTTTCAAATTAAATTGATTTTCATAGCATATTTAATTAAACCTACAACATTTGTAGCACCTGTTTTATTTAATAAATTTTTTCTATAACCCTCTACGGTATAGTTAGATATATTTAATATTTCAGCAATTTCGCTGGTGGTTTTTTCTTCAATGATTAATTTTAAAACATCTATCTCTCGTGGAGTAATTTCATTAGATTTGTCTGTTTTTAATTTAAAATTCTTGATGTAATCGTTATAAATGTCTGCCTGAAAGAAAGATTCTCCTTGTAAAATCTTTTGAATTGCATTTAACAAATCAATACTAGATACATTTTTATTAAGAAATCCATTGATACCAAGCTGAATTAGTTTGTGAATGGTGGATTGATTAGTTAAACTACTTAATACTAATATTTTTATATCGAGTCCTTTACTTTTAACCGATTTTATTAAGTAAAAACCATCTTGATCTGGCAATTGCAAATCGGTAACAATTAAATCGGGAGAAAAAGTAGTAACAATTTGTATTGCCTTTTCTACGGAAGACACCTCAACTACTTCATATTTATTTCGTAGTACAGAAGCAATGCTTTCTGCAAAAACTTTATGATCGTCTACGACAAGTATTTTATGTGACATTATAAAGGTAATTTTAAATCTAAAATGGTTCCTTCATCAGAAGACATAATATAGATTTTCCCTTTAAGCATTTCAATTCTTTTTTCAATATTTTTTAAACCAATACCCGATTTTGAACTGTTTTTTGAAAAACCAACACCATTATCTTTGATGATGAGAAATAATTCGGTTTCAGATTGAAAAATATCTAATTGAATTGCAGTAGCTTTGGCATGTTTTAAAACATTATTAATTGCTTCTTGCAAAATTCTATAGATATTCAACAAAATAGAATCGTCTAAGGTATTAATTTTTTCGTCTATTAAAATATTCTTGGTTATTTTTATTCCTTTTTTCTCTGCAATTAAACACAAACTATTGATTAGCTGCGAAAATTCGATATCTAATATTTTATCCGAATTTAAATCATGGGACCAATCTCTAACTTCGTTATATAATTTATCTATTTTATCAACTATCGAATTAATATTAGCTGCTTCCAGTGCATCATTCGTTAATGAAACTTTTAATGCTCCAATTTCATTTGCTATTCCATCATGCAATTCTAAAGACAGTTTAGAACGTTCTTCTAGTTTTGCCTTAATTTTTTCCTTGATTATTTCAGTCCGTTGATGCTCTAGCATTGATTTCAATTGTTCTTCGTGTAATAACTGTTGGTTAGTACTTAGTTTTTTTTGTGTTTTTATTTTATTAAAATACACTCCGATTAAAGCAATTAACATGAGTAGTAATATACCAAAACCAATGACTAGTAATGATTTTATATTTTGTTCCTTTTGTATAATTTTTTCTTTTAAAGCTAGTTCTTTTTTGTTCTCTCTTAGTTGAAACCTAGATTCTAAATCAATTCCTAATTTTGCTTTTTCAACATTAAAAATACTATCCGTAATTTTATCAAATTGAGTTAAACTTTCATGCTCATTAATAAAATCGCCTTGACTTGAATAATAATCCTTATACGCTAAATAAACATCTTTTAAAACCTGAATATTTCCTTGATTAGATTCTAACGCTTTGTCTAAATTAAACTTAACCAGTCTTTCATTTTTCTCTACTTTGGCTAAATGAGACAAATTAAGATAGGTGCTTGACAATAAATTAGAATATCCATTCTTTCTTTGATAATGCAATGATTCATACAAACATTGATTTGAATTTTCTATATCCCCCAATAATAAGTATAAGTAGCCTAATTTGTTTAGATATAATGGATAACCATATACATCTTTATCTTCAAAAAGAGCAAAACCAGTTAGCAAATTTTCTTTTGCATTTAAATACTCTCCCTTTTCAAAGGCAATTTCACTTTTTCTAAGATAATAATTTTGTTCTGCAAATTTACCTTGGATTAAAGCAAAGGATTTATCAAAATATTCGTTTGACTTTTCTAATTGTTTTTCTCTCAAAAGTAAATCTCCCATTAGCATGTACATTAATCCTTTTTGCTGTGGAAATTCTAATTCGTTTATTTTTAATAAGGCCTGGGTTAATTCCTGAATCAATACGTTACTATCTACATAGTCTGTTCCCCAATTAGCATAATCTATTACAGCTTGGTAATATTGTTTCTTAGAGAAAAAATATTGCTTTGAAAAAGCCAATTGCTTTTGAAAAAAAAATCGAGCCGAATCCACATTACCAGAAAGATCATATATATAACCAAGATAGCGATACGAAATTACTTTATCTTCATTCGTTTTAGCTGAACTATAAAACTGATAAGCTTCTTCTTTAACTTTTTGAGGATTGGTTACATAACGTTCAGCTACTTTCTCTTTCACCACCTCAAATTCCTTGGAACCAGAATACTGAGCTAGTAAAGATTGAAAAAAAATCAATAAAAAAATAGTAATATATCTTTTCATGCTGACTAATTCTAAAAATATAAAGTGCTAAATCAAATTTTCTAAACTACAAAAAAACAACTAAAACTATTATAAAAAAACATATTTTTGTAAAATTATGAATACACTACAAGCTATTATACTCGCAATTATAGAAGGAATCACAGAATTTCTTCCTGTTTCTTCTACAGGTCACATGATAATTGCATCCTCTTTTTTTGGTATCGCCAGTGACGATTTTACCAAACTTTTCACTATTGTTATTCAGTTGGGTACCATTCTTTCGGTTGTTGTGCTCTATTTTAAACGTTTTTTTCAAAGTTTAGATTTCTATTTCAAGCTCTTTGTAGCTTTTATACCAGCCGTTATTTTTGGCTTATTATTAAATGACATTATAGACAGTTTATTAGAAAATCCTATTGTGGTTGCCATTTCATTGATTATTGGAGGTATAATACTTTTAAAAGTAGATGATTGGTTTGGTAATTCTGAAAATACTGAAATATCATATTTGACCGCTCTAAAAATAGGTTTTTTCCAATGTTTGGCTATGATTCCAGGTGTTTCGAGAAGTGGAGCCAGTATTGTGGGTGGAATGAGTCAAAAATTATCCCGAACTGCTGCTGCTGAATTTTCATTTTTTTTAGCAATACCTACTATGCTAGGAGCTACTGTAAAAAAGTTATACGATTATTACAAAGCTGGTTTTGAATTAACGCAAGACCAAACACAATTACTAATTATCGGAAATGTAGTTGGTTTTATTGTTGCTTTAATTGCGATAAAAGCTTTTATTGGTTACCTTACGAAACACGGCTTTAAATTATTTGGCTACTATCGTATTATAGCTGGAGCTGCGATATTAATTATTCATTTTTTTATTAAAGAATTAACTATTATATAATGACTGCCGAAGATTTCTTGAATGGTCAAGTTTTATTAATTGACAAACCACTAACTTGGTCCTCTTTTCAAGCTGTTAACAAATTAAAATATATTTTAAAAAAGCAATACGATTTACCTAAAAAATTCAAAATAGGTCATGCAGGTACATTAGATCCTTTAGCTACAGGTCTTTTAATTATTTGCACTGGTAAGTTTACCAAAAAAATAACCGAAATTCAAGCCCAAGAAAAAGAATATACTGGCACTATCACTCTAGGAGCCACAACACCTTCTTATGATTTAGAAACTGAAATAGACGCTACTTTCCCTATAGAACATATTACAGAAGTATTAATTGAAGAAACAATACAACTATTTCTTGGAGAAATAGATCAAAAACCTCCTGTGTTTTCAGCTATTAAAAAAGATGGAAAACGATTATATGAACATGCCAGAGCTGGTGAAGAGGTAGAAATAAAAGCCCGAAAAACTACTATTTATGAATTTGAAATTACTCGAATTAACTTACCAGAAATAGATTTTAGAATTAAATGCAGTAAAGGCACTTATATTCGCTCTATAGCTTATGATTTTGGAAAAGCACTTCAATCTGGAGGTCATTTAACTGCCTTGCGAAGAACAAGAATTGGAAGCTATAATGTAATCGATGCGGTCGATCCTATTGATTTTGAAAAAATAGTTCATGAAAATTAAAATCTTATTTTTTATTGGTTTTGTATACCAATTTAGCTTTGGCCAAGTAGAAACTATTATTAATGAAAATCAAGCTCCAACTCAAAAAATTACTTACACACAATTTGACATTGTAGTTCCTTTCAAAGGAAATAAAAACAGAGGAAATTATTATTCAGACGGTTCTCAAAATAACAACTGGTTTGTTCCTGATGGATTAGGTGCTAAATTTGGTTATGGAATTCATTATAATAAATGGATTGGTGTAAGTGCTAATTCAGGATTAGATTTTTATGGCAGTTATAAATTAGTAACTGCACCAGTATTTACAAACTTTAGAATCAGTCCAAGAATAGATGAAGAAACTAGAATTACAGCTCAATATAGTATTGGAAAATCTTTTGCAATTGGTAGAGGTAATCTACAAGGTATTTATCAGAAAGTCAGTATTGGTATAGAAACTGGCGAAGGTATTTGTATATGCATTGAAGGTAACTTCCATGGTTATTTTGTTGAAAATGCTTTAGACAAAGTATACAGTATTAATATTGGATTGTGTTTGTTCAATTTTTAATTTCTTACTAATTACTCTTTTTTAAACGCAAAATCTTATTTACCAAAATAGCTGCAACCCCTACTTTTGGGGGGTGTTATTACCAAAAGAATACTTTCTTTTGTAAGAAACTAACCTTCTAATAACTGTGGAGCTTATGAGGAATAAGATACTTACTCGAAGAGCGCTATTAAGGAAATTATTTTCAAAAGAAATCCTAGAAAACTATCAAACCGACCCTTTATTTCAGAAATATTCAAGGAAGATTTTTAACGGAAGACGAACACTTGCTTCTACAAATATCTCTAATCAAAACACCCTTTCTGAATTAGACAGAGTAAACCCAGTTACCTCTGGGTTAAACCCTTACACTGGCGCCTGGACAGACAGACAAGCCATACATTTATTAAAACGAACTGGTTTTGGTTTTAAAAAATCTGATTTAGATACTATTAGCAATCTATCCATGATGGAAGCGGTCGATTTAATTTTAAACATTGATGCAACTGTTCCTTTACCTCCCATAAACAATTATGAATTAGACGAACCAGACGAAAACAGTTTGCCTTATGGTGAAGATTGGACTACAGATGCTTTCATAACAAACGGAACAGGCAATACTACTGATAGAAAAAGAATGACTAGCCTCACTTCATGGATGACTAATCTAGCTATCAGTCAAGACATTTCAATTAGAGAAAAGATGGTACTCTTTTGGTATCACTTTATACCTGTTGATTTTGATTTTATTAAAGCCAGTTCAAATCAGTATATTTCTGGAAATACAGCAAGAGTTTGTTATCTATACATTAAAAATTTAAGAGATTTATCGGGAGGAAATTTTAAAACCTTAATACGAAGTATTGCTACACAACCAGCCATGATGTATTATTTAAATAATCAGGCGAATACCAATACCGCACCAGATGAAAATTTTGCCAGAGAAATAATGGAATTATTTACTCTTGGAAAAGGACCTAACAGTCAATACACTCAAGCCGATGTTATTGAAGCGGCTAAAGTATTAACGGGTTGGAGAGTGCAAAATTTAAACACTTCCATTCCTACAACAGAATTTGTTGTAAACAAACATGATGATAGTGCTAAACAATTTTCAGCTTTCTTTGACAACACTTTAATTTCTAATAGTGGAGTTCAAGAACTAGATGATTTTATCGATATGATTTTTGCAAAATCTGAAGTTGTATCGCAATATATCTGTAGAAGATTATATCGCTTTTTTGTATATTATGACATTGACCCATATATTGAAACAAACGTCATAGAACCTTTGGCTCAACATTTTGTAGCAAATAATTGGGAAATTTTACCTGTTTTAGACAAACTTTTTAAAAGCCAACATTTTTATGACATGGCAAACAGAGGAGTATATATAAAATCTCCTTTAGATTTATTCATTGGTTTTATCAGAACTATGAACATTGAAACTAATGTAAGTGACCCCACAAATTATAATGCACAATACTATATTTGGCAAAGACTAGATGATTTACTGGCCGACATGGAACAAAGTATGGGTAGTATTCCAAATGTAGCTGGCTGGCAAGCTTTTTATCAAAATCCATCCTTCCATGAGTATTGGATTAATTCTAATACGATTCAAAAACGATTTGCTTATCTTTCGTATATTTTTTATGGTATTACATTTACTCATAATGGCTTAACTATTAAAATAAAAGCAGATACATTAGCTTTTGTACAACAATTTCCGAATGCTACTTGTATTGACCCAAATCTTCTTGTGGATGAATGTGTAAAATATCTTTTACCAATAGATTTAAGTACCGAACAAAAAAACGATATCAAAATACAAAACTTACTAACTGGTCAAGCAACAGATTATTATTGGACACAAGCTTGGAACAATTATACTCAAGACCCTACTAATGAAACCTATAAGTTAGCCGTAACTACTCGTTTAAACGGTTTGTTTCTAACTATTATTCAATTAGCTGAATTTCAATTAATGTAATCCTGGAAACCATGAAAAGAAGAAAATTTATTCAAACATCTGCATTAGTTGCTGCTCCTCTATTATTTAATAAAATACCTGTTTTAGCTTCTTCACAATTAGAAAGCACTAACCTGCAAACATTAGCAAATGCTGCTTCAAATTGCGGAAAAATATTAGTTATCATTCAAATGAGTGGTGGTAACGACGGCTTAAATATGGTTTTTCCAAGGGACAAATGGTCTGAATTATCCAATGCAAGACCAAA
The DNA here is from genome assembly GCF_004303025.1 of Flavobacterium sp. J27. Lineage (GTDB taxonomy): Bacteria > Bacteroidota > Bacteroidia > Flavobacteriales > Flavobacteriaceae > Flavobacterium. The sequence continues at coordinate 271,454 of NZ_PJQW01000001.1, read as the reverse complement.
CATTTTACTCAATGAAAATGAAGTTTTACCATTAAACAATAATATAACAACAGGCTTACATCCAGCCATGACCGAATTACAAGAATTATATAATTTAGGCGAATTAATGATTGTACAAGGTGTTTCCTATCCAAATCCTAGTTATAGCCATTTCAGAGCTACAGATATTTGGTTTACGGCTTCACAAAGTAATGAAACATTAGATACTGGATGGATTGGTAGGGCTCTAGATAGTATCTATCCTGATTTCCCTGAAGCTTATCCGAATAGCAACATGAGAGATCCACTAGCCATACAAATAGGATCCACATTACCATTTTCTCTACAAGGCCCAAACATCAATATGGGTTATAGCGCTCCAGATCCAAATCAATTACTAAATGTTATTAATGAAACCATAGATCCTGCTCCCAATACTGATTACGGTTTAGAACTTACTTTCCTTCGTTTAATGAAAGATCAAAGTAATGCCTATAAGGAAACCATACAAACTGCTTATAATGTACCACAAGAGCAAACAACTGAATATCCTGACGACAAATTAGCAGCTCAACTTAAAATTGTAGCGCGTTTAATTAATGGTGGTTTACAAACTCCTATTTACATTGTGAATCATCATAAAAGTTTTGATACTCATGAAAATCAAATCATGGAATCGGATAAAAAACTAGGAAGACAACCTGAAAATTTAGCCATTCTTTCCAAAGCTATTGGTGCATTTCAAACTGATTTAAAAAAAATGGGCAAATCGCATTTAGTTACTGGTATGACTTTTAGCGAATTTGGTCGTAGAATAAAAAGTAATGACAGTTTAGGAACCGATCATGGTTCAAGCGCTCCAGTTCTTTTTTTCGGAAGCTCATTAAATACTGGTGTTGCAAATGTTATTGGAACGGAACATCCTGTTTCTGGAATGATTGGTTCTTCACCCGATTTACCACAAAATGCTACCGTAAATCAACAAGTTCCTATGCAGTTTGATTTTAAACAACTCTATGCAACTATTATGAAAGATTGGCTTTGCATGACTGATGAACAATCGACAAGTGTTTTAGGAAGTAGTTTTCAAACCTTACCTATTTTCAGAAATGGTTCATTTAATCCGCCTATCGATAACAATTTCATCCTTCTTTTCCCAAATCCAATCAGTAACAATCAAATTAACGTAGCGTTTAAAAAGTTTATTAATACAGAAGTAAAAGTTAGTATACATGCACTCTCTGGAAAACTTATTTATTCCAACACCCACACCGTACTAGGCGACACCCTAAGTTTTTCACCTAGCACCATTCTTTCTAAAGGAGTTTACATCTTACAAATAAGATACCATACCTATGTTTTAGAAAAAAAATTCTTAGTGTAAAAAGGACTCTTTGGTTTTTGATGTTGCTACCAGATAATTATTCATTAAATGAATAATTTCTTGTTGCGTAGTAAGCCCTTTGTCTTGTAAATACCATTTTTGCAACTCAATTTTAATGGGTTCATCTACTACACCATGCTCCGATTTGTAATCTGCAATTAATTTTCTTGCTGGTTCTGGTCTTGGCCCCCAATCTGCAAGAACTTCTTTTGTTGAAGCATCAATAACTAACAACTTTGGTATAGAACGACTTCCATTAGTAAGAAACAAATCCATTAATGCTTCATGATCATCTCTTAAAACAATTCGTAAATCAATGGCTTCATTTAATATTGCCATTTTATTTATTATAGGTAGTAACTGCGCAGCATCTCCACACCAACCTTCTGTAATTACCAGCCAAATAAAGGGCTTTTTGATGCTCTTTATATTCGAAACTATACTCGCATCTACAGTTATTGTCTTATCTAATCGTTTTACCCTAGTTTCGTTTAATTGGGAGTAATGCAATAGAGCTTCACTTTGAGTGTTTCCTGTTGAAAGACCTTGTTCTATTAATGTTGAAACTAATTTTGTATATTCTTTATAGCTGTAAGAATTTGATAATGCTTTTTCTATTATATTTTTCATCTCTCATGATTTTATTTTACAAATTTAAAGCTAAATTTGAACATAATATGTTCGTTATGTTACATATCTATTTCTCTGTTTTTTAAAAAAGGAACGGAGTACAAAAGCAGCATAAAAAAACAATAAACAACTATGGATTTTAATTCAAAAGAGATTGGCATTGCACTTTCTGGAGGTGGCTCTAAAGGAATTGCGCATGCAGGTGTTCTTCAATTTTTAGACGAACAAAATATAAAACCCACCATATTATCTGGTTCTAGTGCTGGAGCGATTATTGCGGCCTTATATGCTTTTGGAAAAACTCCAAAAGAAATACTTACATTTTTTCAGTCCATCTATTTTTTTAACTGGAAACATTTTACTCTAAAAAAGCCAGGAATAATTGATTCCGATTCTTTTAAAATTTATTTTAACACCATCTTCGGAGAAACAAAAATTGGAGATTTACCCATACCTGTTAAAATTACAGCAACCGATTTAGTGAAAGGTAAATTGAAAATATTTAATGATAGTACCAAAATAGTGGATGCTGTCTTAGCCTCTGCTTCATTTCCTGGCATGCTTACTCCTTACGAAATTAATCATAAAATGTATAGCGATGGCGGTATTTTAAATCATTTCCCTACCGATTTATTACAAGGACATTGTGATTGCATTATAGGCGTATATGTTAGTCCAATTCAGAATATTGAAGCCAAAGATTTAAAATCAATAAAAGCCATTACAACTCGAGCTTTTGACTTATTATCCGCCCAGGGTAATTACCAAAAATTTAGTTTATGTGATTTTATTATTGAGCCAAAGGAATTAGCTAATTTTAGTACTTTTGAAACTAATAAAGCAAAAATGCAAACGATTTTTAATATTGGTTATACTGAAGCTAAAAATAGTTTAACGGAAATAAATGCATAATGTATTCAAGATTTTTTTTCTGTAGATATATATTTATATTTGCAACTCAAAATAAACACACATCCTGATGAAATATAAAAGAATTCTTCTGAAACTTAGCGGTGAAGCTTTAATGGGAGATAGACAGTATGGAATTGATCCAAAACGTTTAGCCGAATATGCGCAAGAAATAAAAGAAATTCACGATAAAGGAGTAGAAATTGCTGTCGTTATAGGTGGGGGCAATATTTTTAGAGGAGTAGCTGGTGCTAGCAACGGGATGGATCGCGTACAAGGTGATTATATGGGAATGCTTGCCACTGTAATTAATGGAATGGCTTTACAAGGAGCTTTGGAAGATGCAGGAATGCAAACACGTTTACAAACTGCTTTAAAAATTGAAGCTATTGCAGAACCATACATTAAAAGACGTGCTACAAGACATCTTGAAAAAAGACGTATCGTTATTTTTGGAGCAGGAACAGGTAATCCTTACTTTACAACAGATACTGCTGCTGTTTTAAGAGGCGTTGAAGTTCATGCTGATGTTATTTTAAAAGGAACAAGAGTTGATGGCGTTTACACTGCTGATCCAGAAAAAGATGCTACGGCTATTAAATTTGATTATATTTCCTTTGAAGATGTTTTAGCCAAAGGTCTTAACGTGATGGACACCACAGCATTCACACTAAGTCAGGAAAATAAATTGCCTATTATTGTTTTTGACATGAATAAAAAAGGGAATTTATTAAAAGTTTGTGAAGGACAAACCATAGGAACAACAGTAACCATATAACTAAATTTAGAATTCAGAATATAGAATTCAGAAAGTCTAATAATCATAAAAAGAGACACGATGACTGAAGAAATTAATTTTATAATAGACAGTGCAAAAGAATCCATGGAAGGTTCCATTGCCCATTTAGAAAAAGAATTTTTAAATATTAGAGCTGGAAAAGCTTCGCCTCAAATGCTTGGTGGGGTTTTTGTTGATTATTATGGCTCACAAACCCCCTTATCGCAAGTAGCAAATATTAATGCTCCAGATGCTAGAACATTAACAGTTACTCCTTGGGAGAAAAACATGTTACAACCTATTGAAAAAGCAATTATGATGGCTAACCTTGGATTAAATCCAATGAATAACGGAGAAAACATCATTATTAACATTCCTGCTTTAACAGAAGAAAGAAGACGCGAATTAGTAAAACAAGCTAAAGCTGAAGCTGAAGATGCAAAGATTGGTATCCGTAATGCCCGTAAAGATGCTAACACCGATATTAAAAAGGAAGAAAAAAATGGTACTTCTGAAGATATTTGTAAAAAAGCAGAAGAAGATGTTCAAAAATTAACTGATGCTTACATCAAAAAAATCGATGAACATTTAGTAGTAAAAGAAGCTGAAATAATGAAAGTCTAACTTCTCAAAATAACAAAATATCCAATTATACCAATTGGGTATTTTTATTTACACCTATATGAAAAAAATAATCATTGTTACTTTTTTATTTTTAAATGCATGCTTATTGTGCTCTTGCAAGGAACAAAATGAAACACAAAATATACCTAACCAAACAATAAGTGGTGAATTATTCTTTAAAAGAATAAGTACTTTCCCTTCTACAGGCATTCCTAAAAGGGAGTTTGCAAAAATGAAATTTGTATACCAAAAACTTAAAGAAGAAGATTCTACAAAAGTGAATGAACGATTTTTATATCTTGAAAAATTAAATCAATATGATTTATTAGAAAAACCTTCTTTACAGTTAAAAAGACAAAAAGACACCCTACGAATTTTTCTTTCGGAAGAAGCTTATAAAAAAATCAAATCTTACACGTTAAACGATTTAAGACAAAGAAACAAAAAAGTTGAAATCGAATTAAAAGCGCAAGAATTTGAAAAAAACATTCTGTTTTCAAATCAAATAACAAAGATTAAAGAAGTTGACGGGAAAACACCTTGGCAATTATAAAAAACAAAATCCCAAAATAATTTGGGATTTTTTTATTTCAAATGTTAATGATTCCTAAATGTTCGTTTTAAGCAAATAAAAAACAACTAAATTTATGTAAGTTTGTAACATAACAAAACCTTTTTAATGAGATACCTCTTTTTTTGGATTGTTTTGCTAAATACTGCTATTTCATTTGGTCAAAACAAAATAAAAGCACAAGTAATAGATATAGATAGTAGAGTTCCATTAGCTTATTGTAAAGTGGAATATCTAGGCAAAACCATCACCACTACTTGGGAAGGAAAATTTGAAATAGAAATTACGCAAAATGACAAACCTTTAACCGTAAGCTACAAAGGATATCAAACTAAAAATGTATACATCTCTCCAAATCAAGATTTAGTTATTATAAAAATGGCTATCGATTGGAATACTTTTGAAAAAGTAGAAATTTATACCGATAACAAAGTGAATAAAGTGATTAAGAAGGTAATCGATAACAAACGATTCAATCAACCTGAAAAAGCACTAGAAAGTTTTCAATATAAAAATTACGAAAGTTTATTAGTAACCGCAAATCCAGATTCCATTTCTGGAAAAATCGAACCCGTTTATAAACGCACACTCTTCGGTAAACGCATCATTCGGTTAGATTCTTCGAATTATAAGTTGAAAAAACTCGTTGAAAAAAACCATTTATATCAAACAGAAAAAGTAAATCTTATTCAATACAATAAAAAAGGATATAAAGAAACCGTTATTGCAACCAGAATGGCTGGTTTTAAAGAGCCATTATATGAATATTTAGGACTTAATTTGTTTTCTTACTCCGTTTATGAAAATCCTTTTGAAATTTTAGAAACACCTGTTCAAAATCCAATTTCAAATTATGGTCGTCGGTTGTATAATTTTTATATGGTCGATTCAGTAAACATTCAAAACAGAAAAACCTATAAGGTCTTTTTCCAACCTAAAAAACTAAAATCGAGCCGATTAAGAGGCCTACTTTACATAGATGCTGAAACTTTTGCCATAGCAAGAGCCTATTATAGAATTTATGGTATTGTTCACATAAATGCCGATTATACTTTTGACTATCAGGACAAAGAAGAACTTTGGTTCCCCAAAAAGAGAAAAATAACCGTACTTAAAGGAAACAATGCCGATGATATTAAAATTCTCGGAAATACTATTAAATTTAGTTCTTCTCTAGACCCAACACCTAATACTAATGCCACGGATCAGGTGTATTTAATTATAGAATCTATTCCATTTGACATTGAATTAGACAAACAAGTAACGGTTCACAATAAAGGTATTAAAATTTCCATTGAAAAAGATGGCTTAAAAAGAGAAAACAGTTACTGGAAAAAATTTGCCAAAGACACTATCGACAACAGATTATTACGCACCTATACTTCACTAGACAGTTTGTCAGAATCGAAAAATCTGGAACGCAAAATTTTCTTAGGTAAAAAAATATTAAACGGATATTATCCTATAAGTTATGTCGATGTCGATTTAAGAAGCATTATTAAATACAACAACTTTGAAGGTTTTAGACTTGGTTTAGGCGGTGTAACCAATGACAAACTTTCTGAAAAGTACAAAGTTGCTTTTTATGGTGCTTATGGCATCAAAGACGAAGCGTTTAAATTTGGCATTACACCTTCTTATCTTATTGATGCTAAATCAGAAACTTGGATTAGTGCCTCCTATTCAGACGATTTAAACGAAATTTCTCAAATTACTTTTGCTACAGACCCAAGACGATTTAAAATATATGACCCTCGACCTATTAATATTTCTACCTTTTACGGTAATAAAACAACTTCATTGTTTGTAGAAAGTAATTATTTTCCAAAAACAGAAGCTTATTTTTCTTTATTTAATAGTAAAATCAATCCTAAATTTGATTATACTTTTGTAAATAATGACAATGCGTATACTGCATACACTATTACCGCTTTTCAAGCTGCTTTTCAATGGAATCCTTTTAGCAACTATATGCAAACTCCTAAAAGTAGAATTGAAATTGAGAAAAGACACCCAAAGTTCTCTTTTCAAGTAACGCAAACGGTTCCGAAAATGCTAGATAACGATTTCACTTTTACAAAAATCGATTTTAAAACTTTTTATGAAATCCCCTATTTATCAGGACAATCAAGTTCGATTTTATTTCAAACTGGTATTGCTTTTGGTGATGTTCCTTTAACACATTTATATAGTTTACAACCAAATAATTTAAATAGAGACGCTTTATTACAAAGAATAACCTTTGCGGGTAAAAACAGTTTTGAAACCATGTATTTTAATGAATTTTTCTCCGATAAATATGTATCACTACAGTTAAAACACACCTTTAATCGCGTTCGTTTAGCGTACCGAATTAACCCAGAATTTTCTTTTGTTACTCGTTTTGCTTGGGGAGAAATCAACAAAGAAAATACGCATATGGGATTGCCTTTTAAATCTTTAGAAAAAGGCTTTTTTGAAAGTGGTGTAGAATGTAATAAATTATTTCGTGGTTTAGGACTAACCGCCTTTTTTAGATATGGTCCAAATCAATTACCAACTTTTGAAGACAATATTGCTTTAAAAATTTCTTACTTTATCGATTTAGGGTTTTAAAATTTCCTTAAATCTTTTGGTTGTTACCTAACTAATTAAGTAAGAATCATTACCTTTGCGCTCTAATTTTTCAGACGATGATTAAATGGCTAACGACCAGTTTTTGGGATTTTATTGCGACCAAAATATTACGTAACAGAATAGGTCTTTTAGTCGCTCTAGTGCTCTTTACTTTGTTTATGGCATTACAGTGGCAAAAAATCCGAATGACTTATACAGAAGCAAATATACTTCCTAAGGATAACGAAATTACAATTCAATATGATCTCTTTTTAGAGAAGTTTGGAGAAGAAGGTAATCTTATTGTTATTGGTTTTAAAGATGATTCCTTTTTTACCGAAAAAAACGTAAGACTTTGGGAAAATTTTATAAATGAAATTAAAAAAGACAAAGCGGTAGATTTAACTTTGTCTATTAGTGATTTAAAAGTACTTAAAAAAGATACTTTAAATCAAAAATTTAACTTAGTCCCTTTTGTAAATAACGACCAACTTTCAGACGCGTATTTAAAAGAAAAAAAAGAAGAATTGTTCAACAACCTGCCATTTTATGAAAGCATGTTGTTCAATAAAGAATCTGGAGCAGTTCGATTTGCCATTTATATCAACAAAGACATTGTTAATACATCTAAAAGAAAAGAATTTGTAAATAAATACCTTAGCGAAGATCGTGTGGAAGCATTTGAAAAAGCTACCGGTATTGATTTAAAAATTTCTGGAATGCCTTATATCAGAACCTTAAATTCACAAAGTATATTAGGTGAAATTGGTTTGTTTGTAGGTGCTGCTTTAGGAATTACTTCCTTACTTTTCTTTTTCTTTTTCCGAAGTTTCCGTGCCACTTTTATTTCTATGATTATTGTAATTATAGCTGTAATGTGGTCTTTCGGAACCATTGGTTTATTAAACTATGAAATTACCGTTTTAACTGCCATTATTCCACCGTTAATTATTGTAATTGGTATACCCAATTGTATTTTCCTTATCAACAAATACCAGCAAGAAATAAAAAAACATGGTAATAAAGCCAAATCTTTACAACGTGTTATCTCAAGAGTAGGAAATGCTACTTTAATGACAAATCTTACCACAGCAGCTGGATTTGCCACTTTCATAATAACTGATAGCGATTTATTAAAAGAGTTTGGAATTATAGCTTCCTTGAATATTATCTTTTTATTCTTTTTAAGTTTAATTATTATCCCTATTCTTTACAGCTACATGCCGTTACCTAAAGACAAGCATTTAGCTCATTTAGAAAAAAATTACATTCAGTTTTTTATCGATTGGATTTTACTTACTATTAAAAAGAAAACAATTGCTATTTATTCTGTAGCTATTGGTTTACTAGTTTTCGGTATCATCGGAATTACTCAAATGCGAATTTCAGGAAGTGTTATTGAAGATATGCCTAAAAATACAGGCTTTTTTGAAGATATTCGTTTTTACGAAAAAGAATTTGATGGTGTGATGCCATTAGAGATTATGATTGATACCAAACGTCCAAAAGGTGCTTTAAAATCGGCTACTTTAAAAAGGATTAACGAGCTTCAAGAAACGATTGAAGAAATTCCTGAACTTTCGAAACCAGTTTCATTAGTTAATTTGTTAAAATATGCCAAACAGACTTATTATAATGGGAATCCAGAATATTATGAACTTCCCACAAAACAAGAAGAAGCTTTCATATTATCTTACATCAAAAACTCTACAGGAAAAGGCAAAGAAAATCTTTTAAAAAGTTATATTGATAGTACAGGACAATTTGTGAGAATTACAACGTTCATGCGAGACATTGGTACCGATAAAATGAAACATACCGAAGATCGATTAGCACAAAAAATTGAAAAGCTTTTCCCAAAAGAAAGATATGATGTTGCCATTACGGGTAAAGCGTATATATTTGAGAAAGGAACGCATTATTTAGTGCACAACTTAGTCATTTCTTTGTTGTTTGCTATTTTCTTAATTTCTTTATTAATGGCTTACTTGTTCCGATCTTTCAAAATGATTATCATCTCTTTATTACCGAATATTCTTCCATTAATTATCACAGCTGGATTGATGGGCTTTTTAGGAGTTCCAATTAAACCTTCAACTATCTTGGTATTTAGTATTGCTTTTGGTATTTCGGTTGATGACACCATTCACTTTTTGGCAAAATACCGTCAAGAGTTGATAGCAAACAATTGGAGAATTAAAAAATCAGTATATAACACGGTAAAAGATGCCGGTGTAAGTATGCTATATACTTCTGTAGTACTGTTCTTTGGCTTTTCAGTATTTACCTTATCGAGTTTTGGAGGCACCATTGCTTTAGGAGGGTTGGTAGCAACCACCTTATTATTTGCTATGTTATCCAACTTGATCTTTTTACCCGCATTATTACTTTCATTAGAGCGTTCTATTGCAAACGAACAAGAATTTACAGAGCCTACAATAGATATTTTAGCAGAAGATAAAGAAGAAATTGAAACTGAAAACGAATAATTTTATATTTGCATATTAAATTTTAACAAAATGAAACATATTAAAGTCATAGACCTATTAAACAATACTAAAACACTACAAGAAGTAACCGCTAAAGGTTGGGTAAGAACTTTTAGAAACAATCAGTTTATTGCTTTAAATGATGGATCAACCATAAATAATATTCAGTGTGTCGTAGATTTTGAAAACACTCCTGAAGATACCTTAAAAAGAATCACTACGGGAGCTGCAGTTTCAGTAACAGGAACACTGCAAGAAAGTCAAGGAAAAGGTCAAAAAGTTGAAATACAAGTTTCAAAAATTGAAATTTTAGGAGATAGTGACGCTGAAAAGTATCCAATCCAACCTAAAAAACATTCTTTAGAATTTCTACGTGAAAATGCGCATTTAAGGGTTCGTACCAATGCATTTGGTGCTATCATGCGTGTGCGCTCCGTATTATCTTTTGCTGTACATCAATATTTTCAAGAAAAAGGATTTGTTTATGTAAATACACCTATCATTACAGGTTCAGATGCCGAAGGTGCTGGTGAGATGTTTAAAGTAACCGCTTTACCATTAGATGGTTCAGCTCCTAGAAATGAAGATGGTAGCGTAAATTATAAAGAAGATTTCTTTGGTAAACAAACCAACTTAACCGTTTCTGGTCAGTTAGAGGGAGAAACTTTCGCAATGGCTCTTGGTCAAATTTATACTTTCGGGCCTACTTTTAGAGCTGAAAATTCAAATACCTCTAGACATTTAGCAGAGTTTTGGATGATTGAACCTGAGGTTGCTTTTAATGATTTGGCAGCCAATATGGATTTAGCAGAAGATTTCATTAAATATGTGATTAAATATACAGTAGAAAAATGTGAAGATGATTTAAAATTTTTAGAAGGCAGACTTTTAGAAGAAGAAAAATCAAAACCACAAGCAGAACGTAGTGAAATGAGTTTATTACAAAAATTAAATTTTGTATTAGACAATAATTTCAAACGTGTTTCTTATACTGAAGCTATTGACATTTTAAAGAATAGCAAACCAAATAAAAATAAAAAATTCAATTATATTATAGACGAATGGGGTGCGGATTTACAAAGTGAACACGAGCGTTTCCTAGTTGAAAAACATTTCAAATGTCCTGTAATTTTATTTGATTATCCAGCTAAAATTAAAGCGTTTTACATGCGTTTAAATGATGATGGCCAAACGGTAAGAGCAATGGATATTCTTTTCCCTGGCATTGGAGAAATTGTTGGAGGTTCTCAAAGAGAAGAACGTTTAGACGTTTTAGTTGAGAAAATGAAAGCATTAGGTATTGAAGAAGAAGAATTATGGTGGTATTTAGATACCAGACGTTTTGGTTCGGCAGTGCATTCTGGTTTTGGATTAGGATTTGAAAGATTGGTTTTATTTGTTACGGGAATGACAAATATTCGTGATGTAATTCCTTTTCCAAGAACACCACAGAACGCAGAATTTTAATATCCCTTTTTTAATCGTTTAGTCGTATATTTGTTTATTCGACTAAACAATTATTAGTTTTTGATCCCAATTTACAATGTTAAAACAAAGTTTACAATTCAAATTATCTCAAAAATTATCTCCTCAACAAATTCAGTTGATGAAGTTAATTCAATTACCTACGCAAGCCTTTGAGCAACGATTACAAGAGGAACTGGTTGAAAATCCAGCACTTGAAAATGGTAAAGAAGAAAATCTTGAATATGATGACTTTGGAGATACTAATAATAACGACGATTATGATGAATATGAAGGGGAAAGAATTGACGCAGAAGACATTAATATTGACGAATATTTAAGCAACGACGAAACTCCAGATTATAAATACCAAACTAACAATTATAGCGATGATGATGAAGACAACAGCATGCCTTTTATAGCAGGTGTTACTTTTCATCAAGACTTACTAAACCAATTAAATACTTTTATACTAAATGATGAAGAAAGAGATATTGCCGAATTTTTAGTAGGCAGTATTGATGATATGGGTTATATTAGAAGAAGTATTCAAGATATTGTAGACGATTTAGCCTTTACACAAGGTATTTATACAGATGAAAAAACTGTTACAAGAATTCTTAATATCGTACAAGAATTAGAACCTTCAGGTGTAGCTGCCCGAGATTTACAAGAATGCTTGTTATTACAATTAAAACACAAAACACCTACCGACTCGATTGAACTGGCTATTGATGTAATCGAAAATCAATTTGATGCTTTTACAAAAAAGCATTATGAAAAATTACTTTTAAAATACGAAATTTCAAAAGAACAGCTCCGAAAGGTGATTGATGAAATTGAGAAATTAAATCCAAAACCAGGAGGTGCTTATGATGGTAATCAAAAACCTATAGAGCACGTAGTTCCTGACTTTACTATACGTATAGTAGATGGAGAATTAGAACTACTATTAAACGGAAGAAACACGCCTGAATTACATGTATCGAAAGACTATCAAGAAATGCTACAGAGTTATAAAGTTTCTTCAGAAAAATCAAATGCTCAAAAAGACGCTGTACAATTCATTAAACAAAAACTAGATTCTGCAAAATGGTTCATCGATGCCATTAGACAACGTCAAGAGACACTGTATGTCACTATGAATGCTATCATGCATTATCAAGAAGAATACTTCTTAGATGGTGACGAAACTAAGTTAAAACCAATGATTTTAAAAGACATTGCCGATTTAATTGGTTTAGACATTTCAACCGTTTCTAGGGTTGCTAACAGCAAATATGTTGAAACACCTTATGGCACGAAATTAATTAAAGATTTCTTTAGTGAAGCCATGAAAAACGATCAAGGAGAAGATGTTTCCACAATTGAAATTAAGAAAATATTAGAAGTGGTTATCAGTGAAGAAGACAAGAAAAAACCACTACCCGATGACAAACTAGCTGAAATGCTAAAAGAAAGAGGATATCCTATCGCTAGAAGAACTGTTGCAAAATACAGAGAACAATTAGACATTCCTGTGGCGCGTTTAAGAAAAGAAATTTAGTATATGGATTTAAAAAAAGTACTCCCTTTTTTCTCCTACCTATTTCATCCAATATTTATTTCTGTATATGGCACACTATTCTATTTTTTAGTATCACAAATGTATCTTTTTAAGACTCTTTTTTATATGATACTTTTACAAGTAGGAATTTTAACTTTATTACTTCCTTTATCTTTGTATTATCTTTTCTATTCAATGGGATTAGTAAAATCATTTACAGAAGCCAACTTAAAAGAGCGAAAAATCCCTATTATGATTCAGGCTGTTTTATTGTTTATTTTAATTAAGTTTAGCTCATCTTTTGACACTCTACCAGAATTATACTATTTCTTTTTAGGGGGTTTTTTGAGTTCTATTTTGGCATTTTTAGCCGTTTCTTTAAAATTCAAAGCCAGCTTACACATGATTGCTATTTGTTCCTTAGCTACGTTTATTTACAGCCTAAGTCTACATTTACAATTTTATTTTATAAACAGTATTGCATTTATCATTATTGCAACTGGATTTGTTGCATCTTCCAGATTATACATGAAATCACACACTCCAATTGAGCTAATAGTAGGGAGTTGTATCGGAGTACTATCACAAATTGCATTTTGGCATTTTTGGCTATAAAATATAAAATATAAAACCAATATTAAAAGAGTTCAAACCCAAACTATTACTATCTATCTTTGCATTGTCAAAATTGGATTTCAGTCCATAATAAGCATATAAATTAATCGTATTGTAGCCTACACTTAAATAAGGACCATATTGAAATTTAGTCAACTCATTATTGTTTTTAATTGTATAATTTTCAGTACTCGATTCAAAAATACTCTTACTCGAAAACAAATAACTTACCTTAAAACCAGTATAAATCCTCCAAAATTTATGACTTTCATAGGTGGCATTTCGCCATCTTAATTCAAAGGGAATTTCAAAATAATGCAATCTCAATTTACTTTTATCATAGGTATTATCAATACTGTAAGTATTGTACTCAGAACCTATTGGATTTGCAATTTTTAAATTGTGTTTTATATCATTATATGAATATCCCAAACCAATTCCAACTGCCCAATCTCTATTTTTTGAAAAAGGGATGTCTCTTAAAAAACCTAATGTTACTCCTGAAGAAAAAGAGTATTGAGAATATCCATTAGGCGTGTTTCTTAACAAGTTATACGTTACAGAAAAATAAAATTGATCTTCTCTAAAAAGAGAATCTACTGGTATTTTTCTTTCACCAACTTCTTGAGAGAAAGACACAAAAACAACAAACAAGTTAAATAATAAAAGGAACTTACGCATTATTCCAACAAAATAATTAAAATTATTGTATAAATGTAATAAAAAAAAGGTACGCCTTGCGTACCTTTTATATATTTAAATGAAAAGATTAATTAATCTAAAGGGTTACCTTGATTAGTTGTATAGTTTACTTTTAACTGTTCAACTTTACGTAACTCAGTTTTGATATCTTGTATCAATCCCATTCTAACATCTTTATCTATTTTTAAAGAAGCTGTTAAGTACTTCTCGTCTTCTGAATTTCTTTCAGCTCTTTCAGTAATTACAAAACTTCTGATATCAGATACCGATGATATTTTGTCATTTAACTGAATACGATCTGAAGCGCCTAAAGTTGACGCGTAATTTGATTTTGGCTTACCTACATAAATATACATAATATAGTTTTTCTTATGTAATTTTGCAGTTTGATTTGCTTTTGGCAATCTATTTTCAATCATCAAATCACTATCTTTCATTGTAGTAGCAGTCATAAAGAAGAACAAAAGCATGAATACAATATCTGGTAATGATGCTGTGGAAATTCCAGGTGTTCCACCTGATTTTTTCTTTTTAAATTTAGACATAATTTCTAAAACTTAAAGGGTTATTAGTTCTTTCTTGGTTCTGCTTCAGATAATCTCATTGGGTATAGATCTTGAATTATTTTAACCTTTGGTTGTAATTCTTCTACTAAACCTTCTTGAGCTCTAGATGCTGGGTCGTTCGCTACATATTCAATATCTGTATATTTTGTATTATAACGTCTCATACTTTCTCTATCCCTTAAGAAATAGTAAGCAGCCACAAGCTCGTTTTGTACAGCTATATAAGTTTGATACGTAGTTTGACCGTCATTCATCAAAGAGATAACTGCATCATCAGGACTATCTGATGAATTTGGATCTTTTTTCCCTTGACAATAAGCACACTTTTGCGCTCCATTATTATCTAAGAAATCGATCGCAGCTTGTCTTAATTCTTTGATATCCATTGGTTTTTCATTAACCAAAAGCTGATTATCCTTGTTCACAAGAACTCGCATAATATTTCTTTCGTTAATAGGAGGAACCGGTGGATTTTCTTCATATCTAGGCAATAATCTATTGATTCCTTGATCAACTCCAATGGTAGTTGTGACCAAGAAGAAGATTAAAAGAAGGAAAGCAATATCTGCCATAGATCCAGCATTTACCTCTGGTGCTTCTCTTTTTGCCATAATTATTTTTTAATTTTTGTGAATCCTGACCAAACCATTGCTCCTATTGCAATAACTGTAAGGATATAAAAAGCGTTTAATCCTGCTCCTACTAATTTAGTAGTTGATCCTGAATAAACTTCTCCATTAGCTTTAACTAGATCATCACCTGCTAAGATATATGATACTAATATCACACCAGCAAATAATCCTACCGAAATTAAAGTCTTTTTTAAATTGTCTTTATCGGAAAACAAATTCTTTAAAACATATACCAATACGACACCCACACAAATTGCAAGTACAAAGTATGATAAATAAATTAAAGGAGTAATCCACTTATTGTCTGCACCATCTTCAGTTGCCCCCATAAGAAATCCTAAAAATAGAACACTTAATACTGCAATAGCGATAGCTGCAATTTTAGTTAATTTATGTAAATTCATGTGAATTATCTTTTTTTATTATTATTTACTGTAGTCAGACAAGATATCAATTAAGCTAATTGATGCATCTTCCATATCATTAACGATAGAATCGATTTTAGCGATAATATAATTATAGAAAATTTGTAAAATAATAGCTACAATAAGACCGAATACTGTTGTTAATAAGGCAACTTTAATACCTCCAGCAACTAAAGATGGCTCCATAGATCCAGCAGATTGAATTTGGTCAAACGCTTCAATCATACCAATTACTGTTCCCATGAATCCTAACATCGGTGCTAACGCGATAAATAAAGATATCCAAGATACATTTTTCTCTAATTGCCCCATTTGAACACCACCATAAGCTACTACAGCTTTTTCAGCAGAGTCCATTCCATGAGCTTGTCTATCTAATCCTTGGTAGAAAATAGATGCAACTGGGCCTGAAGTATTTCTACAAACTTCTTTTGCAGCTTCAACACCACCTGATTTTAATGCATCTTCTACATCTGCAATTAATTTTTTAGAATTTGTAGTTGAAAGATTTAAGTAAATAATTCTTTCAATAGCAATTGCTAATCCTAAAATTAAACAGATTAATACAATTCCCATAAATCCAGGACCTCCTTCGATGAAACGTTGTTTCATTTTTTGAGTAAAAGTAGCTGCGTCTTCTGTAGTGGCAACAACTTCTTCAACAGATTCATCATCAGATGTTACTGCATCGTCTGTTGCTACTGCATCATCAGTTGTTCCATCAACCACTTCAGTAGTCGTTGAAAGTGTATCACCTGCTGTGTCAGTAGATTCTTGAGCTTGAATGTTACCAAAAGTCATAAGCCCTGTGATTGCTAAAATAGAAAATAATCTTTTCATCGCTTTTGTTCTTAATTTAATTAGTTAATTGGGTTAAATTTATAAAATTATTTATGAAATTAAAAATATTTTATTCTTGCGGAGAGGAAGGGATTCGAACCCTCGATGCCCTTTAGGGGCATACATACTTTCCAGGCATGCTCCTTCGACCTCTCGGACACCTCTCCATTGACAAAAGTTCAATTTCAAGGGCGCTAAATAACGTAAAAAATCTCACGTATAAAAATTTTAATGTCATTTTTTACTATATTTCTCCTCTAAGGCTAGTTTCAAAAATAGTTTTAAACACCTTATTTGATACATTTTGACCTAATAAATACATTAATTTAGTTATAGCAGCTTCAGTAGTAATGTCAAAACCAGAAATAACACCAATATCTTTTAATTGAGTACTTGTTTCATACTGCCCCATCGTTACCGCCCCACCACTACATTGCGTTACATTTATAACGTGAATATTCTTTTTTATTGCTTCTTCAAGCTTTTTAATAAACCATTTTTCAGAAGGAGCATTTCCAGAACCATAGGTTTCTAAAACAATTCCTTTCAAATTTTTAATACTTATTATCGCATCCACAACAGCTTCAGTAACTCCAGGAAATACCTTAAAAATGACTACATTTTGATCAAACTCTAAATTTACTTTTAAGTTCTTATTCGCCGACTTCTTTAATATAGCTTCTCTATTAACTTTTAAATGTACTCCTGATTCTGCTAATTCAGGGAAATTAGGTGAGGCAAATGCATTAAAATGCTCTGCACTTATCTTTGTTGTTCTATTTCCTCTATATAATTTGTACTCAAAATACAAGCAAACTTCTTGAAAAACAGCCTTTTTATCATCTTTCAATGACGCTATTTGAATAGCAGTAATTAAATTTTCCTTAGCATCTGTTCTCAAATCACCAATAGGCAATTGCGAACCTGTAAAAACAACTGGTTTGGATAGGTTTTCTAGCATAAAACTTAATGCTGAAGCACTATATGACATGGTATCTGAACCATGTAATACCACAAATCCGTCAAATTTTGTGAAATTTTCTTGAATAATTGTCGCGATTTGTTGCCAATATTTAACATTCATATTAGAGGAATCTATTGGCTCCTCAAATGAAATGGTATCTATTTCACAATCCAGTAGTTTAATTTCTGGTATTTTATTAAGTAATTTATTAAAATTAAACGCTTTTAAAGCACCAGAAATAGAACTTTTAACCATTCCAATTGTACCTCCTGTGTATAGTAATAAAATAGTAGGTTTATTTGGCATTATGATATTTCATTTTATTAACAACTGGATTAGCATACATAGCTAAAAAGCTTTCTTTAATTGTAGAGTTCTCTGTATCAATTCTCATTTCTAACCTTCTTTGAAATAATTGTTTTTCCTCTTTTGTGTAAAACAGCTTATATTCTTCGGTATGATTGAGAATATCATAGGCTATATAATTAGTAGGCCACAACTTATAATTTTGAAGAATAGCATCATCAATCACATTGGCTAAAGCTTGAATTTGCTTATTTGTATTTTCGTAATTTGATTTTATCTCGTCTAATTCATCATGTAAAATATCTCCTACATGAATATGAATGTGTTTTTTTTGACCAATAATTCCACTTAAAAGCGTAATAAAATCTTCATTTTTTTCTTTTATATAAACCTGATCTTTGGCTTGTGCTAAGAGTTGGGGCATTTTTAAAGCGTCTGTAGGATCATATTCGTAGGATATAGAAACAGGTACAATCTTTAGCTTTTTAAAAAAATCCATTACATTTTCTTCATCTGAAGCCATGGCAACCATTTTCAAAACACCTTGATGTGTTGCGTCATTGCCGTCTTTGGTTCTACCTTCTCTTTGAGCTATCCAAACCGATCGATTTTCTTTTCCAAGAAGGTGATACATGTATTCAGACATTAATTTGGAACTTTGCAACAACTCTCTAGGTGAGAGATTTCGTTGTACTAAAAAATTACGATTTAATTTAGACAATTTTAACACAAAATCCTTTTTAACTAAGTTATCCCCGATTGCAGAAGCTGTCATTACCAACCCATGGTCAAATAGAGACACATTTAATAAAGAAGTATCTAAAATGATATCCCTATGATTAGAAATAAACAAATAAGGTGTGTTTCTTTCTAATTTTTCAAACCCAGAAGTTGTTAACCCATCAGAACTTTTCTCAAGTATTTTTTGAATAGACTGGTATACAAAATTAATTTGAAAATCACGTATTGAATGCGTTTTCTTTAATTGTTCTTTCCACACTTCTTCTGGCATGTCTGGAAAAGTAAAATTCATCATTGCTTTTAACATAGGATGATTTAAAGAAGCACATAAAGCTTCATTAACTTCTGAGTCGTAGTAAGGACGAATGCTATCGAATTTTGACATATTAATAAAAATCAATACGCAAAAAAACAAAAAAAATAATTAACGAAGGTCAATTCAGCGTTAAATTCCGAAAATTGCTTTAGAATTTGCTGTGGTTATCGCTGCTATCTCTTCTATAGAAAGGGCGTAAATTTCAGCTAATTTTTGAGCTACTAGCAAGGTATAACTGCTTTCGTTACGTTTTCCTCTGTGCGGAACGGGTGCCAAGTAAGGAGCGTCAGTTTCTAATACAATATGTTTTATATCTATTTGATTTAAAAATTGATCTATCTTTCCGTTTTTAAATGTTGCAACGCCACCAATTCCTAGACTCATATTTAAATCAATAGCTTTTTTTGCTTGTTCAAAATCTCCTGTAAAACAATGAAATATTCCAAACAAATCTGCAGCTCTTTCTTGTTCTAAAACTTCAAAAACTTCATCAAAAGCATCTCTACAATGAATATTTATAGCCAATTTATACTTTTTAGCCAATTGAATTTGATATTGAAAAGCATATTGTTGTTCTTTTAAATACGTTTTATCCCAATATAAATCGATTCCAATTTCTCCAATAGCATAAAACTTTCTTGAAGCCAATTGTTTTTCTACATGAGCCAGTTCTTCTTTGTAATTTTCCTTAACATACGTTGGGTGCAATCCCATCATTAAAAAAATATTATCTGGATATTGTTTTTCCAAATCATACATTTTTTGCGTACAAGTAGAATCAATAGATGGTAGAAAAAAACGAGAAACACCTAGTTTCATGGCTCGAAGTATCATTTCATCTCTATCTCCATCAAATTCCTCACTATATAAATGGGTATGTGTATCTGTTAATTGTAATTGCTTATCCAAAATGCATCATATTTGGTTACAAAAATAGAATCTTTATTAATTATAAACTAAAAAAGCTACTGAATAATCAATAGCTTTTTTATCTTCTTTGACTTTTTTAAAGCTTATCTAATAATTTTTGAGCTTTGTCATAATCTTCAGCTTGTTTTGGAATTTCATTTAAAAGTGTTTTACAATTTTCGTAATCTTTCTGTTTTAATTTTGACAACGCTAAATACCATATCGCTTTATTTCTAAATACTGATGGTTGTCTTTTTATATTTTCTAAAATCGATTCCGCTTTTGGAAATTGATTTTCTTCTAACAAAGCAATTGCATAAAACAATTGTTCTTCTACGCCTAAATCTTTTGACGTTATATTTTCAAATAGTAACACTGCTTTTTGATAGTTTTTAGCATTAAAAGCTTCCTCTGCTTGTTTTAGATAGATGTTGTTTTGACTCCTTTCTGTAAAATAAGCTTTTTCATGTTGATTGAAATCCTGATATTCTGGAACTGTATCATTCATAAAAAACCAAACAAAAAACAACACTACGATACTAGCGGCAATGGCAAACCATTTAGTAGGCATAGATATAACTTTCCTAGATTTTATAACCTCCTCTTCTTCTTGACTCCTTTTTGAGATCGCTTTTAAATTATTTTTAAAATCTTCCACATCTGTTGAAAAAGTATTCTTTAAGAAATGGCTTGTTTCTTTATATAATTCAAAAGCCTCATTCAATTCAATACTATTCTGAAGTTGGTTCTCAAAATCCAATTTTTCTTGTGGTGTCATTTCATTTTCCAAATATTGGTCAAAAAGCAAAAATACATCTTCTTTCATCTTACTGATTTTTTAGAGATTCATACTGAACCGATTCTTTAATCAATTTAGTTAATTGCCCTGTACAAAGTGATTTTTTCTTTCTGATATAAGCGTAACTTACAGCTAATTTTGCAGCTACTTCTTCCATTGTTTTCAGAACAAAACTCCATTTTAATACTTCTTGGCATTTTTCTCCTAATTGTTGAAACATTTTTTCAAACAAAGCTTGTTTTTCCGCAAATAACTCAGTTTGAAAAAGCATTTCCTGAAGCGATTCATCTTTAGATACAGTATCATTTTGTAATGTTACCCCTTTACGTGAAGATTTTTTCAATTCGTTTAACCAACGTCTTTTACATAATAAAAAGAAATAGGCATCGAATGGACAAGTTAATTTCAAATCTTTTTCTTTTGCCTGCTTAAAAATAATAACTAAAACGTCTTGAATAATGTCTTGTGCTTCCTCTTCGTTTCCATTATTATTCTTTATATACTGAATTACTTTGGGAACAAAATTCTTATAAATAGCAGTAATAATCTTAGTGTCATTATATTTTAGACCATCAATATACAATTGATCTTCATGGGTACTTTTCTCACTCATATCTACTTATTTATTAGCTAAGATAAAAAGATTACTAAAGAAAGTAAAATTATAAATAGTAACAACTAAAAAGTATCTCACATACCTTATTGATAAAAAAACAGGCAAAGAAGAGGTAACAATTTCAAATCCATTTTGATATATACTAAAAACTATGAATTAAAATTTAGTAATCATGAAAAAAGTAAATCTATTAAACAGAAAAGTAAATGCGATACTTCAATTCGTATTTTTTGCAAGTACAGTAGCAACTCTTTTTATTAGTTGTGAAAATAATGATGATAATGATTGTACTGGTGATTGTGATCCAAGGCCAACAGCAACCGAATTTGCCGCTATAAGAGAAGATGCTTTACTCGAAATGACACAAAACTTCCAATTAGATGTAACAAATGGAACAACAACCTTTACTTCAAACAATGGCGTAGAAATCGACATTAATCCAGCTTGTTTATCATTAAACGGAAATCCGGTAACAGGACTAGTAGACATCAAATACATCGAAGTCTTTGACGGTGGGAATATGCTAGTAACAGATAAAACGACAATGGGTGTTTTACCTACTGGCGATTTAGCTATGCTAATTTCTGGTGGAGAATTTTATATCAATGCAACCCAAAACGGTCAGCAATTAAATTTAAACTGTAGCATGAATTTAAGAATTCCAACCCATCTAACAGCTGAAGAAAATGATATGATTTTATGGAATGGACAAATCGATGCAGATGGAAATTTAGAATGGAGAGAAGAAAACGACCCTACAGGTGCGCAAGGTGGTGTTTTCATGGAACAAGCTGCAAATGGAACAGCATACTATGCCTTCTTTAATAATTTTGGCTGGACCAATGTAGACAAATTCTATAACTATACAGGACCAAAAACACAAATTTTAGCCACCGTTCCATCTGGTTACAATTTTGAAAACAGTGCAGTATATCTTCACTATGACGGAGAAGGAAATGCTTTAGCAAAACTAGACACTTATGATGCCACTACAGGACAATTTTCAGAACATTATGGTCAAATTCCTATAGGATTAGCCTGTCACATTATTTTTGCAACCGAAGATAATGGACAATGGCGATATGCTATAAAATCTGTAACAATAACAGCTAACTCCATCTATAATTTCACTCAAGGCGAAACAGTTGTAGGCTCCGAAGCCCAACTAGTTGCTGCTATTAATGCACTACCATAATCTATTTAGTTTGTTTGAAAAAGTGATGCCTCGTTCATCACTTTTTCTTATATTTAACCTAAAATCTTACTCATTATGCTAAAAAAAATAGCATTTATTTACATTCTTTTTCATTTTACAATGTTGTTTTCTCAATCCAAAGAAAAAGACACCATAATTCCTAAAGCGATTATTGTGCCTCAACAAGAAGGAAACACTTTCTACTTTGATTCTGAAAAACCAACTCTAAACCAAATAGCTGGAGCTCCAAAAGCTTTTTACAGTTATTATTGGGAATTTGGAGATGGTCAATTTAGCACCAAAGAAAAACCAAAACATACCTACAAAAAAGCAGGTGATTATGAAGTAAAGTTATGGGCAACAAACAACTACGATACTGGAAAAACACCTACTACAAGACCTATAAAAGTAAAAACAAAAGAAACTGCGGATGTATCTAATAGTGAAATTCAAATTCTAAAAGATAATATTGAATTACGAAGAAATAGAGAACCGCTTCCAAACGAAGATTTTGTTATTGTTTTAAGTTATAAAAATGAAAAAGAATTTGTTACTAATGGTACTATTTATTTTTATTACAATGAAAAAGAATTTAAAAAGGATAATTTTGAACTTCTAGAAATACGAAAGTACCATAATGAAAACAGTGTCGAATTAGGTAAAGATTTGGTTTACACCAATGCTTATGATGATCAAATGGCTATTTGGGCAACGGAAGAGAATATAACCTATCAAAGGTATAAATTTCAAGATACTACAGAAAGAAAGAACTTGTCTTTATCTATTGAAGAAGCGGAACAAACCTTTAAAAATGGTAAAAAAATTACTTTTAAAAACCTCAATCCAAATGAACAACGCAATATCTTTTTTACATTAAAAACCACTCCAGAAATGATTAAAGACACAAGTGCTATTTTAAAAGTAAGAAGCATTTATGTTCCTGATGATAATTATGAAAACCACAAAATTAAAGACATGGAAATGGAAATTGTAACCTCTCATGATCCAAATAAAATGTCAACTAGTGGTTTATTTATTAATTACAGATTAGTGCGCTTCAAACGTATTAAATTTAAAACTCGTTTTCAAAATGATGGTGAAGGACCTGCACGAACTATCCGTTTAGAAACTGATGTTCCCGATATGTTTGACAAATCGACACTTCAAATTGAAAGCATGTATCCTGAATGTCCTATTTGCCCTAAAAATGAAGAAGTTAGATATAGTTGCTTAGACACATTAATTAGAGCAAAACAAATTATTTTTACTTTTAAAAATATCTATTTACCAGGCACCCAACAAAAAAATGTTACTGAAAAAGATTCGACAAAGGGGTTTGTTAAGTATAGTTTAAAATTTGGAGAAGATTTTCATAAAATAGGCACAAAAAGTCGTACAAAAATTATTTTTGACAAAAACGAACCTATTATTACTAATTATTCCCGAACTCGTTTTAATCCAGGTATTTCAATAGGTGTAAAAGCAGGTTACAATTACTTCCCTAAATTAAATCATTCTCAAAATTATTTTACAGGATTTACTATTTCTCCATTTAAATCCTATCGCTTGTATTGGCAAAGTGAATTTTACGCTAGTAAACACGATTTTGAAAGTCAAAATTCAAATACGATTTCTCCAGAACCAGAAGTAGTAGGTCCTTTTGACACAGGAACTGGTCAGGTTATTGATGTAGCTTTTGTTCGAAGAGAAATTTCAGTTGAACAATCGAGAAAAATTGTAGAAACGGTCCCTATTTCATTACGATATAATATTAATAATTATATTGGAGTAGGTTTTGGTCCACAAATAAGTACAATGGTATCTTCTGCTTCTGAAACAAAAACGACCACACGTTATTACGAAATCACGCAAACACCTAACAATCCTAGTTTGGTTCCAGGAAACGAATATAGAAACCTAATGCAATACCGTTCTGAAACTTCCAAAGAAAAAACAGAAGTTCAAACTCAATTTTTCTTAGACACTACTTTTGGCTTTGCCAGAATAGGACCAAGTGTAGGTATTCGTTATTATAAAAACTTTAAAAATAATTTTGATTCGTGGCAATTCTATGCAATTTGGAAATTTTAAAAGTATATTGCTTCTTGTTCTCTTTTCAATCTCTGGTTTTTCACAAAACTTAGAAGATCAGATTTATAATGCCATTGATGTATTTGTAGCCAATCCTAATCCAACTACCCTTAACGAATTAAAACAAAAAGAACTTCTCTTTTCCAAATCAACAATTACTAATGATGAAAAATTAGCTTTAGTTATTTTATATTGTAATAAGGGTTCGTATGAGATGAAAAATAATCTTCAACAACAGGCAATAACTTCCTATGAAAGTGCTTGGTTACTCTTTTCAAATAACCATCTGTCCAATTATGATATTATTGAATTTTGTCTAAAACCTTTAGGCACCTTATATACTAAAACTGGTAATTTTGCTTTAGCTGAAAATATTATCAAAAAGTATATTTTCATAGCTGAAAAAGAAGACAATCAAGCTACAATTATTTCTGGATACATTAATTTATCTATCGTTTATAAAACTATTGGAAATTATAAAACCGCTTTAGAACTACTTCAAAAGGTAGCACAAAACAAACAAGCCTCACCTATTCAAAAAAAACGAATTCAAGAAGAATTAACACAAAATACTATTGGTCTACAAAACAACACTATTGTAAATGAGGTATTAAAAAATGAAACAGTTGCCAATGATTTTCAATCTTTAAAGAACCATGCGCTTGTAGCATTACATAACAATAAACCTAATGTAGCACTAACTTACTTCGGAAAAGCAAAAACTCTTTTTTTAAAAGACAAAAACATAGAGGCCAGAGTTTTAGCCAAGTTATATACTGAAGAAGCTTCCATTTACATTCATCTTAATGATTTACAAAAAGCAAAAATTAGTTTTACCAAAGCGTTGACTACTTTATTGCCTTTTGAAAAAATCTCCGTTCATTTAAACAAAAGTACACTTTATCCTGAAAATACCTTTTTAACCATTTTTGACGGTTTAGCTCATATAGAAAAAGACAATAACCAAAAATTAGAATGGTATGAATTGAGCTTTTTCGTAAATGATTTAATTAGTGACCAACTCGTTTCTCAAGAAGCTGAAATCAGACATCAAATTGAAAACAGAAAACGTACCGAAAAATGCATTAACATCTTATGGAATGCTTATCAAGAGAAGAAAGAATTCCGTTTTTTAGAACAAGCTTTTCAATATGCTGAAAAGACAAAAAGCTTTGTTTTAAAAGAAAGAATTTATCAAAAAAACATACTAGAACAATTTCCAAACCATCCTCTTTTACAATTACAAAATCAATTATTGAGCAAACAAGAATCATTAATTAATGAATACATTCGTCTGCAAATTACACAAGAAAATCAAGATCGATTGATTACATTAAATAGCGAATTAGCTAATCTAAGCATCCAATTAAAAAATATTAATAAAAAAATAAACAATACATTTAAAAATAAAACTAAAACAACTTCTTTACCTAATTTACAAGACAAATTGAATCGAGACAAGGCGCAGATGGTCTATTATTTCTGGACCAAAGAAAACACCTACTTCTTTTATTTGAATAACGAAAAAATTACATGGAAGAGAATTTCTTTTGATCTAGAAAAAGAAGCTGTATTATCAAAATTCATTCATTCTTTTGAAAAGGCCAACACTATTAATGCTAATATTTCTGCTTTTACAACTATAGCTAACAACTTATATTCCATTTTAGAATTGGAACAGGTAGAGCAACAAAAAAATCTTGTTTTTATCCCCGATGGTTTATTACATTTTGTTCCTTTTGATGCTTTGGTAACCCAAAAAAGTAACGCTACAACCTACACAACAATTCCGTTTTTAATTTATCAAAATAAAATAGCTTATCAAACGAATGCCGCATTTTACGTTAAAGAAACAACTGCTAAAAAAAACAATACAATAGTGGGATTTTTTCCTGTTTTTAAAAACACAAATGCTTATTTAGCATACTCTATTGCAGAATCCAAAGCCTTAGAAAAAAACAAAGCCGTTTTATTTATGAATGAAGCAGCAAATAGAGAAAACTTCAAGAAATATAGTAATCAATATGCCATTATTCATCTTTCTACGCATGGTACAAGCGGTTCGTTTAATACTCCTGCAACACTTGTTTTTTACGACGATGTGATGTTAGTAAATGAATTGTATGGACTGCAAGATTATCATCCCGATTTAGTGGTCTTGAGCGCTTGTGAAACGGGTATTGGCAAACTCCAAAAAGGAGAAGGAGCTATTAGTATAGCTAGAGCTTTTCAATATGCAGGAGCTAAAAATATCCTTTTCAGTTTATGGAAAATTAATGATTTTGCAACTTCAGAAATAATGACTCATTTTTATTCTAATTATAGTAAAAATACATCTTTTTTTGAATCCAATTACTTATCTAAAATAGATTATTTAGAAGACCAAAACATTTCTAATGCAAAAAAATCGCCTTATTACTGGAGTGCTTTTGTTTATTATGGTGCTATCGATACTTCAAAAACGAATTATATTTATTATGCATTAGGTTTTCTCCTACTAATTATACTATTTTTGAGTTATGGAAGAATTGCAAGATTTCTTAAAAGGAAAAAAATATAAAAAGATAAAATTTACCGTTTTAAAAACCCAACATTTACTTATTAAAGCCAAAATAAATGGCGTAAATGGCACTTTTATTCTCGATACAGGAGCTAGTAATAGTTGTGTAGATATAAAAGGTATTTCAAAGTTTCAATTATTTGCTGAAAACTCAGAAACAAAAGCTGCTGGAGCGGGTGCAACTGGAATGGAAACCCAAGTTTCAAAAAGTAATATATTGCAAATGAGCCGTTGGAAAACCAAAAGTCTTATGGTTATTATTTTTGATATGAGTCATGTAAACGAAGCATTGAACAGTTATAAAACCAAAGCGGTAGACGGCATTATTGGTGCAGATGTGTTGTTACAAGGAAAAGCCATCATTGATTATTCGAATCATTATTTGTATTTGAAATAGTGTAAGTGATAAAACTATTCAAAATAAAAAACCCCAAATTCATAGAATTTGGGGTTTTGTTTATACTAAAAATTTAGAATATCATTTTATTAAAGTTCTAAAGCTTTCTTAGGATTGTTATCCATTAATAATTCTACTGGATTTTCCAAAGCTTCTTTAACCGCTACTAAGAAACCAACAGACTCACGTCCATCGATAATTCTATGATCATAAGATAACGCAACAAACATCACTGGGGCAATTACTATTTGACCGTTTTTAACAATAGCTCTTTCTACTACATTGTGCATCCCTAAAATTCCAGATTGTGGAGGATTAATAATAGGTGTAGATAGCATACTTCCAAAAACACCACCATTTGAAATAGTGAAAGTTCCTCCAGTCATTTCGTCTACTGTAATTTGACCATCACGTGCTCTTAAAGCCAAACGTTTGATTTCCGCTTCAACACCTCTGAAAGACAATAATTCTGCATTACGCATTACAGGAACCATTAATCCTTTTGGTCCAGAAACTGCTACAGAAATATCACAGAAATCATAAGCTACTTTATAATCTCCATCGATCATTGAGTTTACATCTGGATATAATTGTAAGGCACGAGTTACTGCTTTCGTAAAGAAAGACATAAATCCTAATCCTACACCATGCTTGTTTTTAAACTCATCTTTATATTGATTACGTAAGTCGTAAATGGCAGTCATGTCAACTTCATTAAAAGTGGTCAACATCGCTGTTTCGTTTTTAGCAGATACTAAACGTTCCGCTACTTTACGACGTAACATGGATAATTTCGTTTTCTCAGAACCTCTGTTACCACCTGTTGGTGTTCCCATTGAAGGCACCGCATTTTTAGCATCTTCAGTAGTGATACGTCCTCCTTTTCCAGTCCCCACAATGGTTGATGGAGCTATACTTTTCTCTTCTAATATTTTTCTTGCTGCTGGTGAAGGTGTTCCAGAAGCATATGTTTTTTCAGTTTCCGCTGGAGCTTTAGGCGTTTCTTCTTTTTTAGCTTCTGCTTTTACCTCTTCTTTTGAAGCTGTTGCTCCATTATCATCTGATGGTTTCGCTGCACTAGTATCGATTAAACATACCACCGCACCTACAGCAACCGCATCACCTTCTTCCGCTTTTAAAGTAATAATACCACTTGCTTCCGCTGGTAATTCTAAAGTAGCTTTATCTGAATCTACCTCAGCAATAGCTTGATCTTTTTCAACATAATCGCCATCTTGTACTAACCAAGTTGCAATTTCTACTTCTTTAATTGACTCTCCCGGTGATGGGACTTTCATTTCTAAAATCATATTCTTTTAGTTTAAAAGTTGACCCTATACTTGCATTTTTAATGACAGGGCTGACATTTGAATTTTTTTATTGAACTATTGTTTTATCGAAAACCATGGCTATAGCTTTAGCTTGACGTTTTTTAGAACGCTCATAACTTCCTGCAGCAGGAGCACTATAGGCTTTTGGTGATGCTAATCTTAATTTTACTAAATCGAAATTCATTAACATATAACTGTAAGCTCCCATGTTTTTAGGCTCTTCTTGAGCCCAAACATAATCTTCTACATTTGGATAGCTTTCAATAATCGCTTTAATTTGATCAGTCGCTAATGGGAATAATTGCTCTAAACGTACCACAGCCACATCATTTCTCTCCAATTCTTTTCTTTTAGCAATAATATCGTAGTATACTTTACCCGTACAAAGCACTAATGTTTTTATCGCTTTTTTATCCGTAACATTTGGATCATCTAAAATTTCTTGGAATTGTCCGTTTGCCAATTCTTCAGCAGTAGAAACCGCGGATTCATGACGCAATAAACTCTTTGGTGTAAATACAATTAAAGGCTTACGGAATTTACTTTTCATTTGTCTTCTCAACAAATGGAAGAAGCTAGCAGGTGTGGTACAATCTGCAATATACATATTGTGTTTGGCACACATTTGTAAATAACGTTCCATACGAGCGGATGAGTGTTCTGCTCCTTGATTCTCATAACCGTGTGGCAATAACATTACTAATCCATTTTGATTGTTCCATTTATCTTCACCTGCAGAGATGTATTGGTCAATCATAATTTGAGCTCCATTAGAAAAATCTCCAAATTGCGCTTCCCATATCGTTAATGTATTAGGTGACGCTAAGGCATATCCATATTCAAAACCGACAACTCCATATTCGGAAAGTAAGGAATTATAAATATAAAAATTACCTTTTTTATCCTTTATATCGTTTAATAAAATTACTTCTTCTTCTGAGTCTTCTACTTTAATTACGGCATGTCTATGAGAGAAGGTTCCTCTTTCTACATCCTGACCAGAAATACGCACATCGTAGCCTTCTTGTAATAAAGTTCCATAAGCTAACAACTCACCCATTTCCCAGTATAATTTATCATCTTTAAAGTACATGTCTCTACGAGGATCAATTATTCTATCTATTTTATTTATAAATTTTTTACCGCTAGGTAGCTCAGTAATGGTTTTTGCTATTTCTGTTAGCTTTTCTTTATTATATGAAGTATCTTGTTTTTCAAACATCCCTGTATCGGAAACTTGTTCAAATCCTGTCCATTCATTTTGCATGAAAGGAGTAATTACTGTTAAATCTTTTTTACGCGATTCTTCTAAGTTTTCATCAAGTTTTGCTTTGTATTTCTCTTCTAATTCTTTTACATAATTAGCATCAATAATACCTTCATTTTTCAATTTCTCTGCATAAAGATCTCTTGGGTTTTTATGCTTTGAGATGGCTTTATATAAAATAGGCTGTGTAAATCTTGGCTCATCACCTTCATTATGACCATATTTTCTATATCCTAAAAGGTCGATAAACACATCGGTACCAAATTCCATTCGGTAATCTAACGCAAACAACATGGCATGTACTACTGCTTCAACATCATCTGCATTTACGTGTAATACAGGTGACAAAGTAACTTTAGCTACATCGGTACAATATGTAGACGAACGCGCATCTAAATAATTTGTGGTAAAACCCACTTGATTATTAATTACAAGATGAATAGTTCCTCCTGTTTTGTAACCATCCAATTTTGCCATCTGTACAATTTCATATACAATACCTTGACCCGCAACCGCTGCATCTCCATGCAAAGCAATAGGCAATACTTTAGAAGCATTATCAGGATAATTTCTATCTTGTTTAGCACGAGCAATACCTTCAATAACTGCACCTACAGTTTCTAAGTGCGAAGGGTTTGGGGCTAAATTTAAATTGATTTTTTTACCAGAATTTGTTTCTCTATCTGATGTAAGTCCTAAGTGATATTTTACATCACCATCAAAATACATATCATCATCATAATCTTTACCATCAAATTCTGAGAAAATATTTTGTGTATTCTTTCCAAAGATATTGGCTAAAACATTTAAACGTCCTCTGTGAGCCATTCCCATTACAAATTGCTCTACTCCTTTTTCAGCTGCAGCTTCTATTAAAGCATCTAAAGCTGGTATAGTCGACTCACAACCTTCTAGTGAAAAACGCTTCTGTCCTACATATTTGGAATGTAAAAACGTTTCAAAAGAAACAGCTTCATTCAATTTACCTAAAATATTCTTCTTTTCTTCAGCAGAAAAATTAGGTTGGTTATCGTTAATATCTAATCTGTTTTTAATCCATTCTTGTACTTTAGGATCGCGAATATACATATATTCTACACCTATAGAAGAACAGTACACACTTTCTAAATGTTTGATAATATCTGCCAATGTGCTAGGTTGCATATTAACCATTTTAGCCGCATCAAAAACTGTATTTAAATCAGATTGAGATAATCCAAAATTTTCGATAGCTAATGTAGGCGAATATGTTCTTCTTTCTCTAACAGGGTTAGTTTTAGTAAACAAATGACCACGAGTTCTATACCCTTCAATTAACTTAAGAACATTAAATTCTTTAAGTATTTTTTCAGTATTATCATTTACAGTTGTAGTTCCATTTGCTATTGCTGACAATTGCTCTACTGGACTTGCAAATTCATTTGCAAAATCAAAACCTTGGAAAAAACTTCTCCAACTCGGTTCAACAGTATCTGGGTTTTGTAAATATTGATCGTATAAATCTGCGAAAAATGCTGTATGAGCAGCATTTAAAAAGGAAAACCTATCCATATATCTAGTCTAATGACGATTTGGTTAAAAATATTATGCAAAAGTAAAACATTTGCTATAATCTTTTAAAGAAAATCGTACTTTTATAACATAATTTTTTTAGAATTGGGCTTATGAAAAAGAAAAAGCAGTTTTTTTTAACATTTTGTTTGGTTTTCACCTTTTTAATCACAAATTTATCTCGTGTTAATGCACAAGAAAATGAGCCTGTTAGCTCACGCAGTTTGTTTTGGGAAAAAGTACAGTTTGGTGGTGGTTTAGGACTTGGTTTTGGAAGCAATTTCACCAATATAACTGTAGCTCCGAGTGCTATTTATAATTTTAATTCGTATTTTGCTGCTGGGCTTGGATTGCAGTATAGTTATGTGAAACAAAAAAATGTTTATCAATCTAATATTTATGGAGGAAGTATTATTGGTCTATTTAATCCTATTGAACAAATTCAGTTATCTGCAGAACTAGAACAATTAAGAGTGAATACTACATACGATTATTATTACGGCAATTTTTCAGATAATTTTTGGAATACCGCTTTATTCTTAGGAGCAGGTTATAGAACCCAAAACGTAACACTAGGTATTCGTTATAATGTTTTATATAAAGAAAATCAAGGAGTTTATGCAGACGCTTTTATACCTTTTATTAGGGTCTATTTTTAAGGTCAGATTTTAACTAATACTTGTTTCTAAACCACACTTTTTGCCATTCTCTTTTCAGAACTAAAAAAGTTACTTGTTCCGATAATTCTACTAAATCTGAACCGTCTAATTTTTTAATTTCACTTTCAGAAACATCTATTATATAAAGCAAATTTAAATATTCTGCAAATTTATGTTGGATTAATTTATATATTTTTTCGTGTACCAATTCTTTAAACCGAAAAGGAAAAATATCTAAAGGAATATCAATAGGCTCGTTTGCTAAAGCAAAATCTTTATTTGTTTGCTCAATGAGTTTAAAATAAAGATGATTTTCTTCAGACTGATTAATTAAATCTTCAACAGTTACAGGTGCTTTATACATTTCTATTCATTAATTTTTCACCAAATACTTTCAAAACTTCTTTTTTATCCTCAGAGACAGTCATCTTTTCAAGCATCTCAAAAGCACGTAACGTATATTCTTTAATTGCATTTTGAGTTGCCTGAGCAGCTCCTGAATGTTCAAAAATCTCTTTTACAGAAGCAATTTTATTTGTATTATCATTCGGCTGAATGGAAAACAGATGCATTAATTGCTCTTTATCTTCTTGAGTACTAAATTCTAGTGCTTTTAAGTATAAATACGTTTTTTTATTCTCAATAATATCGCCACCAACTTGTTTTCCAAAGGTTTTAGGATCACCAAAAGCATCCAAATAATCATCCTGTAATTGAAAAGCAATCCCTAAGTTGAGCCCGAAATCATAGATTAAATTAGCATTTTCAATTGAAGTTTCTGCAACTATTGCTCCCATTTTCATGGCTGCACCCACCAAAACTGCCGTTTTATATTCAATCATTTTCAAATACTCTGGAATAGTAACATCGTCTCTAGTTTCAAAATCCACATCATATTGTTGCCCTTCACAGACTTCTAAAGCGGTTTTACTAAATAATTTAGCCAATTGTTGAAAAATCACTGGTTCATAATTTTCAAAAAATTGATACGCCAAAATCAACATCGCATCACCAGACAAGATTCCTGTGTTAATATCCCATTTTTCATGTACCGTCTGATTACCTCTTCTTAAAGGTGCATCATCCATAATATCATCATGAATTAATGAAAAATTATGAAACACTTCTACCGCTGTAGCAGCAGGAATTGCTTTTTCAAAAGACATATTAAAAATCTCCGCAGCCATTAAAGTCAAAACAGGTCGCATTCTTTTTCCTCCCAAAGAAAGAATATACTCTATTGGCTCATACAGGTTTTTTGGATTCTTGTTTGTCTCTAAATTAGCAAAATGATTGCTTATAATTTCTTGGTATTGGCTAATGGTATGCATTTGTAATTGAAAAAAATAATTGCCACGCAAAAATA
Organism: Flavobacterium sp. J27; assembly: GCF_004303025.1. Taxonomy (GTDB): domain Bacteria; phylum Bacteroidota; class Bacteroidia; order Flavobacteriales; family Flavobacteriaceae; genus Flavobacterium. Next base: position 237,637 of record NZ_PJQW01000001.1, on the reverse strand, counting down.
GGCTTTTTATTTTGACAACAGAAGGAAATAGTAGTACTAAAATACACTTCTTAAGGGAATGTTAAATTTATGTAAAAACCATGGAAACTTTTTTTGTATTAAAAGTTTCCTGTCTATATTTGCACCAAATTTAAACGTAAATAAAATGAATATATAACCATTATGAAGGACCAAATTTTAGAGAAAGCAACCGAAATGTTCTTGACACTTGGTTTTAAAAGTGTGACAATGGACGATATTGCTTCTGAAATGGGAATTTCTAAAAAAACAATTTATCAGCATTTTTCAAACAAAGACAGTCTTATTAAAGCTACAACAAGTAATTTATTTGAAAGGATATCATGTGGAATTGATGAAATTATTTTAGCTAATAAAAACCCCATTGAAGAGCTTTTTGCTATTAAAGATTTTGTGATTCAAAATTTAAAAGACGAAAACACTTCTCCTATTTATCAGTTACAAAAATATTACCCAAGAATTCATAAGTCACTAACAATTAAACAGTTTGACAAAATGGGAACTTGTGTCATAGAGAATTTAGAAAAAGGAATTGGTTTAGGATTGTTTAGAAAAGACATTAATAAAGAATTGATTAGTCGCTTTTATTTTTCAGGTATGACCAGTCTTAAAGATGCTGAAATTTTTGATCCTAAAAAATTTAGTCCTAAAGAAATCCAAGTAGCCTATTTAGAATACCATTTAAGAGGTATTTGCACCGAAAAAGGAATTAACATATTGAATAAACTAATAACTAATAATTAAAAATGAAACATAAAATCGTAATACTAATATTACTTTTTGCTGGTTTTGTACATGCACAAGATAGTCAGGAGAACTATAACTTTTCCCTAGAAGAGGCTATTACATTTGCATTGGAAAACAACTATAAAGCAATAAATGCTTCACGTAGTATTGAAGCTGCAAAAAAGAAGAAATGGGAAACAACAACCATTGGTTTACCACAACTTAATGCAAATGTAAATTATCAAAACAATTTTGTATTACAAAAATCGGTAGTTCCAGCTGAATTTTTTGGAGGAAACCCAGGAGAATTTCAAGAAGTAGAATTTGGTACAAAACACAACATGACTGCAACCGCTACTTTGAGTCAATTAATTTTTGACGGTTCATATTTAGTAGGTTTACAATCGGCTAAAGTTTATTTACAAATTTCAGAAAATGCAAAAGAAAAAACAGATTTAGAAATTCGTGAGATTGTGACTAATGCTTATGGCAATGTTTTATTGGCTAACGAAAGTGTAAAAGTGTTAGAAAGCAACAAAAAAACATTAGACCAAACATTATTTGAAACCCAAGAAACCTACAAAAACGGCTTGATTGAAGAAGAAAATGTAGAACAATTACAAATTACACAAAGCCAAGTTAACAGTTCGCTTTCAAATGCTAAAAGACGTTCAGAAATAGCCTTGAACATGTTAAAATTAGTTTTAGGTATTGATATGGAAAAAACACTAACTCTAAAAGATGATTTGGATCAATTAGCCAATCAAAATATTGATTTAGGCTCTTTAAGTTCAAACTTCAATGTGCAACAAAACATCGATTATAAAATTGGCTTAAATAATCAAGAATCGAGCCGTTTATTATTAAAATTAGAGCGAAGTAAAGCGCTACCTAGTTTGTCTGCCAATGCTAATTTTGGTTACAATACTTTTGGCAACAAATTTACCATGTTTGACAACAATCAAAAATGGTTCAATTTTTCATATTTAGGAGTAGGCTTAAACGTCCCTATCTTTAGTAGCTTAGGTCGAAGTGCTAGAACACAACAAGCTAAAATTGCTTACGAACAGTCAAAAACTGAATTAAAAGAAACAGAACAAAACATTCTTTTATCTTATCAAACAGCTAAAAATGATTATGAATACAGCATTGAGCAATATAATGTTACCAAAGAAAATCTTCGTTTAGCAGAACGTATAGAAAACAAACAAGGTGTTAAATTTAAAGAAGGTTTGTCTAGTAGTTTTGAATATACAGAAGCACAAAGACAATTATATTCTGCACAACAAACGTATTTACAATCTATGATAGATGTAATCAATAAAAAAACAGCTTTAGATAAAATAACTAACCAATAATAATAGTTCATAAAATGAAAAAAATATATATAACAGTAATTGCTTCTCTAATACTACTTTCGTGTGGTGGAGAAAAAAAGAATTCAACTGAAGCAGTAATTGCTAAAGGAGATTTAACACAATTAAGAGCCAAAAGAGGAGAATTAATTACACAATCTGACGCATTACTTGTCGAAATTGCTAAGATCGACGAAGCTATTGGTAAATTAGACGAAAATCATAAATTAGCTTTAATCACTACTATTACCGCTAAAGATACTGTTTTCAATCACTATTTAGAATTACAAGCTACTGTACAAACCAAACAAAACATTGTTTTAAATGCTGAATACGGTGGTGTATTACAACAAGTATATGTTAAAGAAGGACAAAGAGTATCCAAAGGACAAACTTTGGCAAAAATTGATGATGGTGGTTTAGGTTCTCAATTAGCACAATTAGAAACACAAGCGGCTTTAGCAAAAACTACTTTTGAAAGACAAGAAAATCTTTGGAATCAAAAGATTGGTTCAGAAATTCAGTATTTACAAGCTAAAACAAGTTACGAAGCACAAATGAAGGCCGTTTCACAAATGAAAGCACAAATTGCTAAAACTGTGGTTAGAGCCCCTTTCTCTGGAACAATCGACGACATCATCACTGAAAAAGGAAGTGTTGTTGGACCTGGAACACCTATTTTAAGAATTGTAAACTTAAGTGATATGTATTTAGAAGCTGAAGTTCCTGAAAAAAACATTGCAAATGTTAAAAAAGGCACAGAGGTAATTGTAGATTTCCCAATCTTAGGTGAAACTATTAATGCAAAAGTAACTCAAGCGAGTAATTACATTAATCCAGCAAATCGTTCTTTCAATATTCAAATTGCAGTTCCAAGTAAAAATGGTCAGATAAAACCTAATTTAACTTCTAAAATTCAAATTAAAGATTATACGAATCCAAAAACCATTGTAGTGCCAATTAGTATTATCTCAGAAAATGCGGAAGGAGAACAATATCTTTATGTAGCAGATAACACAACAAAAGATGGTCATGCAACAGCTAAAAAAGTAATTGTTAAAACTGGTTTAACTCAAGGAAACTATGCTGAAATTACAGAAGGTATCAAAGACGGGGATTTAGTAATTAGTGAAGGAGCTCGTAGCGTAAAAGAAGGACAAAAAGTATCCATAATCAAATAAGTGTAAGAATGAGTACCACAAATACAGAGAAAGAATTTAAATTATCATCATGGGCCATCGAAAATAAGATGACCATATATGTAGCGATGGTAATGTTCTTGTTTCTTGGATTATCTGCATATTACAGTATGCCTCGTGAAGATTTCCCAGAGATTAAAGAAACTAAAATATACATTAGTACAGTTTATCCAGGTAATACTGCTGAAGATATAGAAAGACTTATTATTGATCCACTTGAAGACGAAATCAGAAATGTGAGTAATGTAGTTAAAGTATTGTCTACTTCACAAGAAGATTATGGAATTATTACAGTAGAATTTGACGAAAAAATTACTGTAGAAGCCGCAAAACAAAAGATTAAAGATAAAATAGACACCAAAACAGGTGGAGAAGATTGGCCCACATTTAATGGTGCTAAAGTAGAGCCTAATGTTTTTGACTTGAATCTTTCTGAAGAAGTTCCTATTATGAATATTAACATTCAAGGGGATTATCCAGTGGATAAATTAAAAGTCTTTGGCGAATACTTAGAAGATGAAATTGAAGCACTAGAAGAAATCAAACAAGTCGATATACGTGGTGCTCAAGAAAAAGAAGTAGAAGTTGCAGTAGATATTTACAAAATGATGGCTTCTCAAGTAAGCTTTGATGATGTAATTAACGCCATCAGAAACGGAAATGTAACCATGTCTGCTGGTAATTTAATTGCTAATGGACAAAGAAGAACGATACGTATTCTTGGTGAAGTGGACCAACCAAAAGAATTAGAAAGTTTTGTGGTTAAAACACAAGGTGGTGCTGTATACCTGAAAGACATTGCTAAAATAACATTCAAGGATGTTGATAAAACCACTTATGCAAGAGAGTTTGGAAAGAGTGTAGTAATGCTAGACGTAAAAAAACGTGCTGGTAAAAACATGATTAATGCCGCTGAACAAATTAGAGAAATTGTAAAAGATGCTGAAGAAAATTATTTACCTAAAGATCTGAAGATTACGATTGCTAATGATCAATCGTCAAGAACCTTGAATCAGGTAGACGATTTAGTAAACAATATCATCTTTGGTATTATTCTAGTTGTAGGTGTCTTAATGTTCTTTTTAGGATTTAGAAATGCACTTTTCGTAGGTTTTGCTATTCCAATGTCTATGTTTATGTCCTTCATGATTCTAAGCGCTTTAGGATACACAATGAATACTATGATTCTTTTTGGATTAATTATGGGATTAGGAATGTTAGTAGACAACGGAATTGTAGTTGTTGAAAACGTTTACCGATTAATGGAAGATGAAGGCATGGGTCGTGTGGAGGCTGCTAAGAAAGGAATTGGAGAAATCGCTTTACCTATTATTATTTCAACAGCAACCACAGTTGCGGCTTTCGTACCACTAGGAATGTGGCCTGGTGTAATGGGACAATTTATGATTTATTTCCCAATCACACTTTCTGTGGTGTTAGGTTCCTCTTTATTTGTAGCAATTTTCTTCAACTCGGTAATGGTATCTCAATTTATGGATATCAATGAAAGAATATTATCTCGAAAAGCCTTAATCCGATTAAGTCTTATTTTAGGTGGTTTTGGAGCCATTATTTTAATCCTTGGTGGCAGCATACGTGCTTTAGGTTCGGTAATGATCTTTACTGCCCTCATGTTTTGGCTATATAAATATGTCATTAAAGGATGGACGCTTGCTTTCCAAAATAGAGTTCTAACAAAATGGGAGAATTGGTATGAAAGTGGATTGAAATTCTTCTTATCTGGTAAAAAACCTTACTTAACAGTAGTAGGAATGGCACTAATGTTCTTTGTAATTTTAGGATTGTACTTTGGATGGAGTGTAGGAAGTGGTCGTACAAAAGTGGAATTTTTCCCTGATAATACACCCAACCAAATTATTGTGTACATCGAATATCCACAAGGAACCGATATTACCAAGACAAACGAAATTACAAATTCTATTGAAAAAAGAGTGTATGCTGTATTAAATCAGAATTTAGAAGAAGAAGCTATTATTAATCCAGAAGACAACACTAATTATTTAGTAGAAAGTGCCGTTTCTCAGGTAGGTGAAGGAGCGGGTAACCCTCAAACCGATGGTGGTTCTACCGCTGAAATGCCTCATAAAGGTAAGATTACGATTTCGATGAGAGAATACAAGTTCCGAAATGGATTAGATTCTGAAGATCTTCGTAAAAAAGTACAAGCTACCCTAAAAGACATTTATCCTGGTGTAACTATTTCGGTTGAAAAAGATGCCGTAGGTCCTCCAGCAGGTTACCCAATTAACATTGAAATTAAAGGAAAAGATTACAATGAATTAATTGCTACAGCAGAGAAAATGAAAGATTTCTTGAATACCAAAAATATTCCTGGGGTTGATGAATTAAAAGTAGATGTTAACAAAGATAAACCTGCTATGAAAGTAGTAGTAGATAGAGAAAAAGCGGGTGAAATGGGTGTTTCTGCGGGACAAGTTGGAAATCAATTACGTCGCTCTATTTTTGGTGAAAAAGCTGGTATTTACAAGAAAGATGGTGAAGACTACGATATTTATGTGCGTTTCAATGAAGATAATAGATACAACAAAAGTGCCATTTTTAATCAGAACATCACTTTTAGAGATATGGCTTCGGGTCAAATTAAAGAAATTCCAGTTTCAACGGTAGCTTCTCAAAAGAACACCTCTTCATTTAGTGCGATTAAACACAAACAGTATGAAAGAGTGGTTGTGCTGTATTCTGCCTTATCACCTGGTTTTACTGATGCTGGTGCGGTGGTGGCCCAAATTCAAGCCGAAATGGGTAATTTTAATGCACCAAAAACTGTAAAATTTGATTACACTGGTCAGCTTGAAGAACAAGGAAAACAAATGGCATTCTTAATGGGTGCTTTGATTACTGGTTTATTCTTAATCTTTTTAATTTTAATTTTCCAATTTAACTCGGTTTCAAGACCAGGAATCATCATGGTGGCCGTGTTCTTAAGTTTTATTGGTGTGTTTTTAGGATTAATGGTTACTGGATGGCCATTCGTTATTATGATGACTATGATGGGTATTATATCTTTAGCCGGAATTGTAGTTAACAACGGTGTAGTATTACTCGATTATACCGATTTATTGATTGCCAGAAGAAAAGAAGAATTAGAACTTCCTAAAGAAGCACAATTACCTAAAGAAGACATTTTTAATGCGATTGTAACTGGTGGTAAAGCCCGTTTAAGACCCGTATTATTAACCGCGATTACAACAGTATTAGGATTAATTCCATTAGCAATTGGTTTTAATATCGATTTCTTCAGTTTATTTGCAACAGGTAATCCTCACATTTATATGGGTGGTGATAATGTAATCTTCTGGGGACCTTTAGCGTGGACAGTAATTTTTGGATTAATCTTCGCTACTTTCCTTACTTTAATTGTAGTTCCTGTTTTATTCTATTTGGTGAATCTTTTTAAAATTTGGTTACGAAACAGAAACAATAAGAATAACAATCAAGTAATTACCAAATAATCTTATTTTATTTTAATTGCAAAAAAAGCTCCGAAAATCGGAGCTTTTTTATTTTTTTATGCTACGGATTCACTTTTAAACATCATCAAAGTCAACAAAAACAGTATCTGTTGTTGGCACTGCCTGACATGACAAAACCAAACCATCAGCTATTTCTCCATCTGTTAAAATAGCATTCTTCTTCATTACTGCTTTACCTTCTTTTACTCTACAAATACAACTACTACAAACACCACCCTGGCAGGAATAAGGAGCATCTATTCCTTGTTTTAAAACAGCTTCTAAAATAGTTTGTTTCTGACTCATTTCAAATTCAGCTTCCTCATCATCAACAATTACTTTTATTTTTGTATGCCCTTCTAATGTAGCTGTATTAGCATCTTCGTTTGAAGTTGTGGTAAACAATTCAAACTTAATATCTTTTTCAGAAACATTGTTTTCTTTTAAAACATCAGAAACCAAATTAATCATTTCTTCAGGACCACATAAATAATATTTAGCAAAGTTTTTCTCGCTATGTTTATTCTTTATTACAAAATTAACTACCGACTTGTCGATACGACCAAACAATTCTCCATCTACGTTTATTTTACTGTACACATAGTGCACAAAAAAACGACCTACATATTCTAAATGTAATTGCTGCAATTGTTCATGAAAAATAGTTTCTTCTATCGTTTTATTTCCAAAAACAAGTACAAAAGTACTTTTTGGTTCTCCTTCTAAGACCGATTTTATAATAGAAAAAATAGGTGTAATTCCACTTCCAGCTGCAAAAGCAACATAATTTCTCTGCTTTTCAATTTGTGGTTCAAAAACAAATTTACCTTCAGGTAAACCAACTTCAATTACATTGCCTTCTTTCAAATTTTCATTGGCAAACTTAGAAAAGAATCCATTTTTTATTGCTTTAACAGCAACACGTAATGCTCCACTTTTAGGAGACGAACAAATAGAATAAGCCCTTCTTACTTCTTGACCATCTAATGTTAATTTTAACGTAACATATTGTCCTGCAACAAAATGATAAAATGTTTTTAATTCTTCAGGTACATTAAAGAGAATGGAAACCGTAGAAGGTGTTTCTCTTTTTATTTCTTTTATAACTAATTTATAGAATGTTGACATTATTTTGTATTTTATACAAAAGTAAGAAACAAAATCGCCTCACTAATGATAATTTAAAAAAAACGTAACATTTTAATGTTATTTACTACCAATAAGAAACCAATTAAACAAAACTATGGTAAAACAATTTCTCAAATTAGAATGGAAAGCTTTCCTTCGATCTTCTTCTTTTTCGACCAATGTAGTTTTAAAAATTTTCATGATTTTAGGAGCCCTTTATTTCATGACTATGTTTATTATTTTAGGTATTGGATCCTATCATATTCTTGAAAAAGCTGGGCTAAATCCTTTTAACGCAGTAAATAGTTTTGCGCTTTATTATCTAATTGTCGATTTAATTATTCGGTTTTTCTTTCAGAAAATGCCTACGCTAACTGTTCGTCCATTTTTAAATCAAAATGTTAAGAAAAATAGTATTGTTCATTTTGTTTTAAACAAAACTGTATTTTCGTTTTTCAATTTTATTCACTGGTTTTTCTTTATTCCTTTTACCATAACCTTATTAATAAAAGGCTATACTGGAACAGCGGTGTTATGGTGTTTAAGTATGTTTCTTTTTATTTATATCAACAATTTTTTAGCCATTTTAATAGATAAGAAGGACGCGATTTTTTACACTATTGTAGGTGTTTTTGCCATTTTTGGAGTACTTCAATATTATAACATATTTGATATTACTTTATATTCAAATCCTTTTTTTACTTCTTTTTATGAATATTCTTATTTAATTATTATTCCGGTTATACTACTCGCTATACTATATTATATCAATTTTAATTTTTTTAAATCCAATTTATATTTAGATGCAGGTTTATCAATACAACAAAATCTAGCAACTACAGAAAATCTTACCTTTTTAGATCAATTTGGAAAATTAGGTACTTTCTTAAAAAATGACATTCGTTTGTTAAAAAGAAACAAAAGAGCCAAAACTACGCTTTTAATGAGTGTTCTTTTCTTGTTTTACGGATTACTTTTTTTTACTAATTCTATAGAAGTCTATAATGCTCCTGTTTGGAAAATTTTTGCAGGTATTTTTGTCTCTGGAGGTTTCTTATTTAATTTCGGTCAGTTTGTACCCAGTTGGGACAGCTCGTATTATCCTTTAATGATGACACAAAACATCACTTATAAAGATTATTTATCTTCAAAATGGTGGTTAATGGTTATTGCTACAACTGCCTCTACTCTTTTATCAAGCTTTTACTTGTTCTTTGGAATAGAGACTTATTTAGCTATTCTTACAGGAGCTATTTTTAATATTGGAGTAAATTCTCATTTAGTTTTATTAGGTGGAGCATATATTAAAACGCCTATAGATTTAACCTCAAACAAGAATGCCTTTGGCGACAAAAAAGCTTTTAACGTAAAAACTTTATTGATTTCACTGCCGAAGTTACTATTACCTATGCTTGTCTATGCTATTGGTCATTATACTCTTGGATGGCAATTTGGGTATTTATTAGTAGCTTTATTAGGTGTTTTAGGTTTAGCATTTAAAAATAAAGTCTTCCAAATTATTGAAACTATTTACAAAAAAGAAAAATATATTACTATTGATGCTTACAAGCAAAAAGGATAATTTTTTCTAGAATACAACTATTAATTTTGAAATTACAACATCATGATACACGTAAACAATTTATCAAAAAAATATAACGGAACAACAGTTTTACAAATTGAACATTTAGAAATACCAAAAGGGCAAAGCTTTGGTTTAGTTGGAAATAATGGTGCTGGTAAAACTACCTTTTTTAGTCTTCTATTAGATTTAATTCAACCTTCAAGTGGCAAAATTACTTCAAACAATATCCAGATTAACACAGATGAATCTTGGAAAGTATTTACTAATTCTTTTTTAGACGAAAGTTTTCTCATTGGTTACCTAACACCAGAAGAATATTTTTACTTCATTGGCGAATTAAGAGGCTGGAATAAAGCAGATGTAGATGCATTCCTTAAAAATTATGAAGATTTCTTTAATGGAGAAATTTTAAACAATAAAAAATATTTAAGAGATTTATCCAAAGGAAATGCAAAAAAAGCAGGAATTGTAGGCGCATTAATTGGTAATCCTGAAATAATTATCTTAGACGAGCCTTTCGCTAATTTGGATCCAACAACACAAATTAGATTGAAGAAAATCATCAAATCATTAGCAGAAGATCGGAACATTACGGTTCTAGTTTCTAGTCATGATTTACAACATACGGTAGAAGTTTCTGATCGAATTGTGGTTTTAGAAAAAGGAAACATTGTTAAAGATTTAATTCCAACCACAGAAACCCTCAAAGAACTTGAGACTTTTTTTTCTGTTTAAAATATAAAAGTCCGATGGTATCATCGGACTTTCTTTTTTATGAAAATAGTGCTTTTAATTCTGTAGCTTCATTAGGCTTCATTTTTCCTGCTAAGACTAAACTCAATTGTTTTCTTCTCAAAGCGGCTTCATATCTCTCTTTCTCAAGAGGTGTTTGCGGCTCAATAGCTGGCACCTGAATTGGCCTTCCTGTTTCATCTACGGCTACAAAGGTATAAATGCCTTCATTGGCTTTATTTTTAATACCAGATTCTCTGTCTTCGATCCAAACATCAATAAAAATTTCCATAGAAGTGTTAAATGTTCTAGATACTTTTGCTTCTACAGTTACAACACTTCCTAATGGAATTGCTCTATTAAAAGCTACATGGTTAACAGAAGCTGTTACACACACTCTTCTAGAATGACGTCTAGCTGTTATACTTGCCGCTCTATCCATACGAGCGAGTAACTCTCCGCCAAAAAGATTATTTAGTGGATTGGTTTCACCTGGTAATACTAAATCAGTTAAAGTAGTTAAAGAATCAGAAGGGTATTTTGCTTGCATTGTTTTTTTTGCAAAGATAATAAGCAACTAAATATATTGCATAAAAAAATCCCAAAAAGGGATTTTTTTAATCTATTAAGAGCCAAGACTCGATATTTTCTTCTTTGTAAAGTTTATTTTTAACTAATTCTGCTTCCTCAACGGTTTTAAAACTTCCATAAGCAACAGGAATTAAACCATAATTATTCTTTTCCAAAACATGTGCTTGATATCCTTGCTCTTCTAGTAATTTTTTCGCTTTTTCAGCATTTTTTTCACTTCTAAAAGCGCCTGCAATTAAATGATAAGGTCTTTTTTCTTCTTTTACAGTTAATGCTACAGCAGAAACTGGGTTGTCTATAAAAAATGTTGCTTGTTGAATTCTATGTTGCACTTCTTCTTGCACTTCTTTCTGCACTAACAAAGTGTCTGTTGCCACTTGACGATCATGCATAATTTTATAGGTGGTAAGACCAGCACCTAAAAACAAGGTAATGGCAGCAGCATATTTTAAATAGGAATAATTTTTTCTCTTTTCTGGAAGTAAAACTACTGGCTCTTTTTCTTCAACAACAACTGCTTGCGTTAAAAGCACTTCTCTTTTTACTTCAGGGATTACAAATTGGTTTAAACCAAAGGAAGTAACTAAATAATTAGTTTCATTATAAGGTTGAAAAACCCAATTGTATTCACCATTTACATATATTTCTCCAATATTGTTCAAAAAAATTTTATCTTTATTTTCTAAAGCCGCAATCCATAATTTTACTTCAGAAGCAATTTTTATGATAGCATTTCCATAAGTAATATTTTCCCTTTGTGCTACATGACTTGTGAGTAAACCATCATTGTTTTTAATTTGACTATTAAATGATATTACTTTTCTAGGTGGTAAAAAAGAACAAGCACTTCCGTTTATTTTAGCCGATTCAATCTCGGAAAGGAAAGCACCAAAACCTGGTACCGTTACACATTGATAACGGTATAATAATTCGGATATATATTTATCTAACAACATAATTGCAAAGTTACTTAAACAATATAGTTTTCAAAATTTTATCAACAATTTTTATTAACAATTACAACTCTTTAAAAATCAAACAATAACCAATTTAAAACCTATCCTAGGAATATTTTCTATTTTAACATCTTCTTCTTCTTTTAAAATTTTTCGCAATCGAGAAATAAAAACATCCAAACTTCTTCCTGAAAAATAATCGTCATTTCCCCACAAGGATGTTAAAATTTTTTCTCTTTTTAAAACTGTATTTACATTGTCTAAAAATAATTTCAAAAGAGAAGCTTCTCTTTCGGTGAGTGTAATTTGTTTTTTATCATTTTGCAAAGAATAGTTCTCAAATTCAAAAACAAAAGAGCCTAAACTATATTGTGTAGTAGTTTTTTCAGTATTTTTCTGACTTCTATTCAAGAAAATCTCTATTTTAAGAATTAATTCTTCTATCGAATAGGGTTTTACCAAATAATCGTCTGCACCTAATTTTAATCCTTTAATCCTATCTTCTTTCATAACCTTAGCAGATAAAAAAATGATAGGAATTTCTTTATTCCTTTTTCTTATTTCTGTAGCAATTTCAAATCCATCCATATCTGGAAGCATAATATCTAAAACACATAAATCAAATTCTTGATCACAAAACAGTTGATAAGCTAGAGCTCCATTATTACAATGAACTACTTCAAAATGTTGTTCTAAATTATCAGAAGTTAAAAAAGCTAAGGTTTCATCATCTTCAACATATAAAATTCTTTTTTTATTCATAAATATCTGATTTTGGTATTTGAATGGTTATTTTTAGACCTGGAGTAGTGTTTTCTGCTTTTATTTTCCAACCATGCAATTGTACAATTTTTTTCACATAGGCTAACCCGATTCCAAATCCTTCTATTTCCTTACTGTCTTTTCTTTCAACCCTGTAAAATTTATCAAAAATAAAAGGCAAATCTTTTTTGGGAACTCCTTCTCCATTATCAGTTATATTCAAGAACAAAGAATTGTCACTTTCTAAAACAGAAACTTGGACAACGGTTGTTTTTCCTGTATACTTTACCGCATTTTCGATAACATTATAAAAAATATTGTAAAAATGAAACTCATCAGCTTTCACAAAATAATTTTTGTTAAAAACAAATTCGAACGCAATATTTTTCACATATTTTAATGTGATATTCTCTTTTATCAAATCTAATGTCTTTTTTAAATCTACATTTGTTTTAGACAATTCAATATTATTACTATCTGTTTTCGCTAAAGATAAAATTTGTTCAATATGTTCATTCAGTTTATTACTTTGTTTGATAATAATTTGAACATACTTTAACAATCTTGGATTTTGCTTAATTTCTTTTTGATCATTGGCATAATTTGAAGCAATTAATATTGACGCTAAGGGTGTTTTAAATTCATGTGTCATATTATTAATAAAGTCATTTTGCAAAACAGTATATCTTTTTTGTTTTAACATGAGTAATACCGAGTAGACATAAACAATTAAAACTAAAAATAAAACTATAGTATATAACCAATATTGCTTTAAACTGGTAAAATAACTTTGTTTAAGGGTTGGAAATCGTACCGCAAAATAATAGATCAAATCATCATTTTTAGTAAAACAATCAACACACTTTTTACTAGGCTGGCTATTTGAAGTAATATAATTTCCATACACCATATTATTGGAACCACAATCATAAATGGCATATTCAAAATCTAAATCTAATTTAACTTTGGCAAACTCTTTCTTAAGATAAAACTCCAAAATATTATTTTCAAAAACATCATTAACATTAACCACATAATAATTATGAGCTACTCTTTTTATTTGATTTGCTACAATAAGTTCTGAGTTATTATCTACATAAATTCGCTCCACTACATCTAATAAAGCATAATTAATTTTATCCTCAACTTCCTTTTTTTCAAAAGAATAGGCTTGATTTAGCAAAAATAACTGCATAATAATTACTCCTAAAATCGCTAGGAAACCAATTAAAATGACAATATTAAATCGAGATAACTTTACTTTATTGAATTGTGTAAACTTCACCTTAGTTTTTTTTGTAATGGTACAAAATATGTTAGTTGTTTTATCATTGTTAACATGTCATTAACAATCATTACATCTTAGTTAACAACAAAGTTACTATTACTTTTTAAATTTGCTTCATCGAATAATTACTAAAACATTATATATGAAAACGCTTAAACTATCAATTGTTGCATTATTCATTACTTCTTTATCTTTTGCACAAGCAGTGGAAGCTAAAAAAGTAGTAACTAAAGCTCCTAATACAGTAGCAGCAGCTCAAACAAAAGCTTCTGCAATGAAATGGAATACAGAGACTCATGAATTTGGAGAAATTGAAAAAGGAAAACCTGTTTCATATGAGTTCACATTTACAAATACAACAAATGAAACTGTATTAATTACAAATGTAAAACCATCTTGCGGTTGTACAGCAGCAAATTACACCAAAACACCTATTAAACCAGGTGAAAAAGGAAGCATTACTGCGACTTACAATGCAGCTAATCCTGGGAATTTTACAAAAACAGTAACTGTTACAACAAGTGAAGAAGGTGCGGCTCCTAAAGTATTAATTATTAAAGGAAACGTAAAAACGGAAGAGAAAAAAGAAGAAAAATCAGTTATGTTTAAATAATAAAACAACAATTTTTTTATATCTTACTTACTAGAAACCATCTTACTTTTTAAGATGGTTTTTTTTTATATTTAAAAAATGCAAACAGTTTTTATTAAAACCCCATTAGGAATTGCTAAAATTAGTGGTGATAAAGAAGGGGTTAGCATTATTTCAATCACTGAAGGAGAAGAGCTTTCTAAAAAAATACCTATAGCGTTAAAAATAGCAGTTCAGCAGTTAAAAGAATATTTTGAAGGTAGTAGAACAGTATTTGATTTCAAACTAAACCCTCAAGGCACCCTTTTTCAACAAAAAGTATGGAAGGCATTGCTTGACATTCCATATGGTAAAACAATTTCTTATTTAGAATTATCAAAAAAACTAGGAGATGTTAAAGCTATTAGAGCTGTTGCTTCAGCAAATGGTAAAAATCCGCTTTGGATTGTAGTACCCTGTCATAGAGTGATTGGATCTGATGGTTCATTAACTGGTTATGCAGGTGGTTTATGGAGAAAAAAATGGTTGTTAGATTATGAAAACCCTGTAAAACAAGAAAGTCTTTTCTAAAAATTTAAAAACAACTGTTTTTTTGTTTATTTTTATGCTTATAAATCTATAAGCTACACATGAAATTCTTAAAAAAATTCTTTAAATGGTTTGCAATTATACTTGTATCCATTATTATCTTAATGTACATTTTCGATGTTGATTACTTATTACGAGCAGTACGAACAATATATTTTAGAGGATACACCACAGCCTTCTTAGATGATTACACTCATTTTCCAAATAGAGAAATAAAGAATGGCGTAGCCCAACCTTGGAATATATCTAAAGATTATAACAAAATTGCCACAACAGAAACATTAGATAAAACGCACAAAGAACTACAAACGGTTGCTTTTTTAATTATTAAAAACGATAGTATTGTTCATGAAAGCTATTTTGATGGTTATGGCAAGGATTCTAAGTCCAATTCTTTTTCCATGGCAAAAAGTGTAGTTACCATGGCCTTGGGAAAAGCCATTATGGAAGGAAAAATAAAAAGTTTAGATCAAAAAGTAGCCGATTTTTTCCCAGAATTAAAAGGAGCATTTGCTAAAGAAGTTACTGTGGGCGATTTATCTTCAATGGCTTCAGGCTTAAGCTGGGATGAAAAATATTACAGCCCTTTTTCTATTGTTACCCGAGCTTATTTTGATGACAACTTAAAAAAGGTAATCTTAGGCTTAGAAATAAATGAAAAACCAGGACAATCTTTTAAATATTTAAGTGGAGCTACACAATTATTAGCCATGTGTATTGAGAAAGCAACTGGAGAATACCTTTCTGATTATGTTTCCAAACATTTTTGGCAACCTTTAGGAGCTGAAAACAACGCCTTATGGCAATTAGATCATGAACCAGACGGAATTGAAAAAGCCTATTGCTGCATTGCTAGTAATGCAAGAGATTTTGCTCGCTTAGGTAAATTATACTTAAATAATGGAAACTGGAAAGGTACACAAATTTTAGATTCTACTTTTGTACAAAAATGCATTACACCTCGTTTTCCTGAAAGTCCAGAATATGGTTATGGTTTTTGGATGCATACTATAAATAATAAAAATTTATTTTATTTAAGAGGACACTTAGGTCAGTTTGTCATTGTAATACCAGAAGACAATCTAATTATTGTTCGTTTAGGACATATTAAAGGTTTACAAACAGAAACTGATCCGCATAGTAATGACTTATATACTTATGTAGAAGAAAGTTATAAAATGTTATCTGTAAGACAACAAACACAAAAATAATCATCTTTCTCAATTAACATTATAGAAAAGGCTTTACATTTAGCTTGATTTTAAAAAAATACACTCTTATACTATACGCCAACAGCTATTAAACATTAAGTTATTTAACTATTTAATAGCATAAAACTATTTTAAAATGATTGAAAAAATTAATCTTAACAATATCCTATTTTTAGATATTGAAACCGTTCCTGAGTATGACAGTTATTTAGGAATGGATGAAGAAACTAAAAAATTATGGGAAAATAAAACCCAATACCAAAGAAGAGATGAAGTTTCTGCAGAAGATTTTTATGAGCGTGCTGGAATTTGGGCTGAATTTGGAAAAATAATTACTATTTCTGTAGGATATTTTACTAACAAAGCAGACATTAGAAATTTTAGAATAACTAGCTTTTGGGGAGATGAAAAAAAAATATTACAAGACTTTTCAAACTTATTGAACAATCATTTCAATCAACCTCAACACCTTCTATGTGGACATAATGCAAAAGAATTTGACATTCCATTTATCGCCAGACGAATGATTATTAACGGAGTTCCATTGCCTAACAAACTGAATTTATTCGGCAAAAAACCCTGGGAAGTACCACATTTAGACACATTAGAATTATGGAAATTTGGAGATTACAAACACTTTACTTCATTAAAATTATTAACCAAAGTATTGCAAGTACCTTCTCCAAAAGATGACATTGATGGCAGCGAGGTAGCCCGTGTTTTTTACATTGAAAATGACATTGACAGAATTATAACTTATTGCGAAAAAGATGTAATCGCTGTTGCTCAAATCTTTTTACGATTTAGAAGGGAAGACATTTTAATAGAAGACGAAATTATTCATGTATAAAAAAAGAGCTGTTTTTCAGCTCTTTTTTTATCATACTTGAAAATTTTATCTTTTAACCACTAACCTTTGTGTTGTTTTTTCATTTCCATTTATAATTGTTAACAAATAAATTCCTTCCACAACATCTTCAATATTCAAATTCATCATTCCTTCTGTTGATTGTTTATTCATAATAACCCTTCCTTGAATATCATATAAAATACAAGAAGTTAATCCTGTTATCTTTTCATCCAAACTAATAGTAACGTTATTCTTAGCTGGATTTGGATATACCTTAATTTTTGAAGATAATTCTTGACTAGAACTGCTTAAAGAGGGCTCTAAATTACAAAAAGTAAGAGTTACATTATTTATTGAACCTCCATCTCCATTAAAAGGATCTACCACTCTTAAATACCAAGTCCCTTGCGAATTTAATCCATTTAAAGTATTCAATGAATCTTGTGGTTTTACCACACCCGAAATAGCTGGTGCCGATGCATTACATACAAAATTTACTCCACTATCGTCTATAGTACAATTAATATCATCATTATCTCCACAAGGCTGGTCAAATAATGTTATTATTGGGCTGCCTACAGCAGCAGGCCCTTCTAAATAATAAGTCATATCTTGAATATAAGTATGACTTATATCTAATGTTATATTAATGTCACCTATAACAAACCCTACAGGCACTTCAATTGGAACACTAGCAGTACTATTTGCCGTAGAATTTATAGTCGCATCAGTAAAATCCGTTGCTGAGTAAGAATATCCACAAGTTAAAACTCCTGTATTGAAAGAGTAAACTACTGCTTCTGAAGTGGTTGCAATACCACATCTATTAGATGGAATAACTCTCCAATAATAGGTAGTTTCTTCATTTAAAAGTGATAAAGTATATTCTGAATTTAAAATATTAGATTGATCTAAAAACAACGAATTAAAACTTGCATCTGTAGCAACTTGCAATCTATAAGACTCTACATTTACATGATCTTCCCAGTCTAGAACTATAGATGTAGCAACAGGATTAGCATTATTTACAGGAGTTGTTAAAACTGTAGGTTGGAAGTTATTTGAATATAATTTTAATTGTTTTGTTCTCGTTTCTGTTTCAATACCATTATCCCCTACAATTCCCACACTATAATCTCCCGGTTGGGCGTTAGTTAACCCGCTAATTGTCATAGTTACAGTTCCATTTGTACTTAAACTTGCGGGACTAAATACAGCATTTGCACCTGTTGGTAATCCGACCGCAGAAAAAGTAGTTGTTCCAGAACCTGATTGTTTATATTCAAAAACATAGACCGCGTTCTCATTATTACATACGATTAAATCATCTGATTTAGACGTTAAAGAAAAGTCAGATTTAACACCGGTTACAATAAATGAAAAATCTTGATTCCCATTTGTTAAATTCCCTTTATGAGTTACAGTAATAACATATGTTCCTGCACTTGGATTATCTATTTTAACTTGTTCAACATTGTCCACATTATTATCGTCTGTTCTTATTGCTAAAGCTGTTGGATCTGCTTGTAATCTCCAAGGATAATATATTGTTCCGTCTTTCGTTACTTTAATATCTAAGTTATTTATTAAAACTGGAGTTGCATCGTTTTCAACAGTATTGGTTTTTGCTTCTCCTGGAACGTCTGTCCAAGTGATAGATGCAATAAGTGGGTTATTAGTTCCTCCTTCTGACACAAAACTCATGGTAAACGTTTCTCCTTGCGATAAGTTTTCTTCTGAAATCCAAGAAGTTAAACCATTATTTGAAATCGTTTGTGCTGCTTTTTTAGCATTTAATAATCCCCAACCAAATTTTGGATCTGGACCTGCACTACCCGCATCATCAGCAGTATGGCAAGCTAATCCTTTTAAAGTAGCAGCTTTCATAAAATTATTAGTAACATTTTTATAATGTTGTTGTAATAATAAAATGGTACCGGCTACATTTGGACTTGCCATAGAAGTTCCTGTCATAGGGCCAGTAGCCGTATCACTACTACTAATTGTAGACGTTAGTGTTGTTCCATTTCCAGTAATATCTGGTTTAATTCTTCTATCGTCTGTAGGACCTTGACTACTAGAAGAATTAATACTTACGTTAAATAAAGTTCCATCATTAGTAACCACAGCATCTTGAGCATTAGCGACAATTAATGTATTCTTAGCTGTTTTATCTCCTGTTAATTTATCGTAACCAGTTGCAATTGGGTTAGGATTATCATTATTATTTCCTTCATTTCCTGCAGACATTACTGGAAGATAATAAGGTGCTAAATAAGCAATTTCATCCCAATTTCTAGCAGCACTTGTATAAGCACCTATATACCAAGCTGGTTGAACCGTTCCAGTACCACTCGTAATAGGCACACCATAAGAATGATTAGAAATTAACATTCCTCCTAAAACTTCACTAGTAGCCTCGCTTTCATCATTTGTCCAATTAAAAGTTCTAGCTGTAGCTTGATAAGCCATTCCTCTAGCAGTAGCAGAAGTGATGGAGGCTAAAATAGTTCCAGTTACATGAGTTCCGTGAGCTGTATATGTGGTTCCTGAAGGGTCATCAACTGTAGTTACTCTTCCTTCAAATAAAGTATGAGTTCTTCTCACTGTTCCACCATCCCAAACCCTAGCAACCATCCCTTGACCATTCAAATCTAATCCCAAAGTACCACCTGTATTTAAATGAATAGCCCTAGTTGACTTTGCTGCATTAGCATTTGTCGTTGCATAATAAACAGGTGTCCCATCTGAATTTAATTTCATAAGTTCTTGAAAAGAACCATTCTCACCATAAATATAAATTGGCCAACCCATTTCATTGGCTCTTTCTATGGCAATTTCTTTTTCTCTTTTCTCTATATTTTCGAAATAAATAATTTTTTCCTTAATTTCTGGAATATTATAATTTCTTATAATCTTCGCAACATCATCTTTTGTTTGCGAAAAAGAAATAGATGTAATAAAGACTAAGGGTAGTAATTTTAATTTCATTAATAAATAGTTTAGAATTTAAGTGCTCAAAAATATGTTTTTTTTTACAGATAAAACCATCAAATACTTATAATAGTGCGTTTTATTAAATTTTTCAGTTAAAAAACAGAAATGTATCAAAATTTACTTACTTTTTTGAATAGAAATCTTTTAAATCTTATATTGCATTAATCGTATATTTACAAAAATTCAATTTTATGGTTTTAAGTAGATTTTGGCTAGCAATTTTCGTTTCTTCTATTGTTTTTATAATAATTGGTTTATTTACCAATAAATATTATTCAATAGATTATGTTTTAAATGGTAAACAGGGAGAACCTCTTTTAATTGCTGAAAAATATTTAAACGAAATTCCTAAATCTATACAAGATAGTATTAAAAAAAAGGGCAATAATGAATTTGTAGATGTAAATACAACTTATGTTTACAACAAACAAACTGTAAAAATATATAGTGGGAAACAACAAGCGGATGGATTACTCCCTATGGCAAAAAGTAGCTTATTAGACTTAATACTACCTTTGATTGCTTATTTAGCTTTTTTCTGCGGTATTATGGAGTTATTAATCATATCTGGAGCTTCCGAAAAATTAGCTAAAAAGTTAAGCCCTATGTTTGCTAAAGTGTTTCCTTCCTTACCCAAAGATCATGAATCGATCTCTTACATGACCTTAAATTTTGCAGCTAATTTTTTAGGATTGGATTCCGCTGCTACTCCTTTTGGATTAAAAGCGATGCAAAGTTTACAGGAATTAAATGAAGACAAAGACAAAGCAAGTGACGCACAAATTATGTTTATGTGTTTGCATGCCGCAGGTTTAACTTTAATTCCTACATCAATTATTGGATACAGAGCTGCCGAAAATGCTGCCAACCCAGCAGATGTAATGCTTCCTTGTATCATTACTTCTTTTGTGGGAACAATTGCAGCATTCTTGTTAGTAGGCATGAAACAACGCATCAACTTTAAAAGTGTCTCCCTTTTAGCTGTTTTGATGGGATTAATTGGCGCTATTATTGGCTTACTTTTCTATGTAAACCAATTGGATTTAATTGGTAAAAATTATTTCACTGCTAATTTATCTGGTGTGTTATTATTAGCCATTATTGGTTTTACCTTAATTTTCTCATTTTTTAACGAAAAAAAATTTACCGATCATAAAACCACTATGTTTGACACTTTTGTTGTAGGTGCCAATAACGGGCTCAAAACTGGTGTGATGATTTTCCCATACGTTATGGGAATGTTAGTAGCTATTTCATTGTTGAGAAACAGTGGCTTATTTGAAATTGTAAGCCAAGGTATTTCTTTTATTTTTTCTCATTTAGGGGTAACAAAAGAAATTACCGATTCACTTCCAGTTGCTATATTAAGACCTTTTAGCTCAGGAGGGTCTAGAGGTTTTATGATTGATGCCATGCGTACTTTTGGACCAGATTCTTTTGCAGGTCGTTTAAGTTGTATTTTTCAATGTAGTGCCGAAACTACTTTTTATGTAATAGCGGTTTATTTTGGTTCAGTAAGTATTAAAAATACGCGCTATACGTTAGGCATGATGCTTCTAGTAGATTTAATATGTGTGATTACAGGTGTATTAGTGGCCAGTTGGTTTTTTTAATAGTATGAAAAACTATTTATATTTCCTTTTATGTTTACTTCTTTTTTCTTGTAAAAAGAAAGAAGAGAATCCTTTTATAGGCAATTGGTCTAATGTAGACTCTATAAATGATAACGAGGATAACTTTGGATTAAACATTCTAAATGACAGTATTTTAGAATATCAATTTGGATTTTACGAATATGTACCTACAAAAATGAAAATTCTTGGATTTTTACGAGACACATTGGACAGAGATATTGAAGCTTTACGTTTTTTAGGAACAAAAACAAAGTTTAAAGTTAAAGATTCTAAATTGTCTTTTTGGGATTTAACAGATTCTATTTGGAATACTTATCAAATTAAAATAATCAATCAAAACACGCTAAATCTTATTGATAAAAATAAAAAGGAATATCGTTTAGTAAAGAACAAAAACACTTATAAAAACATCACTCAATATGATGCTATTGTCGTTGATAGAGCATTAGGGTTTGGATGTTGTGGAATAAATTCAACTTATATCAATAGAGATGGGAAAATGTACTTTAAAGGTTTAGGTAACAACACTAATGAAGAAGACTTAACTACTAAATTAGATAGAGCGGTAACAAATCAAATCTTTAAAAATTTTGATAAAATCAATATTTTTGGAATGAAAGATTCATACGGAAGATCTGTTACCGATGCTCAAAACAATACGATAACCTTTATTAAAAATGGAAAAATAGTTAAAACTATTCAAGATTATGCAAGAAAAGCTCCAATAGATTTTTATGCAGCTTATAATGAGTTGAGCTATTTATTCCAAAAAGTAGCACATTACGACACTATAACTTTCATTTTTGACAACCGTGTTCATTTTCCTTCTTTGGAAAATAAAACATTCAAACATACACTCTATAACTCTGAGTTATTTTTATTAGATTTAGAACTTAGAAAAGGTAAAGTAACAACTACCTCCTTCGAACCAAAGTATACTTTAAATTTTTCATACTATAATCGAGGGTTTCTTTTTCATAAAATAGTAACAGATGGACGTTATTATACTTTTTATTATAATGACAATACTACAAAAACAATTGATATTGGATACAATTTTATTGATACAAATCCAATACTTACAAAACCAAGAAGGAATTAAATCTTTATTTTATGATTTAAACCAATGAATTTCTATAATTACTTGAGTTTCCTTACATTTACGCCACTAAAAAAACACAAAAAATGGATTTTATATACCAAGAACCTTTTCCTGTAGAAAAGGACGATACACAATACAAAAAAATCACTTCAGACTATGTTACTGTTGAACAATTAGGCAATCGCGAAGTTTTAACCGTAGACCCTAAAGGTTTAGAATTATTAGCTGAAGTAGCCATGAATGACGTTTCATTTATGCTACGAACCAAACATTTACAAAGTCTTCAGAATATTCTAAATGATCCTGAAGCGACAGATAACGATCGTTTCGTAGCCTATAATTTATTACAAAACGCAGCTGTTGCCGTAGAAGGAGAATTACCTTCTTGTCAAGACACTGGAACGGCTATCGTTATGGCAAAAAAAGGTGAAAATGTTTATACGGGAGCAGATGATGCTGAATGGCTTTCAAAAGGTATTTTCAATACCTATGAAAAAAAGAATCTTCGTTATTCTCAAATTGTACCTATTAGTATGTTTGAAGAGAAAAATTCGGGTTCTAATTTACCTGCTCAAATTGACATTTATGCCAAAAAAGGAAACTCTTATGAATTTCTGTTTTTAGCCAAAGGTGGTGGTTCAGCTAATAAAACCTTTTTGTATCAGCAAACCAAATCACTTTTAAATGAAAAGTCATTAGAAACTTTTATTCGTACCAAAATAAAAGATTTAGGAACTTCTGCTTGCCCTCCTTATCATTTAGCTTTAGTCATTGGTGGTACTTCCGCTGAAGCTAATTTAGCAACAGTAAAAAAAGCCTCTGCAGGATATTTTGATCATTTACCTACTTCAGGAAACATGAGCGGTCAAGCTTTTCGAGATTTAGAATGGGAGAAAAGAGTGCAAGAAATTTGCCAAGAAAGTGCTATCGGAGCGCAATTTGGCGGGAAATACTTTACTCATGATGTGCGAGTTATTCGATTACCAAGGCATGCTGCTTCTTGTCCAGTCGGTTTAGGAGTATCTTGTTCTGCAGATAGAAACATTAAAGGAAAGATTACCAAAGATGGTATTTTCGTAGAACAATTAGAAACTAATCCAAAACAATTTTTACCAGAAGTAGCTCCCCATTTACAACCCGCCATAGAAATTGATTTAGACAGACCAATGCAAGAGGTGCTAGCTGAGTTAACCAAATACCCAATTAAAACACGCTTAAAATTAAACGGAACAGTTATAGTGGCTCGTGATATTGCACATGCCAAAATTAAAGAATTATTAGAATCTGGTAAACCAATGCCAGACTACTTCAAAAATCATCCTGTATATTATGCTGGTCCAGCAAAAACACCTGAAGGAATGCCTTCTGGAAGTTTTGGACCAACAACTGCTGGGAGAATGGATGTTTATGTAGATGAATTTCAAGCTGCTGGAGGAAGTATGATTATGTTAGCTAAAGGAAATAGGTCTAAACAAGTTACTGATGCCTGTGCCAAATATGGTGGTTTTTACCTAGGTTCAATAGGTGGTCCTGCTGCTATTTTGGCACAAGAAAATATTTTAAAAGTTGAAGTTGTTGATTTTCCAGAATTAGGCATGGAAGCGGTACGTAAAATTACAGTTAAAGATTTTCCTGCATTTATTATCACAGATGATAAAGGAAACGATTTCTTTGCTAACTTATAAGAATATAACAAGGCTAAATGATATAAAAAAAGAGGCTACAAAAACTTGTAGCCTCTTTCATGAATAACTAACTCAAATTAATTGTTATTCTTTAATAAATTTCTTAGTTATTTTTTCTTTATAAGTATTCAGTTCTACTACATAAATTCCACCGTTTAAAGAACCCACATTAATTTGATTATTCTTAATTTGTCCTTGTAGTATTAATTGCCCCATTACGTTATATATTTTGTAATCTTTCATTCCATCATTTGAGATTACATTTAAAACAGTTCCTTTTACTGGATTTGGGTACATTGCAAAATCAACCCCTTTACTAGTTTCAGTAATTGTTGACACTTCACTAATTAAACCAGATGTTCCCACACAAAAATTAGTAGACTCACTTGAACCAAATGAACCACCACTAGCTAAAGTTGTTCCATTTGATGTAACACTATAACTTCCGTTACCATAAGCACAGCAAATACCGTCACCATAGCTGTCATTAATTTTAAAAGTATAACATCCAGCATCTAAACATTTTGTAATGGTTAACGAAGAACCATCTGCTTGACTACCATATGTTCCTCCTGACTCAACTACTTGTCCACTAGAATTTAAAATTTGCCAGCTTGTTTCTTCAGGATAATTATCAAAAACAAAATTGATATTTACATTAGTACAGGTTGGATTAGTAACTCCTCCTGTTGACAAAGCTACATCATCAACAGCAATATCTCCTTGCCAAGTAGTTCCTGTTGTTCCAACAAATCGTAATTGAACTGTTGCTCCTGTGTAAGAAGCTAAACCAACTGAAGCAGACAACCACGAATTTCCTTGGTTTCCAGATTTTGTCCAAAGATCAGTCCATGTTGAACCATTAGTACTTGCCTGTAGCGTTAATCCTCCCATACCAGTTGCTCCATACATATGATATTTAAAGGTAAAAGTAGCTGAAGAAGCACTACTTAAATTAAAACATGGTGAATTTAAAATCGTTTTCTTATTGGAATAGTTTGGACTAGAAGCTTCAACATATACATAATATGTACCTTGTGCAGCACTAGATGGACCTGTACTACTAGACGGTGTTCCATTAGCATCTACAATCCAATCAAAATCATCTCCTGAATCTTGTGTCCAAGCTCCTAAAGTATTTTCAAAACCTTCAGCATATGGAAAAGAAGTAACTGTAGTGGAACAAGTAGTTGTTCCTCCACCTCCACCTCCAGAATAAGCAGAACCAATACCAACAGCATAAAAAGCATTAGTTGTAGCTATTACTTCGGCAGAACCTGCTCCATATAAATCAGTAGCTGCCTGAATACCATATGTTCTTGCATTTGCAAATGTTGAATTAGCTGATAAATAAACACTTTCTAAACGAAATGCAATTTTAGCTGCGTTATCAATACCTATTCCAGTTACATTATAAGTACTACCTATATCATTTGTACCCGATTTTCCAATGGATAAAATATAAAACCAGTGATTTAACACCCCACTATTTCTATGCACTCCACAATAATCGTTAGATTGCGTTGGTGTTCCACAATTAGGATTACTCCAATACGTACCTCCATAAGTATCTGGTTGTCCTTCACTTTTTGGACTACTCATAGATCGTAATGCCAAATGACCCGAACGACGCTCAATATCTTCTCCAATTAACCACGGACTTTTATTTGGCGCAGCATAATATTCTACAGCTGCTCCCCAAATATCAGAGAATGCTTCGTTTAATGCACCTGATTCTCTTTGGTAAGCCAAGTTAGCCGTGTAAGTACAAACAGCATGACCAATTTCATGAGCTGCCACATCCAAAGCTGTTAAAATATCAAAATAAGTACCACTACCATCACCATAAGTCATTCTAGAACCATCCCAGAAAGCATTATCGTAATTAGAACTATAATGTACATAGCTATTTATAGCAGCACCCGAATTATTAAAACTATTTCTATTATGTACTGCACTCCAATAATCATATGTTTTCTCAGCTCCCCAATGCGCATCTAAAGCTCCATTATCTTTATTTGCTGAATGTTCTGCCGTGGTCCAATTATTATCATTATCAGTAAAGTTTACAGCAGAATTATAATTGGTTCCCGTATTTAAATCATAAGTATTAATACCATTTCCTCTAGTATTGTCTTTTAATATATAACTTCCGCCACTTAAAGTAGTTTGTATACTTTGACTTCCACTATACCTTGTTGCAGCAGTTCCTGCAACCAAAGACTCAAAAGATTTTGCAATTTTTTCTGTATTATGATTCTCAATACATACATGGTTTTTTGTAAATAAATGTGCTGAACCATGACCAAAATTAGTAGCATGTTTTATCGTTGCATTATAAAACAATACCTCACCAGTTATTGCATCTATATATACATCTGCTCTACTTACCGGATTTGTAGCATAAATATCAAATTTATACGCTAATTGTAATTGTGGATTCATACCTTCAACACCTATACTTTCTAATGCTGGTAATAAGACCAACTCTCCTTGTGGTTTTGAATACCCAATTAAAGCAGCTTCTTGTTGATTTTCCCATAAAAAAGAAGTACTCGAAGTTGTCTTTTTTGCAAAATCCAATGCTTTGTTAGCATTAATAGCAGGACTTACATTAATTTTTTTAGGATTGTAAATTTCACCATTCATAGAAACAATTCTACCGCCTTTAGAATTGATTGTATAAGTCGCAAACTCTACTTTAACATTATTATAATACAATTGAAATTTTTCATGAAGTATACCTAGATAGTCAGTATCTTCTTTTACTTTTTGAAACGAAAATCCATTGTTTAATTTCAAATTTTCTTTTAAAATAGTTTGAAAATTAGAAGAAGACAATTTTGAATCATCTTTAAAAATAATTAAACTAGGTTGCCCATTTTCATTTAGTACTTTTTCTTTTACCATTTTGCCAACTTCTTGACTGTGAGATAGTAAAGAAAAAGAAACAAGCATAGACAGCGCTAATGCTTTTTGTAGTTTGTTTTTCATAATTGTTAGTTTGTTAAAAATTAGTTAAAAAAACAAATGTAGCATATTTTTAACATTTACAATTACATTTAAAATATATTTTTTGTTAAAAAGTAAAAAAATCCATTTTTTTATGCTAAAAAAATGGATTTTTTTAAATATTATTCAACAAATAAGACTAATCCTTTTAAATAATGTCCTTCTGGATGATAAATATTTGTTGGATGATCTGGTCCTTGATTTAGTTTATGTAAAACTCTAATATTTCTACCTGTTTCAATTGCAGCAGCTGCTACAGTATTATAAAACAACACATCGTCTATTACCTGAGAACAAGAGAATGTAAATAAAATTCCTTTAGGAGCTAATGCTTTTATTCCAGCTATATTTAATCTTTTGTAAGCTTGAGTTGCCGTATGTTTACTTTTAATATTTTTAGCAAATGCAGGAGGATCCAAAACAATAACATCATATTGTTTAGCATGTTCCTTCATAAACTCAAAAACATCTGATGCTACAGCAGTATGATTGGCGCTTGGAAAATTTAATTGCATATTTTTCTCTGCTAAATCAACCGCCTTTTGAGAAATATCAACAGAAGTAACCAAACTAGCTCCAGCACTCATAGCATAAATAGAAAAACCACCAGTATAGCAAAAAGTATTTAAAACTCTTTTATCTTTTGAAAAAGCTCCTAATAACTTTCTATTATCTCTTTGATCTAGAAAAAAACCAGTCTTTTGTCCTTCTACCCAATTAACATGAAATTGAATTCCATTTTCTTTTGCAATACTTTCCTTTAGATCACCATACAAGAAAAAATCTTTTCCAGTATTAGGAAGCGTTCCACTACTTTTACAATAAACCGTTTCGCAAAAATCTTTTAAACTTGTTTTTATAGCATCTGCTATGGCTTCCATTTGCAAGTAAATTCCTGATGCATGTGCTTGAATTACCCAGTTTTTGTTATAGTAATCTATAATTAATCCTGGGATTCCATCTCCTTCCCCATGTATTACTCGGAAAGCATTCGTTTGATCTAAATTCAATAATGTCAAGCGCAATTCCCAAGCCGCATTAATTTTTCTTTTCCAAAAACCAGCATCAAAAACTTCGTTATTAAAAGTTAAGATTCGAACAACAATACTTCCTCTATCACTAAAAAAACCTGTTCCTAAATGCGCATTGTTACAATCAACCACATCTACCATTTCACCATCATTAATTATCCTACTTACACCATAAACAGCGCCACTAAAAACCCATGGATGTCTTCTTAAAATTGACTTTTCTTTTCCTTTCTTTAAAATTACTTTTGGATAACTCATATTGTAAAAATTAGCCACAACACACTACAATAAACAGTGGATTGTGGCTCTATTATATTTGTATTATTTTATTATTTTTGATTAATCAAGAATCATTTCTGGAATATCTCCTTCTATAATCAAAGTCCCTTCTGTAGCATTTTTTACATCTTCTACAGTAACACCAGGAGCTGTTTCTAACAATTTAAAACCTTCTGGTGTAACTTCAAGAACGGCTAATTCAGTTACGATTTTTTTCACACAACCTACTCCAGTTAAAGGCAAAGAACATCGCTTTAACAATTTTGATTCACCTGCTTTGTTTACATGCATCATCGCCACAATAATATTTTCGGCTGAAGCCACTAAATCCATAGCTCCTCCCATACCTTTTACCATTTTACCTGGTATTTTCCAGTTTGCAATATCCCCATTCTCGGCAACCTCCATAGCACCCAGAATTGTCAAGTCTACTTTCTGACTTCTAATCATGCCAAAACTAAAAGCCGAGTCAAAAAAACTAGCTCCTGGCAAAGTGGTTATCGTTTGCTTACCTGCATTGATAATATCTGCATCTTCTTCACCTTCAAAAGGAAATGGTCCCATTCCTAAAACACCATTCTCACTTTGAAATTCAACAGATATATCTTCTCTAACAAAATTAGCCACTAAGGTAGGTATTCCAATACCGAGGTTTACATAGTAACCATCTTTCACTTCTTTAGCTATTCTTTTTGCAATTTGATTTTTATCTAATGCCATGATTACATTCTTTTTCTAGTTGTACGTTGCTCAATTCTTTTCTCAAATGTTACACCTTGAAAAATACGATTCACCATAATTCCAGGAATATGTATTTCATTTGGATCCAATGTACCTGCTGGTACTAACTCTTCAACTTCCGCAATAGTAATTTTTGCTGCTCCAGCCATAACTGCATTAAAATTTCTGGCCGTTCCTTTGAAAATTAAATTCCCTGCCTCATCACCTTTCCACGCTTTAACAATTGAAAAATCAGCTTTGAATGCCAATTCCATTACATGCATTTTCCCGTTAAATTCTCTTGTTTCTTTTCCTTCAGCAACTTCAGTTCCATAACCTGCAGGTGTAAAAAATGCTGGTATTCCTGCTTGTGCTGCTCTACATTTTTCGGCTAAGGTTCCTTGTGGTGTTAATTCAACTTCTAATTCACCTGAGAGCATTTGCCTTTCAAACTCAGCATTTTCTCCCACATAAGAAGAAATCATTTTTTTTATTTGTCGATTTTGTAATAAAAGTCCCAATCCAAAATCGTCTACACCTGCATTATTAGAAATACAGGTTAAACCAGTTACTTTTTTATTTACTAATTCAGCTATACTATTTTCAGGAATTCCACAAAGGCCAAAGCCTCCTAACATAATCGTCATTCCGCTTTCTATTCCTTGCAATGCTTCACTAACATTATTTACTGTTCGCTTAATCATAATTTTTATACTTTAAAATCAAAGATCTTGAAATTCATCCATATTAGGTCTATCTGTATCTGTAGAATCTATTGTAGGAGTTGCTACAGTACAGTCTACACGGATACTTATTTTTTCTGGTTTTTCGAAACTCTCTTTGGAGATATTCAATTCTTTGTCTTTGTAACATTTATCCATAAATAAACCCCAAATTGGCAATGCCATACAAGCTCCTTGACCATAAAGTGTTCGTCTAAAATGAGCTGCCCTATCATCATTACCTACCCAGATTCCTGCAGATAAATTTGGTACCATGCCAATAAACCAACCATCAGAGTTGTTTTGTGTTGTACCTGTTTTTCCAGCTATTGGATTACTAAATCTATATTTATAATTAGTTAAACCATTTACAGAACCACCTCTTAAACGAGCTCCTGTTCCAGATTCGGTTACCCCTTCCATTAATTTAATAATTGCGTAAGCCACATCTCTATTCATTACATCTTTAGATTGTGGAATTACTTGATCTAAGACTACACCGTTTTTATCTTCAATTCTAGTGATAAACGTTGGTGCAATATACACTCCTTGATTAACAAAAGTACTAAATGCTCCAACCATTTCTTTTACAGTAATATCTACAGCTCCTAAGGCAATTGCAGGTGTAACTGGGATATCAGTTGAAACACCTAAATCTCTAGCCATATCTACTACAGCCTGAGGTCCTACGCGATCCATTAGTTTGGCAGAAACAGGGTTTAGTGAATTAGCCAATGCTTTCTTTAATGTTACCATCCCTTTAAATGCACCTCCGTCATTAGTTGGTGACCAAGCTTTAGAAATTCCCCATTTTCCTTTTGGCATGGTAAAAGGACCATCTATGATTGAATCACAAGGAGACATCCCTAACTGCTCTATCGCTGTTGAATACACAAAAGGCTTAAAGGTAGAACCTACTTGTCTAGCACCTTGCCCTACGTGATCGTATTGAAAATACTTATGATTAATTCCTCCTACCCAAGCTTTAATATGACCCGTTTGTGGTTCCATAGCCATCATACCTGTTTGCAAGAAATGTTTATAATAGCGAATGGAATCTCTTGGTGTCATAATGGTATCTTTCTCACCTTTCCATGAAAAAATTTTCATTTTTGTTTTTACTTCGAAAGATTTTAAAATTTCTGTTTCCGACTTTCCATCTTCTTTCATAATTCGCCATCTCTCCGAATTCTTCATGGCACTTTTTATAATTTTTTCTGTCTCTTCGTCTGTAATTCTTATAAATGGTGCATTTTTTTCTTTTTTTGCTAATTCAAAGAATTTGGCTTGTAAAATGGTTAAATGTTCTTGTACTGCTTCTTCAGCATATTTTTGCATACGTGAATCTATAGTAGTATAAATTTTTAAACCATCTCTATAAATATCATACTCTGAACCATCTTCTTTTTTATGATTTTTTACCCAATCTTTCATGTACACTTTCAAATACTCTCTGAAATATGTCGCAATACCTTGATTATGATCTTCAGGTCTAAAATCTAAAACAATAGGTTTTTGTTGGAGTTCGATTTTTTTACTCTCCTTCAAAAAACCACTTCGTACCATTTGTCCAAGAACAATATTTCTTCTGTTTCTTGATCTTTCCTCAAATCGTTTTGGATTGAATCGAGACGGATTGGTTAACATCCCAATAATAACTGCTCCTTCTTCTGTTGCTAAATTTTTAGGTTCTTTGTTAAAATAAATTTTAGAGGCTGAACGAATTCCAATAGCACCATTTACAAAATCTACCTGATTTAAATACATGGCAATAATTTCATTTTTAGTATATTGACGTTCTAGCCTAGTTGCTATTATCCATTCTTTTATTTTTTGAATAATTCTCAAAATAATATTTTTAGATCCATCACTTCCATGAAATAAATTTTTTGCCAACTGCTGGCTAATCGTACTAGCACCACCATCTCTTCCTAAACTTAAAACAGCTCTTAACGTTCCTCTAGCATCAATACCAGAATGCTCGTAAAAACGCTCATCTTCAGTGGCAACTAAAGCATTCACTAAATCTTTTGGTAAATCTTCAAAAGTAACAGGAACTCTATTTTGCGCATAAAACTTACCTAACACTTCTCCATCAGAAGACATGATTTCGGTAGCAATATTAGAATCGGGATTTTCTAATGTCTCAAAGGTTGGCATAGCTCCAAAAAAGCC
This sequence comes from Flavobacterium sp. J27, assembly GCF_004303025.1. Taxonomy (GTDB): domain Bacteria; phylum Bacteroidota; class Bacteroidia; order Flavobacteriales; family Flavobacteriaceae; genus Flavobacterium. The sequence continues at coordinate 205,205 of NZ_PJQW01000001.1, read as the reverse complement.
CCATGAAGCAAAGAGAAATAATAAAATAACAAAACCTAAACCAAATAGAAAGGTCTTCCAAAAAATCTTAATATATTTAGAAAATTGATTGTTTTCTGTTTTCTTTTTTGCCATATTTATTTTATTTTTTCAATTCTAAAACCAACGTCTGTAACCCCATTTAATTCTTCAACACCTGTAACACTTCCTGTTTCTCTTAATGCTTGTTGTATGGTTATCGTATATTTCCCTTTTTGTTTGAAGATAAAGTTTTCTTGATACCATAATTTACTTTCTTTCACATCAGAAAAGCCTTCTCCTAATAGCGATCCATCAGGATTTGCCATAGCATATTCTAAAGTATCAATTTTAACCAAACTATCAGGTTGTTGTAAAGCTACTGTAACAAATAAATTATTGAAAGGATACTCATTATTGTTTCTAATATTTAAAAACAAATTATAGGGATTAACCGTATCATTTTGCTCAAAAGTAAACTGAACTGCATCTTCCTTCTTCCATTTTCCATTTAGCGTTTTGTATTCATCAAACACTCTTTTTTCATCACATGATAAAAAAAGGAATAACAACATACCCAGTATACTTATTTTACTCCTTCTTAGGACCATTCTTAAAATTTGTTGGTTTACGACGTTTTTTATTTTTATTGTTTTTCTTTTTCGGTTTTTGATCAAATCGGGTTAAACTATCTTGTCCTACAACATTTTGGAAATTTTTCTCAATTTCTTTGCTAACCTCTACCACAAAATCTTCAATAGCACTAATCTTTATTTTTTGCTTATTTTTTGCTAAAATTTCTTTTACGTCTGATACTGATAAAACGTGCCAATGTGCAGGCTGATTTTCGTAAGAAAACCACATTAATTCTTTAAAAATATCTACTTTTTGACAATGTGCATTTCCTTTTTCTGTGTACAATTTAGTATCTAAATCTGGAAAATCTTTTAAAGCATCGAGGTATGTATCTAATTCATAATTCAAACAACACTTTAATTTACCACATTGTCCTGCTAATTTCTGCGGATTTAGAGATAGCTGTTGATAACGAGCTGCAGATGTATTTACGCTTCTGAAATCAGTTAACCAAGTAGAACAACATAATTCTCTTCCACAAGAACCAATCCCTCCTAATCGAGAGGCTTCTTGACGGAAACCAACTTGTTTCATTTCGATGCGTATACTGAATTCTCTAGCAAAGTCTTTAATCAATTGACGAAAATCAACACGATCATTTGCAGTGTAATAAAATGTGGCTTTGGAACCGTCTCCTTGAAATTCAACATCAGAAATTTTCATTTCTAAATTTAGTGAAATCGCAATTTCTCTAGCCCGCATTCTTACTTTTTCTTCTTTGTTTCTCGCCTCACTCCAAATATCGATATCTTTTTGTGATGCTTTTCTATAAATTTTTGGTAATTCGTTATCTATAGTTACATTTTTCTTTTTCATTTGAATTTTTACCAATTCACCAGCTAAAGAAACAATACCTACATCATGTCCAGGGGAAGCTTCTGTAGCTACAATATCTCCCATAACCATAGTTAATTTTTCAGGATTTCTGAAAAATTCTTTTCTTCCATTTTTAAAACGAACCTCTACACAATTAAAAGGTTCCTGACCTTGAGGCAAAGTCATATTTGATAACCAATCGAAAACTGTTAATTTATTGCAGCTACCTGTGCCACATGATCCTTTATTGCCACATCCTTTAGGAACTCCGTCTGTAGTAGTTCCAGTCGAACAGTTATTACATGCCATAATTTGAATATATATTGATTGCGCTTAAACAGCACTACTTGTCTAAAACGTATTTTGAGCGTAAAGATAATACAAATTTACTTATCGTTTGAAACTGAAAATTAGCATTAAAACAAAAAACCCATTTACATTTTAACGTAAATAGGTTTTTTAAAGTATATTTTAAAATTGTTTTTTACATCACAACAAATAATCACTTGATTTTAAACAATTTATCCGATAATCTAATTCGAAATGGGACTTGAAAAGTAACTTTGTCTCCTTTTTTAGCTTGAAATACTTCTTTTCCATTTACTAACATTTTTTCTAATACTATTTCTTCATTTCCTGTTGTTGGACCTGTAATTAAAATTTTATCTCCTATATTTAATTCATGATTTTCAATTAAAAATTGCGCCACTTTTGCCTTCACAAAATAATGTTCTGCTTTCCCAAGTAATACTTTTTTTACTTTTATTTTTTCACGAATTGTTTTTGTTTTTGAAACTACATCTAAAGATTCATCCGATAATACTCCAGAATGCTTAAATTTTAATTTTTCCGATTTACCTTTTCTAAAAACCTTATTGCCTACTTGCTTTCCTTTTCTAAGCTTCACTTGTTCTGCAAGAGGCAAATGAATTACTTCTTGACATTCAGTAGAACAACAATTCTCCATTGTAGCTTTACATTCGTCACACTGAATAAACAATAAATGACAACCATCGTTTACACAATTTGTGTGATTATCGCAAGGTTCTCCACACTGATGACACTGTGATATAATATCTTCTGTAATACGCTCACCTAAACGGTTATCAAAAACAAAATTTTTACCAATAAATTTGCTTTCCAAACCTTCTTCTTTGATCTGTTTCGCATAATTTATGATTCCTCCTTCTAATTGGTACACATTTTTAAAGCCTTGATGTTTATAATAAGCAGAAGCTTTTTCGCAACGAATACCTCCTGTACAATACATTACCAAGTTTTTCGTTTCTTTGAAATCTTTTAATTGCTCATTAATAATAGGCAAACTTTCTCTAAAAGTTTCTACATCTGGAGTAATAGCACCTTTAAAATGACCCACTTCGCTTTCATAATGGTTTCTAAAATCTACTACAATAGTATTTGGATCATCTAAAATTTCATTAAACTCTTTCGCTTTTAAATGAACTCCTTTTTTAGTCACATCAAAAGTAGCATCATTCAGTCCATCAGCAACAATTTTATGACGCACTTTAATCGTTAATTTTAAAAATGAATGATCATCTTGCTCTACAGCAACATTCAAACGAATGCCTTTCATAAAATCATAACTTTCTAGTGTCTCTCTAAAAGCTTCAAAGTGATCTGCTGGAACACTCATTTGAGCATTTATTCCTTCATGAGCCACATAGATTCTCCCAAGAGCATCTAAAGGATTCCATGCTAAAAATAAGTCATTACGAAATTGTTGAGGATTTAGAATTTTGGCATACGCATAAAAAGACAACGTTAAACGTTGTTTGCCCGCTTGATCAATTAGCTCGGCTCTTTCTTCTGCGCTTAAGGTGTTATACAGTTGCATGCTATAAACGTTTAAGTGAGAAATTATTTTATAAACCCTAAATGGAAGGATTTTGATTGCAAAGATAAACTTTTATTTTAAAGACAGAAATTACCTTATTCAGAAAATCAAATATTAATTTAGTTGATTAGGTCCAGTTAATAATAAATCTTTCATCAACAAATTATAAAATAAAAGGGCTTATTAACTCCAAAAAAACACTTTTAGTTTGTTTTTAATCTCTTTAGAATAAGAAAAATAACTTGTTAATAAAATTTCATTGCAAAAAGATAAAAATTAGGTATTTTTACGCAAAATATACATAATTATGAGCACAGATAAAGACGCAAAATTAAAAGCCTTACAATTAACATTAGACAAATTAGATAAAACCTACGGAAAAGGAACTGTAATGAAGATGGGAGATGCTGCTGTAGAAGAAGTAGAAGTCATTTCATCTGGTTCTTTAGGATTGGATTTAGCTCTTGGTGTAAATGGATATCCAAAAGGAAGAATAATTGAAATATACGGACCAGAATCTTCGGGTAAAACAACGTTAACACTACACGCTATTGCTGAAACACAAAAAGCGGGTGGAATAGCTGCATTTATTGATGCAGAACACGCTTTTGATCGCTTTTATGCTCAAAAGCTAGGAATCGATATTGATAATTTAATCATTTCCCAACCAGACAATGGAGAACAAGCTCTTGAAATTGCTGAAAGTTTAATTCGCTCTGGAGCAGTTGACATAGTTGTTATTGACTCCGTTGCTGCATTAACTCCAAAAAGTGAAATTGAAGGCGATATGGGAGATTCCAAAATGGGATTACATGCGCGTTTAATGTCTCAAGCCTTACGAAAATTAACAGCAACAATTCACAAAACCAACTGTACTGTGTTTTTCATTAACCAATTGCGTGATAAAATTGGAGTAATGTTTGGAAGTCCAGAAACAACAACTGGAGGTAATGCTTTAAAATTTTATGCTTCCGTACGTGTTGATATTAGAAGATCTTCCCAAATTAAAGATGGTGAAAATGTAATTGGTAATAGAACTAAAGTTAAAATAGTTAAAAACAAAGTGGCACCACCATTTAAAACTGCAGAATTCGACATTATGTATGGTGAAGGAGTATCTAAAGTAGGAGAAGTACTCGATTTAGCAGTAGAATTTGAAATTGTTAAGAAAAGTGGTTCATGGTTTAGTTATGGAGATACTAAATTAGGACAAGGTAGAGATTCGGTTAAATCGTTAATTAAAGATAATCCAGAATTGATGGATGAATTAGAAATAAAGATAAAGGAAACCATAAAAGAAAATAATGCTTAAAATAAAAAAATCACGAAATATTTCGTGATTTTTTTATTTTGTACGCAACCCTTTTAAAAAACTTCCATCCTAATTTAAATTACAGTGCTCTAATTCCTTTTAAAAGGATAATTTTATGATTAATAAAATAAATTTAACAATATACTATATGATGAAGAGAATATTTTTTTTACTAAGTATTTTTTTAGTATTAAATTCTTGTAATGTTGACGACGGAGAAAGATATCACTTTCAAATTTTAGGAGTAGAAGAAGCTATAGTTCCAGACAGTTTTGAACTTGGCAACACCTATGAAATTAAATTGAGATATTATCGCCCAACAACCTGTCATATTTATGATGGTCTCTATTATGACAAAGATTTAAATACTAGAATTATAGCTATAAGAACAGTGGTATTTGAAAGAGACAATTGTGTACCAGCTGATTCAGAACTTGTAGAAGCCACATTTAATTTTCATGTAACCAATAACGGTTCTTACATCTTTAAATTCTGGCAAGGAACAGATGAAAATGGAGAAGATATTTTTTACGAGGTAGAAGTCCCAGTTATTTGATAAAAGGATTTAAATTTTGATTATTGACCAACTCATAAATGATTGCAAAAAGGGAAATACTAAGGCTTTTGAGCAAATATACAGACTATTAAGTCCTAAGATATTTGCAGTTAGTCTTAAGTATTCGAGGAATTATGAAGAGGCGCAAGACAATTTACAAGAAGGATTTCTACTCATATATGAGAAAATAAATCAATTTCAGTTTAAAGGATCTTTTGAGGGTTGGGCAAAAAGAGTTGTTATAAACTACATTCTTCAACAATATAGAAATCAAGGTGTGTTTGAAATTATTTCCGAAAACATCCCAGATAATTCCGAAGTTGAAGTGGATGAAGAATCAGTCTCTCTTGATTTTTTAACAAAAATAATTCAAGAGTTACCTGATAGATATCGATTAGTATTTAATCTTTATGTAATGGATGGCTTTTCTCACAAAGAAATAGCCGAAATGTTAACAATTAATATTGGTACTTCAAAATCAAATTTAGCCAGAGCTAAAGCCATTTTAAAAGACAAAATTGAAGCCAATACTACGATTTCAATTCCAAATACGAAATGAAAGAACATAAAAATATAGAACGCTTATTTCAAGAGAAATTCAAGGATTTTGAAGTTTCTCCTCCAGAAGATTCTTGGAGTATAATTGCTTCTAAAATACAAGAAAAAAAGAAAAAAAGAAGAGTTTTCCCTATTTGGCTTAAAGCTTCGGGAATTGCCGCATCGTTTTTTTTAATTTTATTTTTAGTTATAAATTACAATAGTTCAAAAAACAATATTTTATTACAAGACAATGAGAAAGTAGTTTTTGATAAAACGAAAGAAAAAAACAATAAAACAACAATTGAAAATAAAAACGAGAATATTTATCAAAAATCTGAAACTATAGTTTCTAAAGACAACAACACGGTAGAAGAAAGCACTGAAGCATATAAAGAAGTTGATTTTCAAGGAAAAAGTGTAAAAAACAAAACAAATAAGACTATTGTTTCATCTGATAAAAATTATGTTTCTCATGAAAAGAATTCAAAAGCAAAACGTTTCGATACAAAAAATAACGAAGAAGAAAATACATTAATTCAAAAAACTAAAAAAGATACTCCTTTTTTAAATTCAAAAGAAACAGTTGTTTTATCGAAAGTGGAGGAAACTAATCTTTCTTTAGATAATAATAAAGAAAATAGTATCAATTATAATCCAAATCAAGTTACACAAAATAATTCAAAAACTAATTCTTCAGAAAATAGTTCCTTAAATGTTTTTGATAAAATTTCAAATAAAGAAAATAAAAACAGTGTCATAACTAACAAAAATATTGTCGATTTTACAAATAAAACTATAGTTGCATCTGAATTGGAAAACTTAAACGACAACACCCAGGTTGTAAAAGACAAAACTAGTATTGAAAATAATTCATTAGAAAAAAACAGTGTAGTAAAGAGAGATAATTTGTTTCAGTCTACAACAACTGCTGTTGCAGAAGCCAATTTAGGAAATAAAAATCAAATTCAAAAAAAGGATAATATTATTAAAGATAGTACTATGGTAGCTACTGATGTAATAGCTGAAGTAAATGCCTTAGAACAATTGCTAAAAGAAAAGGAAGAGGGAAAGAATGCTGATGAAAAAGAAAAAGAGAAAAGAAGTAAATGGGTGATAAGCAGTAATGCAGCACCCGTTTATTTCAATTCCATTTCAAATGGATCGCCTATAGATGAGCAATTTACAAGTAATGAAAAAAGCTATGCCAAAACCCTTAGCTACGGTTTAGGGTTACAGTATGAAATAACAAATAAGGTAAGTATTAGATCAGGAATTAATGCCATCAATATTAATTACAATACAAACAATATTTATTATTCAAGCACCTTAGGACAAGTAAACTCTTCTGGTTTAAATATTGCAAAAAATGGCAATGCACAAAATTTAGTTCTAAGAAGTTCCCCTTCTCCTCAAGAAGTAAGTTCTCTTTCAGCAGATGTAGAAAACATTACACAATCAAATCAGGCTAGTTTAAATCAGGAAATGGGATATATAGAAGTCCCGTTAGAGCTAAGTTATAAAATTTTAGACAAAAAGATTGGTATTGAGTTTATTGGAGGAATGAGTACTTTATTCTTAAACAAAAACAATATTTCGTTAGTTTCGAATGGTTCTGAAATGGAAATAGGAGAGGCTAATAATTTAAACAATATACATTTTAGTAGTAATGTCGGTTTGGGTTTTAATTACAACTTTTTAAAATCTTTTCAATTTAATGTACAACCTGTATTTAAATACCAAATCAATACTTTTAATTCGGGTTCAGGAAACTTTAAACCTTATATTATAGGTTTATATTCAGGAATCAGTTTTAAGTTTTAGCTTTTGGTTAAGCTTTAAATTTTAGTTAGGTGTTTCATCTTTATTTAAAAAAGCATGAAACTGAAAAAGTCCCAATAAATTGGGACTTTTTTAATTTATATTAATTATAAACAAGACAGATTTTAATTTTTAACTAATGCTTCTTTCGACCATTTTTTTACTTCAGCAATTCTACTATCTGCAAAATCAACTTCATTTAAAGCTGTATCATTCCAAAAAAACCATTTACCTGTTTTATTTCCTTTATCATACTCACCCATAGCTTGTTTAGATCCATCTTGATTATATGAAACCCATCTGCCATGAAGTTTACCATCTAAATAAAAGCCTTCTTGCTTAACCTGACCATTATCATAAAAGTAAGTAGCTTTAACCATTTGATTAACTACTTCATATTTTGGCTCTACTTCTTGTGCAAACATCATTCCTGAAGCCAATAAAACTGCTGCAATAACTGTCTTTCTCATATCTTTTTAAATTAATAGGTTAACGATTCTGTAACAAATATAAAAAAAAATTTACACAAAACAAACTTTTACTTAACAATTTGGTAACATTGGAAAATTAAGTACAAAAAAACCAATGCTTTACACATTGGCTTTTGATATATTTCTTTGAATTTATTTATTGAAAAACTCTCCTAACGTTGAATCTAATGTTTGAGATGATGGTCTTGGAGCATCAGCATAAATTACTTTCCCATTAGGCCCGATTAAAATAAATCTTGGTATCGCATTAATTCCAAACGCTTTAATAAAATCTGAATTCCAATTATTATCTGCAAATAATTGAACACCTCCTAATTGTTTATCTGTTACAAATTTTTGCCATTTTTCATGATCCTTTTGTGTATCAACAGATATACTTACAAAAACAATATTATCGTTATGATATTTTTCCTCAATTTTTTTCAAATAAGGTATTTCAGCTCTACAAGGTGCGCACCAAGTAGCCCAAACATCAATGTAAACATATTTACCTTTAAAGTCTTCTAATTTTGTCTTGCCTCCTTTATGGTTTTCAAAGTTGAACGAAGGACTAGCCGCTCCATTCATTTTTTCAGCCATTTTCTTTTGCGAATAAAATTGATTCAACATCATCGCTTCTTGTTGAATCATTGCTGTTAACATTTGAGATAAAGAAGCATCAACCCCAGATTTCTCTAAAACCGCTAAGTCATCCGTTTTCTTTTTTTCCAAACTAGCCTGAAATGTTGCTTCATCTTCTGTAAATAGAAAATCTAAATCTTTTTCAAATGCTTCGTCTGTTAACGCTTTTTGAGCTAAATAATTATTTTCTACAGCACCTTTTCCTTCATATTTAATAGACTCATCAAACTTTTTTGCATCCATTGTTAATTTTAAATCATATCCATTTTTTAAAAACAACATAGTGGTTTCAGAACCATCAAACAATTGAAACAAACCAGCTGCTGGAATTTCAAAAGCATCTTTAAATTGACCTTTTTTATTAAGACGTACTGTTTTCTTAAAGTTTTTACCAGACGCTAATACTATAGAATCTGAATTGCGATTTGCGATTTTACCCTCAAAAGAAACCATCTTTGATGCATCCTGAGCTTGAACAGATAAAACTGCAAACAATAATAAAATTACCAATTTTTTCATAAGACTTAAATTGAATTAAAAATAATCCTCAAATCTAATAAATTTAGGCGATAAAATTAATATTTGTTATTACTTTTGCATAAATTTTAATAAAATGTATAGAAGTCATACTTGTGGAGAATTGAATGCTTCACATATAAATACAGAAGTAACATTAGCAGGTTGGGTACAAAAATCTCGTGATAAAGGTTTTATGATTTGGGTTGATGTAAGAGATCGTTATGGTTTAACCCAATTAATATTTGATGAAAAAAGAACAGACACTAGCGTTTTTGAAAAAGCGAAAACCCTAGGTAGAGAGTTTGTAATTCAAGTAAAAGGAACCGTTATTGAACGTGAGTCTAAAAATCCAAATATACCTACTGGTGAAATTGAAATTTTAGTTTCTGAATTAAACATATTAAATGAAGCCATGCTTCCTCCTTTTACTATAGAAGATGAAACAGATGGTGGAGAAGACATTCGAATGAAATATCGTTATTTAGATATTCGTAGAAATCCTGTAAAGAACAATTTATTATTCCGTCATAAGGTAAGTATGGAAGTTCGTAAATACCTTTCTGACAAAGGTTTTTGCGATATTGAAACACCTTACTTGATTAAATCTACTCCCGAAGGAGCAAGAGATTTTGTCGTTCCAAGTAGAATGAATGAAGGGCAGTTTTATGCTTTACCTCAATCTCCACAAACATTTAAGCAATTATTAATGGTAGGTGGTATGGATAAATATTTCCAAATCGTAAAATGCTTTAGAGATGAAGATTTAAGAGCTGACCGTCAACCCGAATTTACTCAGATAGATTGTGAAATGGCTTTTGTTGAGCAAGAAGACATCTTAGACATGTTTGAAGGCTTAACACGTCATTTGTTAAAAGAAATAAAAGGTATTGAAGTAGACAAATTCCCTAGAATTACCTATGATTATGCCATGAAAACGTATGGAAATGACAAACCAGATATTCGTTTCGGAATGAAATTTGGTGAATTAAATACTGTAGCTCAACACAAAGATTTTGGTGTATTCAATTCATCTGAATTAGTAGTGGGAATTGCTGCTCCTGGCTGTGCCTCATACACAAGAAAAGAGATTGATGCTTTAATTGATTGGGTAAAAAGACCTCAAATAGGAGCTTCAGGAATGGTATATGTAAAATGTGAGGAAGATGGCTCCTTCAAATCTTCTGTAGATAAATTTTATGACCAAGACGATTTAAAAAAATGGGCTGAAGTAACTAATGCTAAAGCGGGAGATTTAATTTTAGTTTTATCGGGTAATGCTGACAAAACAAGAACTCAACTTTCCGCTCTTAGAATGGAAGTAGCAACACGTTTAGGATTAAGAAAATCAGATGAATTTGCGCCTTTATGGGTGGTCGATTTCCCTCTTTTAGAATGGGATGAAGAAAGTGGTCGTTATCATGCGATGCATCATCCTTTTACTTCTCCAAAACCTGAAGATATTCAACTAATAGAAACAGAACCAGGAAAAGTAAGAGCAAATGCATATGATATGGTTTTGAATGGAAATGAAATTGGTGGTGGTTCTATTCGTATTCACGATAGAGCATTACAATCTAGAATGTTTGATTTATTAGGATTTAGTAAAGAAGAAGCACAAGCGCAATTTGGCTTCTTAATGAATGCTTTTGAGTTTGGAGCACCTCCTCATGGTGGACTAGCCTTTGGACTAGATCGATTAGTATCTATTTTAGGAGGACAGGAAACCATTCGTGATTTTATTGCCTTCCCTAAAAATAATTCTGGAAGAGATGTCATGATTGATGCTCCATCAAAAATTGATGACAAACAATTAGAAGAATTACACATTAAATTGAAATAAATAAGCAAAGGACTCGTAATGAGTCCTTTTTTATCATACACAAAATGAAATATATTTTAATCACTTTACTTCTACTTTTTTTTGGATTTTTAGGCTATGGTTCCTATTTGAATTCTGAAGTTGCCAAATCAGGTGATAAATGGATTGGTATTGGGGTATTAATCATTGCTTTTGGAATAATGCCACTTTTTATTTTCCATAGATATAAAAAAAGTAAATTAAAAGAATTCTTAAATTCCCAGCTCGATAAAAATAGAGAAAAGTCTGAAAATCAATAATTTTTCAATTAATAGGGTGTTTGTTTCATAAATAAGTATATCTTTGAGTATTATTAATTATTTTTATTACAACATGCGAACAGGCACAGTTAAATTCTTCAATGAAGAAAAAGGTTACGGTTTCATCACTGATGAAGAAACTGGAAAAGACATCTTTGTACACGCTAGCGGAATGAAAGTTGATTCATTGACACAAGGAGAGCGAGTAAGTTACGAAGAAGAAGAAGGTAGAAAAGGTAAAATAGCTGCTCACGTAGTAGTTATCGAAGACTAATATATAATTATTTTTTGATTACCTAGAAAAGTAAAGTCCTGCAATAGCAGGACTTTTTTATAACCATTTCTTTTCTTTACCAGTGGCATCCAAAATAGCTACATCTAAAGCTAGCTTAAAATGATCTGCTACTTCAAAAGCTTTTTGAATATTATCGGTTTTATAAAACGTGATATGCTTATTTCTATTGTAGAATAGATTTATGAGAATAATATCATATTTCTGAGTCGTTTCTGCAGTTACCACTCTTACTGTCTGACTTTCTTTTGTTTTAAAAACAGATACATATTCGAAGTTTGGAATGGTTTCCCAACGCCCTATTTTAAAACCAAACAATGAATTAAACGTCCTAAAAGTTTTAGCGGGTAAATTAATTTCCAATCCCTCTGCTACATTTAAACCTAATCCAATTGCAACAAAAATTAACGCCATCAAACTTCCTGTAATCAAAAACATGGTAATTCCAAAAAAAACAAGGGCTATGCCGAAAAAACGATTCACAAAAGGAATTTCTTTTTTATAACTTCTTATTGAATTTATATCTTATTTTGAAATTAAAATACTTACTGCATTTCCTCCAAACCCAACGGCATTTACAAGTACTTTTCTAATTTGTTTTGGTAATTCTTGTTCGTAAAATGGAATTGAAATTGCTTTTTGTTGTTGTAGCATAAGTATGGCTAATTCTAGGCTCAACATTCCAGAAGTACCAAATGTATGACCCACTTTCCATTTATTTGTGGTTAAAAAAGGCACCTCTTTACCAAATACTTTTTGAATCGCCTTAAATTCAGACAAATCACCTTTTATAGTTCCTGGCGCATGCATCACAATGGCATCCACTTCATTAAAATTTGTCTTTTGTAAAGCCATTTGCATCGATTTTTGAAAACAATCAGCTTCCGTTGAAATTGAAATATTATGCTTTAATATCTCTGTGGCATATCCAATACCTTCTACATAAGCTAAAGCTTTCTTGTTTTCTCCTAATTCCAAAGCAATAGCACTTGCTCCTTCACCTAACACCATCGTATTTTCTTTTTTGTCTAAATCAAAAGCTCTACAAGGATAGTTTCCTTCTCTTTTTGAATAGATGTTCAAAGCTTTCATTTGTGCTATGGTAAAAGGGGTTAATGGTGCTTCTGAACCACCAATTATGAATTTTTCAACCAAACCAGCTTGCATCCAAGCCACACCATTTAATAACGCATGCAAGGAAGTGGAACAAGTAATGGAATGAGAAATTTCTGGACCTGTACTTTGTAAATCATTAGCTACCCAACTGGATATGTTTCCCAAAGTTGTAGTAGGTGATGCTAAAGTATTTACTTTTTGAGTATGAATAAACTCGGAATGAAATTTTTCGAATAAGGCTGTAGCTCCTCTTGAGGAACCTATATTGATACCAAAAACAGTATTTTTATCCCAAGCTGTTTGCTGTACAACTTGTCTTGAAACATAAATCGCATATAAAACAGAGAGATCTAAATTGCGATACTTAACATCAGATTCTTGCAGTTTTTTAATCTCATCTTTTATCTCATTTGGAAGTGTAGCAACCCAAACTTGTTGGTTTCCTATCGCTTCTTTTGTAATAGCACTTTTATCATTTAGATAGTGACTCCAAATGGTTGACTTATCATTTCCTAAAGCAGAAATAGAAGCTAAAGCGGTTATGGCAATTTTTTGATTCAAAAGGTTTATGATTTTTCGAATAACCCTGATGGAAACGATATCCTTTTCTTGAGATGTAATCGAAAGAAAAGATATAGTGTACAGCAGGAAAATAGACTGCAAATATACCGAGACATTTGTTCCTTACAAAATTAAATCAAGGTTAAAGCTTCTTCAATAATAGTATATACTCGTTCTAATTCAATGTCATTAATAATATAAGGAGGCAAAATATAAATAATATTTCCTACTGGTCTTAAAATGATGCCTTTTTTTATAAAAAATTCATACAATGTGTTACGCAAGTTTCCATAATAATCATGTGCTCCCTCTACTTTTATTTCCAATGCAAAAATGACTCCTAAAACGCGAGTTGTTTTTACTTTTGGGTGAGTTTTGATTCTTTCTGCAAAAGCCAAATGATGTTGATATACCTGTTGAATGTTTTCTTGAATTTCTTCTGTTTGCAACAATTCTATAGACGCTAATGCTGCTGCACAACCGGTGGGATTAGCGGTAAAAGTGTGTCCATGAAATAAGGCTTTATTCGTATCATCGTCATAAAAACCATCATAAATTTCTTGAGAGAAACTCGTAATTGCCATAGGAATGGTTCCTCCTGTTAATGCTTTAGACAAGCACATCATATCGGGTTGTTGTTCCAAATAATCACAAGCAAAATTCTTCCCAGTTTTACCAAAACCAGTCATTACTTCATCGGCAATAGTAAACACATTATATTCTTTGGCAAGTACCATCAACTGATTTAAAACAGTGGGAGAATACATGACCATTCCAGCAGCTCCTTGTACTAGTGGTTCAAATATAAAAGCCGCGTATTCATTAGTTTCTAGTAATGCTTTTAATCTTTCTAAGGCCATACTTTCATTTCCTTCTGTTGGAACTGGAATACGAATCACTTCTAATAGCGATCCTTGAAAAGCATCGGTGAAAAAGGAAATACCACTGGCTGCCATAGCTCCAAAAGTATCGCCATGGAAAGCATTTTCAAAAGCAATAATTTTAGTCCTTTTTTGCCCTTTATTATAAAAAAACTGAAGGGCACCTTTTAAAGCAACTTCAACTGCAGTAGAGCCATTATCAGAATAAAAAAACTTCTTTTGATTAGATGGTAAAATAGTAGCGAGTTTTTCTGAGAGTTGTATTACTGGTTCATGCGTAAACCCTCCAAATAAAACATGTTCTAATTGCGTTAATTGATTATATATTGCTTTTGCGATGAAAGTATTAGCATGTCCAAATGGATTTACCCACCAACTCGCTATTGCGTCTATATATTCTTTTCCATGTTCATCCCAAAGTAATGCGCCTTGTCCTTTTACAATAACTGGATGTGGAAAAGCTGTTTTATGTTGTGTATAAGGATGCCAATTGTATAGCGTATCTTTTTCTGAAAGTGTCATGTTGAATGAAATTAGAATTTAGAAGTTACAGTAAAATAGTTTACAAAGATAAAAGTCTATTTTTCTTTTCTCTTTGGTAATTCATTATTTAATTTTTAAAAGATTCTCTTTGAATTTGGTGGCATAATAACGAATCACAGCTGCATCAAAATAAGGTTCGTTTTCAATTCTTCCTAAGCAAGGTAGCTTGGTCTTTGAAAGAATAATAGATTCGGTTGCTTCATTTGCATCGCCATTAAATACTATCCCAGCAATTTCAATTCTTTTATTTTGTAATGCTTCTATGGTAAGTAAGGTATGATTAATACTTCCTAAATAATGCCTAGAAACAACAACAACTTTATAATCTGGCTGAATTAAATCGATTATAGTTATCTCACTATTAAGCGGTACCAAAATACCTCCTGCACCTTCAATAACTAAATGATTCGATGTTACTGGAACTTTTATTTCTGCAAGATCTATTGTTACTCCATCTATTTCTGCTGCAAAATGAGGACTTGCTGGTGTATTAAGAGCATAGCTATTCGAATGAAAGACAGTCTTTCCATTTGAAACATATTGTTTAATTTTATGTGTGTCTGAAGTGTCTAAATCGCCAGCTTGTATTGGTTTCCAATAATCTGCCTGCAATGCTTCTACTATAATAGCTGAAGCAATTGTTTTTCCTACATCGGTTCCTATTCCTGTTATAAATAGTTTCATTTTATAAGCTATAAATATTTCAGGCAAAGGTCGGGAAGAATAGAGAAAAAGACAATTAAAAAACCCTTGTATTTTTTATAATTTAAGCAAAAGAAGAGATACTACTTGCTGAATTTCCTTTTTAGAGTTGTAGGTGTGCAAACAAAAACGCAATCTCTCCTGACCAATAGGAACTGTTGGTGAAAGTATTGGTTTTACATCAAATCCTTTATCTTGCAAATAAGTGGCAATTTGTTTTACCTTTTCATTTCCTGGAATTACAATCGATTTAATGGAAGATTGGAATTGAGTCATACAATGCTTTGGCGAGACAATTGAATTAAAAAAAATAGAATTTTCTACTAACTTTTGAATCCTTTTTTCGCTTTTTGCTAACTCTTTATAGGCTAATAAGATGGTAGCAACTGCATGTGGAGAAAGCGCTGTAGTATAAATTAAACTTCTGCTAAAATTGATGAGATATTCTTTTAAAGAATGATTTCCTAAAATTGCTGCGCCATGACAACCTAAAGCTTTTCCAAAAGTTATTATTCTAGCAAAAACTTTATCTTGTAATTGATATTGTTGTACCAATCCTTCGCCTTTAGATTTATGTTCATTACCGAAGACACCCAATGCATGAGCTTCATCTACCACTAACAAAGCGTCATATTGTTGACATATTGCTACTAATTTTTCCATTTCTGGAGAATCACCATCCATTGAAAAAACAGATTCGGTAACTATATAAATTTCAGTATTAGTCGTAGAAAAACGTTGCAATAGTTTTTCCAAATCGACCAAATCATTGTGTTTAAACTTATACGCTTTAGATAAACTCATTTGAATTCCATCTCGAATAGAAGCATGACTAAACTCATCATACAAAATAATATCATTTCGTTGTGGAACTGCACTAAAAAACCCTACGTTAGCGTCGTAACCTGAATTATAAATTAAAGCTGCTTCCGATTGATGAAAATTTGCTATATAAGATTCTGCTTCAAAATATACTTCATGATTTCCCGATAATAACCTAGAACCTGTTGCGCCATTATGAGTTAATCTTTTAGTCATTAAATAATGATGAACATTTTTGAAAATAGCTTCATTTTTAGAAAAGCCTAAATAATCATTACTTGCAAAATCGATTAATTTAGTTTGTGGCTGAATACTTCGTAAAGCATTGCTTAATTTACGCGTTTCGAGTTTATCCTGTAGTAGTTTTGGAAATTTCATAAATCTGAATTATCTATCCATTTAGAAAAGCCTGATGTTTTATCTAATAAGTCGACCTCCATTTGTTTACAAAGTAATCTAGCATACAATAACGCTTTTTCTTTTTTATAAAAACTTAAAATAGTAAAATGCCTATTCCCTTTGTACCAAATTGTAATAACGTAAGAAAAATTAGATTTATTCAATGCTACATATTCAAATTCTATTGCATTGACAACTTTAACCTTTTTATAAAAAACAATCTTTTGAGTAGTAAAAATCTTACTCTTCTTAAAATCTATTTCAACAATATTAACTTCTGAAATATTTACAGCAGGCACAAGAAACATAAAAAAAGCTGTTACAAAAGCTGGAGTCATTCCAAATGTATTTTTGTTAATACCAAAACTGTAAAAAACAAATACCATTAATAAAACAACTACAATCACTAGAGTATACATTATAGATGCCATAATTGACTCTAAAACACTTAGAGTATCGTCATATATAACTACTTTTTCTGTTACAATGCCTTCATTCATAATCCAAAAATAAAAAAAGTCCTTCTTATAGAAGGACTTTAATTGTTAATTTAGCATATTTGTTTTAGTCAGCTAAAACAATCACTTTATTATCTTTCATTTCGATAGTACCAGAATTAATTGGTAACCAAAAAGTTTGCTCATTAACTTTATTGAATTTAGAAATGAATTCTTTTTCAATGGCTATTTTTTGAGCATTTATTTTCACATTTCCTTTTACTAATAAAGACACAATTGGTGCGTGATTATTTAGCATTTGGAATTCACCATTTACACCTGGAACAGCTACAGATGTAACTTCTCCTTTAAATAATGTTGCTTCCGGTGATACAATTTCTAAAATCATATTTTTTTTGTTAACAGTTGAAGGTTGAAGGTTGATGGCTGTTTTACAAACAACTAACAACTAACAACTAACAACTAAATTATGCTTCTGCCAACATTTTCTCTCCAGCTTCGATAGCTTCTTCAATAGAACCTTTAAGGTTGAATGCTGCTTCTGGTAAGTGATCTAATTCACCATCCATAATCATGTTGAAACCTTTAATAGTTTCTTTGATATCTACTAATACACCTGGAATACCAGTAAACTGCTCTGCTACGTGGAAAGGCTGAGACAAGAAACGTTGTACACGACGCGCTCTTGATACAACTAATTTATCATCTTCTGATAATTCCTCCATACCAAGGATAGCGATAATATCTTGTAATTCTTTATAACGTTGTAAAATCTCTTTTACTCTTTGAGCACAAGCGTAATGATCTTTACCTAAAATTTCCGGAGTTAAGATACGAGAAGTAGAATCTAATGGATCTACCGCTGGATAAATCCCTAACTCAGCAATTTTACGAGACAATACTGTTGTTGCATCTAAGTGAGCAAACGTAGTTGCTGGTGCAGGGTCAGTTAAGTCATCCGCAGGTACATAAACCGCTTGAACAGATGTAATAGATCCTGTTTTTGTTGAAGTAATACGCTCTTGCATAGCACCCATCTCAGTTGCTAATGTAGGTTGATAACCTACTGCTGATGGCATACGTCCTAATAATGCAGACACCTCAGATCCAGCTTGTGTAAAACGGAAGATATTATCAACGAAGAAAAGTACATCTTTCCCTTGTCCATCTCCTGCTCCATCACGAAAATACTCAGCAATTGTTAAACCTGACAAAGCAACACGTGCACGTGCTCCAGGTGGCTCATTCATCTGACCAAATACGAAAGTAGCTTTAGAATCTTTCATGATATTCTTGTCTACTTTTGTTAAGTCCCATCCTCCATCTTCCATAGAATGCATGAAATCATCACCATATTTGATAATTCCAGACTCTAACATTTCTCTTAAAAGGTCATTTCCTTCACGTGTTCTTTCACCAACTCCTGCAAATACAGAAAGTCCTCCGTGACCTTTAGCGATATTATTAATCAACTCCTGAATTAATACTGTTTTACCTACTCCAGCACCACCAAATAAACCAATTTTACCTCCTTTTGCATAAGGCTCAATTAAGTCGATTACTTTAATACCTGTAAATAAAACTTCTGTAGAAGTTGATAAATCTTCAAATTTTGGTGCAGGTCTGTGAATTGGTAAACCATTTGATCCTTCTTTAGGTAAATCACCTAAACCATCAATTGCATCACCAATTACATTAAATAAACGACCAAACACTTCAGAACCAATAGGCATCTGAATTGGTGTTCCTAAAGAAACAACTTCTTGCCCTCTAGACAAACCGTCAGTAGAATCCATAGAGATAGTACGAACAGTATCTTCACCAATGTGAGATTGTACTTCTAATACTAATTTTGTTCCGTCTGCTTTAGTGATTTCTAATGAATCATAAATTTTAGGAAGCTCAGCATTTTCCGTGTTAAATACCACGTCAACAACTGGTCCGATAATTTTTGCAACTTTTCCTGTAACTTTAGACATTGCTTATGTATTTATTAAATAGCTATTTAGTATTGAAAAACTCTTCTATTTTTCAGAGTGCAAAGATAGTTTTTTTGTCGACACTTTTGCAATTTATTTTTTGAATTTTTTGCAATAAAAAAGCGAAAATTTAAATTTTCGCTTTAATAATACTATTCTACCGTAACTGATTTTGCCAAATTCCTAGGTTGATCTACGTTACAACCTCGCATTACAGCTATATGATAAGACAATAATTGTAATGGTATTGTAGTTAACAAAGGCGTTAATGCTTCCGTTGTTTCAGGTATTTCTATAACATGGTCTGCCAATGCTTTTACTTGTACGTCTCCTTTTGTAACAACTGCAATTATTTTTCCGCTTCTGGATTTAATTTCTTGAATATTGCTCACTACTTTATCATAATGCCCTTTATTTGGCGCAATAATTACAACTGGCATAGATTCATCGATTAAAGCAATTGGCCCGTGCTTCATTTCTGCAGCAGGATAACCTTCAGCGTGTATATAAGATATTTCTTTTAATTTTAAAGCTCCTTCTAATGCCACTGGAAAATTATATCCTCTTCCTAAATACAAACAATTTGGAGCGTCCTTATAAATTTTCGCAATTTCTTTCGCTACATCATTTGTTGCTAATGCTTCCGCTACTTTTTCTGGTATTAATTCCAATTCTAACAAATAACGTTGGTAATCCGAATTTGCCATTTTACCGTTTGCTTTGGCTAAACGCAAAGCAAGCAATGTTAATATTGTTATTTGAGTTGTGAATGCTTTTGTTGAAGCCACACCGATTTCTGGACCAGCATGTGTATAAGCACCCGCATGTGTTTCTCTTGAAATAGAAGAACCTACTACATTACATACTCCAAAAACAAAAGCTCCATTTTCTTTAGCTAATTTTATAGCCGCCAAAGTATCTGCAGTTTCGCCTGATTGTGAAATAGCAATTACCACATCTTCTTTGTTTATAATTGGGTTTCTGTATCTAAATTCTGAAGCATATTCCACTTCAACTGGTATTCTCGCAAATTCTTCTATAATATATTCAGCCACCAAACCAGCATGCCATGAAGTTCCACAAGCCACAATAATAATTCGTTCTGCATTTAAAAACTTCTCAATATTATCTTCAACACCTGCCATTTGAATGATTCCTTTGTTTGCCAAAAGTCTTCCTCTGTAAGTGTCTTTTATAACATTTGGTTGCTCGTATATTTCTTTCAACATAAAATGCTCGTACCCTCCTTTTTCTATTTGTTCCAAATTCATTTGTAATTCCTGAACATAGGGATCAACTAAAGAATCATCTTTAATTTTACGAACTTTCATAGGCTTATGCAATCGTACAATTGCCATTTCTTCATCTTCTAGATAAATAGCATTGGATGTGTATTCTATAAAAGGAGTGGCATCCGAAGCGATAAAAAATTCATCTTCACCAATACCTATAGCCAATGGACTACCTAATCGGGCAACCACAATTTCAGTTGGTCTTTCTTTATCAAAAACAGCAATCGCATAAGCTCCTACCACTTGGTTTAAAGCTACCTGAACTGCTTTTCCTAAACCAAGATTTTCTTTTTTCTTAACATCTTCAATCAAATTTACCAACACCTCTGTGTCTGTATCAGATTGAAAAGTATACCCTCTATTTAGCAATTCTTTTTTAATAGGCTCATAATTTTCAATAATTCCATTATGAATAATCACCAAATTTCCTGAATTTGAATAATGTGGATGAGAATTAACGTCATTAGGTACACCATGTGTAGCCCAACGAGTATGTCCCATACCTATATTTCCATGTTTTACATCTTCTTTTTCAGCTTTAGCTTCTAAATCGGATACTTTTCCTTTTGTCTTAGACAACTTAGTATCGTTACCATCATACAAAACGATACCTGCACTATCATACCCTCTATATTCTAACCTTTTTAATCCTTTAATAAGAACAGGATAAGCATCTCTGTGCCCAATATAACCTACAATTCCACACATAAGCTTAATTAATTAGGTATTGTATAATAAATTTCTAACTTCAATTTTTTACTTTCGTCTAGAGTATTGTTTCCATAAACAATAGTCCCTAACGGATTAATAACAGAAGCTACTGGCAATTTTTCATTACCAAAAGCAACTTCATCAAAAACATAGTAACTAGATGAATTAGCAATATTTTCAGTTACCGATAATCCTAATCTAACATTTTTATTAGTGTTTTCATTTTCACCATTAACAATATTATTAATATGATTACGTAATCTTACTTTGAATTTTACCCCCAAATCTTCATTATCATCCTCTACTTCTAGAATACCTCCAAAAAGCAATTTGTTATTTTTAGGATCTGTAGCCGTTGTACTATCATAGACATAGTCTAACAATGCTTTATTATTTGTAGCATCGTACAAATAGATTCTTTTAGCATTTTTCTGACCATCGTTTTTAACATAAAAAGTAAGAAATGCATCGTTAATTAATACGTTATCATTTCTCAACTCATCTAATTCATCTGGAACATTATTTGAATCCGCATCTGGCCCAAATAAATCGATAAAAACCACAGAGCCTTTATTTCCCTTTAAATATAACAATTCATCACCTGTAGTAGTATTTGAATTATTTAAAGCTGTTACATAAGTTGAACTGAATGTGTTTTCATAAAAATTGATAGTATTTCCAGATAGATTTATCTTAACCGATTTTTTCTTCAAAGGATCTGTAGCTTCATCGTCTTTAGCATGATACTGAACCGTTACATATCCTTTTGTAAAATCCAATAACGCCAAAGCATTTACTCCCGTGGTTTCTGTTACTTGAAAATACAATCCTTTAAAATATTCTTTAAAGATGTTATTATTTAACAAATCTGATTCATTGGCATTAACAATTTTATTTTCAAAAAAAGTTTTATTCAAATTAATCCACATTCCTGGAGCGAGCCTTTCTTTGACTACTCTTTTGGTTAAATCTGTGGTAACTTGCCCATTACTATTTAAATACTCCCCATTACCATTGGTTTTATAAATAATGATTTCCTCATTACTAAATTTAAAACCTGTATTTTCTAGAGGTTCAGAAGAATCATTAAGTTGAGAACCAATTAAGTTAGGCTCAATTAAAGTAGTATTTTCATTTGAATAATATCTTTGACGAATAGAAGGATCAATAGCATCAAAATCTCTTAATAAATATCCATTTTCAAATATCTTTAAATCAAATGTACCATTTTCATTTCCAAAAACAGAAGTTAACTCATATGTATTTGGCTCAATCCCTTCTCCTGTAGCCGTTTTAGTACTTGTATAAGGCACATACAAAAATACCGAATCATTTGCCTGCATTTCCCTCTCAATACCTAAATTAGGATTTACTACAGACAACGATAATTGTGTTACAAAGCTAGCTTTAGTTTTTCCAAAATAAGGATCATCGTATACCCCTAACATATTAGAAGGCAAATTATTAGACTGAACTTCTCCTGTTGCCTTTGTAAAGGATACAAGACTAAAATCATCTCTTCTTTCTAAACCAAAGTGCTCTTCCCCAATAATATCAGATCCTAAAGAGTTAAAATCTTTATCACAAGAATTAAAAAAAACAACAGCTAACAATAAAGCACAATTTAAAGCAATTTTTTTCATATAAATAAAACAGTAATTTATAAAATATGTTTTTTGATAAAATCAGTATATAACTCACTAACACTATCTTTGGACGCGAAAGGTAAAAAAGGTTTTCCCGAAGTTTCTATATATTTTGTTAAAGTTGAGCTTAAATTCTCAGACCCTACAACTAAACCGTCTGAATGATCAATGGTAAGTTTCATCAAGTTTTCATAATTAGGAGTAACAACATCTTTTGTAGTCTCTTTCGAAATATTATCAAAACTCATTTTCCCAACTAACTCAGAATTTAGTTCTCCTTCAAAACCTAAATTATACACAGAAGTTATAATCTTAGTATCAGCAAAAATACCTTCATTTTTATAATAATGCTTCAAATAAACAGGCAATAAAGAGGCCATCCAACCATGCACATGAATTACATCTGGAACCCAGTTTAACTTCTTTACCGTTTCAACAACACCTTTTGCAAAAAAGATAGCTCTTTCATCGTTATCAGGATACAAAACACCTTCTTCATCTGTAAAAGTAGCCTTCCTTTTGAAATACTCATCATTATCTATAAAGTATACTTGAATTCTTTCTTTTGGTATTGAAGCTACTTTTATAATAAGAGGCATATCCATATCGTTAACCACTAAATTCATTCCCGATAAACGAATCACTTCGTGCAGTTGATGTCTTCTTTCATTAATATTTCCATATCGTGGCATAAAAATTCTTATTTGGCCTCCAATATCATTTATCATTTTAGGAAATTCATATGATTGTAATGAAACTTCATTCTCTGCTAAATAAGGCACCACTTCAGATGATACGTACAATATCCTCTTATCTTCCATAATTTATTTTGTTTAACATTTGTTTTTAAAAAACATGCAAAATTACAAAAATTTATGGATTTATCTAGTAAAATAGTAAGTTTGCATCCTAATTAATCTAAAACCTTATGGTTATTTTTACTGAACAGAACGTTTTATCTTCTCATTTAAGTTTATTAACTAATGATAATAAAACAATAGGTTTTGTCCCTACTATGGGAGCTCTTCACGAAGGCCACCTTTCTTTAATGAAAGAAGCACTGAAAGAAAATGACTCTGTAATTGTAAGTATTTTTGTTAATCCAACACAGTTCAACAACAAAGAAGATTTAGAAAAGTACCCTCGCACTTTAGCATCTGATATTGAAAAAATAAAAATGCTACATAAAGACATTTTAATATACGCTCCATCAGTTGAAGATATTTATTTAAAAGATATTGTATCGGAACATTTCAACTATGATGGATTGGAAACAAAAATGGAAGGAAAACATAGAACTGGTCATTTTGATGGTGTAGGCACTATCATAAAACGCTTTTTTGAAATTATACAACCTCAAAAAGCGTATTTTGGAGAAAAAGATTTCCAACAATTACAAATTGTAAAAAAATTAGTTGCAAAACACAATCTTCCTGTATGTATAATTGGATGTCCTATTTTTAGAGAAAAAAATGGTTTAGCAATGAGCTCAAGAAACGAAAGACTTTCCCCTAAAGCTAGAGAAAAAGCAGCAATTATTTATCAAACTTTACTAGCAGCAAAAACGCAATTTCAAACAAAATCTGCAAAAGAAGTAACCCAAATAGTTTCTAACGTTTTTGAAAAACATCCTGATTTTAATTTGGAATATTTTGAAATTGCTGACGAAGAAACGTTAAGTACTTGTGTAAGGAAAAGTAAAACCAAAAAATACAGAGGTTTTATAGCTGTTTATATCGAAAATATTAGACTAATAGACAACATCTCTTTATACTAAAAAATAGCCAATTAGATTTCTTAAAAAAAAATAATTAATTTATCCAAAATAATTACCTTTGCACCATGCATATTCAAGTAGTTAAATCAAAAATTCATAGAGTTACCGTTACAGGAGCCGATTTGAATTACATAGGAAGTATTACCATTGATGAAACATTAATGGAGGCTTCTAATATTATTGAAGGTGAAAAAGTACAAATCGTTAACATTAATAATGGAGAACGATTAGAAACTTATGCCATTAAAGGTCCCAAAAATACAGGTGAAATTACTTTAAATGGTCCAGCTGCAAGAAAAGTTCACAGAGGCGATATTATTATTATTATTTCTTATGCTTCTATGGACTTTGAAGAAGCTAAAAAATTCAAGCCTACTTTAGTTTTTCCAAACGAAAAAGATAATTCACTAACATAAGTTTTGCAGTTTTCATTCAAAAAATTGTTAAAAACTGTTATTCCATTACTTATTGGAATAGCTCTTATATATTATCAATTTTCGTCTTTTACTGAAACAGAATTAAAACGAATAAAAGACTATTTTAGGGAAGCAAACTACTTTTATGTTTTTTTGTCTATTTTTATTTCTTTATTCGGATATTGGTCAAGAGCATATCGCTGGAAATATTCATTAAATCACTTAGGGTATCAACCTAAATTTTACAACTCCTTTTTTGCTGTAAGCATCTCTTATCTATTAAATCTAACTATTCCAAGATCAGGAGAAATAAGTAGAGCTGTTATTTTAAAAAATTATGAAGGAGTTCCTTTTGACAAAGGTTTTGGAACAATTGTAGCGGAAAGAGTGGTAGATTTACTCATTTTTTTACTCTTTGTAATCACTGCTTTTTTAATCCAGTTTGAAAAAATTAATACGTTCATATTTTCACACATATCACCTCATAAAATTGCATTACTTTTTGGAATTGCCTTAGCAGGAATGATTCTCTTTTTATTTCTATGGCGTTGGTCTAAATGGTCTTTTATCCTAAAAATTAAAAGTAAATTTAATGGACTAGTGGAAGGAATGACCAGTATTTTAAAAATGAAAACCAAATGGAAGTATTTAGCACACTCCTTTTTTATTTGGTTTTCTTATTTAATGATGTTTTATGTTTGTGTTTTTTCAATACCCGAAACAGCTTCTATTTCTTTTGATATTGTAATTATGGGATTTATTTTTGGAACTTTAGCTGTAGGGTTTACAAATGGAGGTATTGGTGCTTTCCCAATTTCTATAGCAAAAGTACTTTTACTATATGGTATCGCCGAAGATGCTGGCACTGCTTTAGGTTGGATTATCTGGACTTCACAAACCATATTAACTATTGTTTTAGGATTAATTTCTTATTTACTTTTGAATCTTTTCAATAAAAATTAATTAGTATATTGCCACATATTTTAATGCATGAATCAACATACATTAATATAGTTTATCCCTGAAAAAACACAAAACTAACTTATAACTATATGAAAACGAGAATTCTTTTACTATTTATCTTAGTTACTTCATTCACTTTTTCGCAAAGAATTACAGAATCTATCCAATCGAAAAAATTAGGTCAAGAAAGAACATTTACCGTTTCTTTACCAGGAAATTATGAATTTGATATCGAAAAAAAATTCCCAGTTTTAGTATTACTAGATGGAGAATATCTTTTAAATCCTTTTGAAGGCAACTTAAAATATGGTAATTATTGGGATGATTTACCTGAAACAATTATAGTAGCCATCAATCAAAACTATGGAGAACAACGCTTCGATGATAGCGATTATGACCAAACAGGCTTGCCTTCGGGAAAAGGAGCTAGTTTTTTCGAATTCATTGGCTTTGAATTATTACCCTACATAGAAGGTAAATACAGAACTCAACCTTTTAGAATTATTGCTGGTCATGATACCACAGCAGGTTTCTTGAATTTCTATTTATACAAAGACGATCCTGTTTTTAATGCCTATATTTCTCTTGGTGCCGAATTAGCGCCTCAAATGATTAAAAGAGTGGCAGAACGTTTACCGCTGATAAAAAAACCTATTTTTTATTATCATGCTATTGGCCAAGGAGACTTAACCGACATAAATGATGGTGCTAAAGCATTAGACAAAACCATTTCTCCTATACCAAACAAAACATTTAATTATCGTTTTGACCAATTTAAAGGAGCAAGTCATTATTCGCTTGTTGCTTTAGCTATTCCTCAAGCTTTATATTTTATTTTTGATGGGTACCAACCTATTTCAATGATGGAATACAAAGAAAAAATTGTTACTCTTGAAAAAGGATATACACAATATTTAATTGATAAGTATACGAAGTTAGAAGAAAAATTTGGATTGAAATTAAAACCAAGATTAACTGACTTTAAAGCAATTGAAGCTGCCATCTTAAAAAATAAAGCCTATTTTGAATTACAAGAACTAGGAAAATATGCAGACAAAAACTATCCAAAAACTACTTTAGGAACCTATCACCAAGCCTTATATTACGAAAAATCGGGTGAATTTAAAAAAGCCGTTAAAGAATATAGAAAAGGATATACTTTAGAAGAAATTAGAGAAATAACAAAATCATTCATGCTTGATAAAGCGGAAAGCTTAAAAGGTAAGGAAGACGCCTCTACTGTAGAAGAATATGTTGAACCCGCTCCTGAAGAAGGAAGTGAAGAGAAAAAAGAAGGAGAATAAAAAGATATGGCTAAGGTAAAAACAGCTTTTTATTGTCAGAATTGTGGCACTTCTTTTTCAAAATGGCAAGGCCAATGTCATGCTTGTAAAGAATGGAATACCATAGTAGAAGAAGTTATTCAAAAAGAAGAAAAAAAAGCTTGGAAAACAGAAACTAATTCGATTTCCAAAGCCCCTAAACCATTATTAATTAAAGAAATTGATTCGGCACAAGAAATCCGACTCAACACCACAGACAATGAATTAAATCGTGTGTTAGGAGGCGGTTTAGTTCCTGGTTCTTTAACACTTTTAGGAGGAGAACCAGGTATTGGTAAAAGCACACTCTTACTTCAAATTTCTTTAAAATTACCTTACAAAACGTTATATGTTTCTGGGG
Source organism: Flavobacterium sp. J27 (assembly GCF_004303025.1). Classification (GTDB taxonomy): domain Bacteria; phylum Bacteroidota; class Bacteroidia; order Flavobacteriales; family Flavobacteriaceae; genus Flavobacterium. Next base: position 177,682 of record NZ_PJQW01000001.1, on the reverse strand, counting down.
AAGAAAGTCAGAAACAAATTAAAATGCGTGCGGAACGTATTGTTCCTAACAGCGACAATTGTTACATTCTTACTGAAACCAAAACACAAAATATTTTCAGACAAATTCAGGAAATGGAACCAGAAATTGTCATTATAGATTCAATACAAACCTTACACACCGATTATATAGAATCCTCAGCGGGTAGTATTTCTCAAATTAGAGAATGTACCGCAGAACTGATTAAATTTGCTAAAGAAACGAATGTTCCTGTGATTTTAATTGGTCATATTACTAAAGATGGTACTATTGCTGGTCCAAAAATTTTGGAACACATGGTAGATACGGTGCTACAGTTTGAAGGCGATCGTAATCATGTGTATCGTATTTTGCGTTCTCTAAAAAATCGTTTCGGTTCTACTGCAGAATTAGGTATTTATGAAATGCTAGGCAACGGTTTACGAGAAGTAGACAATCCTTCAGAGATTTTAATTTCACATAAAGAAGAAGCTTTATCAGGCACAGCAATTGCGTGTACTTTAGAAGGAATGCGTCCTTTAATGATAGAAATTCAATCTTTGGTAAGTTCGGCTGTTTATGGAACACCGCAACGAAGTACGACAGGATATAATGCCAAACGCTTGAACATGATTTTAGCTGTATTAGAGAAAAGAGCAGGTTTTCGTTTAGGTATGAAGGATGTTTTTTTGAATGTTACTGGTGGAATTTCGGTTGATGATACTGCTATTGATTTGGCTGTTGTGGCTGCTATCTTATCTTCAAACGAAGACATCAGTATAGAAGAAGGTTTTTGTTTTGCAGGTGAAGTAGGTCTTTCCGGTGAAATTAGACCTGTTAACCGAATAGACCAACGCATTCAAGAAGCAGAAAAACTAGGTTTTACTACTATTTTGGTTTCTAAACACAATAAAATTACCTTAAAAAATACCGCTATCAAAGTGGTTTTAGTATCCAAAATTGAAGATGTAGTTAGTGAGTTATTTGGGTAATTCAAAACAATAATTAGATGGCTTGGCGTGAATTGGCATGGCATAAATAGTATGTAAAGCGGTTCTAATTTGTTCTTCATTTTCATAGCAAGTTACCTTTTTTTTCCACTGAAATTGCGGCAATAAAGGGTTTTGCAAGTGGTAATAACTGGTGGCAACAGCTAACAATTGGGTTCTGTTTTCCACTAATTCAGCTGTATAAATTCCTTCTGTAGCGACTTGTTTGGCCGACAAAAATTCGAAATAAATGACACGTCTTTTATCATGCTTTTGTAAAATAGCAGAACTATGTGCCAACATCATATCATGAACGAGAATATCACCTGCATTCATAGGTACTTCAATAGCTTCTTCTTGTGCCAATTCACAAATGGTTTTTGAACTCAAATGGCTTTTGGGAACGACTTTTAAAGCCCCATCACCTGCATGGGCATCGTCTACATAAATACCCACCGTAAAGCAATTGCCTGTGCGTTCATGCATCATGTCTTGATGCCATAAAACGGGTAATTGATCACCCGAATTTTTAATTACCGCAAATTCTTGAATCGCAAAAAAATCGGGTCCACAAATTTTTTGAGCCATGTCTAGTAAAAAAGGCAGACCCAACAATTCTAAACAAGCCAAATTATTTTTATAACACAGCAATTCCACATTTGTAATGAACTTTTTTTCACCCACTGAAATGGTTACTTTTTGGAGGTCATTTTCATCAGCTATTACTTCATCAAAAAAGGTACGCAATTTTTGTAATAATGCTGGAGACAAACAATTTTCTATTTTTACAAAACCTTGTTCGTAAAACTGCTTTAATTGTGTGGTTGTGATTTGTGAATGCATAATACACGAATATATACATTTTTTTAAAATAACATACTCAATAAAAAAATCTTATCTTTTCAATGTAAAATGGCCTTTAAGTATTCTTCCATTTTCTAGTTTTATGGTATACCAATAATCTGCTGATGGCATTTGTTGTGCATTAAAAGTACCATCCCATCCGTTTCCTAAAGGGCTAATTTGCTTTAGTAATTTACCATAACGATCAAAAATGTAAAGCATCGTTTTGGAATTGAAAGTATTGTTTACTCCTTTAATATTCCAAGTATCATTAAATCCATCTCCATTAGGTGTAAAGAATTTTGGAATACCTAAAATACTTATTTCTTTTGTGGTAACTCCACAACCATAGCTGTCTTTTACATAAACTGTATAAATACCAGCATCTAAATTAGTAAATATATTGGAAGATTGATAATTTTCATTGTCTAAACTATATTCATAGCTTCCGTTTCCTGATACCGAAACGATAATAGAATTCGTGTCGGTTAAATCATTAATTTGAATGTTATTAATGGTAGCTACATCAGATGCCGTAACTGTTATTGTTCTTGTTCTCGAACAATTCGTTGCATTAGTCACTATCACTGAGTAAACACCTTCATTATTTACCACAAGATTGTAATTCGTTTCATTAGGTAAAAGTGAATTATCTAAATACCATTGATAGTTATACTCATTTTGGGTACTTGAATCTATTAAACCTGCATCGATATTAAGTGTAAAAGAAGTATTATCGCTACAGACCAACCCATCACCAATTAATTCAACCTCTGGAACTGGGTTTACTTGTAATGGGATAATCATACTAGCAGCACAAGTCGTATTTAATGGATTCGATACGTTAACTGTTATATTTTGGGAACCTGAAATAAAGGGATTAGGTAATGGGCTAGATAATGGGTTTCCATTTTCATCAAAATAAGTTACTATCATTCCATTTTGATTACCTAGAATAGTGCTTTCAAAATTACTGGTATTAAAAGCATATAAACCGTCTTGGAAACTAGGATTTACTTCGTCATCACAAACGGTTATTAAACCAACAGGTATTGGAAATGCTTCTGGCAAATCATCTACTGTAAAAGTTATGGTGGTTTCGAAATAACAACCAGTAGCTGAATTGTTAGTAGCTCTAACTGTAATTATTTGAGACGTAGTAAAAAACGGATTGGTCATGGCTATAGGATTGCCTAGAGAATCGAAATAACTATGTGTAACATTTGTTAATCCATTCAATAAGTCAGTTTCTAAGTTGGTAGTATCAAAACCAAAAACACCATCTTGATCATCATCACAATGATTGTAAACTTGAGGTTGCACCACGGGTATCCTTTCAACATATAAAGTAACATGATGACCTAAACCTAAGCATTCATTATTCAGCTGGCTATCTACTCGTACATAAATTTCTTGATAATTTGGGTAGCCAATATTAGTATAGTTAGAAATATCTGCAATCGCATTTTGTTCTGCTAAGGCATCCGTTATATTACGATAGTAAGTAATATCTACTAATTGTCCACTAGGATATTGCGCCAAAATTTGTGCATTAATACTGCTAAAATCGAAAGAGGCAATTCCATCGGTATTAGAACCAGAAGCCATATCATCACAAACGGTAAAAGTTTCTTGAATGTTGTTTGAAATTAAAGTAGTGGAAACTACAAGATTCAATTGTGAAACACTATAGCAACCATTAGTATTGGTTATTCTAACATATACAGTATCTGTACTTACCGTTTGATTGGTGTAAGCCGTAACATTAGTAATGATATTGTTATTGTTTTCGGCATCTAATAGCGTTTCGAAATAAGCAATAGTAAATTCAGTTGCATTGGTAACTATTAAATTTTCAGCTTCTGTTAAATTAAAAGCACTAAATCCATCGTTATCATCATCACATTGTTTTAGAGTTACAGGTGAATTGATTACAGGATTTGGATATACTTCTATTTCGAATGAGGTTGTTGCAATACAATTTGCATTGAAAATATTAATAACCTGAACATAAATCGTTTCAAAAGAATTTGTATTAACATATGAGTTAGGAGTAGCTATACTATTGGTAAAACCAGAATCACTATAATAAGAAACCGTAAAATTGTTGCTCGACTGACCATTTAAAATAGTATTTTCATTTTGGGTTAAATCAAACACAATTCGATTATCATTGTTGGTACCAAAACTAGTATCATCACATTTTCTAATAGCAGGAACAATAGTTAATGGAGTTGGAATTTCAAATACTTGAATATCAAAAGTAGTGGTTGCTGTACAATTGCCATTTTCTAAATTATATACTTCCGCTACTATTGTTTGAGATTGGTACGCTATTAAATTTTGATAGGCACTTGGGTTTGCTATAACAATCTTATTGGCATAATCAGTAGCATTTGCATAATAATGCACACCAAACGCTGTAGCAGATTGACCGTTAAGAATAGCGGATGCATTTTGTGTTAAATTGAAATTATAGAACCCATCATTATTTGTATCACAGATTAAGATATTATTAGGTTCTGTCGCAATTGGTACTGCTGAAATAATAATTTCTCTAGTATTATTTCCAGTGCCTTGTACAGTAGTTACTTGAACAGAAACAGTATAGTTCCCAATAGACGTATATACATGAGAAGGAGAAATAGCAGTAGAAGTAAAACCATCTCCAAAATCCCAATTAGCACTTAAAACAGGCTGACTAGTATTAAACTGAAACTGTATATTCTCTCCTACACAATTGTTTTCAAATTGAATATTTGGAGTAAAGAAAAAAGAAGACACAAAAGGGGGTAAGCCTCTAAAACAATATCTACCTCCTAAGTCGACAGCATTCATTTGTAAATTACATCCTATATTCAAAGTATTAGGATCATTAATAATACCTAATTTATTCGCAGCCAATTGGCCTATATATATTTTATTATCGGGGCCTAACTGTAAAGCCGTAGCCAAAGGATTTGAACCAGAATAAACTGGCAAAACAGTGTTAGATATAGTAGAAGCAGTTAAATCACATTGATAAACTACAGTAGCAGGAATCTCTTCAGTAAAATACAACACTTCACTATTGGGTGAAA
>NZ_PJQW01000001.1:51557-172763 GCF_004303025.1 Flavobacterium sp. J27 | reverse complement strand
TTCTAATCCATATAAAAAACTTCCTGTAGGAGCAGTATAAATTGTATTCTCATTCGAAAGAATCCCTGTCGAGGTATTAAAATCAAAAAGTTGAAGGATTCCATCATAATAATGGTTTAAAGCTAATTTACTACCATCTGGAGAAATCCTCATATAACCTATAGCATTATCAGTACTCACTGAAGCTACATTTACTCCTATAGAAGTTACAACTGGAGTAGCACTCAAACCACTATTTGTTAATAAATAACTGTAGAAAGTGTTATTATTCCAACCGTGAGTAACAACCCAAAAATCAGAATCATTTGCATGCTTAACAATTGCTAGCTTTTCACAAGAAGGAGTATAAATCAATTCATTTTTTACGGTAACAGCTCCATTACCCCCATCTAAAGTCATATCTACAATAGAATATCGAAACCCATGAGAACCAGCAAATGCATCTAAGGTAAATATATAAAATAAGTTTGCAGAACCGGGCTTAGGTACTATAGTTGCTGATTGTGTACTAGAAATATTCCCCATTAAACCTGTACCATTAGGCATTACACTATGATTTCGATTCCAAACCGTTATCCCATCTGTATAAAGTAATAAATCTCCGTTACTATCTGCAAGAGTAGCGCAACCTTCAATCGTATTTAATTGTCCATCTAAAAGTGTGGTTATGGTGGTGCCATTACTTTCAAACTTTATGCCTGCATTCTGTCCAAAATACCAAACACTCGCTTCTTGTTGTGAAAAAGCGAGTGTGGTAATAAATAAGATTATACTATAAAATAGTATTTTCATATATTACGTTTAAGTGATTTAACTAGTGAATCCAAAAATATAACAATAAATTAATAGTTGAATAATATTACAAACTGCAAGACCAAAGTAATCCCGAAAAAAATCAAAAGCGTTCTCTTTTGATCTATAAATGAATTAGCATTATTCTTATTCATTAAATCTCCAATTATTTTTTTATTTCTATTCTTTGAAATTAAAAAAAATAAAGGAGTTATACTTAAATAGATGCAGACTATAAATGCTGGTGTATCAATTTTATACTCATTGACAAACTGATAATAAATAAAACCTATAATAGTAGATACAATAAAATGTAAAAAAATTAATACAACCTTTCTTTTTAAAGAATTTATTGCATTTAAACATGCATTAAACAATATAAAGTCGTAAATCAGAATTAATAGTAAAAAAAATATTTTCATAAGTAGTATTATTTTTTAAGAAAGTTTTGTATTGCTGTGCCCCAATCTTTAAAAGGAATTGTTATATCAATTCCACCTCCTCCACCTATTATCCAACCAAAATTTGCAGCATCATTAAGCCTAAAAATACCAGTTTTTGTATCATAATAAATTGCTGATTCATGACCTGCATGCGCAGATAATCCAGTTAATTCCGATGAAAAATTAAATTTAGCACCGAAAACTGTAAAACCATAATTTCCAGTAACCTTTATAACTTGTGCCCCAATGTTAGCTTTTGCTTCATAACCATAGATACCTTGTTTTCCTCCATGTGCATAACCTGCAAGATCAGCTGAAGCACTTAAAAATTCAAAATCAGCTCCAGCATTACCATTAAAACCTTGTTTTCCAAATTTAAGTTCACCACCTTGTTTAAAATAAGATGCATCTGCAGATAAAGTAAAACCATCCGAATCACCAGTTGCTCTTGCGTTAGCTTCTAAAAAAGAATAATTATATAAAGCGTTAAAATATTTAGATTTATACGATCTCTCCCCCTTTTTATAATAAGCAAATGCATGCCCCTCTTCAATACCATATTTTTTTTCTACATCGTTTATTAAAACCCCATACTCATCAACACTTGAAAGTTCCTCTGTCCATTTAGTCATAGGTTCTTCAATTTGCCTAATTTGAGGGTTATCATAATTTTCAATGTAATTATTTGAATAATTAGTGGCAATATTTGAAGCACTAAAGGAAGCTCCTCCTAATGCAGTATTTGCCCAAGTTGTAGAATCCCATTTAAACGGATTAAACTCCCCTCCACTTGCTTGATAACCTGCTACATATGAATTAACCAATGCTCCAATAAAAAATTGCCAAAACTCTCCAGTAGGATCACTATACTTGGTAGGGTTGTTCATTACATAAGCATAACGGTTAAAGTTTTGCGCGTTTAAGGGGTTTTGTATATTATTATCTGGTTGAAAGAAACGATGCAGTTTATCATCATAAATTCTTCCATTCATATTAATCACATTTACTCCTAATAAATGCTCATGCCCTGTATATCCTCTATCAAGCAATAAAGCTGTACTTACTGTAGGAACAGTAGTTACACCACTACTATTTGCATATTGTATTAAAGTTCCCCATACATCAAACATTCTCTTTTCTAATACGACACCATTTGCATTTGTAATTCCTAAGATACTTCCTTGATAATCTCTATGCAAATATAAGTATTCTTGAGTTGTTCCGTTACTTTTTAATACAACTGGTGTATTATAACCATCTCCACCAATATAAGTTACAAACTCAACATCTGCAGAAGCTATGTTTCGTTTTATCTCCATAGAACCATCAGCTGCATAATATTTACGGTAAGGTCTATCTTGTTTTAAGGGTTGTAGACCTCCATAATACATTATTGCTCTATCATCAAAAGCATTATAAACAAAATCTATATTTTCTGCGTTTGCTTCTGTTATACTTGTTGGGTTATTTGCAACATTATATGTTATATTTTGCATTCTATTAGCATAATAATCATAAGTTGCTGAAGGCATTGTAGGTGTGATTGTTGAAACTTGATATGGTTTGCCATTAATAGTATATGCATAATTACCTATTTTATTAGTGCTTATAGTTCCATTATCGTTATACGCTTGATTTTGAACACCTGCAACATCTCTCCATGTTGTTAATCTGTCTAATGCATCATAAGACAAGTCTTCACTCCATGAGCCAAACATAGAATTGGTTCGCTTTTTCAAATTACCAGTTAGTACATCAAACTCATTGGTTAAAGTCATAATATTAGTCAATCCCTTTTGATGTTTCATCTCAGTTGGAAAACCATATATATCATAGGTGTTCGTAACAACTGTACCATTTCCTAAATTAGTGGTTATAGGCTGTCCACTTGCTGTAAATGTATTGCATTGCCATAATGTGACTCCTACAGAGCCATAAACTGGCATGTCTTGAATTCTTGTTTTATACCCTTTTTTATAACTATTACGTATCCATCTATCAGATACTTTATTATTTAAAACACTAGTTGCAATAAAATTTTCTTGATAGGCTCTACCAAAGCCATCATACTCAAGTTTATGTTTGAACTTAAATTCTGGATTAATTTCTTCTATAAAATCTATCCTAAAATAAGGGTCATATTTGTATTCGTAAGTAGTAGTACTATTGTTTATTAAATCATTAAAACCTATATTGGTTAGGTTCGATTTAGTATCATATGTATATAAGGTTCTAGCGCTTAACACTGTATTTTCAAAAGTCCTTTTTTCCAATACTTTTCCAAAATCGTCTATATCATATTCTACTTTACCTTTTCCAACCACTTCTTCTTCTTTTAACTCTCCAAAATGATTATATGTATAATGACGTGTTCCTGCAGAAGGATCTATCAACGTCTTTTTCCTTCCAAAAGGATCTTGTAAAATAGTAGTGGTAGCTCCACTACTTGTTGTGGATTTTAAATTTCCATTTGCAAAATAAGTATAATTAACTTGTACTCCAGGGTTTTCTTCTAAAGTAACCACTTGATTTAAAGCATTTTTTGTGATTTTTCTTGCTCTTTGTCCATCAAATTCAGTGGTAATTAATCCTGTATAATCATAAGTTGTTACTTTTCCATTTCCTTGTCCTGATTTCAAGTGATTCTCTTTTTCAATACGACCGTAAATATCATACGTTATTTCATCCCAAGTGAATCGGTCTTCTCCATCAAAATAAGGTTGATAAATTCTAACAGGCTGATTATTGATATTATATTCTATAGAAGTTACTGACCATTTTGTATTCGCTTGTTCTACCCCTTTATGCAAAGTATTACCATATGAATCCATGATCATTTTACTACTACTACCATCACTACCCGATTGAGTTATAATAATTCCACCATATGTGTTTTTATAAGTAAAATTTTCACTTTTTCCTAAGTAATTAGTTTGTTTAATTACTTTTCCCCATTTATCATATAAGTTTGTTGTAATAAGCGGAAAGCCTGAATTAGAGGGTAACAATTCTGTTAACACATTACCTGTACTCATATCATAAGTATATTCTGTTACTAAATTATCAACATCTGTTTTTTTAGTCATAAATCGATGCGTTGTGGTATCGTATTCATAGGAAATCTTTCTTTCTGCTAAATTTGGCGCACTAATTTTATTTTGTATGATATTCCCATATATATCATATTCATTTGTTTCTGTAATAAACTCGCTAGTTTCTCCAGAATTAGTTACCCTTTTCTTGATTTCTTTAATTAAATTGGGTTTACTAGAGTCATAAGTATAAATTTCTTCAGAAGAAGAAATATCTCCAGATGCTAAAGTTGCTGTGATGGTTTTACTAGAAGGTCTATCCAGTAAATAAGGTGTAGATAAAGTACTATTATAATTAAAATTACTTACTACAGTTTGTTCAGTAGCAGAATCATTTTTAGTAATTGTAGTAGACTGAATAGGGCTATTATTAATGTTATACACAACACTTGTCTCGGTTTTTACATTTGTAAGACCATTTGTGTTTTCAACCTTAGTCTGTGTTAATTTAAATACTTTATTAGGTAAAAGAGGCTCTATATAATTTGTTTCTTCATTATTATAACTGTATTCTGTTTTTGAAATAAAAGTATCTGAACTTAATAATTCATAATTTGGTTCTAGCAAACCTAATTTTGTAAAACTTTCTTTTATTGTTCCATTTTTAGTAAAATCAAACTTATTTACAGTTGAAATAATATCATCGTTATTTACAAACCAATTCGTTACTACACTTGATTGAAAACCACTTATACCTCTTCCTAAAACATCAAAAATAGCACCTTGATATTTGTATTGTTTTATTTTTAAACCAATCGAATTTATTTCATTAATTTCGGAAACAACTGTAATATTTTTATTATTTAATACATTATAATATGGGTAACTTTCTAAAGAAGTACTTTTAAAATAAACCCCATTATCGTTTTCAAGAAAACTATAATATAAAGATTTATTTTCCCCGTTAACTTGTTCAATTCTGTGTATCAGATTTTGTCGATCTTGGTTACTATTAAAGTTAATATAGGAAATTCCTTCTGTTCCCAATATTGCTAAATCTACGTTTGTCGTTTCACTATTGTTTTTTCTAGAAAATAATGGTAACATTAATTGGTTAAATTTATTATCATCATTAGGATCACTATCAACTCCTCCGAATTCTCTTCTAAAAATTTTGTTAAAATTATATTTTATCCAATTATCTACATTAGTAGACACCCCTCTTTTATACAAATCTATCACAAGACCATAGTTATAGTTATAACCATTAAGAGCTACAGATTGCGTTACTGGATACCCTGTAGATGAGTAACCTACATTTACAACAGGATAAGATGTAGTACTCTCATAGTCTAAAGTAGGCTTAATTCTTAAAATGTCTAATCTTCCATCATTATCCATATCACTTATGTAATATGTTTCTGTAAAAGGTGCGCTAGGTTTTATAAAAGTAGAAGGTAATAATTGTTCATTAAAAACTTGTGTAGTTATTCCTGTAGATTCTAATATTTTTCCATCAGTTGGAAGAAAAACATCACATTTCCCATCATTTGTAAAATCACCTAAAACCACCTTATATTTTACACTTCCTGGTACATAATCACTCCTTGAAAACTTATCTTCTAAATTACTTGGAAGTGTATAATTAGTAGAATAGACCAAAGTAAAAGAGCCATTGATGAGAGAATAAATATCAATTTTATTGTAAGGAGCACCTTTAAAAACAAACAAATCCATTTTACCATCACCATCATAATCTCCTTCTTCTATTAAAGAATTACCTGTAATAGTTAAATTACCATTATAATTATCTGGATTAAAAGTATAATTTGAAATGCCTACATTAATAGTTCCTGAATCAACACTATAATCCCCTAAATTAGGATTTAAGCTACAAAAAGCTGTTCTTACTAAACCTGCTTTTGATTTAATTTTAATAACATCTGTTATATTATCTCCATCGAAATCTCCCCATAAATATTTTTCATAAACCTGACCTTCATCCTTTAAGGATTGATATGTATTTGAACCATAATCTGAACCATAATTGTCTATTTTTTTTTCAAATAAGACATCAATTGTATTAGTTAAATTATTATAAGAACAAATTTTTATACCTTTATATATTTGACCGTTTATATTCTCTCCAGTACCCTTTAAAACAAATAAATCTTTATTCGATAATTTATCATTATCTAATGTTCTAACTAAAGATCTAGAAATTAAGTAAGAATAACTATCAGATTGATTATAAATCTCTGTAAGCTCATTATTATTATCTATTTTATATAAATGTAATTTAGAATTATAGTCTGTCAAAATTTCAATTTCTCCATCACCATCAAAATCTCCCTTAATATAATTGGTATTTAAAATATCAAATAAAAATCGAGGCCCTCTTGTATTATAATTTATTTGCTGTGTAAGTGTAGCTTGGTTTTTACTATAAGTAAAATTTAACGGATTTAATACTTTCGTTTCATCACCAGTTTTTTCATTAATACTTTTTAATCTCTCATAACCAAAAGAATTCAAATCATGTATCAATTCATAGTTTTTATAAGAAGAACCGTTTCCTTTTATTTTAATTTGAGATAAAATTTGAGACATCATTGGAAATTCATATCCACCTATATATGACTTATGAGTTGTAATCGTATTTTTATTTTTGTAAATAAACTCAATTTTATTAATCCCTTGTAAATTAGTTGAACCATAAACTATATCATTTATAATATATGTAATTCCATTATTAGGAATAGAAATTATACTATAATTATATACTATTTTCAACCCTTGTACATTTTCCCATCGACTAATAACCCAATCTAGATTAAAATTCGCGTTTGATCCTAATTTAGAATAATAGGCTACACTACCATCGGGGTATTCCGCTTTAAAACAATCTCCAGAAGATTGAGAAAGTAAAGATACTTTAATATTAGAAAAAATTTCTGTTTCATAAGTAGACCCTACCTGACCATATACACCTGTTTTTAAAATAAGCCTTTGTCCATCAATTGCAAATCGATCATATCCATCAAAATCAACAGGATCAGAAATACCATCATGAAATATTGTAGAAGGTATTCTAGAAATTTTAGATACCCCACCTATATTCCAGTTTTCCCCAGCAATTCCTCTACCACTTCGGCTATTATATTGTAAAGAAATTTTAGGTTCGACACCTTTAATTCCTGGTGGTATCAATATTGGTATATTATACATTGCTATACCATTATTAGAAACCGACAAGCTTCCTTCAGTAACACCCACTTCACCAGGTAAAAGAGGAGGATTTAATTCTGTAATAGTAGCTGGGTCAATTGGATTTCCATCTGGATCTGTAAGCTCTCCTTGTGAAAATGAATGAATAGAAACTAAAATAAAAACTATAATTAAAATTTTTCTCATGGCCTATTGCTTAACTAAAGTGATTGCTTTTTGGTCGTTGTTGGTATAAAATAAAAGAATTAAATAGGTTCCTTCTGGCTGACTTGCGAATGGAATCGTCTTAATTGTTTCATTCTGTAAGTTAGAATATGTTTGAAGAACTTGACCATTAAAAGCATAAACTTCAATTTTTGATACTTTGTTATTATCTACTAAATCCCATTTTAAATATAACTCATCTTTTACTGGGTTAGGATAATAGGATAAAACATCGTTAGCAGTAGCTTTTTGAAAATCTTCTTTCTTTACATCTTCTAATTTTTCTATAATAGAATCATCTGAAGCAATTCTAGCAGAAGATAAGGTAACATAACGTTTAATTTGATTTCCAGCAGAATCATATTCAAATTTGATTCTATTTTGAACTTGGGTGACACCAACAATAGATATTAGGAATAGACAAACAATAAACAATGGTTTCATAAAAAGTAAATAAATTTAAAAATCGCGCAAAAGTAATTGAAAAGTTTTAAGTAGACGTTAAAACCTTATCAATTTAAATAAAAGAAATAATACTCTGTGATAAGTTGGTTAATACTAGTTGCAATTAGCGCGCAAAAATAATTAGAAAAAAATTAAAAATTTTATATAAAAAATATTTAACTATAATTACATAAAAAATGTATAAAATGATAAATAAAATTAATTTTTAATAGTATAAAACTTATTACAATTAAATATCACTTAAACTTACTCAAAAAATCATCTTTATAGGTACTGGAAATTTCAATTTCCGATTCATCTTGCAGCGTAATAAAACCTCCTTTATTATAGGCTTTTACAAAGTTCACATTGATAATATGGGATTTATGTACACGTAAAAATGGAAACGGTAAAATTTCAGAAAAATGTTTTAAAAACCGACACACCATTTTTTTAGAACCATCGACTAAATGCAAATCGGTAAAATTACCATTGCCTTTTAAGCGCACAATATCTTTCATTTGAACCACTTCAAAACCTTCCAAAGTAGGCAAAATGACTTGTTGTTTCTCAGGCTTAGGTTCTCTGAAATTTTCTACAATAATTTTATTCCGATTGATCAAATCATGGGTCGCTAATTGTTGTTGCACTTTGTTAACGGCTACAATTAATTCTTCTATACTAATGGGTTTGAGTAAATAATAAGCTGCACTTTGATTTAAGGCTTTTAAAGAATATTCGGAAAAGGCAGTGACAAAAATGGTTTCAAATTGCAAGTCTTTACAAGCTTCTAACACATCAAAGGCATTTCCAAAAGGCATTTCCACATCCAAAAAAACCAATTGCGGTTCCAAATCGTGTAGCAAAGGTACTGCTTCTTTGATATTAGCCGCTTCACCAATAATTTCGACTTGCGGACAATACTTATTGAGATAGTTTTTTAATACTTCTCTCGCTGCTGTTTCATCTTCAACAATAACACTTCTTATCTTTTGCAATCCTGTCATATTTTATCTAATAAAGGTACTGTAATAACGACTATGGTTCCCGTTTCTGGAGCCTCTTTTTCTGTAATAGAAAAACTAATATGCATTTTATACAACTCATTTAATAATTTAATACGTTCCAAAGTATTGGTCGTTCCTCTGGATTGATGCACTTTTTGATTAACGGTTTTTAAAGCCTGACTTTGGGTTAACCCAATGCCATCATCATCAATCGTTATTTGTACTTTCTTAGGAAACAATTGAAATTGTAAAAGTAAGTTGCCTTTGCCTTCTTTATAACGCAATCCGTGCCAAATGGCATTTTCCAAATGCGGTTGCAAAATCATGTTAGGAATAAATGTAACTTCAGTATCAATGTGTTCGTCTATGCTAATTTCGTACTCAAATTGATCTTGAAAACGCAAATGTTCTAACGCGAGATATTTTTTTAATTGTTCCAGTTCATTGCTAATACTAATAAAGTCTTTATTAGAATTTTCCATCATGTTTCGCATTAAATGAGAATACGAACTCAAATATTTATTGGCTTCTAATTCTTTATTTTCAGAAATAAATTGGTTCACGCTATTCAAACTATTGAAAATAAAATGCGGATTCATTTCTCTTCGTAAAGACTGCAATGCAATTTTTTTGTTCTTAGTTTTAATAGCATAAAGGGCTTTTACAATCAGTGCAAAAAAGATAAAAAGTAACACTAAAGAGCCAATCAAAAAATAATTAAATCGATTCTTTTTGGTAATTAATTCGTCTTTTAAGGCCTTTTCTTTTTCTAATTGTAAAATTTTCTTTTCGGAAATTTGAAATACTTTATCATCAATTAAAGAACTATCTGCAGCCACAATTTCATCAAAATGAGTCAAAAAATCATCATATAATAACACACTTTCTTTATCATTTCCTTTTGATTTGTAATACGCTACTAGTTGATTTAAACTATTCTTAACTTCTTTAGTATTCCCTTTTTCGCTAGCTAAAGTATACGATTCTTTTAAAGACTGAATGCCTTTTTCGGGTTGATTGAATTGAAAATAAATTTCGGCTACTTCTTGTAATTGTTTTATTTCTATATCGTAATCTTTATTTTTTCTCGCTTCATCTAATAAGTTCAATTGAATGGTTAATGCTTTTTCATACTCATTCTCTTCTTTATATACTTCCGCTATTTTATTTTTTATTTTTATGGCTTCTTCTGTATCCTCATTCACATAATCTAACGCGCTTTTATAACTTTCAATGGCTTCCTCTGTTTCAGCTACAGACAAATCGGCTTCTGCTTTTTGTACATAAGCATTGGCAACCTCTTCTTTAAGAGCCACTTTTTTGGATTCTTTTACAAATTTATCTTTCGATTTTTCTTCTAGTAATTGTATATTCGAATTAATATAATCCGATTGTGCTTTTGGATTGCTTTGGTTACGTAAACGGTTGGCATCGTTATAATTCAACTGTTGGGACATTTCATCATCAGCAATACGCCCTGCACTTTCATAACTTTGAATGGCTGGAACCATTTTGTTTTGTCTCTCCTGCACTTGAGCAATAGAACGTGTCACCCTGGTTTTATCTTCCGCCTTTTTTAATTTGGTATAAAGAGCTTCCGCCTTCTTATAAAATTCTTCTGCTTTGGCTAAATCTCCTTTTTTTTGGTAAACCAAAGCCAATTCTTCATAATTCTTTGCGGTCTTAAAATCATCGTTAGTGTCTATTGAACGTTCTAATTTCTTTACAGAATTTGACAAAGATACTTTTGCTTTCTTTTCTTTAATAGTGTCCTGAGCCTGTGTTTGCAAAGACATTATAAATAATATGAGAAAGAAATATATTGCTCTTTTAACTTGCATTTTATAGTTTTAATTATACAATGTAAAGATACTTTTTTTACTATTCATTATTTTATCAGTTTACCAAGTGAAAAGCCGTTTTCACCAAGTCTCCAAAATTAGCTTTTGTTATCCTCCTAAATTTGAATCAAATAACAAAAAAATGAAAGCTAATTTAATCTTATTATTTATGATTTCTTCTTTTTTAACTTCTTCAATAGAGCCCCAAACCGTTCCATCATTTACACCAGCATTAGTAGATTTTGATGCTTTTGAAAATCTTACAAAAGAAGTAAGAGAATACAGGAAACAAAGATTAATTAATTGGGCAACTTTTACAGAATATGCGACCGAAACCAATACCATTATTTTAGATACACGCTCTAAAGCAATGTATAACAAGAAACATCTTAAAGGCGCTATCCATATGAATTTTTCAGATTTCACTCAAGATAATTTAGCCGCTATTATTCCTTCATATACAACTAGAATCTTAATCTATTGTAATAATAATATAGAGAACGACCCTGTTTATTTTGCTTCAAAAATAGTATTACCAAAAGAAAATAACCAAACAAAATCAATTTCGCTAGCTTTAAACATTCCTACATTCATTACCCTTTATGGATATGGCTATCAAAATATTTACGAATTATCAGAATTAATTTCAGCTACAAATCCTAAGGTTTCTTTTGAAAGTAGCACGCTATAAAAGTATTAACAAAAAAATAGAAATTATGAAAACTACAAAAAAAACAATTCTTATTACTGGTTTAATTACAGTATTAACTTCTATGGCTTGGTATACAAACACTGCTATTGTAAAATCGTTAGATAACTCAAATTTA
Source organism: Flavobacterium sp. J27 (assembly GCF_004303025.1). Taxonomy (GTDB): domain Bacteria; phylum Bacteroidota; class Bacteroidia; order Flavobacteriales; family Flavobacteriaceae; genus Flavobacterium. The sequence goes on along the minus strand of NZ_PJQW01000001.1, from coordinate 160,945 downwards.
CCAGACTTTGCCATGAAAAACACAATTGAGAAACCTTGCGTTTTTATGTCGGTTATGGGCGAACAGTCTGTTGTAGGATATGCTTCTTACAAAATAGAAAATTCATTTGGTGAAAAAATTACAGCTGGTGAAAACTGGCTTATTAAAGCGCAAAATCAAGATGGTGGCTGGGGCGCAGGTTCTCATTTTAATCAACAAGAAATGAATCCTCATGCAGTAAGTTCTGATCCAGCAACGACAGCAATGGCTGCTATGTCATTATACAGATGCGGCTATTCTATTCACAGTAAAAAACATGGTGAGGAACTACAAAAAGCCTTGTATTTTATTTTAAAAGAAATTGAAACCAATGCAAATCAACCTTTCATAACTCAAATAAGAGGCACGCAAATACAGAGAAAATTAGGAGAAAATATAGATGCTGTTTTAGCCCTTCAATTTTTAAATCAGGTGGTAGACACTTTAAAAGATAAAGAATTAACAAAAAGAGTAGAAAAAGCCATTCAAAATTGTGTTGATAAAATAGAACATTCCTCAGATGCGGAAGGTAAAGTAAAAGGTGCTGGTTGGGCTGGAGTGTTACAATCCTCATTTGCTAGTTCTGGCTTAGAACAAGCTGCAAAGAATAAAAATATTAAAGTAGATAAAGACAAATTAGAGAATTCGAGAAATTACCAAAAAAGCAATTACAATGCAGAAACGGAAGCTGTAAAATCAGATGATGGAGCTGGAGTGGTTTTGTATGCAGTAAGTAGTTCGGTAAGAGGCAGTGCCGCTGAAGCTCAAGAAGCAGAAGAATTATTAGAAAAAGGAAAAAAGGCGGGAAGAATACCTCAAAATGCACAATTAACTAAAGAAAATTTAGAAAAATTAGGTGTGAGCAAAGAAAAAGCAGCTTCTTATGATGTGGCAGACAAAGTGTATCAATCTGCAAAAGTAAAAGCCATGAGAGAAGATGTAATGAGTGGTTTTGGAAATAATGGCGGTGAAGAGTTCTTAAGCTTTTTACAAACAGGAGAGTCTATGATTGTAAAAAAAGACAACGACTGGAAAAACTGGTATGACAATGTTGCTGGAAAATTAATTAAAATTCAAAATCAAGATGGTAGTTGGAACGGTCATCATTGCATTACTAGTCCTGTTTTTTGTACTGCAACTAGTTTATTAATCCTAAGTATAGAAAATGACATTAAAAAACTTCAAAAATAACCTTAAAAAATAGAAACTATGAATACTAAAATAATCTACATCAGCACTTTATTAGCATCCACTTTAACTTTTGGAAGTTGCAACAATAGTAAAGCAGAAACATTGGCAAACCATGAAGTTGCCGTTGAAAAAACAATCGAAAAACCACTTTCTGACAACAAAATTCAAGTAGCTATTTTATTAGACACTTCGAATAGTATGGACGGGTTAATTGAACAGGCTAAATCGCGTTTATGGAACATTGTAAATACCTTAACTACCTTAAAATATGAAGGAAAAACCCCAGAAATAGAAATTGGATTATATGAATATGGTAATGATGGATTGTCATCTGCTTCCAACTATATCAGACAAGTAGCTCCCTTAACTACTGATTTGGATTTAATTTCCGAAAAATTATTTGCTTTACGCACTAATGGTGGTAACGAATATTGTGGAGCCGTTATACAAGATGCAACAACTAAATTAAGCTGGAAAGACGGCAATAAAAACATGAAATTAGTTTATATTGCTGGAAACGAACCTTTCAACCAAGGAAATGTTAATTATAAAGAAGCCGTTAAGAATGCTTTAAAACAAGACATTTACATTAATACGATATTTTGTGGTAATCACGAAGAAGGTATTCGTACATTTTGGCAAGATGGTGCCATAAGTGGAAACGGAAAGTACTTTAATATCGATTCTAATCAAAGGGTGCAATATATTAATACACCTTATGATGACGAAATAACGGTATACAATCAAAAAATTAATGAGACTTACATAAGCTACGGACAAAAAGGTGTTGAAAAGAAAAGAAACCAAATGGCTCAAGATGCCAATGCAGAAAGTGTTTCCAAAGCCAATTATGTAGAACGTTCGGTAAGTAAATCAAAAGCAGTTTATAAAAATGAAAGTTGGGATTTAGTCGATAAAGTAAGTGAAGATGATAAAGCTTTAGATGAAATCAAATCAGAAGAATTACCTGCAGAATTAAAAGGAAAAAGCAAAGCTGAAATTAAAACCTATGTAGCTCAAAAATCGGCTGAAAGAGAAAAAATTCAAAAAGAAATTAGCACATTAGCGAAAAAACGTCAGGCATATATTGATAATGAAATGAAGAAAGACAAAAAACAAGACGATTTAGGTAATGCGATTACAAATTCTATCATCGAATTGGGTCAAAAGAAAGGTTATAAAGTTGAAAATAATTGATATTTTTAAATTATAATTCCAACCTTTGGTAACTAAAAACATCTTAATTAAAATACCTTGATACTAATGAAAAAAATAATAGTAGGATTACTTCTCTTAGTTAGTGTTTCCATTTGGGCCCAAAAACCCATTTTTACCACTGCAAAAGTAAATGCCGCAACCGTTTATGTAAACAGTGCCGAATTATCGCAATCTACCACAGTAACTTTACCTAAAGGAAACAGTGAAATTGTGATTAAAAATGTAGCCGATTATGTAAATGAAAGCACTGTGCAAATTAATGCACCTAAAAACATTACCGTTTTATCGGTTCAGTTTACCAAAAATTATATTTCAGAATATGAAATTGATGAAAGCAATCCTATTATTAAAAAAGTACGAGATAGTATTCATTGGGTGACCAAAGAAATGGCTAAAGTTGTGAACCAAAAAACGTCGTATTCCAAAACCATTGAATTACTCGACAAAAACCAACTAATAGCTGGGGCAAATGCTACTTTAAGTGTTACCGAATTGATGAAATTAGCCGATTATTATACTAGCAAACGCACAGAACTTAGCAATTTAGTCAATACATATACTGAAAAAGAGAATAAGTTAAGAGAACAATTGGCTACACTCAATTCGAAATTGGAAATTAATACCCAAAAAGAAGAAAAAACCTCTAAAGGAAAATTAATTCTTCAAGTAATGAATGATTTGGCAGGAACTGTTGATTTAGACATAAATTATTTAACACAAGGTGCTTCTTGGCAACCATTTTATGATTTAAGAGCAGAAAGCATTAGTAGTCCAATCGACATGCTATACAAAGGACAAGTTACTCAAAACACAGGAATCGACTGGAAAAAAGTAAAATTAACCTTGTCTAGTGGCAATCCAAATCAAAGTAATGAAGCCCCTATTTTAAGTGCTTGGTTTTTACGTTTTGGTTATCCAAATTATGGCAATTATAAAAGAGAAAATTCCGCATTAAATTCTATTCAAGGATATACTTCAGGAGTTGCTATAGAATTAGAAAATAAAGCATTAAGCACTTCAACCGTTTCAGATTACACTACTATTTCTGAAAATCAATTGAATGTAAGCTTTGATATCGATATTCCGTATGATATTCTATCCAATGGGAAAGCGCATAGCGTGGCGTTAAAAGAGATTCAATTACCCGCTTCTTATAAATATTATGCGGTACCAAAAGTAGAGAAAGAAGCTTTTTTATTAGCAGAAATAAGTGATTATTCAAAGTTTAATTTGCTACCAGGAGAAGCCAATATTATTTTTGAAGGTACTTATGTAGGTAAAACCTTTATTAATGCCAATGCTACTTCAGACACATTAAATTTAAGTATGGGAAGGGATAAAAAGATTTCGATAAAACGAGAAAAAGTGGTTGATAAATCGGGAACCAAATTTTTATCTTCTTATAAAGAACAAATATTCACCTACGATCTTATTGTGAGAAACAATAAAAAAGAAACTATAAATATGATTTTAAAAGATCAATATCCAATTAGTACCGATAAAGAAATTATCATTGAACTTTTAGAAAAAGATAAAGCTTCGGCAAATGAAGAAACAGGCGTATTAACTTGGAAAATAGATCTCAAACCTAATGAAACAAAAAAATTCAGGATTAGCTATAAAGTGAAGTATCCAAAAGACAAAGTCATAGACAATCTGTAATTTAAAAAGCCTATCTAAAAAACAGATAGGTTTTTTTTATATACTGATAATTAGTATTTTAAAAAATATTTTCGTTATTTTTACATAGCAACTATAAAAAACAAACAAACTATGAAAACGAACAAAAACACGTCTAAAAGGCGACATGTAACCCTTTGGTATGCAATTACTCTTCTTACTTTTCTTGTATCTAGCACACCTTCAATTTCACAAGATATTGATTTACAAATACTTGCAACTGGGTTCTCAAGTCCTGTAGAAATTACTCACGCTGGTGATGATCGATTATTTGTAGTGGAACAAGGCGGCCTTATCAAAATTTTAAATGCAAATGGAACGGTAAACACAACTCCTTTTCTAAATTTATCTTCACTAATAGGTTCAGGTGGAGAAAGAGGATTATTAGGACTCGCTTTCCATCCAGATTACAGTTCGAACGGTTACTTTTTTGTAAATTATACCAATACTTCAGGTAATACCGTAATTGCAAGGTACAGTGTCTATGCGGCTAATCCTAATGCAGCTAATCCTAGTGGCACCATTTTAATGACCATTAACCAACCGTATAGTAATCATAATGGCGGTTCTATAAAATTTGGTCCCGATGGCTATTTGTATATAGGAATGGGAGATGGTGGTAGTGGTGGCGATCCAGATGGATATGCTCAAAACACAACGATAGATGTTGCTAACCCTTCACGTGTGTTTCTAGGAAAAATGTTGCGTATTGATGTTGATAATGTTACCAGTCCTCCATTTTATACCATTCCAGCAACAAATCCATATGTTGGTCAAGCGGGAAAAGAAGAAATTTGGGCTCTCGGATTAAGAAATCCTTGGAAATTTTCTTTTGATAGTGTTACTGGCGATTTATGGATTGCCGATGTAGGTCAGGGAGCACATGAAGAAGTAAATAAAACAACTATGCCTCTTCCTAATGATTTAAATTATGGTTGGAGATGTTATGAAGGAAACACTTCTTATAATTCTTCAGGCTGTCCGGTTTCATCAGCTTTAACCTTCCCGCTTATCGATGTTAATCATTCTACTGGTGCTTGTTCTATTACGGGTGGTTATGTTTACAATGGTACTGCTTATCCAAACTTACAAGGAAAATATTTATTTACCGATTATTGTGATTCGAGAATAGGAATAGTAACCTCAACTGGAGCTTTAAGTTATACTCCTAGTTTTTCAGGCAACAATTTTGTGACTTTTGGAGAAGATAATAATAAAGAATTATACATTGCTGCTATTAACAATGGTACTATTTACAAAATTACCGATACATCACTTGCTACAGAAGATTTTACAAAAAAAGGATTTGTAATTTATCCAAACCCTACCAAAGAAAGTTTCACTATTGAAAACACAAATGCATTGGTTTCCAAAAGTATTACCATACATGACCTTTCTGGAAAAAAAATACTCTCTAAAGCTGTTAACGGAACAGTTACAGTAATTATTCCTAATTTAGTTACTGGTGTATATTTACTTACCGTAACAGATAACAATGACGAAAATTATACCACTAAATTAATCGTTCAATAAGATGTAATATAAAAAAGGAAGGACAATTAATAATAACTAATTGCCTTTCCTTTTTACGCCATTTATATTTTATTTCTTAATAAATTCTTCGAAAATAATAACATCTTCTTTGATTAACTTTAAGAAAAACACACCATTAGTTAATGCGCTAACATCGATTCCTGTTGCATTTAATTTATCTCGCTTTACCACTTTTCCGTGATAATCTATAATTTCATAAGAATAATCGTTTGCTTTAAAATCTTTTATATCTAGATATAGATAATCTTCCACAGGATTTGGATATATTTTTAAAAGAATCGCATTTCCATTAGATTCTGCATCATTAGTAAGAACAATTGTGGTTGCTATTTCAGGAGAACTTCCTGTAATGTTTACAGTATAATCTTCTGTTTGACCATAAGAATAGGTTTCACAAGAAGTAGGAATTCCGTTATATTTTAATGTAATTCTCATTCTTGTATTTCCTAAAGTAGCAGAGGTTGGTACCGTAAAACTTCCAGAAACTGGTGTCGTTGTTGAAGCTGTTTTCGACCAAACCAGTTCTCCTGAATCTACAAAATCACCATCATTATTATAATCAATCCAAACAGCATATCCTTCAGAATAAGTAGGTCCTGGCCAAACAGGTGTTATTGTAATGGTATATACTGTTCCTCTTCCCAAGTTAGTACTTATGGCTGTAAAATTTTCATACCCTGAAGTACCAGAAGAAGCATTATTAATAGAACCAATAACCACTCTTCCAATATATTCTTCAGTAGCATTTTGACTAGCAGAACTACAATAGGTTACCGTATTATTTAATGTTGTAATAGTTACTATATTACTCGAACTAGAAACATTTCCAGCGGCATCTTTTGCCTTAACCGAAAACGAATATGTAGTAGCGGCTGATAAACCTGTTACTGAATAAGAGGTTGAAGTTGTAGAACCCATAAGATTACTACCTCTGTAAATATCATATCCAGTAACACCTATATTATCAGATGAAGCAGTCCAAGATAAATTGGTACTACTTTGCGTTGTTCCCGAAGCCGTAAGGTTAGTGGGAGTTGTAGGAGGTGTTGCATCTGATGATGTACTTAAAGCTGTTCTCCAGATTCCTCTACCATAAGTAGCCGCAGTAAGGTTGTTATCTACATAGTTAATTTCTAAATCGGTTACTGAAACATTTGGAAGATTTGTATCGAAAGGCAACCAAGACGACATGGTATCATCTTTATGATAGACTCCTAGAGTAGTTCCTACATATAACGTATTATTTGGATCTTGCCCTTGATGTACAATGACATTTTTACCAATCGAAGGTAATCCTGTTGAAATACTACTAAAAGAAGTACCTCCATTAGTAGATTGATATACTAAACCAGACGTCCCTTGTGTGATGGCATATACAATAGCACTATTCGTGGTGTGAACACAAATATTTTTTACTGTAGTGGGAAAAGTATATACCAAAGAAAAATTAATTCCCTTATCAGTACTTTTATATAATTTACTTGCATCAGAAACATACATTATATTGTCGTTTGACGGATCTACAATTACATTTTCAATTGCGGTTGAAAAGGCAGTTGTTCCTGCCACCCACGAACTTCCATTTAAACGATATACTTTCTTATAGCCAGCAAAAACCTCTCCCGTTCCATTAATTGCTAAAGGTGTTACCCAATTTCCAGTTTCGCCACTAGGTTTATTTACTGTAGTGCTTAAACTATTACCACCATTTGTCGAAATATATAAACCACCACCACTTTGAATAAAACCATAATATTTATTGCTATTATTAGGATCTACTCCAGTGTCCATGCCATCAGCTCCATAATAATTTTTCCATTGGTTGCCACTGTAACCATAGCCACCATTATCTTGTAAACCCCCGACCATATTGGCCGAAGTTTGTTTAGAAACCGCTATTTTATAAAATTGACTGATTTGTAATCCTGTTGTTTTACTGGTAAATGATGCTGCATTATCAGAAGATTCATAAATTCCACCATCACTTCCACAATATAATTTATTACCATAATATCTTAAAAAATGAATATCAGCGTGTGTATACGTTGCTGCTGTGGGACTACTCCAATTATTCACTTTTGAGAATGAAGCTCCACCATTAGTACTTTTCCATATATTTAAAACACCAGTAAAAATTAAATTTTCGTTATTTGGTGACACTTCAAAAGCAAAATCATACCAAGCTTGTGAACTTTCAAAAACATCTGTTGTAGAAGCCATCTTAGTAAAAGAAACACCACTATTTGTAGAGCGATAGACTCCTTGAAAACTATATGAATTTGAAGAAGTGTTAGCACTTAAAAGATACACATAATTCCCATTAGCAGGAGTAACACCTATTGCTAATCTTCCAGAAGTAGTAGGCAACCCAGAAGTAATTTGGGCAAATGAATTTCCTCCGTCAGTAGATTTATAAAAAGCAGATGTAGTTACTGCATAAATAGTTGTTGGGTCTCCTGGCTTCAATTTTATATCTTTAATATTTCCCGAAAGGACATTAGTCCAACTTACCCCTGCATTAGTAGTTTTATAAACTCCTACACTAGTAGCAACCCATAGAATATTGGAATTGGTTGGATGCATATAAATATCGCCCGCTCTAGTAGAAGTATTGCTAAAAGACAATCCTGTTGTATTCCATGTTAAACCACCATTAGTAGATTTTAAGACACCTATAGAGTAGGTATCACCAGCATCTTTGTCTCCTGTAGCAATATAAATAATATTCGAATTTGAATAATCTGTTACAATTCCCGAAACACCTATTTGTGGTAATTCGTCAGATAATGGAGACCATGTAGTACCTGCATTGGTTGTTTTCCATATTCCACCAGCTGGAGTTCCTACATAAATAACACTACTATTATTAGGATCAACATACACCACATTAACCCTTCCTTGCCCAGCAGACCAAGAACCATTTATGGTATGATTAAAAGGTCCTACTGGTTGCCAATTACTCGATTTTTGAGTTAAAATATTTTTATTTTTATCTATTTGACCTTGCTTCATTTGCCAAGCCATGTTAATTTCTTGAGGAGTAATTACAGTTCCATCTGGGTGTTCATTATTTCTCCAATGGTATTCCCATCTCATAAATGGTTTATATCCAGATCCTTTTTTATCTTTATCATGCGTTAACCAATATTGATTAAAAGAAGCAACCATTTCATCGATGGTTACTTTTTCTTTTTTAGATATTGGTTGCAAAGTTTGCATCCAAGGAGCATCTTCATTAAATTGTGCTACTACTTTGAGATTACAGGAAAGCAGAATTCCTAGCACTAAAAAAAGCCTCAGCAGTGTATTACTTTTTTTCATAATTGTTTTTGTTTGTTTGTTAGTTTGTATTTTATAAAACACTAATAATAAAAGAATTACCTAGTGATTTATAATTCTAAGATAGTTTAAAAAAGCATAAAAAAAATAATTTTATGGCTCTTTTTTAGATACGAAATCCACTTTTAACTATAAGCATAGTTTTTCTGTAAAAACGACATAACAATCACTTACAAACAAAAAAGGGTGTACAATGAAAGGCACAACCTTTTTAGAATTAAAATATTGTATTTTATTATTAAGGTGCTGGATTAGGAATTAATTCTTGAATTTTTTCAATTTCTAAACATACTTCTCTCGATAATGAAGTTGTAAAAGCGTTTATATTCTCTTCTAATTGTTCCAAAGTAGTTGCCCCAATTATGGTAGAAGTTACAAAGTCTTGTTGATTTACAAAAGCAAGAGCCATTTGTGTTACCGTTAAATCATTCGCCTCGGCTAATTCTTTATACAATTGTGTTGCTTTATAACAGTTTTCATTGGTATACCTTTTAAAATTAGGGAACATTGCCATACGGTACTCTGGTTTCATCCCTGATAAATATTTTCCAGTTAAAAAACCAAAACCTAAAGGAGAATAAGCTAATAATCCAACTTCTTCTCGCATCGTAATTTCACTCAAACCTACTTCATATAGTCTATTTAGTAGCGAGTAAGGGTTTTGAATGCTAACAATTCTAGGCAAATTATGTTTTTCGCTCTCTATTAAATAACGCATTACACCATAAGGATTTTCATTTGAAACACCGATATGTTTTATTTTACCTTCTTTAATTAATCCATCAAATATATGTAGGATTTCTAAAAAAGAATATTGCCAAGATGCATCTATCTCTTGAAGACCTCTCTTTTGAAACATATTCATAATCCTTTCTGGCCAATGCATTTGATATAAATCGATATAATCTGTTTGCAAATTTTTCAAACTTAATTCAACAGCATCAGTAATACTTTTCTTTGAAAAATTGAGGGGGTTTCTAATGTATTCCATACCTCTATTTGGTCCAGCTATTTTAGTAGCAATTACCAATTTCTCTCTTTCTGTCTTTCCAATTTTATGCAACCAAGAGCCAATGTGTCTTTCAGTACTTCCAAAAATATGTTTATTGCCACCTATAGGATACATTTCAGCGGTATCAATAAAATTAATCCCTCTGGCTACTGCATAATCTAATTGAGCGTGCGCTTCTTGCTCTGTATTTTGATTTCCAAATGTCATAGTACCTAAGCAAATAGTACTAATTTTAACATTGGTTCTAGGTAAAGTTGTGTATTTCATTTCTAAGTTTAATAGATTAGATTTGCCCATTTTTATGAGTTGTAAAGTTACGGAGATTCTAGTAAAGAAAAAACCTGCTCGTAAAACTACACAGCAGGTTTTGTGAAAGTATAATTAAAATACTATTTTATAATTCGTTCATTAGTTTTGAGATTTCATCTAATTTAGGGGTTAAAATAATCTCTATTCTTCTGTTTTTTGCTTTTCCTTCTGTCGTTTCATTACTTGCTAAAGGAGCATATTCTCCACGACCAGCAGCCGTTAAATTCTTTTTGTCTATTGCTTTATTTTCAGCTAAAATATTGACAATAGCTGTTGCTCTTTTTGTTGATAAATCCCAGTTACTATCAATTCCTCCACCAATGCTTCCCGTAATTTTATCGTTATCGGTATGTCCTTCAATTAAAACAGAAATTTCTGGATTTTGACCTAATACTTCTCCTAATGCTTTAACCGCTTTTTTACCTTCTGTTCCTACTGTCCAACTACCTGATTCAAATAATAATTTATTTTCCATAGAAACATATACTTTACCATTTCTATGCTCTACTGTTAAGCCTTTTCCTTCAAAAGCATTTAATGCTTTTGATAATGTTTCTTTTAATTTTTTCATCGCAGCATCTTTATCTGCCATCATTTTTTCTAATTCAGCTAAACGATTGGAAGAAGCCTCTAAATCTGTTTTTAATTTATTTAAACGGTCTTGTTCTGCGTTTAATGTTTTTTGTTTTGCTTCTAATTCGGCTAATAGTTCGCGATTTTTCTTCATATTGTTCTCCAACGCGTCACTACTGTTTTTCTCTAAAGCATCATATGACGCTTTTAAATTGTCTAAATTTTTCTTTGTTGCTGCATAATCTGTAGCTAATTTATCTCTCTCTGTTTTTATTTTATCTAACTCAGATTGTAAGGCATTTTTGTCTAGTTCTAATTTATTTTTCGCTGCAGAAAGCGTTTCTTTTTCATCTGCTAATGCATTTCTTTCTTTCTTAAGATCGGCATATTTACTTTCTAAATCTTGATAGATTTTTTTAGACACACAAGATGTTGTTAAGGAAACAACAACTAGTGCAAGGGCAATTTTTTTAATCATAATGACTTTTTAATTAATATCTGTTTTTTAATAGGTTCTTTTAATTCAAACGAAAACAACATCATTTTATTTGATTTCAACTAATATAGGACAATGGTCTGAATGCTTTGCTTCTGGTAAAATTAATGCTCTTTGTATTCTCTTTTCTAAAGGAGCTGCTGCCAAACAATAATCAATTCTCCATCCTTTATTATTGTTTCTAGCATTTGCTCTATAACTCCACCAGCTGTAATGGTGTGGCTCTTTATTTAAATGCCTAAAGGTGTCAATAAAACCGTTCTTCATAAAAGCATCAATCCAAGCTCTTTCTTCTGGTAAAAATCCAGATACTTTTGCATTTCGAATCGGGTCATGAATATCGATAGCCTCATGACAAATATTGTAATCACCACAAATTACTAAATTCGGAATCTCTTTTCTTAATTCGGTTACATAGTTTTGAAAATCGTCCATATATTTAAACTTGTGATCCAAACGGTCTATATTAGTCCCCGAAGGCAAATACAAACTCATTACAGATAAATCATCAAAATCAACTCTTAAATTTCTACCTTCATAATCCATATTCTCAATTCCTGTGCCAAAAACTATGTTTTTAGGTTCCATTTTTGACAAAATAGCCACACCACTATATCCTTTCTTTTGAGCTGAAAAATAATATTGATATGGATAACCCGCTGCTTCTATTTCTAGCCTTGGAATTTGATCTTCAGTTGCTTTAATTTCTTGCAGACAAATTACATCTGGATTTGCTTGTTGTAACCACTCTAAAAAACCTTTAGTTATAGCTGCTCTGATTCCGTTTACGTTATATGAAATTATCTTCATGTTTTTGTTTTGATAAGGTTCAAAAGTACTAAAAAGAGGATTCATATTAAAAAAAAATTAGTATACATTACGTTGAATTAAAAATTTTTTTTTGCAAATAGTTTGCAGGAATGCTATTATATTTGCTCCTGATATTAAGTAGAATTGTTATCTTTGTTTTTCGCTCAAAAAAAAAATAAATGGGATTAGTCACTGCCAAAGAAGTAGCCAAAGCTATACATACTGATAAATATGGTTTTTTAGGAACTTTTTCAGGATGGTTACTGATGAAAATTCTTAAAATATCTACTCTCAATAAAGTGTATGATAGAAACAAGCATTTAAGCGAAGTAGAGTTCTTAAATGCGATATTAGACGAATTCCAGATTAAATTTGAAATACCAGAAGAAGACTTTAAGCGTCTTCCAAAAGAGGGTGCATATATCACTATCTCAAATCATCCTTTAGGTGGAATTGATGGAATATTACTTTTAAAATTAATGCTTGAAAAAGAACCTAATTTTAAAATAATTGCCAATTTTTTATTGCATCGAATTGAACCAATGAAGCCTTATATTATGCCTGTCAATCCTTTTGAAAACCATAAGGATGCAAAATCTAGTGTCATTGGAATAAAAGAAACATTACGCCATTTATCAGATGGAAAACCTTTAGGAATGTTCCCTGCTGGTGAAGTTTCGACCTATAGAGATGGTAAAATTGTGGTGGATAAACCTTGGGAAGAAGGTGCAATTAAAATTATTAAAAAAGCTGGAGTACCTGTTGTTCCTATTTATTTTCATGCAAAGAACAGCACTCTTTTTTATTTTCTTTCGAAACTTAATGACACTTTAAGAACGGCTAAATTACCAAGCGAATTATTGACTCAAAAGAAAAGAGTTATTAAAGTTCGTATAGGAAAACCTATATCAGTAGCTGAGCAAAATGAGTTTACATCTATTGAAGAATATGGCGAGTTTTTACGTAAAAAAACGTACATGCTTTCTAATGCTTTTGAAAAAGAAAGCAAACTAATTAGTACCGATTTACTTAAACTTCCTAAAAGCAGTCCGAAACAAATTGTTAAACCTGCTAATCATGAGCAAATTTTAGAGGAGATTGTTGCTTTAAGAGAACAAGATTGTCGTTTGTTACAAAGTAAAAATTATGAAGTTTTTCTAATTACTGCTGATAAAATTCCTAATATTTTACATGAAATTGGAAGGTTACGAGAAATTACTTTTAGAGAAGTTGGTGAAGGAACAAACGAATCTATCGATTTAGATACATACGATCAATATTATCATCACATGTTTTTGTGGGACGATGAAGCGCAAGTAATAGCTGGAGCATATCGAATGGGATTAGGTTCACAAATTTATACTAAATATGGTATTGATGGTTTCTATTTACATGACTTATTCCGTTTTGAACCAGAATTGTACGACATGATGAGCAAGTCTATCGAAATGGGACGTGCCTTTATCATTAGTGAATACCAGCAAAAACCAATGCCTTTATTTTTATTATGGAAGGGAATAGTACACACTACTTTACGTCATCCGGAACATAAATTTCTAATAGGCGGTGTAAGTATTAGCAATCAATTTTCGGAATTTTCAAAATCGTTGATGATTGAATTTATGAAATCGCATTATTACGATCCTTATATTGCACAATATATTCATCCTAAAAAAGATTATAAAGTCAAATTAAAAGATGCAGACAAAGATTTTGTATTTAATGAAACAGAAGCGGATTTAAATAAATTTGACAAAATTATAGATGAAGTAGAACCAGGAAACTTACGTTTACCAGTTTTAATTAAAAAATATATCAAACAAAACGCTAGAGTAGTTGCTTTTAATGTGGATCCATTGTTTAATAACGCAGTAGATGGATTAATGTATATTAAGATTGCCGATTTACCTGAAAGCACTGTAAAACCAGTTATGGAAGAATTTCAAGCAGAACTGGAGCGAAAAGAAGAAAAGAAGAAATAAAAAGGGTTCCAAAATGGAACCCTTTTTTATGTGTTTTTTTTTATAATTATTCTAAACCAATTTCATTAATCTCAGCCGCATTACTTTTTGGATCTGCTCCATATTCATTGTTTCCTCTATCGCCTTCAGTACACATAACAATTAACAACCAAATTGGACCTGCAATTGGTATTAAAGAAATAAAATAAAACCACCCACTTTTACCTGTATCATGTAATCTTCTTACTACGACTGCTAAAGAAGGAATAAAAATCCCTAAAGCATAGATTAAAAATAAAATCATAAATATACTTCCGATTTCTGGCAAATTCATTGCAGCGAATAATCCAGAAACAAATGCAATAGAAAAATAAATTAATATATTGGTTAATACAAAATACCAATATTCTGATCTTCTTGCTCTACCGCTAAAATTTGCATAGTTTTCAAAAACTACTTTTTTGTAAAATTCAATCATAAAATTTTTAATTAGTTATTTAAAAACAATAATAAAAAATATTCTTGAATTAACAAGGTAAAATTTTTAAAACCACCCTTTTTTATTCACTTGATACGTTTGAAAAAATTCTTCGTCAGATTTAGTAAGATAAATAATCCCTTCAATTAAACCTATAATACTCGAAACTGTGCCGCATGTAAAAACAGTTATAACTAATGTAATAATTCCTTCATTAGTATATCCTAAAAGAAACTTATGAATTCCAAAACTACCTAATAAAATAGCTAAAATACCACAAGCAACTTTCTTGTTATCTTGATATTGTGGTGCTGGTTGATTCCATTCTTCTGTCGGTCTTGTTGTTTCCATTTTTATTTATTTATTTGTTGTTAAAGATTTATTTAAAAGCGCTGTCTATAGGTTCCCAAAGTTCAATTTTATTTCCTTCTAAATCTAATATCCAAGCAAACTTCCCATATTCATATGTCTGCATATCTCCCACAATTGTTACACCTTCTTGTGATATTTTTTTTAAAAGTGATTCTAAATCTTGTACTCTAAAATTTTGCATGAACTCTTTTTGAGAAGGTTCAAAATAGGTTGTTTCCGCTGAAAATGGGCTCCACTGGGTGCTACAGTCATTTCCCTTTATATCTTTCCACCAAAATGTAGTTCCATAATCGTCTGTATTAAAGCCTAAATGATTGCGATACCATTCTTTTACTGCATTTGGATTTTTGGTTTTAAAAAAGAACCCTCCAATACCTGTAACACGAATATCTTTTTCTTGCTCATTTTTTTCAAAATAAAGCCCCATAATTTTATTCACAATTGTTTGTGCTAATTTTTCATGACTTTCAAATGTCCATCCAGCAATATGTGGAGACAACAATACATTTTCAGCTTGTAAAAGGAACGAAAAAGCAGTTGGTTTTTCTTCGTAAAATAAAGTTTCAAAAGATAATTTTTCGTATTCAAGTACATCTAAGCCCGCTCCAAGTATTTTTTTATTTTTCAATGCCTCAACTAAATCTGAAGAAACTACACTTTTGCCTCTAGCCGTGTTAATTAGCCAAAAGGGTTTTGAAAAAGCATTAATAAAAGTAGTAGTAACCATTTTATCGGTTTCTGGTGTCCAAGGAATGTGCAAACTCAACACATCAGTTTTTTCTTGAAGTTCTTCTAATGAAACTTGTTTCGCATTAGCATCGGCAACGTTAGGCAAAATATCATAACAAAGGACTTCTACATCAAAACCTCGTAATTTTTTAGCAAAAGCTTTACCCATATTTCCATAACCAATAATACCAACCGTTTTGCCATCTAATTCATGTCCGCGATTGGATTCTCTATTCCATTTTCCATTCTTAACCTCTGCATCTGCTTTATTTAGATTATTAAACAAAGACAGAATCATTCCTAAGGCATGCTCTCCTACTGCATTTCTGTTTCCTTCTGGCGCTGCAATTAAATGAATTCCTTTCTCTTTTGCATAATCACAATCTATACTTTCTAAACCAGCACCAACTCTAGCAATGAACTGCAAGTTTTTTGCTTTATCTAAAAAAGTTTTATCAATTTTAAAGCGACTGCGAATAACAATGCCGTGATAGCCTTCTATTTTAGCTTCAATTTCTTCTTTATTTGAAATATAATCTGCTTCATTTACAAATCCGGCTGCTTCTAATTGATTCCAAAGTAAAGGGTGATTAGAATCAATATGTAAAATTTTAATGCTATTTGGTTCCAATTTTATTAATTTTATTTCCAAATTTAATTAAAAAAATGAAACATCTTGTTCTGTTAATTTTACTCTTTTCAATAATTAATTTATCTGCCCAAAATAAATATGATTTTGATTACTTGTTAGAATTTGACGATAAAACACCTCTTTTAAAAAATAGCACTCATACTGATTCTACGTCTTTTTATCTGGTAAATTCAAATCAAAACGGCTACATTCTTTATGTATCTGACAAAGACAGTTTAAATCATCATTTAATTTTTAACGATAGAGAAAAAACGAAACTCAGCTTTAAAATAAATAAAGAGTCTTTTGCAAACACTAAAATTATTAGAATTTGCCAACAGAATTTTACACCCAAAAAAAAAAAAGATATAAATGAAAATGATACTAAAAAATACTACTTTAAAAACTTTAATGACACGATAATAAATAATGAAGTATTTTATCATTATGCATTAAAAAATAATATTCAAAAACAAATTCAAAAAAGAAAAGAAATTATTACCTGTCATTTTATTGTTAAAAAAGACATTTTATATTTTATTCCTTTTTTATATCATTCACTAGCATATCAAAAATGGAAAGAAGATAAAAACACACCAAATGGATTTCCATACATGATTTATTACGAAAATTTTAATGGTGACATTACATTCAAAATGACTTTAAAAAATAGTATAAAAATTGACAAATCGATTGTGATTTCTACAGAATGCAAATAATGCTTTACCGTTAAAATCCTAAAATGGCTTTGGCAATAGTAAAAAAGATAATAATTCCCATAATATCATTACTGGTAGTAATAAATGGGCCGGTAGCCAATGCAGGATCGATACCGTATTTATCTAAAATAATGGGAATAAAAGTACCTATTAGAGAAGCCATAATAATTACAGAAAGTAAGGCCAAAGAAACGGTCATTCCAGTTTGAAAATCAATTCCTAATAAAAAATGACTTCCTATCATTAATATGAATGAAAGAATACACCCATTTAATAAACTTAAAGAAAGTTCTTTTAACAATCGATTTAAAAGCGAACCAGACAAAGCATTATTTGCTAAACCTTGTACAATAATCGCTGAAGATTGCACACCTACATTTCCAGCCATCGCAGCGATAAGTGGTGTAAAAAAGAATAAATTGCGATGTTCTTCCATCGCGGGTTCATAAATCCCTAAAACACGTACCGATACAAAACCACCAAACAAAGCTAAAACCAACCAAGGTAATCGCGCTTTAGTTAATTCTAAAATACTGTCATCTGCTTCTACATCTTGAGAAATACCTGCTGCTAACTGATAATCTTTATCGGCTTCTTCTTTAATTACGTCGACAATATCATCAATGGTAATTCTACCCACCAATCTTCCTAATTCATCCACTACTGGAATGGCTTCCAAGTCGTATTTTTGCATAATTCTAGCTACCTCAACATTTTCAGTATTGACTTTTACATAATCTACTTTGGGAATATATACTTCACTAATAGGTGTTTTGGTAGAAGTGGTTAAAAGGTCTTTTAATGACAATCTTCCTTTTAATCGATTTTCATCGTCAACCACATAAATAGAATGTACCCTTGAAACATTTTCTGCTTGGGCACGCATTTCTTTAACACAAGTTAAAACGTTCCAATTTTCATTGACTTTTACAAGCTCTTTTGCCATTAAACCTCCTGCAGAATCCTCATCATATCGTAATAAATCAACAATATCTTTAGCATGTTCTACATCTTCTAGTTCTGAAATTACTTCTTCTTTTCTCGATTGAGGAAGTTCGGCAATAATATCAGCTGCGTCATCTGTACTTAATTCGTCTATTTCTTCTGCAATTTCTTTAGCAGATAAACTTCTAAGGATTTTTTCCCGAACTTCTTCATCTAACTCTAATAGAATTTCGGCCGTTTTTTCGGAATCTAGAGCATTAAAAATATAAATCGCTTCATGAGATTGCATTTCTCCCATGATTTCAGCAATATCAGCAAAGTGTATGTCGTGAAGTAGATCTAATACTTCTTTTTCCTTATTATCTTGAATAAGAAGTTCTAATTCATTTAATAAGTCTTTACTGATTTTAAACTCCATCGGCCGCTATTTTTTGAGTTAATGTTATAAATTGTTCATAAGAAAGTTGTTCCGGACGAAGGTCAAAGATACTATCTTCTTTTAAATTATCAGAATTTATCATGCTTTTAAGACTGTTTCGCATGGTTTTTCTTCTTTGATTAAACGCTTGTTTTACTACAGTAAAAAATAATTTTTCGTCACAAGGCAATTCAAAATTTTCTTTTCTGGTTAATCGCAACACTCCAGATTTTACTTTAGGAGGTGGATTAAAGACTGTTTCATCAACGGTAAAAAGATATTCTGCTTCATAAAATGCCTGTGTGAGTACAGATAAAATACCATATACTTTACTTCCTTTTTTCTCGCAAATGCGTTCGGCAACTTCTTTTTGGAACATACCTGAAAATTCTGGTATTTGATGACGCATTTCTAATGTTTTAAATACAATTTGACTTGAAATATTATAAGGAAAGTTACCGATAATAGCAAAAGGCTCTCCTTTAAAAACTTCGTTCAAATCGTATTTTAAGAAATCTTTTGACAAAATATGACCGTGTAATTTTGGATAGTTTTCTTCTAAATAAGCTACTGATTCGGTGTCAATTTCAATAACATTAGTTTCGATTGGTTTTTCTAGTAAATATTTGGTTAACACACCCATTCCTGGACCTATTTCAAGCACCTTATGATATCCTTTTAAAGATAACGTATCGGCTATATTTTTAGCCACATTTTCATCGGTTAAGAAATGCTGTCCTAAATGTTTTTTGGCTTTAACTGACATGTTTTGAATTTAGAAATTAGAAATAAGAATATTTAAAAGTACTCAAATGCATTATTTTAGTTCTCCTTCCCATAATGTTCACTCATTACCTCAAGTTCGGTTCTAAAGGCAAGCATTTTG
This sequence comes from Flavobacterium sp. J27, assembly GCF_004303025.1. Classification (GTDB taxonomy): domain Bacteria; phylum Bacteroidota; class Bacteroidia; order Flavobacteriales; family Flavobacteriaceae; genus Flavobacterium. Next base: position 141,606 of record NZ_PJQW01000001.1, on the reverse strand, counting down.
TCTGCAAAAAGAGCATAACCTTCTTGGCGTAATCTTGGCGCATGACTTTTATAATATTCTTCTAGTTTTGCCCTAGAATCTGTAAAGTATTGTACCGAATAAGTAGTACCTCCCATTTCTTCTTCCACCAATACTTTTACCATTCTAGCACTAATAAACAACCCTGTTGAAAGCACATCGTCGATGTGTTTATTTTTCATCCATTGTAGCCATTTGTCGTGTACGCTTTCATCTATATTTACAGTTACGTTATATATAATCATTTATTATTTTTTTAAAGATTAGCATCCCCTCGTAAAATTCTAAATTGTTTTCGTGCTTCAGTAAAATAAATACTATCTGCATGTTCAAAAATCATTTTTTCATACAACGGTTTTGCTTTATCTGGTTCTTGTAATTCTTTGCGGTAAATTTCGGCAGAAAAAAATAAAGCTTCATCAACAAAAATTCCATCGGCATGATGATCAAGAATTTGTTTGTAATAAGAAAGCGCTTTTTCATATTCTTTTTTTCTAGTATAAATGGTTGCAATTTTATACAGTGTTTCGTCTTCAATGGTATCTCCTTTATACTTTTCTAAAATACTTATAAAACCGCTTAATGCTTGTTCTTGCTTATTTTGGTATAATAATAAATCAGCTTTCGCAAAAGCTGTTAAAGCCACTCTCGTACTATCTTCATAAGAATTATCTTTAATTAATAAAAACAATTCTACCGCATCATTTGCTATAAGTAAACTAGAGGATTGTTTTAATACTTTTACTTGTTGTAAGGCCCAATCGAAATCATTCTTATAATAATTGGCTTTGGCCATTTTCATACTAGCTTCATGCGCAATAACATCGTTTTTCATGTTGTCTTCTACTTGCGCATAATATAAAATTGCTTGGTTGAATTTCTCATCATAGATTAAGATATCTGCCAATTCCATTTTTATTTCTGCTATTTGCCTGTTATTCAGCCTTAAATCTAGTGCTTTATTTAAAATGGCAATAGCTTCTTTTGGAGTGTTTAAGTTGAAGGCCTGAAAATGGGCATCCAATCGGATTAACTCAATCGCATTGGCCGTAAAGCCATATTTTTCTAATAAACTTTTTAAATCATTTTTTATTTTTTCATAATCAGAAACTGATGCTTCTTCTATTCTAATTTTCATTAAAAAAGCATGTGTTTCTACTTGAAGCAGAATATCTTGAGCATTTTCTAACACAAATTCCATAATAGTAACCGCATCTTCATTTTGATTGTCTTCAGCAGCCATATAACCTAAAGAAACAATGTTTGACAAATTCTCTTGATCTCTTTTGTAAATTGCTTTTTGTTGAATAAAGGCTTTTCCATATTCTTTTTGTTGTACATATAACCAACTTAAGAATTGATTCCAATATACATCAGGATTCTTTTGCGTCCTTAATAGTAATGTTTTCTTTAAATAATTTAAAAAGTTACTTTGTGCTTCATCGGCTATAAAACGGGTTAAATAGTTTTGAACTACAGGTGTATTTTCTTGTTTTTCATACGCAAAATCCAAAAGTTTGTCTGCCATTAATTCAATATTCCCTAATTGTCCTTGTAATAAAGCTATTTGATAATCAAAATTTAATTCGGGATTAATTTCTTGTCCTTTTTCATATGCCTTTAGAGACCAATCAAGTAGTACTTTCTTTTCAAAACCTGTTCCAATTTGATAAGCATAAGAAGGTTGTTTTTCTATTTCTTTTATAGCTAATTCATATTGCTTTTTTGCTTTATCTTCCTGATGTTGCAATTGATAATTATATCCCAAATCGATGTATAAAATAGGTTGATCATATCTTTTTTTTCTTTCTAAAATTGCTTTTTCTGCCTTATCAAATTGCTCTAATTGCTGATAACAATCTATAATTCTTTGGAAAAAATAATAATTTGAAGTTTGTTTTGCAGCTATTTGTTCAAGTAAACTTAATGCTTTTTCAAATTCTCCTTTTTCATAATAATCAAGTGCTAACTGTTCATTCTGAGAAGGAACAACCAGAGAGAAAAAAAACAGAATAAATAACGCAATTCTTTTCATTTATCTTTTTATTGTTTTTAGCAATCTGTTCAAATAGCTGACTACTATAACTTAATTAACAAAATTTGAAACACAACATTTCAAGCAATCTCATAAAAACAAACAATGTACTAAAGTAACACTTTTGCGTTAAAATAGTACATTATTAAGTGAAGATTAACTATTTAGTTAATGATATCGAAACCAGTATATTTTCGTAACACTTCTGGAACCACAATTCCTTCAGGTGTTTGATAATTTTCTAAAATACCCGCTAATACTCTTGGTAAGGCTAATGAACTACCATTTAAAGTATGCGCCAATTGATTTTTACCTTCTTTATCTTTGAAACGCAATTTTAATCTATTGGATTGGAAAGTTTCAAAATTAGATACTGAAGAGATTTCTAACCAACGGTCTTGTGCTGTAGAAAACACTTCAAAATCATACGTTAAAGCAGCAGCGAATCCCATATCACCACCACATAAACGCAGTACACGATATGGCAATTTCAACTCTTTTAAAATATCTTTAACATGCTCCACCATTCCATCTAGTGCAGTATATGAATTATCTGGATGTTCTATACGAACAATCTCTACTTTATCAAACTGATGCAAACGATTTAAACCTCTCACATGAGCACCATATGATCCTGCTTCTCTTCTAAAGCAAGGGGTATAACCCGTACAAAGAATAGGCAATTCGTTTTCATTTAATAAAACATCACGAAATAGATTTGTTACTGGTACTTCGGCAGTAGGAATTAAGTATAAATTATCTTCCCCTACATGATACATTTGACCTTCTTTATCTGGCAATTGTCCTGTCCCATATCCAGAAGCTTCATTTACTAAATGTGGGACTTGAAATTCCTGATAACCTGCATCTGTATTTTTGTCTAAAAAATAAGTAATTAATGCACGTTGCAACTTAGCTCCTTTACCCTTATATACAGGAAATCCTGCTCCAGTTATTTTAGCACCTAAATCAAAGTCTATGATATCATATTTTTTTGCTAATTCCCAATGAGGTAAAGCTCCTTCGTATAGTTGCGGGATATCTCCTTCTTCAAAAACCGTTACGTTTTCTTCTGGTGTTTTCCCAATAGGTACAATCTCAGCTGGAAGATTTGGAATTTTATATAGTTCAGCTTGCAAAGCTTCCGTAACTGTATGCAAGGTTTCCGTTAATTCTTTAGTTTGCTCTTTAAACTTAGCTGTTTTTTCTTTTAAAATCTCTGCTTTAGCTTTTTCTCCACTCTTCATTAAAGCACCAATGTCTTTGGATAGCTTATTGGATTCCGCAAGAATGTTATCTAATTCTACCTGAGTTGCTCTTCTTTTTTCATCTAATGCAACTACTGATTCTACTAAGTCTTTAGCTTCTAAATTTCTTTTGGCTAAACGCTTAATTACTTCTTCCTTGTTTTCTCTAATAAATGCTACTTGTAACATGATTTTTAAAATTTTAAGAGGCAAATTTAATGAATTTGCCTTTAGTTTCCCGAAAATATACGTAAAAGTTAAAATGAAGAAATTGTTTTTTAAAATGACTGCTCATTCGCTTCATAAAAGGCATCAATGGATAATTTTTCTTGTTGAGAAGCCATTACAGCCAAGGCATCACAACGCTCATTTTGAGGATGATTATTATGCCCTTTAACCCATTTAAAATCAACTTGATGTTTACGATACACTTTTAGAAATCGTATCCACAAATCAGGGTTTTTTTTATTCTTGAAGTTTATTTTTTCCCATTGAAACACCCATCTTTTTTCAACAGCATCCACCACATATTTAGAATCTGAAACTACTAAAACTTTTGTTTTTGGGTTTTTTAATTTTTCCAAACCAACAATAATTGCTAATAATTCCATTCTATTATTGGTAGACAAACGAAAACCTTCATAAAATTCTTTTTTATAAGGTGTACCCACTAATTCCATCACTACACCATAACCAGCTGTCCCAGGATTTCCTTTGGCCGCACCGTCTGTATATATATGTACTTCGTGCATAAAATTATGGCTTTAATAGAGATGCTATTACAGCAGGAAAAAACTCATGTTCTAGTTGGTGTACTTTTTCAGCAATTTGTTCTGGTGTTGTACAACCAGTAACAGGAACCGCTTTTTGAAAAATAAAAGCACCTTCATCGTAATTCTCATTCACATAATGAATGGTAATCCCTGTTTCTTCTTCTTTATTATTTAATACTGCTTGATGCACATGCATACCATACATCCCTTTCCCACCATATTTAGGAAGTAAAGCTGGGTGAATATTAATTACTTTATCAGGATATTGATGAATAATCGATTCTGGAAATTTCCATAAAAAACCTGCCAAGACAATTAAATCGGGCTGAATCGCATTTATTTTTTCTAAAACCACACCATCATTTAGTTCTTCTTTGCTAAAAACAACAGCATAAACAGCATGATTTTCTGCCATTTGTAATACTTTGGCACGCGAATTGTTTGAAAAGATACCGACTACGTTTGCTAGACTTGATTTTTTGAAATGTAATATTATTTTCTCGGCATTGGAACCAGTACCAGAAGCAAATATGACTATTTTTTTCATTATCCTGTAATTTTTATTACACAAAAAAAAGAATAATAATTGGTAAAAAATAGAAAAATGAAGTCTTTATGAATTATTTTTTTTAATTTCGTAGTCTTATTTAGTAACAAAAAGGTTGTTTTAAAATAAAGTTTTTTATTTTTGCCAACAAATTAAATTAAAATTAAAAGATTATGTCAGACATTGCATCAAGAGTAAAAGCGATTATCGTAGACAAATTAGGTGTTGACGAAAATGAAGTTGTAGCTGAAGCTAGCTTCACTAACGATTTAGGAGCTGATTCATTAGACACTGTTGAGCTAATTATGGAATTCGAAAAAGAATTTGATATTCAAATTCCAGATGATCAAGCTGAAAACATTGCTACTGTAGGTCAAGCTATTTCTTACATCGAGGAAGCTAAGAAATAATATCAAAACACCCATTTGGTGTATTATCACATGGGTGTTCTTGTTTCGCTTTTCTCTTAGCCTTATGTTACAGTAAGGACATCTTTAATTATAACAAGAACTATGATTAAAGAATCGATTAAATAGGTTTTCAAAAATATTTTTATATATTTATGATGAAAATTTATTTTATTATTAGTAGAAAACATTGATTGTATTACAATCATAAAAATAAACTATGTAATACCCATTGTTTCTTTTAGTTATTATTAAAAGCACTTTGGGTTTTTTTATATAATCAAAACATATCTATATGCAATTAAAGCGTGTTGTAGTAACTGGTTTAGGAGCGCTAACTCCAATAGGAAATAACATTCAAGAATATTGGGATGCATTAATCAGCGGAAAAAGCGGAGCAGCTCCAATTACCTATTATGATACAGAAAAACATAAGACTAAATTTGCTTGTGAAGTAAAAAACTTCAAAGTGGAGGACTTCATTGATAGAAAAGAGGCTAGACGTTTAGACAAATTTTCTCAATATGCCATTGTTGCAAGTGACGAAGCTATAAAAGACGCAGGCATAACTACCGATAATGTAAACAAACACCGAGTAGGGGTTATATGGGGTGCTGGAATTGGTGGTTTAGAAACATTTCAAGAGGAAGTATTAAATTATGCTGCTGGAGATGGCACACCACGATTTAACCCTTTCTTTATACCAAAAATGATTGCAGATATTGCACCCGCTCATATTTCTATGCGAAATGGTTTTATGGGACCAAATTATACTACTGTTTCTGCGTGCGCTTCTTCAGCTAATGCCATGATAGATGCCTTCAACTACATTCGTTTAGGAATGTGCGATGTCATAATTTCTGGTGGTTCTGAAGCAGCTGTAACTATAGCAGGAATGGGTGGCTTTAATTCGATGCATGCTTTATCCACTAGAAATGAAAGTCCAGAATCCGCTTCAAGACCTTTTGATGCTACTCGTGATGGGTTTGTATTAGGCGAAGGTGCAGGTGCTTTAGTTTTAGAAGAATATGAGCATGCAAAAGCACGTGGAGCAAAAATCTATTGTGAAATAGGTGGTGGTGGTTTATCTTCTGACGCTTATCATTTAACAGCTCCACATCCTGAAGGAATCGGAGTAATTGCTGTAATGGAAAATTGTTTGAAAGATGCAGGTATTAACCCAGAAGAAGTAGAACATATTAATACACATGGAACTTCAACTCCGCTAGGAGATGTTGCCGAATTAAAAGCGATTAGTGCTGTTTTTGGTAATCATGCAAAAAACATCAATATTAATTCTACAAAATCAATGACTGGGCATTTGCTTGGAGCAGCTGGTGGTATTGAAGCTATTGCTTCTATTTTAGCTATTAAAAATGGTATTATTCCTCCAACGATTAATCATACTACAGTGGATGAAAATATTAATCCAGAACTCAATTTAACTCTTAACAAGGCGCAAAAAAGAGATATCAAAGTAGCTATGAGTAACACTTTTGGTTTTGGTGGACACAATGCTTGTGTATTATTTAAAAAACTTGAAGCATAAATTTATGCGTAAACTCTTCAATAAAATAATAAAAAATTCCCGTTCTCCAGAAGACGGGATTTTTTTTGATAAAATTGCCAAAATACTAGGTTTTCAACCAGTTAATATTCGTTATTACAAAAAAGCGTTTACTCACCGTTCTACAAATAAGGTAGATGAAAAAGGAAACCCCTTTAATTATGAGCGTTTAGAGTTCTTAGGAGACGCTATGTTAGGTAGTGTTATTGCGGCTCATTTATACAATGAAGTACCTACTGGAGATGAAGGCTATTTAACAAAAATGAGATCAAAAATTGTAAGTAGAGAACACTTAAATGAATTAGGAAGAGACTTCAATTTAATTCAATTTGTTGAAAGCAAAGTAAACCCACAACATTTTGGAGAGAACATACATGGGAATATTTTTGAAGCCTTTATTGGAGCTATTTATCTTGACAAAGGTTTTAATTACTGTGAGAAATTTATTTACCAAAAAGTAATTGAACCTTATGTTGACATTCCAAAGTTAGAAGGTAAAGTTATTAGTTATAAAAGTTTAGTTATCGAATGGTGTCAAAAAGAAAAAAAGCAATTTAATTTTGATGTTTTTGACGATACTGGTATTGAAGAACAAAAGTATTTTGGAGTAAAACTGACTATTGATCAAAAAATAGTAGCCAAAGGAAGAGCCACTTCAAAGAAAAAAGCAGAAGAAAAAGCTGCCAAAAGAGCCTATTTTGCACTTCAGGAAAAAATTAACAAAAAATAAGTAAAAAAATAGCATTACTAAAACGTTTTCGTTAGTAAACATTCCTTAACTTCTTTAAAAACAATACTTTTTATATATTATAAATAGTATATTTACAACTTATTTTTTCAAAGATATGGCTATTCATAAAATTCAGATAAATGATTTTATTTCGATAGATTATGAGCTTATTGCCATACATTCTAGTTTGGAAGACTATCGTTTGGCCTATTTTATAAATAAAGCATTGGCTATTCGATTAAATAAAAATGAAACCAATATTGAAATTGAGACTAAAGAAGGTCGAGGAGCTTTCAGTCACTTTGTGTTTGATGATGAAATTCATGATATTATTTGGAATGTATTTGAAAATAAGGCTACTGCCATAACCTCTGAAAAAAATACCAATGGAATTTTTGATTCTATAGACATTACTATGTATGTTTTGCCTGAACACAAAAAAGCTGACTACATTTTAAAAATTGAAAATATTGAAACCTGTTTTTTTCCTTTGGAAGAGATTCTTCAAAAACTGTCAAAAATAGAACAGATTGCCATGGTGTACCCAATTAATCAGAACAAACTTAAATCAAAAAATAATTTAATTTTTTAATTAAAATGCCAACAACAAAAAAGACAAAAATTGTAGCTACTTTAGGGCCTGCAACTAGTTCAAAAGATGTATTAAAAGACATGATTGAAGCTGGAGTTAATGTTTTTAGAATTAATTTCTCCCATGCTGATTATGAAGACGTTAAAGAACGAATAGATATGATTAGAGCGCTAAATGATGAATTTGGCTATACTACCTCTATTCTAGCAGATTTACAAGGTCCAAAATTAAGAGTTGGAGTCATGAAAGAAGATGTCGTAGTCGCAAAAGGAGATAAAATAACATTTACTACAGCAGAAGATATTTTAGGAACGGCTTCAAAAGTATACATGAATTATAAAGAGTTTCCAAAAGATGTTAACCCAGGTGAACGCATTCTTTTAGATGATGGTAAACTTATTTTCGAAGTAGTTAAAACTGATAAGAAAACAGAAGTAGAAGCCGTTGTTATTCAAGGTGGTCCGTTAAAATCTAAAAAAGGAGTTAATTTACCTAATACCAAAGTTTCATTACCTGCATTAACTAAAAAAGATATTAAAGATGCTATTTTTGCGATTGAAAACAAAGTAGACTGGATTGCCTTATCTTTTGTAAGAACACCAAAAGACCTAGAAGAGTTACAAGACTTAATTGCAAAACATTCGGATCACAAAATTCCTATTGTAGCAAAAATTGAAAAACCCGAAGCGGTAGAGAACATCGATAAAATTGTAGCCTTTTGTGATGCTTTGATGGTTGCTCGTGGAGACCTAGGTGTAGAAATTCCGGCAGAACAAGTACCTTTAATTCAAAAGAAACTGATTCATAGAGCGAAAACGGCTCGAATTCCAGTAATTGTTGCAACACAAATGATGGAAACTATGATTACAAGTCTGACTCCTACTAGAGCTGAAGTAAATGACGTAGCCAATTCGGTTATGGATGGTGCAGATGCAGTAATGCTTTCTGGAGAAACATCAGTAGGAAACTATCCTGTTCAAGTAATTGAAACCATGACTCGTATTATTGAAAGCGTTGAAGATTCGCCACTTATTAAAGTGCCTTTAAATGCACCTCATGTACGTACGAAGCGTTTTATTACTAAATCTATCTGTTATCATGCTGCTATTATGGCAGATGACATTGCTGCCAAAGCCATTACAACGTTAACTAATAGTGGTTACACTGCTTTTCAAATTTCGGCTTGGAGACCAAAATCTCATATTTTAGTTTTTACTTCTAACAAACGTATTTTAACACAATTAAATTTATTATGGGGCGTGAGAGCGTATTACTATGATAAATTTGTAAGTACTGATGACACTGTCGATGATATTAATCAAATATGTAAAGAAAGAGGTTATGTAAAACCAGGCGACATGGTAATTAATCTGGCTGCCATGCCAATTGTTAAAAAAGGAATGGTAAACACCTTACGTGTTTCTGAAATAGAATAATTTGTATCTTTGTTAAAACTATTTTTATGAATTTAAAATCTAAAAATCCTTTTTTAGGATCGAAAACATTTAACAATACATCTAGATCTATAGAAGATACAACAGTTATTACCTATGAAGATACAATGACTGTTAATGGAACAATTAATAAAAGTTATATTTTATTAGCTACATTATTAACTTCAGCTTTGATTTCATGGTTTTTAGCTTACATGGGATACAACCCAATGCTTTTAACAGTTGGTGGCGGAATAGTTGGTTTTGTTCTTGTTTTAATTGCTTCTTTCAAGCCGCAAACATCAACGTGGGTTGCGCCTGGTTATGCTTTATTTGAAGGTCTCTTTATTGGAGGAATTTCAGCATTTTTTGAAGCAGCATATCCTGGCATTGTAATTCAAGCTGTGAGTTGTACTTTTGTTACTTTTATCGTTTGTTTTGCTTTGTACAAATATCAAATTGTAAAAGTGACAGAAAAATTCAAATCAATTGTTATTGCAGCTACTTTAGCTATTTTTAGCTACTATCTAATTACATGGATTTTATCCTTTTTTATCAATTTCCAACCCATACATGCGGGCAATTCTTTATTAAGTATTGGGGTTAGTATTTTTGTAATAATCATTGCTGCTTTAAACTTATTTTTAGACTTTGATTTAATTGAAAAAGGAGCTCAAAGACAATTACCTAAATATATGGAATGGTTTAGCGCTATGGGATTAATGATTACATTAGTATGGTTATACGTGGAATTTTTAAGACTTTTAGCTAAATTATCAAGTAGAGATTAATTCATTTTACAATTTAATAAATAAAAAAGCAACTCAAAAGAGTTGCTTTTTTAATAGAAACAAAATATTTTAAAATTATATTTGTATTAATGTTCGTTTTAAATAAAACGCACAAAAGAAAGATTAATAAATTGAAAAAAATAACATTAATTAGATAATGAAAAATTTAAAATATTTCTTTTTTTTAGTTTTTTTCAGCAATACATTATTTTCTCAGGAAGAAATAATAAATGAAGAAAATATTTCAAAATTAAATACTATAATAAAACTTAAAGAGAAGAAATATAAAAAAGGTTTAACTCCAATTTTTAATGCAATTCCTCAAGCAACTGGAAGTTTTTTTAAAATTGTAATAAAAAAAAATGATGATTTTTTATCAATGCTTCATAAATGTAAAAATATAGATGAATTAGCTAACAAATTTCCAGACCTTCAAATAGATAAAGATCTTTTACTTATAAAAAGTAATTATACAAATTATGATAAAAAAAAATTATTAGTAATAAACTCTTTTGAAATTGAAAACAACAATAGTCATAGTATTACCATGAATTTTTCAGATTCATTAAACAATAATAGTAGCAATCTTTTTTATGTTTGCTACACAAATGAAAAAAAGAATGAATCTGTAATCCAAGGTTTTATTTTAAATGAAAATTTTAAAATAAAGAAAATACCTGTGAAGTATGCAGATTTTATTAAATATACAGATGCAATAGTTAAGCCAGAAACAATTATTTTTTTTGATAATAAAAAAGAAAATTTAATACATCAGAAGACAATTTTAGACTCTCTTGTTAAATACTTTGAAATTAAAACTAATAAACCTTCATACGTAAAGGAGAATTATCTTTTAAGTATGAAAGATTTACAAAAATGGCAATCAAAACAAAATTTTTTTTCAGATAGTCTTTTTAAAATTGACAACAATTTTAAAATTCTTATAGAAGATGCTCTTTTATATGCTGAGAGCAATAAAATTACAAATCCTTATTTAGAAGATTTTACTGCTAAGTTTATATCAAAGGAGCGAGCTCTAAACTTAATGAGACAAAACCGACTAGTTGGTTCATGTAGTTATGATAATGCACCATTATTTCAGCAAAAGAGAATAGCGACACTAGCGGCTCAAACTTATAATTGGGAAATTTTTATAAAATCATTCTTAAATGTAATGAATGATAATGTAGCAAGAATTGCAAATAGTAGTATGGCTTCTCAAAGAAGAGGAACTTACATTAATGAATTGACTAAATTAAATATAAATATAAATAAGATTTTAATTGGTTCTAATTTTAAAATAAATGATACAATAGAGAAGCATTACTTTTCTGATGGAAATAAAATTGCTAAAGCCTATGCTGATTTAGATTCTAAATATCAAAATGATTTTGAAAATGCTATTGTAGAAATTATAATGGATAAATCTATAGATGATTTTAACAAGCTTAACTTCTATAACACATTTAAGAGTTATTCATACTACCTTAAAGATAGTATAAGGGCAAAAGAAGTGAAAATTAAAATTAAAAATTTAGTTCCTTTTCTTTCACATGTTATAAAATCTAGAATTGAAAATCCTAACAAACAACTTTATGATTTACTTCATGCTGAAAGAAGTGAACTGGAAAAATTTCAAATTAAATCATCTCGTATAATGGATATAAGATCTACCAATTATGATGGAAATTGTTGGATTGCAAAATTAATTGATAAAAATTCTGATGGGAGAATAATTTATGATTTATTAATGCCAATAAATGAAAAAATAACTCCTCTCAAAAATTTTTCAAGTATAAAAGAAGAAATAAAGAATAAAATTGACAATCATGTATTTTTACAAAAAATTTTAAATTCAAATACTCAAAACGAACTACATGTATCTTTTGTAAAAAATACATTCAAAACAAATAAACAAGAAGAAGTTTTTAAAAAATTACCCCTAGAACTTTCAACAAAACTTGATTTTGAAAATGCTATATCACTTTATGTGTCTTATCCAAATGGTTATGATATAAATTACATTTTATTAAAAAACAATAATCTTTTACTTTTAGAAATTCCTAAAGACTTTTCATTACCAGGTTATAATTTTGAAGATTTAATAATTGATAAAAACAATATAAATCGCACTGTTTCAAATAAGTGTTATAAATTATTTAATCTTGAAGGTATTATGTTGAATTGAAAAAAAACTTTAATAGAATTAGTTTTAAAAATTCAATATTTAAAACTCTTAATTAAAACAAAAAAGACTAGTAAATTATTACTAGTCTTTTAAAATTATTCCTCAAAGCAAGTATAGCATGCTATATCTACTTGTTTCACTTTTATTTTTCTGCCTTTTATTTCTTCTTTATCTATTAAATAGACTGTTTTTTTATAAATTTCAAAAAAAGTCTCTTTAAAACCATACCTTTCAAAAAAGGCATAATCTAAAATAATATTTTTGTTTCTCTTTAAAAATGATTTCCTTTCTATTCTTTCATCATTTTTAATTCCTTTTCTTATGTCATCCCGATTTTTATAGGTATTACTTATGAAAATAATTGTATTCATAAAATTAGTATTAAATTCATACGTTATAAAATTTTCATAAAAAATTGATTTTCCTGTACTGACTGCGTTTTTTTTAATTGTATTTTTTATATCAATATCAAAATAAATATATATAGTATCATTTTTTTTAATTTCTTCCAAGGTTTGAGAAAATGATATGTTTTTAGAGAAAAAAATAAAGAATATTAATAAACAGAAATTTAACTTATTGACAATCATTTGATGAGTTTTTTGCATAATTATTGTATTCTATATGTTTTCTTTTTTCAATTGGATTACTTTCTATATCATTCATATAGCTCTGTGAATTATGTAAACCTTCATAAGCAATATACTTATAAAAATTCATAAAATTAAAGTTTTCTATAACTATTCCATTTGCATCTGTTATTGGATTATTATTAGTATCAGCTATATCTTCAGTCGACAATAATTCACTGATGATTTCAGATAAAATATTCTGAAATACTGGAATCATTTGGTTAAACATAAAATCATGTTCCGTAGCTGGTGTGAAATAATAATACATTAGCTCTTCTAATTGTAAATTAGATAAAAAGCTTAAAGTAGTTCCTTGATTTATATCTAAATATTTAAGATTTAAATAAGCGTGTAAGTATTCGTGTATAATGGTTTTGGCAATTAAAATATTTGCTTTTTCTAAATTTCCAGTAAGTATATCGCTATTTATAGTAATAACTGTATAATAATTGCCATTGATTACTTCTGTAGGGGTACAATTTCCATCTGAAGGTAATCCATTTACACTTAATAAATTAGGCTGCAATCTAAATTTAACATTAATTTTATCTTGGTCACCACCAAAAGTATCTTCAAATAATTGTCTAAATTCTACAGAACTAGTTAACTTTTTATAAATACAGTCTAGTCTTTGTCCTTCTGGAGTTGTGGTATCAATTTCAGAAAAATCAATATAAGCTGGTGAGAGTAACGATAAATAAAAGTCAAAACTTAAATCAGGATTACCACAAGCCGCATCCATAAAATCTTCCACCTTATTAAAATAAGGGATTATACTTACGGCATTAGTAGTACTTGCTAAATCATTTATATAATTTCTAATGTCTCTTTGTTGAGTTAAAGATAGTGAGTTTAAACATTCATTTTGTTCTTCATTTAATTGATCTCTAAATGCTTGATTTAAAGACACTCCAGAACCGCCTCCATTCATATCACTTATACTTGTAGGGGTTGTGTTTACCGTATCTCCACCGTTAAGACTACCACTGCCACCCGTAGTGCCAGTACTACCATCATTTCCACTAGTACTGCCATCACTCCCGCTGGTGCCACCACCACCGCCATTGGAAACCCAAGCACAAGAGGAGCTTTGTAAGACCCAACCATATTCATATAACGGTCCTCCTGTTAAATCGCCTTCATGGTATTCTACTAATTCCCAAGAGTAACTTTCAATACAGACTAGTTCTAATGTAGGGTCTACTATTTTGGAACCTATCATTGCACTTGTATCTAGGTCTAACAGATAATGTTTTACTTTGTTTCTTTCTAATTCGGTTTTTGATTTGTTTTTTATCGTAGTTATATCCTCACCATAATCTACTAGATAAGTGAGTGTTTTTTGACTGTCTATATAAATTACTAGATTTTCTGTTATTACAGGCTGATCAAGTCTGTACACAGGAAAAGTATACGATTGAGAAATACCATCATCTATAAATACGGCTTCTTCAGTAGCAATGAAGAAATCGTATATAGAATTATAGATTGTTTTATTCGTTTCTAATTTGGTTTTTATACCCTGAATTTGGTTTATTTTTTCAGAAATTATGGTATTTTTTATCAGCTCGTTGTATTTGACTTTTTTAATCGTAAAATTAGTTTTGTTTTGGATGTTTTCTTCTAATATGTCTTCATTGTTTTCACAAGATGAAATGGAAAATAGTAGAATTAAAACGAAATAACAGTATAAATTTTTCATTGTTTGTTTCATATACAGATTTTAAAGTTAATAGATTTTTTTAAAACGCTAAAGTAAAAAAATTATTACCAACTAGGACAATAACTCCTATGTAATTTTTAAGATAATAAACAAATTTTGTATGTGCGTAAAAATGTAGATATAAAATTTATGAAAAAGTTTGGCTTAAATCTTAAAAAAATAAGGTTGGACAAACATATAACTCAAGCTCAACTTGCTATTGATTGTGATGTGGATGTATCTGTAATTAGTAGAATTGAAAGAGGTGTAGTTAATACATCTTTGTCAAATATTTATAGTATTGCAAAAGCTCTTGGAATAGAACCTAAAGAATTATTTGATTTTTAATACATTGAAAATTCTGGAAGGTAAGTAATCAAAAACTTATTCTTTAAAATCAAATTGAAGCTGTATGGATATACTTTTTTGTTTCGGTTCTGTTGTTTTTTTAGATTCCTGATTGTTTAAATTATGCAAAGACAACCCTAAAAGACGCACCGAGTCTTTTAATCGTTCCTGATACAATAACTCTTTAGCAATATCTATTAATAAACTTTTATCGGAAATATAATAGGGTAACGTTTTACTTCTGGTTTGCAACGTAAAATCGGAATATTTTAGCTTTAAAGTAATGGTTTTTCCTGCTATTTTACTTTTTTGCAAGCGTTTTTCTAGTTCGTTAGCAATACTGATTATTTTTTCTTCTAAAAATACTTCTGAAGAAAGGTTTTCAAAAAAAGTACGTTCTGCACCTACTGACTTTATGGTTCTATTAGGTTTTACCTGACTATTATGAATCCCTCTACATATTTGATAATAATAGGGTCCACTATTGCTAAAATGCTTTTCTAGAAATTCCAATGATTTTTGTTTCAAATCATATCCTGTAAAAATGCCCAGTTGGTACATTTTTTCAGCAGTCACTTTTCCAATTCCGTAAAATTTTTTGATGTCTAGTTTTTCTAGAAAAGCTTCCACTTCGCTTGGATTGACTGTTTTTTGTCCGTTGGGCTTGTTGTAATCGGAAGCCACTTTAGCCACAAATTTATTGATTGAAATTCCAGCAGAAGCGGTGAGTCCTACTTCTTCAAAAATGCGTTTTCTGATTTCCTGAGCAATTAAAGAAGCACTAGGATTATTTTTTTTATTTACGGTAACATCAAGATACGCTTCATCTAAAGATAGCGGTTCCACCAAATCAGTATATTCAAAAAATATTTTTCTAATTTTTCTAGAAATTTCTTTGTAGCGGTCAAATCTAGGTTTTACAAAAATTAAATCGGGGCAATTGCGCTTGGCTTGCACACCACTCATAGCACTACGAACTCCAAACTTGCGTGCTTCATAACTCGCAGCACTAACCACGCCTCGAGCTTCGCTTCCTCCTACAGCTAGAGGTTTTCCTTTCAATTCGGGATGATCCATTTGTTCTACAGACGCGTAAAATGCATCCATATCTATATGAATAATTTTTCGATATTGAATTCCCTCTTCCATATTACAAATTTATAGTATATTTGGTTAGCCTAGCCCTGATAGCAGTGAAAATCCTTTTATTGCCAACAATTCTTTTGATAAGAGATTTATACTTTCTTTGGCAATAAAAGATTGTAACGGATAGCAGGAAATAGCTTCGAAAAATAAAAACAGTACTTATGGTTGAAATTGAACGCAAATTTTTAGTAACATCAAATGCTTTTATAAAAGAAGCAGTAAAACACAATCGTATTGTACAAGGTTATTTGTCTAGTTTGCCTGAGAGAACAGTTCGTATTCGTATTAAAGGTGATCATGGTTATGTGACAATTAAAGGGAAGAGTACGAGTTCTGGGATGACGCGAATGGAATGGGAAAAAGAGATTCCTATTGAAGAAGCAGAGCAGTTATTAACGCTATGTGAAAAAGGGATAATTGATAAGACTCGTTATGAAGTTATTGTAGGTATTCATGTGTTTGAAGTAGATGTTTTTGCTGGAGAAAATCAAGGTTTAGTACTGGCTGAAATAGAACTTTCACAAGAAGACGAAACTTTTGAACGCCCAGACTGGCTAGGAGAAGAAGTAACAACAGATGCTAGATATTATAATAGTTATTTGAGTAAAAATCCATTTACAAGCTGGAAAAATTAGAATAAATCGAAATTTTCTTTGGTGAGAATTCCTTTTAATTTTAGAATAATGAAGTAATCGATTGCTTGAGGAATGGAATAATTTTCAAACACTTTGTATTTCCATAATTTTTCATCGATGTCTTCAAAGTTAATATTATGAAACAATTCGATATCGATATCTTCTCGGATCAATTGTTTTGTCTTAGCTTCTTCTAATAAAGGCTTAACCACATCTTTATACATGAACATTTTATAATACTTGTAAACATCCATAGCATCATGATGGTATTTTTTTAAACTGATTAAAAAAATAGGATTGATATTGCTAATATTTTCAATTGCTACTTTATAAATAGCAATAATTTTTAATAGTGGATTATCTTCCTTATTTTTAATTAAGGTTAGTTCATCTAAAAAATTGTTCCATAACAAATCGACAGCATCTTTTAAGAGTGCTTCTTTATTTTCAAACAGCGAATAAAGCGTTTTTTTAGACAATCGAAATTCATTAGCAATATCATCCATAGTAATAATTTTGCTTCCATTTTTAAGAAAATGAGTTAATGCTTTTTCAATTATTTCTTTTTTTCGTTCCATAGAAAATAAAGTTAAAAACCCTGCTCTCACAGGGCTTTAATTAGTTTCCACCACCTAATGCTTTATATAATGAGATAACGGCATTCATTTGTTTGTATTTATTGTCGATATAGCTAATTTCTGTATTTAAGGCATTATCTTTTGCCGTTAATACCTCTAAATAATTCACTAAACCATATTGAAGTAATTCATCTGAATAAGAAGCAGCATTAGTTAATGCTTCTAGTTGTTTTTCCCGAATACTTAATTTATCAGTTTCATTTTCATAACTAGCTAAAGCATCCGAAACTTCTTTTCCTGCAACCAACAAGGCTTTTTCATATTGCAAATAGGCTTTTTGTTGATTGGCTTTGGCTACTTCCAAACGCGTTTTATTTTGACGTTGATTAAAAATAGGCTGTGTTAAACCTGTAATTATATTAGCAAAAATAGATTTTGTATTAAACCAATCTTTTAATTCTAAAGCTTGTAACCCGCCTGTTGCATTTACCGTTAAAGAAGGATAGAAATAACTTCTAGCCACATTGGTTAGTTCGAAAGTATTTCTAAAATTGAGTTCAGCTGCTACCACATCGGGTCTTTTACTTAGTAGATATGCTGGTAACCCAACAGAAACATTAGCTTCCATTTTTTGATTTTCAAAAGTAGATCGAGAAACGGTTCCTGGAGCTTTTCCTAAAAGTTGGTTAAATGAGTTTTCTAAAACTTTAAGGTTATATTCCAAATCTTTCAAAATAATTTCAGTTGCATATTTTTGAGCTTCTGTTTGTTGCACAGCGACTTCATTTACACTTCCCGATTTTTTTAAAGCTTGAATCACTTCCACACTTTCATTTCTGTTTTCTATCGTTTGTGTTACTACTTTTATTTGCGCGTCTGTAGCTAACAATTGATAATATAAAGAAGCGATATTGGCAACTAATTGCGTTTGTATGGCTTGTTTTGCCGCTTGTGATTGTAAATACTGAGCAACCGACGCTCTTTTATTACTTCTTATTTTACCCCAAATATCGGCTTCCCAACTCAATTTACCAGATAACTCATATTGGTCAATACTACTAAAAAGCCTCCCAAACTGACTGTTTTCAGAGGTTTCTTGATGTGTCCAAGTTGCATTGGCTGATAGCGTAGGGAAATACCCTGCTTTACCTTGTTTCATCATAGCTTCAGAAGCGGTTATATTTTGAAGCGCAATCTGCATGTCTAAGTTGTTCTCCAGTCCTTCGTTGATATATCCTTGTAATAAACTATCAGAGAATAATTCTTCCCAAGAGAGCATCGCTATTGAAGTGCTATCCTTACTAAGTTCTGTTCGATATAAATTATCGGTTGTTACTTTAGGCGATTCGTAATTTTTGGCTACAAAGCAAGATTGCAACAAAAAAATACTCGCTAGTAAAAGGACACTTTTTATAATATATGGTTTTTTCATTTTTAATTTCTTATTCAATTGTAGCTTCTTCAGTTTGTGTCGTTTCTATCGTTTTACTACTTACCTTTTCTTGCAAAGCTTGGAAAATGATAAATAAAACTGGAATAATAAATACTCCTAAAACAGTACCTATTAACATACCGCCAATTGCTCCTGTTCCAATAGCATTATTACCAATAGCTCCTGCCCCTTTAGCTAACATTAATGGCAATAATCCTAAGATAAAAGCAAAGGATGTCATTAATATCGGTCGTAAACGAGCTACTGCACCTTGAACCGCAGCTTGCGCAATACTCCAACCCTTCCTTCTGGCTTCTGCAGCAAACTCAACGATAAGAATTGCATTCTTGGCTAACAATCCAATTAACATAATCAAAGTAATTTGTAAATAAATGTTATTACTTACATTAAAAAAATAGGCAAAAATATAGGCTCCAGCTAATCCTACAGGCAAAGAAAGTAATACCGCAAAAGGCAACATATAACTCTCATATTGAGCGGCTAATAAGAAATAGACAAATATTAAACATAATAAGAAAATATAAAGTGTTTGTCCTCCTGCACTAATTTCTTCTCTTGTCATTCCTGAAAATTCATATCCGTAACCTAATGGCAAACTTTGACTGGCTACTTCTTCCACTGCTTTAATGGCATCTCCTGTACTAAAACCTTCATTAGGTGCTCCTGTAATTTTTACCGAAGTAAATAAGTTAAATCGATCTATAGCTTGCGGTCCAAAAACTTTTTCTAAAGTTAAAAATTGAGAAATTGGAGCCATTTGACCATTATTATTACGAACCATAACTTTATTTAATGATTCTGGATCACTTCTAAATTGCGGTTCAGACTGGTATACAACTCGATATTGTTTACCAAACTTATTAAAGTTAGATGCATACACTCCTCCATAATAGCCTTGCATGGTTCCTAAGATATCGGTAACCGCTAAACCAGATTTTTTAATCGCAGCAACATTCAAATCAATTCTATATTGCGGATAATTTGGTGAAAAAGAAGTAGCTGCATATTTTACCTCTGGCCTACCATTTAAAGCTTTTAAAAACGAGTTATTCACCTCGCTTAACTCTTTGATAGAACCACCTTTTTGATCTTGCAACTGTAACTCAAAACCATTGGTAAAACCAAAACCAACTAGAGTAGGGCGTGCAAAAAACAAAACCCTTGCGTCTTTTACAGCTGCTGCTCTTTTGAATAAGTCTTGAACAATAGCGGTTACTTCTTGATTCTTTTCAGGGCGATCAGACCATGGTTTTAATTTTACAATTACCATTCCGTAATTGCTTCCTGTACCACTGATTAAACTTCGTCCAGAAATTCGAAGCACTTCTTTTATTTCGGGTATATCTTTTACTTTATTTTCAATTTGCAATAATACTTCTTCTGTTCGTTCTAATGAAGTTCCAGGAGGAAGCGAAACATCAGAAAGTATAGCTCCAGTATCTTCACTTGGTACAAATGCTTTTGGTGTAACATTTAATAATAAAACATAAATTCCAGCAAAAAGAGCTATTCCTAAAAAGGCTAACCATTTCCGTTTGATGAAAAACTCCACCGATTTTTTATATTTTATTGTAGTAGCATCAAAAGCAACATTAAAGGCACTATAAAAACGTTTTAACACGCCTTTATTCTCTTCGTCTTTGTCATGATGTTTCAAGAAAATAGCACATAAAGCGGGTGAAAGCGTTAAGGCATTAATAGCAGATAAAACAATCGATACAGCTAATGTTAATCCAAATTGTTTATAAAAAACTCCTGCTGAACCATTAATAAAAGAAACGGGAATAAAAACAGCAGACATGACTAAAGTAATCGAAATAATAGCACTACTAATCTCATTCATGGCACTGTGAGCCGCTTTTTTAGGATTATGTTCTCCTGCTTCCATTTTGGCATGGACTGCTTCCACGACTACAATTGCATCATCTACTACAATTCCTACAGCTAATACTAAAGCAAATAAGGTTAATAAATTGATGGTAAAACCAAAAATACTCAAGAAAAAGAAGGTTCCTACGATAGCTACAGGTACAGAAATAGCCGGAATAAGTGTTGATCTCCAATCTTGCAAGAAAATAAATACCACCACAAATACTAATAAAAAGGCTTCAATTAAAGTGTGGATAACTTTGGTAATGGATTCACTTAAAAAGTCATTCGCATTAATTAAAGTGGTATACTTAATTCCTTTTGGAAAATTAACAGAAGATTGATCTAATACTTGTAATGACCCTTCAATTACTTCTTGTGCATTGGAACCTGCTGTTTGTGCAATAGCAATAGCCACCGACTGATTCCCATTGGTTAACGTATTACTCGCATAATTTACAGCACCCAATTCAATTCTAGCTACATCTCCCAGTTTAAGAATCTCTCCATTTTCAGTAGAGCGTACAATAATTTCCTCAAACTCTTTAGTACTTTGTAAACGTCCTTTATATTTTAAAGTATATTGAAAAGATTGATCTGCACTTTCTCCTAATTGCCCTGGTGCTGCTTCTATGTTCTGTTCTGCTAATAAATTAGTTACATCTGAAGGTACTAATCCATAAGCCGCCATTACATCAGGCTTTAACCAAATTCGCATCGAATAATCTTTTTGTCCAAAGATTACCGCTTCACCCACACCTGGAACACGTTTGATTTTTGGTAAAATATTAATATTCGCATAGTTTTGAAGAAAAGTCATATCATACTCTTTATTTTCACTATAGAGTGAAAAAATCAAAATGTTATCACTTTGCCTTTTTGCGGTTGTTACTCCAGCACGTGTTACTTCTTGAGGCAATAAAGGTGTTGCTCTTGAAACACGATTTTGCACGTTTACCGCAGCTAAATCGGGATTCGTTCCTAATTTAAAATAAATATTTATAGTTGCTGAACCGTCATTATTTGAAGTAGAAGTCATGTAAGTCATGTCTTCAACTCCATTAATTTGTTCTTCCAATGGAATAACTACCGAATTCATTACAACTTCAGCACTTGCTCCTTGATAATTTGCGGCAACCGTTACGGTAGGCGGTGCTATTTCTGGGTATTGTGAAACAGGAAGTGAGATTAACCCTAACACTCCCAAAATAACAATGATAATAGAAATCACTGTTGACAATACGGGTCTGTCAATAAATTTTGAAAACATATATTACTTACTAGTATTTATTTTTTTGATGGGTTAACCACTTCTTCTATTGTTACTACTTGCGGTTTAATAGGTGTTCCTTCTGTTACAATTCCAACACCTTCTACTAAAACTTTATCTTTTTCATTTAATCCTTTATCTACTACAAAATATTTTCCTCCAGGAACTGGTCGCACTTCAATAGGTATCGCTTTTACCTTACTTTCATTGTCTGCAATTAAAGCAATACGCTTGTCTTGCATTTCTATGGTTGCGTTTTGAGGAATTAAAATCACCTCATTCAAACTAGTAGGGATTTGAATAGCACCACTACCCCCTGAGCGTAATAGTTTATTAGGATTTTTGAAACTAGCTCTTACATTAAAAGAACCGGTTTGCGTATTTGCTTGTCCGCTAATCGTTTCAATTTTTCCAGTTTCTTCATAAATAGCTCCATTACTTAAAATTAATTTAACTGGAGGCATTTTTGCAATTTTATCTTGAAAGGTTTTCCCTTCTGCATGCATCATAATATCTAATTGCTGTTTTTCGTTCATCGAAAAATAAGCATATATTGAACTAATATCGGATATTCTCGTTAACGGTTCTTGCGTTTGACTACTTACATAGCTCCCTAATCTAAAGGGTAATGTGCCAACAATTCCATTAACCGGACTTTTAATTGTAGCATAGTTGATTCTAGCAACAATACTTTGGTACGTACTTTTAGCAGAAGCTAAATTTGCCTTAGCCGTTTCTAATTGTACATCGCTAATAATATTTCTCTCAACCAATGGAGCTAAACGATTGACTTCTACTTGTGCCGCATCCACTCTAGCTTTAGCCGCACCAGCATCTTGTGTAGCTGTTTGTGTTTCTAATTTGAAAAGCAGTTGTCCTTTTCTTACTTCTTGTCCTTCATCTACATATATTTTTTCAATATACCCATCTACTTTTGGACGAATATCTACATCCACAACACCTTCTAAAGTTGTTGGGTATTCTGCTAATAATGTCGTATTTGATTTGGCTACTTCAATTACTTTATAAGGTTGTACCGGTGGAGCTTGATTGGTTGCTTCTTTATTATTACAAGAAAAAAAAGCGAGAGATAACAAAATAGCGCTTAGTATATATCTTTTTTTCATTTGAAAATTTAGGTTATTTATTTAATTGGTTTTTTTCTTCTATTTCTTTAAATTTTGTAATAGTTGCTAATAAAAGCTGTTCTGCTTTTTCCATATGTTCTTTATAGGCATAACTATTTTGTAAGTTTATTTTTTCTTGAGTACAACAAGTATTTTTCTCTCTGTAATCGATTAATTTGTCAATTAGTATTTTTTCTTGATCTACTAGCTTTAAATAATTATTTAATCGATGGCTGAGTGGTGCCGCTTTAAAATATTTTTTTCTATCACCTACTATAGTAAAATAAAAAATCTTCTCCATTTTTAAAAGCAGATTCAAATTTGTCGAAATTGAACTTTTACTCGCTTGCATTTTATCTACTAATTCTTCGAAAGTTAATCCAGACTTACAACCGTCTATAATTAATGTCCCTAAAATTCGAGATGCTAATGGAGGAATGTTGTACAATTGTTCAAAATGAACACCAAACATTTCAATTAATTCTTGCTTTTCTTCCTGCATCATAAAAATATTTTGTGCAAAGATAATTCAGGTTCGCTAATTACCGAACTAAACGAACTTAATTTTTTGTTAAAATAACATCAAAAAAAAATCAGCACAAAGCTGATTTTAGTCATTTAATATTTGAAGGTTTACTAAGATATATCCAGTGTTTCTATGCTCTGTGAGATCCATAAAAGCTGCTTTTGACAAATCTATCTCTCTGCCTTTAGTATAGGGTCCTCTATCAGTTATAGTAACTAAAACAGATTTATGATTAGCTACATTAGTAACTAATACTTTGGTACCAAAAGGCAATTTTTTGTGAGCTGCAGTATATTTAGAATTATTAAAAATGGAGCCACTTGCCGTTTTTTTACCATTAAATTTATCATGATAATAGGAAGCATGTACTCTTTCTTTGTAGATTACCGCAAAAGGTAATGAAGTTGCTAATTCAAGAGAATCGGAAACCACAACTGTATCTACAACCATACTATCTTTTCTAATAGTATCTAATAAAAAAGTTTTACTTGAAAACGATGCTTCTTGTTTACAAGTAAAACTGCTTACAATTAAGAGAAGAAATAAAACAATAATACTAAAACTATATATTTTCATTTCTTCTACTATTTTATAGATTAGCTTAACCAACTAGACCAAGGAATTCTTGATAAAATTAAAAGAAGCCCTATAGAATAGAAAATAGCAATTTTCTTAAATTTCCCATTATGACTTTCTTCTTTCTTATGTTTTGACCATCCAATAGTAATTAAAACCAATGCTATAATATTAATTAAAGGATGTTCTAAAGAAGTTAAACGCATACCCGCATCTTTCATTTCTCCAAGCATTGCAGATCCTTTAGGAGAAACAAAATACAAAATTAAACCAATTAGCAACTGCATGTGAGAAAGAATTAAAGCAAAAAGCGAAAGACGTAAATCTTTATCTGAGAAAAGCTTTTTAGACACAACTCCCATAATTGCATTTAAAGATGCCAGAAATAAAATCGTTAATACAATATAAGCAAAAATAGAATGTGCAGATTGTAATGCTGTATACATAATGGTTTTTTTTAATGTTATGTAACAAAGATAGGAAATAAAAAAACCGCTTCACAAAAAAATTGTGAAGCGGTTAGTAATTTAATTAAGTTTCTTTATTAGAAATTATATCTAACTGTGAAATTCCAAGTTGTACCTAAACCAAAGTAACCAACATTACTAACGTTAATTCCGTTAAAAGTTTGATCACCTGCTTGTGCTTGATTTGTTGTAGTAAGACTAGCTAAATAAACTTCTCCAAATACATTATTAACATTTAATCTGAAGTTTACTGAATTTTTATCATCTTTACCTACTAACATTTTATATGATAAACCAGCATCTACTAAATCATATTTAGGTAATTCTAAATTTTCTTTAATTGCACCTACATCAGAATATAATTTATCGTAGTTTCTCCAGTCAGCATCGATATTAAAACGTGGTAAGATTTCATATCTTACACCTAACCCCCAACTTGTTTGAGCAGCACCACCTACTTTACCACCATCAACGTCATCTCTTGTTTCAAGAAGAACATTTCTGTCTTGATCTCTCTTAACAGTAACAACATCTCCTTTATATTGCCAATCACCTACAGAAGCAAAACCTCTTACATTAAGTTTTTCAGTTGGTCTAGCTGTGAAGTCTAATTCAACACCTTGGTGTAATTGCTCAACACCTTGATTCGTTGTATAAATAATATCTCCATCATTTAACACTGTAGTTCCTACCACTTGACCAGCAGTTGCTGTAGTAGAACTAGAAGTAACTCTATCTTTCCAAGAAGTTCTGTAAGCATTTAAATTAGCAGAAATAAATGAAGAAGTAAAACTATAACCTAATTCTAATCCTAAGATTTTTTCATTTTCAGTTAAAGGATTTACATCATTTCCGAAATTTAAATAAATATTATCATGATATGGTTGACGAGAATAATATCCCGCATTTCCAAACACAGTATGGTTTTCATTAATATTATATGCTACACCACCTTTTGCGTTATAACCAATATTGTTAACTGCTTCTGCTTTTTCGTTTTCAGGTAAATATTGATATCTATCCCATCTTACGTGAGATTGATTTGATACCGACCCTTGAAAGAAAGCTGAAAAATTATCATTAGAATATTCTATTTGTGAAAACACACCACCATAATTGATTCTTTCATCATAATCCCATGCGTATCTTTCATTCTCATTTGCGAAATTAAATAATGCACTCCAAGGGTTTGAATCATAAGTAGCATAAATTTGATTATTAGGAATATTAACGTTACCGTTATCTAAGAAATAATCAGCTCCTAATAAATCAGTAATTTGTCTAAAGTGACTTCCTTTATATGTTCTAATATCTAAACCAGCATTAAAGCTAATTTCATCACTTAATTTAGTTTCAAAATTACTTACTAAACCAAACCAAGAATGATTATTAACAGAGTTTCTTAAAGCATAAGTTGATCTACCTGTTGCACTAGCTACGTTATTAGCATAAATTTGATCGAAATTAATTTGACCATCAGCAGTTCTTACTCTAGAACCAACACTTCCAACACTTCCTCCTCTTCCTAAAGAAGCATAAAGAACAGTAGATAAATTTGAATTCTCAGAAATTGTATAATCCCAGTTTAAGTTAGCCACTGGTTTGTGATAGTAATTACCAACTTCACTTTTAAATTTACCATTTAAAGTACCCCAGTTATTATTATATTTTCTTCCTTTATCTAAATATACACTTATTCTTTGAGAATAACTTTGGTTGTGATATTGAGGAGCTCCAGTTAATAAAAAGTTGAAATTATGTTTATCATTTGGTTTATAACCAACTGATATAAAATAATTTTGCCCATTACCCTGAGTACCAATAGTGTACCCATTTCCTTGCCAATGTGACATCATAATACTCATACCCCAACCTTTCTCGTTCAATCCTGTATTGTAACCAGCAAGTGTTTTAAAATAACTATTATTTGCAACACCTAAAGAAGCAAAACCTCCTTCTTTTTTATCTGTAGCTCTAGTAACGATATTAATCGTTCCTCCAACAGAAGAAATAGCTAATTTAGACGAACCTAAACCTCTTTGAATTTGAATTCCATTAGCAATATCAGTTAAACCTGACCAGTTAGACCAATACACTAATCCATCTTCCATTCCATTTACTGGTTGACCGTTAATTAATACTGCTGTATTATCTTGTTCAAATCCACGAACTCTGATATTAGAATCTCCATATCCTCTTGATTGGTCTGCCACATAAATAGATGGAGTATTAACCATTGCTTGTGTAATATCTGCAGTACCAACTTTATCTTGAATTTCAGCGGCTTTAATTGTTGAAACTGCAATTGGAGTTTTTCTATCGCCAGCTAAGTCAATAACTCCTTTACCAATTACTACTACTGCTTCTAATTGATTTTCATCAGCTTTTAAAGCAACATTACCAATGTTAGTTGATCCTGTAAAAGGTATCACTTTAGTTTGAAAACCTAAGTATGATACTACGATTTCACCTGAAGTTACACTAGTAGTAAATTCAAATTTACCATCAAATCCAGTGGTAGCCCCATCTTTTGTACCTTTTACAAATACATTTGCACCTGGTAGAGGTCCGTTAAAATCTCCATCAATAACTACTCCCGTTATTTTTGATTGAGAAAAAATAGCTTGAGTTGTCAATATGAATAACCCAAGAATGATTAATTTTTTAAAAACTCTCATTTGTTGTTAATTTTTTTGCAAAATTGGTACAAGGATTTGAGTTGTATGTTAAGTGAATGTTAACATTTTGATTTTAAAATATTATTACAAAAGCACTAATATTTAATACTTTTTTTAAACATAATTCTAAAAAAACAAACATTTAAAGAAAATAGTTTAAAAAAAATATTTTAAAACAGGATAAATCTCATAAAGTTATTGTTGTTTTAACTAAAATAATAACGATTTATCTTACAAAAAAACAACTACAATCCATTTTATAAGAAAAAAATCCTATTTCATTATAATGAGACCATTGAAATGAAATAGGATTTTGGTTTAATTCTATTTGAATTATTTTATTTTAAATAATTTTGTAATAAAAACTGTGTAGAACTGTCATGAGTTTTAATTTCTCTAGTATTAATCTCAGACAATATCGAATTTGCTAATTGTTTTCCTAATTCCACACCCCATTGATCATAACTAAAAATATTCCAGATTACCCCTTGAACAAAAATTTTATGTTCATAAATAGCGATTAACTTTCCTAAGCTCTTAGGAGTTAATGCATCTATAAGCAATGTATTGGTTGGCTTATCTCCATCGAATACTTTAAAAGGCATTAAAAAAGTCGCTTTTTCTTCTGGCATTCCTGCTTTTTCGAATTCAGCTTTCACCTGATTTTCATTTTTTCCCATTAACAAGGCTTCTGTTTGAGCAAAGAAATTAGACATCAACTTGTCATGATGGTCTTTATTTCCATATAATGACTTTTTAAATCCAATAAAATCAGTTGGGATTAATTTAGTTCCTTGGTGAATTAATTGAAAAAATGCATGTTGAGAGTTAGTTCCTGGCTCTCCCCAAATAATTGTTCCAGTTTGGTAGTTAACAGGATTACCATCTCTAGAAATACTTTTTCCATTACTTTCCATTATACCTTGTTGCAAGTAAGGAGCTAATTTTTGTAAATATTGCGTATATGGAATTAAAGCCTCTGTTTCCGCACCATAAAAATTATTATACCAAATACTTAATAAGGCTAAAACAACTGGTATATTCTGTTCAAAAGGAGTTTCTCTAAAATGAATATCCATTTCATTTGCTCCTTTTAATAAATTATTAAAATTGTCAAACCCTACCGCTAAACTAATACTTAAACCTACCGCGCTCCATAAAGAAAAACGACCACCAACCCAGTCCCACATTGGAAAAATATTTTCCTCCGAAATACCAAATTGAGTAACATTTTTAATATTTGTAGATACGGCAACAAAATGTTTGGCTACATCTTCTTGTTTAGCATGTTTTAAAAACCATGCACGAATAGTTTCTGCATTGGATAGTGTTTCTTGTGTTGTAAATGTTTTAGAAACAATTACAAAAAGTGTCGTTTCAGGGTTTAGTTTCTTTATAACTTCATTTACATGATCACCATCTACATTAGAAACAAAGTGAACATTTAAATGATTTTTATAATATTGTAATGCTTCGACCACCATAGCTGGTCCAAGATCGGAACCTCCAATACCAATATTTACAACATCTGTAAAAGTCTTATTTGTGTATCCTTTTCTAGTTCCATTGATTATCTCTGATGTAAACTTTTGGATCTCTTTTTTTACTTTATATACTTCAGGAATTATATTTACACCATCTACATATACTTCCTCTTCTTCTTTTGCTCTTAAAGCTGTGTGCAATACAGCTCTATCTTCTGTTTGATTAATGGGTTCTCCAGAAAAATAAGCTTCAATTGCTTTTTTTAAATCTATTTCATTTGCTAAAGCAAGTAATAAAGCTGTTGTCTCTTCTGTAATTTTATTTTTTGAAAAATCTAAAATAAAATCTTGCCATTGTATGCTAAATTTCTCTGCTCTTTTAGTATCATTAGCAAACATTTCTTTCATAGAAACATACTCGATTTTATTAAAATGAGCTCTTAAATTTTGCCAAGCAACTGTTCCCGATGGGTTAATAGATTCTAAAATCATTATTCTTTAAATTTATTAGTCATTACACTATCTAATTCTTTTTTCAGAGGTTCAATATATTTTAAATATTGTTCTTTATCTTCTTTTTTCATAGGTTCTGCACTTGGCAATTGCAATCGCAATGGATCAACCTGAACACCATTTTTCCAAAAACGATAACAAACATGAGGTCCTGTTGCCAAACCAGTACTTCCGACCTTTCCGATTACTTGTCCTTGCGACACATATTGTCCTTTTTTAACCAAAATTTTAGACATATGGAGATACTGTGTTGAATACGTAGCATTGTGTCTTACTTTAACATAATTACCATTCCCAGAAGTATATCCTGCTCTTTCCACTACACCAGCAGCAGTAGTCTTAATGGGTGTTCCTGTTGCTGCTGCATAATCAGTTCCGTTGTGTGCCTTCCATCTTTTTTGAACAGGATGAAAACGTCTTCCAGAAAAACGAGAGGAAATTCTAAAATAGTCTAGAGGTGCTTTCAAAAACATACTCTTCAAACCATTTCCTTCTTCGTCATAATAATCTGGCATACTTTGTTCTGGTTTTAATTTATAAGGAAAAGCATAAAAAACGTTACCTCTATGTTTAAAATAGGTCGACTCCACTCTTTCTACTCCTGCATAAATAGAGTCTTCAATAAAGCGTTCGTATATTGTTGCACAAAACTTATCTCCTTTCTGAATCTTAAAAAAATCGATGGAATATTCATATACTTTTGCTAAACGAGAGGCTAAAGCTGGGCTAGCACCTTCTTTTGCTAAAGTTTCAGAAAAAGATCCTTCAATTTCAGCTGCTATTGTCCTTCTTTTTAAAGAAGTTGCTTTTTTCTTGTTACTAACATGAATAGAGTCTCTAAAATCAATTACTGCATATTCAATTGAATTTTTCACGTAAACAAGAGCCAGTAATTCATTAGGTTCCTTTTTATCTAAAAAAAGCAGGTATGGTTTACCAATCTTTATCATTCGAGGATTGAAAGAATCTCTTACTTTTTCTACTACTTCAAAAGTCTTTAAACTATCTGGTAATTTATATTTGTCAAAAATAAGTCCTAAATTATCTCCAGACTTAATTGTATCTCTAATTACTTTATAATTATTAAAAATAAATCCGAATTCTTTAACAACTGGTTCTTTAATTTCAACTTTTTTAGGTTGTTCTTTTTTTTCCTCTTTTTTATCACAGGAAATAATAATGGTAAACAGTAGTAATAGCGCTAGATATCTCAATATAATAGTTTTTTTATTCTTTTTTAAACTTCTTCTCCCCAGTTTTCTAATTCTTCTTGCGTCCATAACTCAGGGAAAAATATTCTCTTTTGATATTTTGGTAACATATATTTTTTCCAATCACTTCCTCCTGTAGCTTCATGATTCCCTGGCACACTTTCAATGTATTTTTTTGCGGCATTAAAATGACCCATTACCCAAGTTATATTTATTGTTTTATCTAGATGACGCATTGCTTTAATCAACGCTTCATTCTCTTGATCTTCTTTTGGTAATTGTTTGTATTTTCTCCAAAGATTTATGGTATTGTATTCTTCCATAAAATCTAAAAATACTTTTTTATATTTTCTTTCAAATTCTTTAATCAAATATGTTTTTTCACCTGTAGCATAATCTTTACCAGCAGCTTGCCAATACAAATGTTCAAAAGCATGTTCATAAGGAGTATTTCTATCTATAGTTGCTCTAAAGCGATTGTCTATTAAGTTTATTAAATCGGTAGTTGCAAATTCAATTAATCTATATTGAGCACTTTGAAACCCACTTGCAGGTGTTAGTGTATTTCTAAATTTTAAATATTGAGCTGGCTCCATTCCATCAGTCATGATCGTAAAAGAGGTAGTTAACATATCGAAATACCGACTAATCCTACCTAGTTTTTCAGTAAAAAAATAGGTTTTAGGCTCTTCTGTATGTGCCAATTGATGTATTTCCCAAAGAATCATCTTAAACAACAACTCATTAACTTGATGATACATGATAAAGACCATTTCATCTGGTAATGTTGTCCTTTGGATTTGCAGGTTCAAAAGGGCATCCGTTTGAATATAATCCCAATAGGTAATTGGTTTAGACCATAAAAGCCCTTCTAAATGTGTTTCTGTATTTTGGTTAATCTTTTTATACTTTTCATCAATTTTTTCTAATTGATGAATCATCTCTGGTGTTACTTCCATTAGTCTATTTTTACTTTAAAAGAGTGCTTCAATCCTTTAAAAGCATCCAAATCAGCCTTCAATGATCCAACAGCCAAACTAGCTTTAATTCGAATTGGAATTTTATTGTCATCATCTGATATCCAAACAGTTAAACTTTCTTCTTCTTTAAAAACTCTACCTGCTTGCACATAAGGTCTGAAAACTTTACAAGAAATTTTGCCAAATTTAGTTTTTATATCTTCTTTACCAATATATTTTAACTTAAACTTTGTAGTTTCATTATCAAAAAACATGTCGATAGCTATAGATTCCCCTTCTTTTAAAACATCTATTTTGGGATGATTTCTTAAATAATAGAAAGAAGATACAATATCTTGCACGTTTTCTGGTACAGTATATGTGTTTTCTGTATTTTTTTCGTAATCTTTAACTTTCACTGTATTATTGGACTGATTAAAGAATCCTTCTTGATATTTTGTATAACCACCTTCATCAATTTTTCTTAAAAACTGATAGGGCTTTCCTGTTTCTTTATCAAAAAAACTTTGGTAATCATCTTTTACTTGAAAGAATAGTTTTGCCATTCCTGTAGTCCATCCTTTCCCAAGAACATGATGCACTTTATGGTTATCGCGTGTAGCTTCTTTTATTTCAAGTGTTGCATAACCTGCATTAACTAAACCATAGTGGATTCTTAGCTTAAACCATTCTCCAGTGGTAAATGCATCCTCTTTTTGAACAAATGAATTGGTTGAAATAAAAACGATAAGTAGTACTATTATTTTTTTCATAATTTTATTTTTTAGAAAAGAGTGCAATTTCTGTTCCAAAAATAAGAAACAAAAAAACCCAGTCAAAATTAATGACTGAGTTTTTATGCTATTAACCAACCAAAAACTATAAATTATGAAAACTTACTAGCAAAATTGGAGATAAAAATTATTTCCTTTTTTGCGAGTGCAAATGTATATAGTTTTTTGAAGATTATTCATCGAAATATTAACTTTAACTCTTTTAACAGAATTATTTTTAATATTTAATAGTATTTTTTAATAATATTAAATATTTTTCACATTTTATAATGTACCTCGTAATGCTTGTTCTCTTTCGATAGACTCAAATAACGCTTTAAAGTTACCTGCTCCAAACCCTTTTGCACCCATTCTTTGAATAATTTCAAAAAATAAGGTTGGTCTATCTTCAACTGGTTTCGTAAAAATTTGTAACAAATACCCTTCTTCATCAGCATCAATCATAATACCTAATTTTTGCAATTCAGAAATATCTTCTTTAAAATTAGCCATATGGTCTTTTAGCCTTTCAGGTATTGCATCATAATAAGCTTGTGGAGGTGTACTTAAAAATTCTACCCCTCTAGCTCGCATACTCGAAACTGTTTTTAGGATATCATCAGTTGCAACAGCTATATGTTGTACTCCTTCATCTTCATAAAAATCTAGATATTCTTCAATCTGTGAACGTTTTTTACCATTAGCTGGTTCGTTGATTGGAAATTTGATTCTACCGTTTCCATTACTCATTACTTTACTCATCAAGGCTGAATATTCGGTAGTAATCTGCTTATCATCAAACGAAAGAAAATTCACAAACCCCATCACATCTTCAAACCATTTCACGGCTTCATTCATTCTATTCCATCCTGTATTACCTACCATGTGATCAATAAACTTTAACCCTACAGGCTCTGGATTATAATCTGATTTCCACTCTTTATACCCTGGCATAAAGATTCCATTATAATTTTTACGCTCTACAAAAATAAAAACTGTTTCTCCATAAGCTCCATAAATTCCTGCACGAACCACTTCTCCATGCTCATCACTTTCAACCATAGGTTCAAAATAAGATTTTGCGCCACGAGTTGTTGTTTCTTCGTATGATTTACGAGCGTCTTCTACCCAAAGTGCTATAACTTTTACTCCATCTCCATGTTTTTTAACATGTTCACCAATAGGTGAATTACTATTTAATGCTGTAGTTAATACTAAACGAATCTTGTCTTGTTTTAATACATAGGAAGCTTTGTCTTTTACTCCAGTTTCTAAACCTGCATATGCTAAGGATTGAAAACCAAATGCTGTTTTATAAAAATGAGCCGCTTGTTTTGCATTCCCTACATAAAATTCAACATAATCTGTTCCTAACAGTGGAAGGAAATCTTGAGCTCCTTCAAATATTTTTTCTAAACCGTAGTTTACTGATTTTATTTCTTTTGACATGATTTTACCTATATTTAATTTGTGTTGTGTCTATTTTATTATTTTTTTCCTCTTGAAATTCATGAGTAGTGTTTACTGAATCCAATTGGTACTCTAAATTTTCAAAATTATCTTTTTGTTGAATCCCATTTAATACACTACTTGTAATAATAGTTCCATAAAAAAGTAAAACTATAATTCCAAATAAAAAAATGATTCCATTTATAACTATAGAAACTATATTTAAAATTTTGGCCAAATCTACGTTATTCTTACTTTGTAAGGAAAAGACTTCCTGATTTTGATAGTATTCTTTTAAACTATTATTTGCAAGAACTAATCCTATTATACTTAATATTAGCGGTATAAAAGCAAGTATACCATAGCAACAACAACCTAAAAAACCTAAAACTAACGATACAATGGCTAAAATTAATGCAATAGGATCGGCAGATAATTTATTATAATTCATTGTTTATTCTAACCAAGATTGATAGTATTTTTCGTCTGCTATTTTCATGGCTTCTTCTGTAACCATTAATGGTTTAAATGTATCTACCATAACTGCAAGTTCTTGTGTTTCTGTTTTACCGATACTTCTTTCAACAGCACCAGGATGTGGTCCATGAGGAATTCCAGCTGGATGCAATGAAATATGTCCTGCTTCAATATCATTACGACTCATAAAATCACCATCAACATAATACAACACTTCATCACTGTCAATATTACTGTGATTGTAAGGTGCAGGAATAGCTAAAGGATGATAATCATAAAGTCTCGGTACAAAAGAACAAATTACAAAAGCATCCGTTTCAAAGGTTTGATGTACAGGTGGTGGTTGATGAATTCTTCCTGTTATGGGTTCAAAATCATGAATTGAAAAGGCATAGGGATAGTTATAGCCATCATAGCCTACTACATCAAAAGGATGTGTAGCATAAACCATATCAAAAATTTCGTCTTTCTTTTTTACTTTTATTACAAAGTCTCCTTTTTCATTATGAGTTTCTAATTCTTCTGGTCTACGAATGTCTCGCTCGCAAAAAGGAGCATGTTCTAGTAATTGACCAAACCAGTTTCTATATCTTTTAGGAGTATATACAGGTCTTCTAGATTCTACTATAAATAATCTGTTATCTTCAGTATCAAAATCTATCTTATAAATCATTCCTCTTGGGATAACCAAATAATCACCATATTTAAAATCTAGATTTCCTAGCATGGTTCTTAATTTACCCGTACCTCTATGAATAAAGAGTACTTCATCGGAATCGGTATTTTTATAAAAATAAGTAGTCGTTGATTGTTTTGGAGCTGCTAAAACAATATGGCAATCTGAATTAGTTAAAACAATTTTTCTACTTTCAAGATAATCGTTTTGAGGTGTCACCTGAAATCCTCTTAATCGATAGGACTGAATATTGTTTGCTTTTGCAATTTTTGGAGCTACGCTATATTGTTGTTTAATTTCTTTAACCTGCGTAGGTCTGTGTTCATGATACATATTGGTAGACATCCCATCAAAGCCTATGGTACCAAATAATTGCTCGTAGTATAAATCGCCATTTTCTTTACGAAATTGTGTATGTCTTTTTGGAGGAATTGATCCCAGTTTATGATATATTGGCATTTTGTTGCTAGTTTAAAAGTTGAACATGTAAAACATTAAAGCTAAAAATAACTTTAAAAAATAACCATAACTAACCAGCTCACTCAGGATTTCTCTTGATGAGGAATTTTAAATGGATTAATAAGTTGTCCCATTGTTTCATCTATACAAATATCGGAAAAAAAATTAAAATGTAAAACCTATACTAAACCAAGTATGATGGTCCTTTGTTTCTGGAGACCAAGAATGCTTTATTTCAATTGGACCAATTAATGATTCTAATCCATATCCAAAACCGTAACCACTATACATAGGTCTTTTGATCCAAGTACCATCATCAAAAATATTATTTCCAATATTAGCGTAATTTGCTGTAAAATTAAGATGGTTTTTTCTGAAAAATTCATAATCTAAAACCACACTTCCCTTAACATAACTATTACCACTTAGTGCGACAAAATCATACCCTAGAAAAGGCCTTAAATTATTAATTTGGGTAAAACCATAACCTCCCAAAGCAAAATCTAAATAAGGAACTCTGTTTTCTCCAATAGAAAAACCGCCTTCAGATTGCACTTTAAAAGTAAATTTTTTATGCACGGTAAAAGCTATGGCTCCATCTGCTTTTGCAATAGTAAATTTCTCAAAATTATCGGCTCTATCTGAAGAATACAGTACGGGTTTTAAATCTCCAACAAAAAACCATCCTTTTTTGGGAAAATACTTATTATCAAAAGAGTCATATTTCAAGTAACCAATTAAAGAAAAATAATCACTATTATCTATAATTGGATCCACATTATTTAAAATCGTAGCGGATTCAATTTTTAAATGTTTTAATTCGACACCCGCTCCTATTGAAAATTTTTGTGCAAAAATAGTTTGTATATACGCTTGATTTGAAAAATCTGAAAAATCGATACTTAAAGACGATAGTCCACTGTTTTCGAGAATCATATTTCCCGAAAAGTCGTTTCTTAGGTTTCGATTTAACACTATATATTTTGAACTAAATCCATAACTAACATAAAAACCATTATCTACATAATAGTTTAAATTATATCTAAAATTATCTCCTAAACCAACATCTAAAGAAAAAACATCGTTTTTTGCAATCAAATTTTTCTTAGTAACATTAAGCAATAAAGCGCTTTTTAAAAGTCCGTCATAATGTAATCCTAGTTTTAAAAAAGTATTTTTTTTACTCTCAGTTAAATCAATTACCAATCGTTCCCCCACATTATTCTTTTTAAAATAATAGAAAATAGATTCAAAATTTTGCGTTGCATTCAAATTATTAATGCCTCTTTCTACTACACTATATTCAATTTTAGAATTTGTATTGAATTTAAGTTTCCCTACGACATAAGCTCTAGTAAATTTATCCAGATTATTAATTTCCAAATCAGTTATATAAAGTGTGTCCACTAATTGCTTTTCAATAACCGGTTTT
Source organism: Flavobacterium sp. J27 (assembly GCF_004303025.1). Taxonomy (GTDB): domain Bacteria; phylum Bacteroidota; class Bacteroidia; order Flavobacteriales; family Flavobacteriaceae; genus Flavobacterium. The sequence continues at coordinate 104,838 of NZ_PJQW01000001.1, read as the reverse complement.
TTATAATTACTTTTTAAAGGCAGTAATTCTTTTAAATGTTTTTTGGCTTCTGTTTCTCCTTTTATAACAATTTCAGTTCCTTTTTCAAAAGAAACCACAGTATATCCTTTTATATTAGGTTTAATGTAAATGGAAGTTAATTCTATTTTTTTGCTCATTTTTTCAATCATAGAATAATTGGTTACCTGAGACAAAATTCCTGTTGCGCCTTTTATATCAGCTAATTTTTTTAATCCATCTTGAACATCAACGCCAATAATAATATCAGCTCCTTTTTTTATTAATTCTTCAACAGGGTAGTTATTGACTACACCACCATCAATTAGCATTTTTCCATCTATTTCAATAGGATTGTACAAAGTAGGAATAGCACCACTAGCCAATAACGCTTTTGGAAGTGTTCCTTGTCTTAACACAACTTCTTTCCCTGTTTCAACATCAGTAGCAATACATAAAAAAGGAATAGGCAATTTGTCAAAATCAGTAATCGTTGACACATGTTTCGTGAGCTTTGACATCAAATGATAATTGTACAAACCTTTAGAAAGTGCTTTGGGTAATTCTAATTTAAAATGATTAAAAGGAAGCGAAAACGCATAAATTTCATCGTTCCTCTTTTCATAAAATGTTTTAGATTCTCTAGGTGTATAATCTTGTAGAAGGGCATCGGTGTCAACTTCTTTAAATATGGAATCTAATTCTTCACCTGAATATCCTGATGCATACAACCCTCCAATTATGGCTCCCATACTGGTTCCAGCCACATAGTCTATTTTGATTCCTAATGAGTCAATTACTTTTAAAACACCAATATGTGCCAATCCTTTAGCTCCACCACCACTAAGTACTAATCCAATTTTAGGTTTATTATCCACTAATGAATCCTGACCGTAACTCATAAAAGTAACCCAAAGAAAAGCAAATAAGAACAGTAGTTTTTTCATAATAGAACTAGTGTGAAATGGTCTTGTAAAATTCGGTAATTTTTTTGGCTTTTGAAAGTCCTACAACCTCAGAAATTTCTTTTTCAGTTGCATTTTGCAATCTTTTAACACTTTTAAAATATTTCATTAATGTAATCATCGTTTTTTCACCAATTCCAGGAATAGACTCTAAACTATTCGTTAAAGCGGCCTTACTTCTTTTGTCTCTATGATGTGTAATTCCAAATCGATGGGCTTCATTTCTCAAATATTGAATAACTTTTAAAGTTTCTGATTTTTTATCTAAATACAAAGGAACCGAATCACCTGGATAAAACAACTCTTCTAACCGTTTTGCGATTCCTATAATTGCAATTTTACCTCTCAACCCCAAAGCATCAATACTTTTTAAAGCTGAAGATAATTGTCCTTTTCCTCCATCGATGATAATTAACTGAGGTAAAGGCTCATTTTCATCTAATAATCGCTTGTACCTTCTGTAAACCACTTCTTCCATAGACGCAAAATCATCTGGACCTTCTACTGTTTTTATATTAAAATGACGGTACTCTTTTTTACTTGGTTTTCCATCTTTAAAAACAACACAAGCTGAAACTGGATTTGTTCCTTGTATGTTAGAATTATCAAAACATTCAATATGTCTTGGCTCTACAGCAAGGCGCAAATCTTTCTTCATTTGTGCCATAATCCGATTGGTATGCCTGTCTGGATCCACAATTTTTATTTGCTTTAATTGATCCATTCTGTAATACTTGGCATTTCGCAATGATAAATCTAAAACCTGTCTTTTATCTCCTAACTGTGGAACGGTAATTTTTAGATCTTCTCCTAAAGACAAAGGAAAGGGCAAGATAATTTCTTTTGATCTCAATTTAAAACGTTCTCTTAACTCTACCACTGCTAATTCTAGTAATTCTTCGTCTGTTTCTTCTAGCTTTTTTTTCAGTTCCATCGTATGCGAACGTACAATAGCACCATGCGAAATTTGTAAAAAATTTACATAAGCCATCGTTTCATCAGAAACAATTGAGAACACATCTATATTAGAAAGTTTAGGATTTAAAACAGTCGATTTTGCTTGATAATTTTCTAAAACCTCTATTTTTTCTTTGATTTTTTGAGCGTATTCAAATTGCATGTTTTCAGCAAAATGCATCATCTGCTTTTTAAAATCTTTTAAACTTTCTTTAAAATTACCTTTTAAAATTTGACGTATCGCTTCTACTTGTTTTTGGTAATCTTCCAAGGTTTCCAGTCCTTCACAAGGGCCTTTACAATTTCCAATGTGATACTCTAAACATACTTTATATTTACCAGAATTAATATTTGAAGCAGATAAATCATAAGTACATGTTCGCAAGGGATACAATTCTTTAATCATTTCTAATAGGGTATTCACAATTTTAAAATTGGTATACGGACCATAATATTCTGATCCGTCTTTTACCATTCTCCTCGTGGGAAAAATTCTAGAAAACGGCTCGTTTTTGATACAAATCCAAGGATAACTTTTGTCGTCTTTTAAAAGAATATTATATCTTGGTTGTAGTTTTTTTATGAGGTTGTTTTCTAATAATAAAGCATCAGATTCAGAAGCCACTACAATATGCTTTATGGAAACTATTTTTTTTACTAAAACACTAGTTTTGTAATTGTCGTGGTTTTTTGTAAAATAACTGGATACTCTTTTTTTCAAATTTTTGGCTTTACCAACATATAAGATTTTATCATCTTTATCAAAATATTGATACACTCCAGGATTATCTGGCAATGTTTGTATTTGAAGTTCTAAAGAGGATTGCATTGGGTCTTATTTTAATAAAAAGAGTTAAAAACGAATTAGTATGTAACGATTAAACAAAGTTACTAAAATTGCTACAGTTTATTTAATTGAAGTGATTATATAATTTTTTAAATAGATTGTCTACATTTAGCCCCTTATTACAAGACAATGAAAGACAGAGCTATCTATTTATTAGGAGAACGTATTTTTCCAGGTGAAAGTAAAATTGTAGAAGTAGAAATTGCAAAACTTCATACAATGAATAAACTTAAAATTCCAATTATTATAGAGCGTTCAAAAGTAGATGGCCCTGTAGTATTATTTAGTGCAGGTTTACATGGTGATGAAATAAACGGAACAGAAATTGTACGCCAAATTATTAGACGTAAAATCAATAAACCTAAATGTGGAACAATCATTTGTATCCCTATAATCAATATTTTTGGTTTTGTAAATCAAAGCAGACAATTTCCTGATGGTCGCGATTTAAATCGGGTTTTCCCCGGTAGTAAAACAGGATCATTAGCCAGTAGATTTGCACATTTTTTAGTAAAAGAAATTATTCCCATAATTGACTATGCTGTAGATTTTCATGCGGGTGGTGCCAGTCGTTTTAATGCTCCTCAAATTAGAATTGTTCCCAATAACCCAGAATTAAAAGAGCTAGCAAATGTTTTTAAAGCTCCTTTTACTTTATATTCTAAAAACATTCCTGGATCATTTAGAGGAGCATGCACAAAACTGGGTGTTAAAATGCTATTATTTGAAGGAGGAAAATCATTAGATTTAAATGCTGAAATAACACAACAAGGACTTGATGGTGCAAAACGCTTTTTATTTCATTTAGACATGCTAAATCCTAAAAAAGATGCCGATTTTACTGTTGACCCAACTCTTTTTATAGAAAAATCTAATTGGATAAGAGCACAATATTCGGGGATGTTTATTGGATTAACCAAAACAGGAAGTTATGTGACCAAAGGGGCTATTTTGGCTACCATTTCAGATCCATTTGGTAAAATTGAACACAAAGTAAAAGCTCCTAATAGCGGTTACATTATTAATGCTAATGACGCAGCTATTATTTATCAAGGTGATGCTATTTTTCATATTTCCACCCAATTAGAAGAATAACCTAACAAATATCATATTTTCTTTTATTGCCTATGTTTTATTTTGTAGAAAAATAGAACCATGAAATTTTGGAAAAAATTAAAACAAGAACAATTAAAAAACAGAATAAAAGAAGCTCTATTAGAAAATGTAAATTTTTCTAACGATGCCTCGTTAGGTTATCCAGCTTCAAAATTAGACAGTAAAGTTTTCTATGATGATGCTCCTTTTTTAAAAGAGGCGCCTACTTTACAAACTTATGTAGCAAACCCTAACAATATTGGTTGTCATACTTTTGGAACTTCGGAAAAAGCATTTAGCGGTACTCAAAAAATAGAAAAAGAAGTTCTTAATGTACTTGCTGTTGATATTTTTAAAGCCAAAGAAGATTATTTCGACGGTTATATTGCACCTGGAGGAACTGAAGCAAACATACAAGCTATTTGGATTTTTAGAAATTACTTTATGAATCGTTTTGAAGCTAGTTTAAACGAAATAGCCATTGTTGCTTCTGAAGATACTCATTATTCTATTCCAAAAGCAGCTAATTTATTACAAATAGAATGGCTTAAAGTCCCTGTAGATTTTAAAAATAGAAATATTGATTTAGAGAAATTAGAAACGCTATTAATGGAAGCGAAAACCAAGACTAAAAAATATTTTATCGTTATCTCTAATTTAGGTACCACGATGTTTGGCTCTATAGATAATCCTGAAAATTATATTAAAATAATGGAAAAACATCAGCTACATTATAAATTACATATTGATGGGGCTTATGGTGGCTTTGTTTATCCTTTTAGTAACAAAAATTCGACCATAAATTTTTCCAACCCAAATATAAGTTCTATTACAATCGATGCTCATAAAATGCTTCAAGCTCCTTATGGCACAGGCGTTTTCATTTGTAGAAAAAATTTAATTGAACAGGTATTAACTAAAGAGGCCGAATATGTAGAAGGAATGGACTTAACCTTATGCGGAAGTCGGTCAGGAGCTAATGCAGTTGCAGTTTGGATGATTCTTTTTACCTATGGCCCTTTTGGTTGGTTTGAAAAAATAAGTATTCTTCAAATGAGAACCGCTTTTCTATGCAGTGAACTAGATAAACTCAATATCGAGTATTTTAGAGAACCCTTCATGAATATCGTAACCATTTCTTCCAAATTCATCCCAGATGTATTCGTAGAAAAATACAATTTAGTTCCTCAACAACACAATTCAGAAAACAAATGGTATAAAATAGTGCTTATGGATCATGTAGAAATAGAACATTTAACTACTTTTATAGAAGAATTAAGAAACACTCTGGAATGAACAAAAAAGAACTACGATTAAAATACAAAAAACTACGAAACCAACTTTCAAATAATGATCTTGAAAATTACAGTCTTGCTATTGCAAACCAACTTATAAAAATGGACATTTGGGATAAAACTTATTATCATCTTTTTCTTCCCATAACCGAACAAAAAGAAATAAATACGGAGTATCTTTTACAAATTTTAGCTGGAAAAGACAAAGAAATTGTAATTTCTAAATCTAATTTTGAAAACATAACAATGACCCATTTTTTACTTACTGATAATACCAAAATTAAAAAAAACGAGTACAATATTCCTGAACCAGTAGATGGATTAGAAGTTCCTGTAAACAAAATTGATGTTGTATTTGTTCCTCTTTTGGCTTATGACAAAAAAGGAAACAGAGTAGGTTATGGCAAAGGCTTTTATGATAATTTTTTGGCTTCCTGTAAAAAAGACGTGGTAAAAATTGGTCTATCGTTTTTTTCTCCTGAAGATAAAATAGAACCTGTTTTTGAAAATGACGTTAAGCTAACTAGTTGTGTAACACCTTATGAAAGTTTCTATTTTAAGGATTAATTTTTTACATTTACGAACTAAACCAAACCTAAATTAACGTTTTTAAAAAACATGAAAAAAATTATATTCTTTTTTATACTATTTTCTTTCGTAAGTTATTCGCAAAATGATACCGAAGAATTTAATAGAATGGTAGAAGCAGAAATGAAATCGGCTGCTTCTTTACAAAATATACAGGTTAATCCTAATACTCAAAATTATGATGTAACCTATCAAGAATTGCGTTTTACTGTTGACCCTGCTGTGTATAATATTGCAGGCCAAGTTACGACTACGTTTACTGCTTTATCAGATATGAATACAATTACTCTTGATTTAACTAATCAATTAACGGTTAGCAGCGTAACTATGAATAGTAATCCTTTGAGTTTTGTACAAAATGCGTCAAATGAAATCGTGATTACATTACCTACAACACTATTAACTGGCAATAATGCTACTGTAGTAATTATGTATTCTGGTGCTCCTGCAACTGGAGAGCAAGCTTTTACTGCTTCAACTCACAATGGTACCCCAGTAATTTACACGCTTTCAGAACCATTTGGCGCTAGAGATTGGTGGCCATGCAAACAAGACTTAAACGATAAAGTTGAAAGTATTGATGTTTATATTACGGCTCCAAATACGTATGTAAGTGTTTCTAATGGTTTAGAACAAAGCGCAACAGATAACGGAAATGGAACCAAAACCACTCATTTTCATCATAGTTACCCTATTCCTGCCTATTTAGTAGCTATCGCAGTTACAAATTATCAAATATTTACTCAAACAGCGGGCACAGCACCTAATGATTTTCCAATTGTAAATTACATCTATCCCGAAAATTTCGCATCGGCTCAAACGCAATTGGCGCAGACGTTACCTATAATGGACTTATATGAAACTTTATTTGAACCTTATCCTTTTCACAACGAAAAATATGGTCACGCACAATTTGGCTGGGGTGGCGGAATGGAGCACACTACTGTTTCATTTATGAATAGTTTTGGTCGAAATTTAATAGCTCATGAATTAGCACATCAATGGTTTGGAGATAAAATTACTTGTGGTACATGGAAAGATATTTGGTTAAATGAAGGTTTTGCTGAATATTTATCAGGATTAGTAGTCGAAAATCTTGATGGTGACCCCTCATTTGTGTCTTGGAAAAATTCCAAGATAAACAGTATTACATCAGCCACTAATGGTGCTGTCTATTTAACCGATACAGAAGCACTTAATGTGAATCGAATTTTTAGTGGTCGATTGTCTTACAACAAAGGGGCTATGGTACTTCATATGCTACGATGGAAAATGGGTGATGTTGCTTTTTTTCAAGCTTTAAAAAATTATTTAGCCGATTCTAATTTAGCGTACAAATATGCCATTACAACTGACTTAAAATCTCATTTAGAAACTGTTTATGGCGCTAATTTAGATGAATTTTTTAATGATTGGCTATATGGTCAAGGTTACCCAACATATAGTGTAACAGCTCAAAACTGGGGCGCTGGTCAAGCTAAAATTACCATAAATCAGACGCAATCAGACGCAAGTGTTTCTTATTTTGAAATGCCTTTAGAAATAAGACTTACAGGCAACTCTGGTCAAACCTATGATGTTGTAGTGGATCATCAAACAGAAGGTCAAGAATTTATTGTTTCTGTTCCTTTTGTAGTAACTGATGTTGAATTTGACCCAAACAAACATATTATTTCTAAAAACAACACAGCAACCTTAGGCAATGAAAGTTTTGGATTAGTAGAAACTATTGCTTTATATCCAAATCCTTCTAGTGATAATATCCATGTTCAATTACCAAATACAGTAACCCTTCATAAAGCCGAATTTTATAATGCTTTAGGACAATTGGTTTTAACAAAATATACTAAAGATTTTTCTGTAGAAAGTTTGTCTGATGGTGCTCATTATGTAAAAATCACTACATCTGAAGGCATAATTCATAAAAATTTTATAAAAAAATAGTCCCTTTTAAAAATAATACTAAAAAGTAAGGTGAAAACCTTACTTTTGCTCTTCAAATAAAAAAAGAAACACATGATTCAAGTCGCTCAAATTCTATTTATACTTTCAGTATTAGTTATTCTTCATGAATTTGGTCATTACATCACAGCAAAAATGTTTAAAGTTAGAGTTGAAAAATTCTACCTCTTTATGGATGCTGGTTTTTCAGTATTAAAAAAGAAAATAGGAGAAACAGAGTGGGGTATTGGTTGGTTACCCTTAGGTGGTTACGTTAAACTTTCAGGGATGATAGATGAAAGTATGGATACTGAGCAGATGAAACAAGAGCCACAACCTTGGGAATTTCGTTCTAAACCAGCATGGCAAAGATTAATCATCATGCTTGGTGGAATTGTTGTTAATATCTTATTAGCTTGGTTCATTTTTACTATTATGTACACGACAGTTGGTAAAAAAGTAGTTTCAACTGATGAACTTCAAAAAAATGGATTGTCTTTTGGAGAGGTTGGTCGAAATGTAGGATTTAAAAACGGAGATAAAATTGTTGGTATCGATGGAAAATTCTATGATGATTTCAAATTTATGACCATGGGTGTTCTTTTTGGAGATAAAATTGAAATAGATCGTCAAGGAAAAAAGATTGAGTTATTATTATCTGATGAACAAAAAGGGGAAATTATTAAAAAAGAAGGAAGAGGTTTTGTTCATGCAAGATCAGAAATAAATCGCTATTTCTTCGATTCATTTAAAGGAAAGCAAAACGGGTTAAAAAAATACGATGAGATTGTTGGTATTGATGCTACTCACTTTACTTACGCGGATGAGTTTGTTGATGCTTTAAAAGAAATAAAAAAGGACTCGGCAACTTTCATAATAAATCGCAACAATACAGAAATTTATGTAAAAGTTGCAGTTGATACTTCTTTAACTAATATTAAAAATTATAACTTACCATATAATTATAATTTAAAAAAAGCAATAATAAGTGGTTTTACTGAAAATTCGATTGGAGAAAAATATGGTTTAACATTTAATGATAAAATGCTTCGTGTTAACAACACTACTGTGAATACACAGAAAGAGTTGAGTCAAATTTTATCTAAAAACCAAGGAAAAGAAGTTACTATAACAGTGTTACGAAAAGGGAAAGAAGAAACATTTCCTGTAACTTTAGACAAAACAGGAAAATTAGGCATTGCATTTGACGATAAAGAAGAAGAAGAAAAGTATACTGTTGTAGAAAAATTAGGGTTTGCAGATGCCTTTCCAGAAGCGGTAAAACAATCTTGGTCCTTATTTAAATACAATGTACAAAGTTTAAAATTAATTGCAAGACCAAAAACAGGTGCATATACCCAAGTTCAAAGTCCGATTGGTATTGCTAGACGTTTACCAGATACTTGGAACTGGGAATTTATCTGGAATTTTACAGCACTATTCTCTATAGGTTTAGCCTTTATGAATTTATTGCCAATTCCTGGTTTAGATGGCGGACATGCACTTTTTACTATTGCAGAAATGATTACAGGTAAAACTTTAAGTGATAAAGCTGCTGGTTATGTTCAGACTGCTGGAATGGTTATTTTACTGACTTTAATGGCTTTAACCTTTGGAAAAGACATTGTTCAACTTGTAATTGATAAATTTTTCTAATATTTTTTAAAAAATAGTTTGTGTAAATAAAATTTCAAGTTATATTTGCACTCGCAAAAAAGGTAAACACCTTCCTCCTTAGCTCAGTTGGTTAGAGCATCTGACTGTTAATCAGAGGGTCCTTGGTTCGAGCCCAAGAGGGGGAGCAACTTTTTTGTAAACATACTATAACCTATATGGTTATTCCTCCTTAGCTCAGTTGGTTAGAGCATCTGACTGTTAATCAGAGGGTCCTTGGTTCGAGCCCAAGAGGGGGAGCAAAAAAGCCTAACAAAATTGTTAGGCTTTTTTATGCTCACAATTTAAAAGAGAAATATTCTTTACATCATTTTTCCTTCTTTTAAATATTCCTTCTTAATTCCTTGAATTAAATGTTCTAACTGAATGCTTTCATTTGCTTCTTCAATGGTTTTTAAACACGCATACTGTATAATATTTACAATATTTGCTCCAGTAATATCGTACTTTTTAGAAAGTTCTTTGATACATACTTCCTCTGAAACTTTAATTCCTTTTGGTAAATTATTTTCCCACAGTTGCATTCTTTCACTATATAAAGGCATTTCAAATTCAATAATCGATTGAAAACGCCTGGTAAAAGCCGTATCAATATTGCTTTTAAAATTAGAAGCCAGAATAACTAGACCGGGATGATTTTCGATTCGTTGTAACAGATAGGAAACTTCCTGATTGGCATATTTATCATGTGCATCTCTTACATTGGTTCTTTTACCAAAAACTGCATCCGCTTCATCAAAAAACAAAATCCAATCTTTATTGATTGCTTTATCAAACAAGGCAGATAAATTTTTCTCTGTTTCTCCAATGTATTTAGAAATAATCATAGATAAATCAATTCGGTATACGTCTTTCCCTGTATATTTTCCTAATAAAGATGCCGTAAGTGTTTTACCTGTTCCTGGAGCGCCATAAAACATAACCCTATACCCTGGTTTTATTTTACTTTTCATGTCCCAGTCGTGTAACAGAATATCATTAAACTGTAACCAAGTTTCTATTTCTTTGATTTGCTTTAATGTAGTTGTATTAAGTACTAAATCTTCCCATACTAAATCAGTCTCAATTAATTTAGCTGGAAAATTACTACTTAATTGTGGTTTTAAAATTTTACCTGATAAACAAAGTTCTACATACTCTTCATCTAAAACAAGCAACCCACTCATTTTGGGTTCTCCTTGAGGTACTAATTCTAGCTTAACAATGTTATTTTTGAATAAGACCGAATCGTCATGCAAATAATTATAAAAAGAAAGACGGTCTTCTAAGTCGTTTCCTGCAATCAAAAATTGTAGCGTTTCTCCAGTAGGAAGAATTCCTCTATGATTTTTTGATTTTAAACCACCAAATTCAGGTAATTCTCCGCCATTTGGTAAATATTCAGCCATTATACTACTTAGAAAATTTGGTTGAATATGAGGTACCAAGGCCAAGGTTATCGTTAAAATGTCTTTTTCCGACAATTCAAATTGTTGTATTAACTGATGTAATGGGCTAATGGATGAACCAACTTCAAAAGAAGGTTGTTCTGTAGGTTGTTCAACCAAAAAAACCTTATTCAGTTGGTAAACAAATTGATTTTTTAAAAATTGAAGTACATTTTCCATATTTTATTGTCGTAATGTCAGATCATGTTTGTTGAATCTATAAAATTAATTCTATTTTTTTGTTTGCTTTAGGGGAAAAAGCCTGTTTTTTATTCTAATTGAAAAATGTTTCATCTCTAAAATCTGGAAAAACCATAGTTATTTGTTCCATCACTTTTTTGTCTCCTATTGTAGCTTCAGTACCATCTCTATAAAATTCCAACCAACCTGCTATACCTACTAATTTGATATTTAGTTGTAAATAATGTTCAAATGAAATAGGTAATTTTAACAAATCGCCTCTACTCGCCGAATAATACAATTCAAAGTCATTATTTTCATTAATAAGAAACCCTACAAAGCCCGAACTTCCATCAAATATTTCAAGAGGTCTTAATTGACGAGCAATAGCAATATACTCTTCCTCTTCTTCACCACTACAAATAACAGTCTTCTTATATGGATTCGTTTTTGACCAATCATTATTGGCAAACCACTCATCTCCGCCAAAAACTTCTTCCAATGGCAAAAGATTTATTTGCCCCTGTATTTCATTTCCGATATTCCATTCTACACACAACCCATTATGTTGAAGATAAAAGCTTGTAACAGCTTCAGGTAATCGCTGTTGTAAGGCTTCTTGTGCTTTCATAATCACATTTACACTTGCATTATATCCTATAGTTGGTTTTTTTATTTTACATCCTTTTTGAGTCTTCAAAAAATCTATACTTTTTTGTAACTGTGCTTTAAATGAAAAAATTACATTAGGAAAAGAATTGTTTTTTACTAATTTCTGCAATGGATTATCAATTTGTTTGAAGGTTTCTTTTTCTTCGTTTAGGAAGCGTTCCAAAAACAAAGTATATCGATTATCATAAAGATAAAAATTAGAAATACTGGAAGGAGTATCAATATAAAATTGTTGCCATAGTTCTACTCCATAATAAAGGATTATTTTTTCAAGATACGATTGTATAGTAAGGTTAAGTTTGTTTATTTTTTTATTATATGTAAATAAAAAAAGAGTGGTTACATTTTCTGAAATTTGCAGGAGAACATAATTTCCCAAAGTATCTATTCTATGAAAAACGAACCATTTACTAGTATCTTGATTTGCTATATTATCTACTTCAGAAAATGAAATCTCATAGTTTCCTGCATCGCGAGAATCTAGTAATGAAACAGGTATAATGGCCGTATTTCCTGAAATACAGAAACCATTCAAAACACCTTTCCAACTAAATGAAAATCTATCACAAGTTAAATAAAATGATTTTAGTGCATCATCTAGTTTTAGATTTAATGTTTTTTCAACTTTTTCAATGACAGCTATCGGTTTTGGAGGAATAACCGTTATTCCATCGGTTTGAAAGGTATCGAAAATACTTTTCAATTTTTTTTCTCTTTCTTTCAATTGCTGCTTCATGTTAATTGAGTTTTATATCTTTTTTATTGGTTTTCATAAAATTGACAATATAAATTACTTTTGACGGTGGAATATGACTATTTTTATTTTGTGCGAAAGCATCTAACTTTACTTCAAAGTCTGCAAAAGATAAGAATTTTCTCTCTCTTTTTATGAATTTTATTAATGAATTAGAGTAGGACTCATTAAAAATACTTAGTCCCGATTCTTTCATATTAGTTCCTGTAGAGTTATTAAGTGAAATTTTATCTTTTGCTGTAAAATTTGGTTTAGGTAATGAAATAGTCGTTTTTATTTTAGTCGCTGATTTTTTATCCCATTTTGACCCATCTGGAACATTAAGTCCTGCTTCCAATTTTAAGTTTTTAGCATACATACTTAAATCTACAGCATTTCCTTTTTTATCTGATGCGGTACCATTGTGATAATCAATAGTTGCATTAATCCAAATTACACTTGAATCTTTTTTAAGTAACGAACTCACAGAGGTATCAAATCTTTCCTGTTTTGCTCCTTTATTCACACTATTTGGTCCTGGAATAAGATTCTCGGGCAGACCAGGTCCTCCAAAATTTTTATTTAAAATATGCATTTGAACCCATTTATCTGAAATTTTTGACAATCCATTATCATGAATTTCTTTCCATCCCGTAGTACCTGTTCCTGGTCCATTCTTAGGAATACTACCCTTTTTATTTTTGGAAGTATTATGCAGTTCTGTAACTGAAACATTAGAAGGCTTATTACCAGAATAACTATATTGTGCGATATCTGGTTTAGATTGATCCCCAGAAAGTTTCTTCAATGCTTCGCTTATTTCATTAAGTGCAGCTGTTACTTCTTTCATTCTTTTCTTTTCGGCAGCTTCGTCAGCAGCTTTAGTAGAACCTTTTATAATCACTTTTAATTTTGTATCCAATATTCCTTCTGCTTTAGCAAGAGCAACTTTATCTGAACTAGGATTTGCTTTTTGCTTAGCGATATAGTCTTTTACAGGTTGAGGATTTGCACTTGCAATATATAAGGTTGCATTTTCTTCAGTACCTCTAAAACTAAGTTCGTGATCTTCCCCTCCTTTATTTTTGAATTTTTTCTTCTTTTTCCACCATTGTAATACAGCAGCGATAGCACCTTTGACTTTTACTTTCCCTTTTTTAAGCAATCCTTTAAACGATTTTTTAGCTTTTAAAATGATTTTATCAATAGCTTTATCTACTCTTTTTCTAATTTTGCCAATAATTTTCTGAATTTTTTCAGTTAAACCAGTCACTCCAAGTAGAGAAGCTAAAAACCCTATAATAACTGGAATAGCTTTAGCCAAGGCATTTTCAATGGCTTTCGCAACAGCGCCCACAGAACCACTAGCAACAGCTTTTATACCTTCTATAAAGGCATTTACTAATTCCATGATTTGACTGGCTTTTTCCACGAAGAATTTTACAATATCAATAATCATCATGGCTGCTTTTACAAATGCACCGGCAGGACTCATTAATCCTAACACCCACTTAATTCCAGCTTGAATAACTTTGGTTATTACCATTTCTTTAATGGCTTCCATAACCGTTTGTTGTAGATCATTAAATTCATCTTTAATGTATTTCCAAAGTCCTGCAATACCTTCATTTTTAATAATCATAAAAACTTCGAAACCAGTTTCCAGAGCTTGTACTACTGGTTCACCTAAATGCTTCACTGCTTTTTGTCTAATATAATCCCAGCTCAATCCTAAAATTTGACCTACTAAGTCAAAAATACCAGATAAGCTAAACAAATCGTCTGGAATTTTTATTCCCATAGGACCTAATGAACCAGTTAACCATCCTACTAATCCAGAGGTAAGATGCGTCATGATATTTGCACCAAAATTTTCAAAGCCTTGTTTGATACCGCTAATTAAATTACTTAAAAAACCTATTGGATCCGAAATGATTGCACCTATAGCGCTAAGTGCCGCTACCAATAAATTCGTTAACATGTCTTTGATAGCAATAATAGTTTTAACAATCCCTACAACAGCGTCTAGAACCATATCTATTAGCCCTCTATTAGCCGCTTTCATCTCTTCAATACGAGCATCTACCTCTTGAAGTCCTTCATTATATTGTTGCGCAAGACTATCTATTAGTTCGTCTTGTTTTCCTTTTACCGTTTCTTCTAATTCATCAAACTTTGTCTCAATAGTTTCCGCTGCATCTTGACCTATTTTTTGCAAATTATTTGGTAGGGCTAAGACATAATCTTGAACTTCTTGCTTCCCTGTTGTAATTCTTTTTTTGGCTTCAGTTAGTTTATTGGCTACTAATTGAGCAATTTCAGTAATTACTCCATCCATGTAATCTATATATACTTGACGTCCATCTACAAAAAATTGATTAACTGTATCTGGTAATCCTTTGAATTTATCCCGAATCCATCTTAATTTCCCTCTTGCTCCACTATAGCGTTCACTTTTATAAGCGCTCATTTTTCTGGCAACGTAATTTTCAAAACGAATTTTTGCTACAGCAGCGCCTGCTGTAAAAAGAGAACTAACTTTAGTATCTAGGTCAGATAATATTTTCTCTACATCCGTTTTTGTGTTTTCGTAAATTGTATTTATTTCCTGGCCTATTCTATCTCTTTCCGCAGTATCAGTAGTGGCTGTTTCCCCTTGGTTTGCAACAACCTGATTTAAAGACATCTCTCTATCCTGATGCATTGCATCAACAGCCAATTGACCCGTATTTTCCGCATTTTGTTGTGTGCTGTTTAAGATACTATTTTCCTTAATTCTTAATTCTTGCGGAGCTGTTTCAGTATTCTCTTTGGCTTTGGCTTTTTGGTCAAGACCTTTCAAGAAAGAAGGCTCATTTGATTTTGCAAGTTGTTCATCCGTAATTTCATTTTCAGCCATTTTTTGGTCTACCTCAGCCATATTATCTTGTAAAGGTTGACTCACCTCTTGTTCTCCTCTTTTAGGAGGCATTCCTTTACTTGGATCAACATTAGTAGGCTTTTCACCAATGGGAGCTTCTGGCATTGGAAGTACTTCTCTACTCGGTATTGCTTCTACATTAGGGTCTTTCTGAGAAGTTTGTTCTACTGGTCCTGCTGCTTTTTCTTTTTCATTTTGAACATCTTGAGTAGCGGCATTACTTACTTCCTGAATATTATTGTTCTCTTCAAAATTACTTGCTTGCTCTTGATTTGATGGTAATTGCATACTTTTTATTCGATCCATCAATTGCGTTTTGAAAGTAATGGCATTAAATTCACCAGCTTCAGTGCTTTCCATTTCATCTACTTGTCCTGCTTGTGCCTGACTTTCTCTTTCATTTTCAGGTGCCAAAGCGGCACTTTGTGCAGCACCAGATGCATTTTGAGAAGTTTCATGTTCTTGTTGCCCTTTAGCAGTAGTATCTACTCTTTCGGTAACTTTTTTAAAATTAGGATCTTCTTTCGCACTTCTAGGTGTGGTTTTGGCTATTTGCTTTTCTCCTTTCGCTTCTTTAACTTGTTTTTTATCTTTTCCTTTTTCAATATCTACATCCTTTTTCTCTTCTTTGTCTACACTTGGTTTCTCTTCCTTAACAGAATTTTCTTCTTGATTGTCTTTTTTATCGGAGACACTTAGTGTAGCTTGATTGTCTGACTCACCTTCTGAAGCTAAAGTTATATTACTAGATTCATTTATATTGGTTTCTTCAGGAACATTTGTTTGTTCATTTGTTTCTGTTGTTTCAGGGTCTTCTTTTTTTTGAATAGCCGGTTTGCTAGCTCCTTGTTGTACTGTATGGGTTAATTCATGAGCTAAAAGATGTTTCCCTTCTTGTGAATTAGGATTATACTTTCCTTCATTAAAATAAATATTATTTCCATTAGCAAAAGCTTGTGAACCTAATTCTTGATTCATTTGAACAGCTGTAGTATCAGTGTGAATTTTTACCTGACTAAAATCGGTACCAAAACCAGATTCCATTTCATTTTTAGTAGAATTAGATAGCGTTGAACCACCATATTGACTACTTTTTAGTTTCGATTCTAATGCAAGAGTAGCTTTTTCATTCCCTTCTTTGGTTTGAATGGTTTCGTTGTTTTCTACTTGTTTTTGTATTTCTGAAATGGGTTTTTTTTGAATAATTGGAGCAGGAGCAAAGAAGCTATCGTTTTTATTATTTTGTTTCCTTGTAACTACTTGATCAGCCACACGGTCTGCTTCCAATTCATATTTATCATTTGACTTCCCTATATTCAACTTTGCTTGTACACCAAAGAAATCTTCACTGCTTTTTTGCTGTGTTTGTGGTGTTTTTGATTTTTTTGAAAATAAGGTCATATAAATTTCAGTTTAAGCTTTTAGGATTTGTTTTTATGTATACATTTTAGCTTTTACAATAAACTTATTGAGCTCTTCTCTATTAATAAAATCATAATCAAACTGGTCTTGATTAATTATTTCTTTTATCAATTCGTTTTTATAAGGTTTCAATTTAAAAAATTCATTAAGTAAACAAGCATTGAAAGAAAAATCATTACTCTTATACTTTTTTAAAAGTGCATTAATTATAGTTTCTATTGAATTTTTACTTTCGGGGTATTGAATAGCAATTTCAATCAACCCTTTCACAACTATTAGTTTGTCATCCCATCTATTTTTATTATTTTTTAAAAAGACAGTTAATGGCTTTATGGATTCGTTACCTATCAATTTCATGACCTTTGGCAATTCTATTCTAAACCAAAAGGCCTCTTCATTTTTTAAATCAATTAATGCGGCTAATAATGTTTTTATTGTGTCCTTTGCTTGTAATTGTCCTAAAGCACGCCAAGCATGCATAGGTGCAAATTGTTCTTTCAAAGCACCATCTGTAATCAAACTTAGATTTGATGATGAAATTATTTCTATTAATATTTTAGAATCTTTCTTTTTTAAATTTAATCTTTTAACATAATTTGGCCATCTTCGATCAAATGATGTTTCTCCAATTTCTTCCAATTTTTTTACTAATTCTATCGTTCTTTCCATATTTAAATTTTTAACTTGCATTAGCGTCTACATAAAATACATGACCTACTCTAGTTATTTTTTTTGCAGTTGTTAAAGCTGTAAGTTTTGTTCTTGTTGCTTCAACTTGTTTGCTTATATCTGCTGCTAAAGTTGTATAACTTGTGTATGTGGTTGCTGTATAAGTTTTACCATCAATAATTGTTGTTTGAGTAGTTAAACTATTTTTAAATTTGTCCATAATCAATATTCCAATATCAATATTTTCTCCAATATCAGGCAAACCAGCTTCTGCATTTGCTTCACCAATTTTTGTTTTAGTACCATCATCATTAATTTTATTAATTGGACCCGTAATCGATTTGGCAATATAAAATCCTATTGCTTTCTTTTTATCTTCTTCTGATGATGCTTCAGTAGCATCAACTTTTGTATCTTCATGATATGCTACTGTCATATCATATTCTAATGTAAATTCTTTATTAGTATTTGCAATACCCTCAGGTCTTTTCATTTGTTCATTTAAGCTTTTAATACCAAAAACAATATTTGATGCATTCCATTTACCAAATAAATGATGTGCAATAATATGTACTCCTAGGACAGTAGATTGAGGATGTTTGTTACCTGTTTTAGCAGCAAATTGATCTACCACACTTTGTCCTACAATAATAGCTCTGCTACCTGTTTCTACTCCTGGTCCATCAGCTGGTTGCTTACTGGTTAATGGATTAGCGACCACTTTGTGAGGTCTTCCATTAGAATCTGGAGTAGGTGATATAATAGTAGGCTGCACTGTTTTTTTAGGAACTTTTTTGGTAGCTTTCTGAATGTAATTATAATCCCAAGTATCGTCGCCATCTGTTACTGACGAAATATCAATCGCTGAAGCATGGTCTGTATTCACTTTATTTTTAATACCTTGGGCTTCTTCAGCAGTAATTTCCCCACCATCTTTTTCTTTTTCACTTTCCGAATCGATTTCAGCTAAAGCTCCCGATATAGGTCCACTTGTGGTTTCTTCGGTTGCTGTTTCGGGTTCATTTCTACCCATTACTCTATCTAATAAAGCCATTCCTGTATCTACTGCTTTGTTTACTAACCACGTTAAAGCTTGGTCTATCATTTCTCTTACTGCACCAATAATTTCTGCTATTCTAGCTCCTATACCAGACAATCCCACTTGGTTTGCTAAGAAACCAATAACCACTGGCATCGCTTGTCCCATAGTTCTTTCTAAATAATCAGCTGCTGTTGCTACATTTCCTCTAGCTATATCTGCCACACCGTTTACAAAAGAATTAACCACTTCCAGCATTTCTCGTAGATACTTAATAAAACTCTGTATAGCGTTAAAAAAGGCCATAGCACCATTAATAACTGCCATAATACCAGTAGGATCTAACATACTTATTAACCTAGCTGTTATTCTGGTTATGATACGCTCCATGACAAAGTTTTTCACAGCATCTAAAACTGTATTCCATAAATTACTAAGCTGTTCTTGAATCTTATCCCAAATAGCAGCCATCCCTCTTTCTTGTACATCTTTAATGAAAGTCCATATTCCTTCTAATGTATTTATCATTCCTCTAATTCGAGCAACTCTTTCTGGACCAATTCTTGGATGTGCGGCTAATTTCTCCCAAATTTTTTCCATGGAAATACCTAGCACTTCTAATACCCAACTAATCACTCCTTGTAGCGAAAAATCGGTAAGTTCTGGAATTCCTGCATCTCTTAATTCACTCATTAACCAACCAGTTACACCACCAATTAAGTGAGTTACAATATGATCAAAGAATTGTACAAATCCTTGTTTTAAAGCTTTTAGTATGTTTTTTAAGAACCCAATTGGATCCCTTTTAATATCTTCTATTGCTTCAAAAGCTCTGGTAATGATATTTCCAATAAGATCAAACGGGAAGTTCATAATTTCTAAAATAGCTACTATTACTATTCTAATTATCTCAGCCACAAAAGCAATTAATCTTCCTATTGGTTCTCCAAATTTTTCAATAATTCGCATGAAAGCATCTATTGGATGAATGAGATCGTCAATGGTCATGGAATCCCAAATATCTGTAAATAATTGAATGATTGAAGCGGGTGTCATATTCAGTGTGGCAACTGCAGCTTCTATTTCTCCAACTATTCTAGCTATAGCACCAGATTGTTCCATTTGAGCATATTGTTCTTCACCACCATCCATTAGGCTCATAAAACCTCGGATTAAATTTGGAACTGTTCTAGGAACTGTTTCCTGTGTAAAAGGATCTTTTCCTATAATAACTTTAACCAAAGAATATCCTCTAACACCAGCAGCTTGCTCTGACAACCAACTTAATAATGAATCTTTGACTAGTTCTAATACTTTTAAAGCTACTCCTGAAGCAAAATCCCAAACACGTTGTAAAAATCCACCAGCTTGTGCTACTAGATTCGTCAGATTTTCAGAAATATGAACTAAATTTTGAGGTTGGATAGCATCCCAAGCCATGGTAATTAAACCTCTAAGCTCTCCTAATAAAGAAGTAAAAGTACCTACTTGCGTATCAAGCCAATCTGCTGTTTCTTGAAGCGTGCCTTTTTCTTTCATTTGTTCCAACTCGGTTTGTTTGTCTATTAGAATTAAGAAATCTTCTAATATTTCAACAGTAGTTGCGCTAACTTCTTCGTCTCTTAACGGATCATATTTAATTATTTTTTTTAGTAATGACCATGCTTTATTTTCCTCTAATAAAGGTTCTGCCACTTCTATTAAAGCTTCTTTTATCCAAGTGATTACTTGATCTACAGTTGCACTTACAAAAGTGGTAATACGGTCGACTAAATCTTCAAATTTTTCAGTAATTAAATCAATTATATCTGTATACGGGAAAGAAACTTCGTCCCAAACTTCTTCGACTAAATCTAAAATACTATCTATAGTTAAGCCTACTTCGCTTAGCTTTCCTTCTACCCAATCGAAAACCTTTTGTAAAATGCCATACTCTTGCAACTTATCAAAAATAGCCGTACCAAAAGGAATTAATCCCATTAATCCTTCAATAAGATTGATCGGTGTTCTAGCAACACGAACTTCTTTTAGAGGATCATATTCAATAATTACTGTAAATAGTGTATATCCTGGAATGTGTCTTGCTTGATTGATAATCCAATCTGGCACATAATCTAGGAAGGAACCTTGAATCATTTCTGGTGCGGCAGAAATTTCAGGTTTCATTCTTACAGAAACGCCTTGCTGGATTGTGTGTGTTAGTTCGTGAGCCAACAAATGTTTCCCACTGGTAGATGATGGATTAAACTTCCCTTCATTGAAATAAATATTATTCCCAGTTGCAAATGCTTGCGAACCTAGTTGTTGATTCATTTTGGTAGCGTTTGCATCGTTATGGATTCTAACATTACTAAAATCGGCACCAAACCCAGATTCCATTTCTCTTTTCGTATTTTGAGGTAATGGAGAACCGCCTCCTTTACTGGTATTTATACTCGTTTCTAAATCTGTATTATTATTTGTATTCGCATCACCTGACGCACTCATTTGTAGACTACTCTCTTCTTCTGTAGTTTGAGACTCTTCTTCTTTTTTCTGTTGTACTTCTTCTTCAGGTTTTGACTGAATTATTGGTTTTGGAACAATTGGAAGCTTTGGAGTTGACGTATTATCAATTTTACTCGTTTCTGTTTTTTGCTGTAGTGTTTCCTTTTTAGACTGAACTTCTACAGGAGTCGTTTCAATTTCACTTTTAGGGGTTATTTCTGTCGTTTGTTCGGTTTTTTTCTGAACTTCTTCTTCGGGTTTATTTTGAATAAGTGGTTTTGAAGATGCAAAAATTTCGCTTGTTTTTGTTTCTTCATTTTTTGGATTATCCAATTTATTTTGAAGGGTTTCTTCTTTGTCTAATTGCACTACAGGAGCAATAGAATCGGCAAGTGGTTTTTGTTGATTTTCCAGTTGATTTTCTTCTAACTTTTGAACTTCGTTAGTTTCTTTTTTCTGAACCAAAGGAGAAGGAGCAAAAAAACTTTCCTGCTTATTCTTTGTATTTTGGTTTTGGCTTTTTTCAACAATTTTATCGGCAGTTCTATCAGCTTCTACCTCATATTTATCATTTGATTTTCCAATTGCAAGTTTTGCTTGAACTCCAAAAAAAGTCTCATTACTACTCTTTGTACTAAAAGTAGTATTTTTGGGCTTTGCATTACTTTTTGTTGAAAAAGCACTCATAAATGGTGAGTTTATATGTTATTTTTTTGAGACAACTCCTTGTTGAATAGTATGTGTTAATTCATGCGCTAAAAGTTCTTTTCCCGATTTAGATGTTGGGTTGTATTTACCTTTATTAAAATAAATATCCTTGCCGTTTGTAAATGCTTGAGCTCCCATTTCCTGACAAAGTGCAATAGCATCAGCATCAGTATGAATCCTTACTTCACTAAAATCTGCTTGAAAAGCGGCATTCATTTCCATTAAAACAGACTTGTTCATGGCATATCCTCCTCCTTTAGTGCTTTTCAGTTTGGTTTGTGTGCTTGGCTGAACACTACTGCTTTTTTTTTGAACCATTTCTTCTTTCTCCTCTGCCTTTTTTTGAACCTCTTGCTCTTCCTCTTTCTTTTGAACCGTTTCTTCTTTAGCTTGTACTTGTTCTTCTTCCTCTTTTTGTTGTACTTCGTCTTCACCCTCTTTCTTTTGCACTTGTTCTTCTTCCTTTTTTTGAACAGGTTCCTCTTCTTTCATTTCCTTCTTTTGTACTTGGGAAATGGTATCAGAAATAGGTTTTTGTTGCACTTCTTCTTCTTTGGCTTGAAGCAACCCTCCACTTTTATTAGAATGGGTTACCACTTTACTAGCTACTTGGTCCGCTTCAACCTCAAATTTATCTCCAGGTGTTCCTGTTTTTATCTTTTTTTGAATTTTTGGATCAAAAAAAGTAGCTGAAGCGTGTCCTTCTTTTTTTCTTTTTTCAAATGATCTCATACTTTCTTATTTTTACCATTCGGTGTAAATTAATTTTTCCAACCAAGGAATTTTTATAATGCTTATATTCCAAGGGAGACGTTCTAATAATATGTCTTGTGTTTTCCTTTCTATAAAAATCTTGGGATTGCCATCTTTAAAATCTATTTTTCCCTCTCTTTGCAAGAATTCGTTTCTAAGTATAGCAACTGAAGAACTCTTTAGAGCTGTCCAATGACTTAAAACGGATGCTAACATTTTTTCAGCTTCTTCTTTAATCTGTAATGGAATGACTACCTCTCTTTTTATTGGAAAATCCATTGTTAAACCACATAAAAACTTTTCAAACAACATATTATATTCGTAGTCATTTTCTTCTTCTGTTGCTAAATAATGTAGCAGATGTACGGCTAATTCTTTATCGTTTATTGTTTTATTATTTTCCTCTAAAAGCTGACAATTTTTGAAAAATTCTTTAATAAATGGATGCAATAAGATTAACCCTGCATTTTGGATATAGCTGTTTTCATCACCATATAGCGTTTCTGTATAAAATTCCTTTTCATGTAACGTGTTGTTTTCTTCTTTTTGAAGTTGGTTTTCTTCTTTTTTATTGATTCCTGTTTTTTTTTCAAACAGATTAATTTCTTCGGCTATTTTCAATAGGTTTTTCGTTTCTGAAGGTGAAAAAGAAATTATTTTTTCCAGTTCTTTTATATAGTGTGTAAACGACCACTTTTTGCTTTTAAAGAGTGTTTCATTTGTAAGATAAAAAGAGTATATCTTATCTAATTTTTGTTCGACAAAATAAGTGAATAAAGCTTCCCAAAAAGATTTTTTCAATGCAAAATTAGCATGGGTAAACACGATATTTAAAACACCATTTTCACGCGTAATTTCATAATAATCAAGATGCTTAGAATTATTAAAAAGGGTTATTAATAAGCTAATTTGCTTGTTTGTAAATTGATAAATAATTCTTTGTTGTACTTTTTTTTGAATGATAATTGCTTTAAACTTTGTTGTAAAAGCTTTGTTTTTTATCATTTCTTGGATATTTTCTTCGTGAAAAACAGCTGTTTTTTGTTCTTTATTTTGAACTTCTTGGACACACCACCAAGGTAATTTTCCATATTGTAAATAATATAATAAGGTATTGCTTTTTTTATCGGAAAGAGATAAAATGGATGTATTAATGAGTCCTTTATTGTTGTCTTTGGATTGAAAAAAATCATTCTTTTTAGTTTGTTGCAAAATAGCTTCAATCTTTTGTCGAATCTGATTTTCTATCTCTCTTTTATAGATTTCGTTACTTAATAAGGTAGGGTTGGAAATACTATTTGAATCTAAACTATTATTTCCAATCGTTAACGTTAGGGTATCTATTTGCAAAACAACATCTTCAGGTATTGAAAACCGATTTAATTCCTGTTCTATTAAGGCTAATAATTCATTTTCAACAAACATAGTCGTATTATTTTTTAGTCTATTAGCCACATTCATTGAGTTTGTGTCTATTTCTAAAAAAACTTTTTCGATTATATGTTTATTTTTATTCATTTTATTTGGTTTGTATATTTTTTTTTGTATATTTGAATCAGCCTTTCGAGGAATACTGGGTTTTGTGTTCTGTTATTTTGTTGTTGTTATCTTAGTGTAATTTTCACTTCGGTTTTCGATTTCGATTTATTCATTTCCTTCCCCCCATCGAGCTTCAGATCAGCTAGCTTTATTAGGTCTGAAGCTTTTTTATTTCTATTAATTAAGCTAGCTGATAGGTATAAACAGTCCATTTGTTGGTTTTTGTAAATAAAATTCTGCCTTATTTGCATATCGATTAAAAACAGGTACTAAAGCATCTAAGTTTATATTACTTGTATTATTAATATGAATGATATACTTACTTACTCCATTTTCATTATGTAATTTTTTTCTCAATCGAATAAATAAAGCCACATCGTCATTTGTATCATTTTGATGTTGTGCATAATAATTCAACATGGTTGTATTGACCCAATTTCCGTTTGTCCAATCTCCTCCAATAGATATTTCTAAATTCGCAAAAGACGGACTTGTATTACGAATGGCACTTGCAATTTGAACCAATTCCTGACGAACCGTTGTTGTAGCGATACTTGTTGGTATATTATTAAAATGAATCATTTCAGTAATAAATCTTCTGTAGGGTGCCGTAACGGAATGATCTATTAATTTTCTTCTTAGAGCTTCCCATTTTCTCCAATCTTCATCAAATCTTCCAAAGTTATCATCGTCTTTATTGATTGGAGCATAATTACTTTGTAATTTTTTGTAAACCTCTTCTTTATATGCATTTACAATAGAACAACTGATGTCTTTTGTTAGGTATTTTCTATTATTTCTTGTAACACCTTTATCGGTAAAAGTGTATACCGGACTAGAATTAGTTAACGTAATATCTTGTACTTCAAAAACAAAATTGTCTTTCTCTAATCGGGTTATTTTTAATTTTTTTTGTTCTTCAATAAAATCAAACACTAATCCTGAAGGAAATCTTTGATTAATTCGCTCCATTACAACATGTAACCTTCTAAGAAAAACATCATTATCTAAAGGAACTCTTAAAACTACAGGTCTATTAATTAAGTTAACACCGTTGATACTGTATTTTCTAATATTCAAAACATAATGAGTTGGCATTGCTTTTACGTTACTTTTTGTTCCTTTAAGACTTCTTGCCAGATTGTTAATGTATTTTAGTGAGCTAATCCAAGGATACATACATGCTATAATTGTACAGCAATCTAAACTATCCTCATCAGTGATTTTATAATCTACTGCAAAATCGGCAATAAACTCGTCTCCATCTTTTAACAATAATAATGTACCTCCTTTTTGAACCCCTGCTTTATGTTCAAATGACGGATTATTTTTTAATAGGGTTTTTAATTGGTCTTTATTTTCAACAACATCCAAAATTTGAAAATCAAAATCTAATCCATGCTGTAATTTTTGATTTGTAAGCCTATTATTAACCTCATCAACATCATCATTTAAGTAGCCTTCAACTCTATAAAAGTCATAATTTTCTAAAGCATATTTAAGTGGTGATTGAATAAAATCGTTAGCTAATAAGTTTGTAGTATGATAACTAAAATTAGCTTTGGGAATAAACAGGTTACTTCTATCAAAATCCCAAGCATTAATTAAAGAATTATCTACATTGTAATAATAAGGAATCGATTTATGTCCTAGTTTTCCTATACTTTTAGAGGGAATAATTTTCACTTGGTCGGCTGTTTCCTGAAGTCCAAATTTTTGAGTTATTTCTAATAATCTTTGGATTAAAATTTGAAAGTTTTTAAACCTTCTGTTTTGATCATCTAAAATAGGCGCTTTATAAAATTGATGACGATACGCTTTATACATTTGATTATCAACAACTTTTCCCAATAAGAGATGTTTTGGAAAAGAACTAATTAGAGGATTGCATTCTGCCGCTTGCTGAATGAATAAATCTTTCAATTCTTTATAGGTTGCTACGATATCTTTTAAAAGATCATAACGATAATGAATATCGCTTGGAATAGCAGTAGGTACAATATCGAAAATAGTGGTAATATGATTATTAATTATTGTTGCTTGTGCATTAAAACCTAAATTAGACAGTAATGTAGTGATACTATTTTTTAAACTCGTTTTAAATGTACTATCGCTCACAATTCCATTAAAAAGTTGTCTAATTTGAAGTGCAGATTGCATGGTAGTATACGTAGGAATTACTTTTTTAACCGCTAATTCGGGTAGTGCTTCATATGTATTAAAAAAATCATATTTTGTATACAAACTGTCTTTTGCTTGGATAATATCAGCATTAGACTGCGTTGTAATAAGCACTCTTACATTAAATACTTCTTCACCGCCTTGATTTGAACAATCTATCTGACTACACAAAGAAGCTTCTTTCGGATAACTTTCCAAATATAAAATGACTACATAGTTTCTAATGTTTGCCAAATCTGGAAAGGCAGTTACTAATTGCTCGCCTGGCTCTAATACTGAACCTTCCGATTTTTCTGGAAGTAATTCAAACAAAGGAACAAGCGTAGTAGGGCTATTTTTAAAAAACGGATAATTCCCTTTGTCTTCAGTAAAAGGTTTGTACGATTTATAAGTAATAGTGCCAAAATCGACACTAACTAATTTTTGTTTCGTGGCTAAAGATAATTCACCTGTTGCTTTTTTTTGTAATTTGATTAAATCTCCATCTGTCGTTATTCCTGTTCCTTGGGTAATCGTTATGGCATCATTAGCATTGGTAATTGAAATTACAAAACCACAAGCAATACCTGTTCCTGTTAAGAACACCCTACTTAAACGATCTTGATCTGTAAAATAGTCAATTGTTTCGTTTAATTGATAATGTGTTAATACTTGATCTTCCACATAACTATGATATTGCCCAGTTATATTATCTAGTTTAGTTGCCATGACCTTAATTGTTTTATATTGTTCCTAAATTTGTTTTTCCTAAAATTACTTTACCTGTTAAGTCTTCATTTTCATCTTCGCAATTGAATAATGTTCCTGTAGGGAAAATTGAATTTAACTTGCTTAACGAATGCACAAAATCGGGTAAAGCGTCTTGTTTATTTTTGCTCTTATCAATTAGAAAGTTTTTAAAATCTCTTTCAAAATCGAGTAAATCATTATCAACTGTATTGACATGGTTTTTTCGGTATCCTATCCAGCATATTTTTCCAAGAATATGAGCTGGGATTTCCTGTCTTATTACATCTTCAGCATAATTTCTAAAATCGATATTAGAAAATCGGTAGGTGTAGCCTGGTAACACCACACTTATTTTAAAAGAATAAGGATCTGGAATACAGCATGCTTCGTTACAGTCATCGATACATATTGGCATGAAATGATTCTCAGTTGTTGTTTCATCATCTTTTGGAAGTAATAAAACATGCTCTACTAAAAAAATTCCTTCTTCTGTAAATTCTTCTTTAAAGAAAGTAATCAACTCAAGAATAGCGGTTTTTACTTCTTCAAGCGTATCATAAAATTTATATTGTTTGGCTATAATTCTATCTGGATCACTTACCGTTTCTATTTCAGGGTTAATAATATGAAAAGAAAACTTTCCACTTTCTGCTTGATGAATTTCAAATGTATGGATTACTTTATGCGTGAAATTTGAAGTAAAACCTTCTTTAATTTCTGTTTCACTAGTTTCCAATATTTTTAAAATGGCAAAATACATTTCATTTGCTGCCTCCGTTTCTGTGGTATAATCGTCTGTGGCAGAAAGTATAATTTGATTGGATGCATTTTTGATACGCCATCTAAAATTATCCGCTGGTGTAAGTGGTGTAGGGTCATAAATTTGAATGAATAAATTAGAAATATTTTTTCTTTTAACACCTCTTTTCCCTGTTAATGGATTACTATCTCCTTTAATTCCTAAAAGTCCGGCAATCCTATTTTCTAAACCTGTAACATTAAAAGTGTTCCAAAGATTATTTATAGGTTGTTTATAATAATTAAAACCGCATCCTCTATGACTACTTATCGTATTATAGCTACCTAAAAAATCGGCTTTATTTTGAAGTACAATTTCGTCTGAAACACTACCATACAACGATTTCATTAAAAAAGCATATTCTGAAAAACGTTCTGCAAATCGAGCAATAAGATGGTCTTTTAAAATGTTGTTCCTCTTTACTGCATCGTCCAAATGACCAAAAAGGGTTTCGGAAAGCACCTCTGAATCAGTATCATAATCAGAAACTAATTCTTCAAAACCATCTATATCGGAAACTACTTGGGTAAAATAGGTTTTGGTTAGCGTATTATTAATAGAAAGTAACTGCTTAACATTGCCTAAATGTTTAAAATAACTGGCTAAAATTTGATCAAAAAAGAGCAAATAACCTTTTAATTGTTTGGCTTTTGCTTTCCTTTGAGGAGTAGCCGAATCGGAAAGTCCTATTGATCCAATACCATAAGTTTCTGGAAAATCATTGGTTACACTAGTATAAAAATTAGTATCGGTTATTCTTCCTTTTGGAATCGGTAATTCTTTCTCTTTTTTAGCTTCTTTTTGTGTTAAAGTTATATTCTTTTTAAGTTCATTTATATACTGAGTAACTTTGGCTTTATTTACATTGACTGGCAACACGCCTTTACTAAAGCTAAACGTACTTTTATGACACAATTGTGGTTTTTTACCTTCATCGATACATAAAACCCATTCTTTTACATTTTCGTCAATTTTATTGCAATAATTAATAGAAATATCTTTAATGAGTTTTACGCCATCAATATTCATAATGATTTGCATGATATCAGAAAGGCGAACATCTGTTCGTAAGGAAGAATTAGCTAATTCAACCGTATCTATAAATCCATTATCTAACAAAGGGCCTTCAAAAATAGCGTCGCTAGTGTACCCTTTTTCAATCATTTGAGCAAGTGAATAAAAAGTAATTGAGGGAGATAAATAATTTTCCAAAGCTAAAACAATAAGTGCTTGTACATATTCTTCATCTGCTTCTGGATCAATTTCAATTTGTGCACAAACGGCAATGGGCTGCGTTTCTACTTCTTTTATTTCTGCTATATCTTCACAAAGGTTTCTATTCGCATGAAATTTCTCACGAATTTGTTGTTTTATAGTTGCTTTTACACTTGCGTCTTCTTCGTCAATATCTACTAAAACGGTATACAAGCCTTTAATAGTAGTCTGTTTTATAAAATCATCTGAAACACCATTAAAGTCTTCTTTATGATAAGAAATTTTGGCTTCTTTACAATTGATAAAAATTGTTTTATTATGTTTTTGTAACCAACAATTTTTAATTAATAGAGGGTCAATGTCTAACAGTATTTTTCGATAATCGAATGCTGTTACCGCTTTATTTGGCAATATTTCAGAAGCTTTAAAAAATTGATTTTCAATAGGATTAGTGGTTGTATTACTTAACAAATCTTCAATTGGAAGATTAATTCGCATTCCTAAATCGGTAATAGCGTAGCATAAGACTTCCAAAATGGTTATTCCAGGATCGTGAGTGTTGTAGTCTGTCCAAAACGTTGTTCCAAATGATTCGATATATTCCATTCCTTTTTTACGTAAAAATTCAAAGCTTAAATCATCGTTTGAACTTACGTTTTTAGGAATACTATTATTTTTAGTTATCACTGACATGTTTCGTTTTCTTCTATAGTTATTATTTTACAGCCTTTAATGTTTGTCGAAATAAGATGCTCTGTTTCTTTGGCAGAAACTAAAATTGATTTTGGGTTAGAAGGTGTAACCATTTTTTGTGGACTGCCTCCATTTTTTATCAATCTTACATTTTCTAAATAATCTACATAGCCTAGTTTTTCTAAATAATCTATCAAAACACTAATATGAACGCTCACTCCAAAAGTGATTGGAATTGTTTTATCATACGCCCAAGGAGATAAGAATTTAGTGATATCTTTTCCTAGTTCTTTCGTATAAAAATTAACATCAAAACCAGTTTTAAATTTGACCGCCAAACTTACCGTAACTACTTCATAATTAGGATTAATAACAAAAGTATTCGTATGCATTGTATGTAACTGATCAATATGATTTTGCACTTTATTTAATGTGGCTGTACTTACTCTTGGCTGATAAATGTCGAATACATTTTTATTTACGGTATCTGGTACAACTACCAATGTTACATTTCCAGGTGCCTGAAAAGAAGTTTCAGAAGTATGATTAAGACATTTTACTTTGTATAATTCTGGAAATTCTTGTAAAATGATGTGCTCATAATCCCACATAGTAATGGCTCTGTTTTTGTGTCTGAGTCTTTCACTAACTCTTCTGTAATAATCTTCATTTGATTCTGTAGTTCTGTAATCGAAACTATTGTACGGTTGTTTTACCGACTTTACCATACTTACTCGCTGTGTTAATTTAGAAATTGTTTCGGCCTCAAGACCTGTTTTTAAATGGGCTAATTCATTAACATTATCTTCAAACACAGCGAGAACTACTTGAGCATGAATTCCTATTATTTTACAAACGGCATCATATTTTTTATGCATTTTACCTTTAAGCCAAATGTAATTTTCGGGTAAAACGGTATTATTTTGAGTCGCTTCTTTCGGTAAATTAAATTTTAAAATCCCAGATCGTAAAAGATTATCCGTTTCATTTAAAAGAATCTCAGCATAATCTAATGTCTTCCATTGGTTATTCCCTAATACAGACCATTCTATTTTTTGATTTCCAGTAAAAGAAGGCGTTAATGGATTTTCACTTCCTTCTAAAATCTGAAACAATAAGGTAATTTGTTCTAATTCTTTGGTGTTTCCCAAACCAATAAACAATTCACCACCCGCACAATAGATTGGTAAAAGACTCGTGTTCTTATCGGTAACAAAATCTAAATTTGATTTTAAATAAGAATGTTCTTCTGAAAAACCAAACGGATGAATATGAAACAAAGTCGTTTTATTTTTTTTATACGTTTCTTCCAATGATTCAGAGTCTTGTTTTACAAAATAGCTGGTTTCAGAAGCATTGTAATGCAATACTATATTTTCTGCTAAAGGAGTATAAGGCTCATTTGGTATAACAATATTTGTTTTTTTACTTGCTAAGGCTAACGCATAAATTTTGGGATACAACTGATGTAAAAAAGAGTGTTTAGAAAGGATTCTTATTTTTCCTTTTTTAGCAGTTTCATATTTTGAATTGGTTACACTAACCTCTGTTTTAAAACTAGTACCACTCTTAGTAAATAATGTTGCTGGTTGCGAGTTTAATTTAGTCCAAATGTTACTAGATAAAATTTCTAAATCATATTTAAAATAATCATCGCCAGTAACAATAGCTCCATCCGTTATAAATGAGCTTTCATCTTTTAATAAAAGATCAATAAACCCTTTTGTACTAATTGTATTTACAGCTCCTTGTTTATAGGCTTTATAATGTTCGGAAAAACTATTTGGTGTATTTTTCCAAGTAATCGTAAAATTAATTTTTTCCCAATGCTTTAAAAAGGCTTCTTCATATTGAACATAAAAATTAGATCCTGCTAAAGGAATAGTAGTAAACGGAAAAAATGGTTTTGATTCATTTATAGTACTATTATCGTTCTCAAGAACTACACTTTTTATATTTTGTACATCTACATTAATGGTAACTTCTTTTAAGGTGTTTACGACTAAAGAACGATACAATTCATAACCATCAATAGTAGCTGTATTTATAATAAATTTAGCCAAAGGGAGTTCATCATTAAAGCCTGTTCCAAAAATTTTACTATTATAATTAGTAATGGCATCTACATTTTCATCTAATTGAAAAGCTATTTTTAAAGTTTTATTTTGTACAGAAGTTACAAAAGGAGAACCTGTTTTTACAGTTACTGATGACGATATTACTGGCACTTGAAACCACCCTTTTTGAGTTGTTAAGTAAATCGTAGTGTTATTTATTACTTGATTTATAGTCGTGTTTGTAATATTGTTTTTAAAAGTAAATACAAATTCTATACTTCGTTTGCCTTCTTTTAATACTAAAATAGGAGAAGCAATAGCAAATCCTAAAGTGGCATTTGGTAATTCTGGATACGAGGCATCTACATGTCCAAAAGGCCAATATTGAGTGTTTTCTGTAGAAAACTGTCCGCCTATTCCATCCAAAGAATTGGCAATAGGACTTACCACTATTTTTTTATGTTCCTTATCGTGATATATATTTTTTAGAAGACTAACCGTTGCTTTATTTGCAATTAATTCATCGGTAGATTTATAAATTCTAGTTTTACCGTTTGCATCTTTACCACCATCAAAACTAGTCCCTTTAGCTATTCTTTGTTGGGTTGCATTTTTAGCTAACTCAAATAGCAGATACACTTTATCTGGTTTGGCTGGTAATTTTTCAATATGGAGAATATCCTTATAGTAAAAATCGAGATGTCTCTTAGTTAACGCATTAAATCTTTTTTTACTTTGTTCCAATAATAGTAAGAACGTAACAAAAAGAGTTAAATGTGGTGTAAGTGCTCCTTCTTTTTTATAATCTTCCAATAAGGTTATGAGTGCCTCTTTGATACGTTGCAATTCGAAACTTTTGGTAAAAGATGGATCTTTCCCTTCTAATTGCAACTGATTAAAGAAAGAAGTCCAATCGTCTATACTTTGTGATGGATTATTGGTTTCAAAATAATTAATATGAGAAGCAAAATTGTAGGCAAATAAAATCCAATCAGAGATATCAAAATCTAATAATTGGGTATTATTTGGCTGTAAAGCTGCTATATAACGTTGTTTTTGGTCTGTGCCATTTTTTGTTAAAACGCTTACAATAGTATTACAATTAGTACTCATTCTTTCTGTTTTTATAAATCGGTTCCTTCAGCTTTATAGAAAGGATACACCATATTAATTCTAGAATTAGTAGCTCTTATTTTATAGTCAATAATCACTAATAGCTCCCCTTTTAAATCATCTCCTTGCGTAATATCAATTTTTTCCACATCAATTCTAGGTTCGTGGTATAGAATGGCTGTTCGAATTAATTCAGAGACATAGGTTTTTAGCGTTAGGTCTAAAGATCCAAATAGCAATTCGTCCATATTACAACCATATTTAGGTTGCATGATACGTTCACCTATTTTAGTAGACAATAAAATTTCCAAACTACTTTTAATATCCTCTTCATCAGAAATCATAACAACAGCTCGGGTTGTCTTTTTAAATTCTGGAGGAAAGCTCCATCCTGTTCCTAAAAATGCTTTTCTATCTTCCATAATTATCCTATTAAAACGGTAGGTAATCCAGCTACAATTGTACCTCCATGCGCCATCGAATCGCCCATTCTTGCAGCTGGTTTTCCACCTATTAAAACGGTTCCAGAACCTGCAGCAATAGTATCTGGTGGTCCTGTACATATGGCCATATCACCTACGCGTGCTGCTGGTAAACCTCCAATTAAAACCGTAGATTCTCCAGCTGGCATGATAGGCCCGCCTACATGAGGTACTGTTCCTGTTACCATTGAGCAAACATGCATATCTGTTATTCTAGCGGCTGGTGCTCCCATTTTTTAATTTATTTGTACGATACTTCCTTTTAAAACTGCTGTAGCACTTGAAGACACTTCGATACCTGCGCTTCCTTCAGCTTTTAATTGGGCATTCGCTGTAAGATTAACATTTGTTCCTTCAATAGTAACATCTCCTGAAGCTAATAACTCTATGTTACCTGCACTTTCCATTTTAATTCCATTACTATCCATCGTAATAACATTGGCATTCTCATCTTCAATAACAATAGTACCAGCATCTTCGTCTAGTGCTATTTTCTTTCCCGCTGGAGTGGTAATAGAAACTATTTTTTTATCATCATCGAATAAAAGCTTCATTTCACTTCTGGTTACAAAACCTTTTTCGTTGTTATCATCACTGGCAACAATAGGTGCTGGTTTTCCACTACTATTTAGCATTCCTAAGACTACTGCATGATTAGGATCTTCGTTAATAAATCCAATAATTACCTCATCTTCTATTTCTGGTCTAAAAAAGGCCCCTCTGTTTTCTCCTGCATCCAAGGAAGCTACTCTACACCAAATACCTTGCTCTTCATTATTGATAATAGGAATTTTCACTAAAATGCGATCCTCTCCATCGGGATCATCCTGTAGTTGTGAGACAATCCCAATATGCAACCCTTTAATCGCTGGTATAATTCCTGATGCGTCTGGTGAGTGAATATCATACGTTTCGGAAAACCATTCAGGATTAAGACCAAATTGCGCATCTATTGTCCAATTTCCTTCTGAAATTTCATGAAAAACACCAGTAACATAAGCGCTACCATTAAAACGATCTCCTACACCTTCTAAAGTGATAATGGTATTTGGTTTTACCGTTGAAATACCTTGAAATTTAACTCTTCCTCTTACTTTTGCTAGTTCTTGAAATAATAATTTTGCATCAGCCCAATCTTGTAAACCAACATCAGAAACGGCACCACCGTGTCTTAATTCAAAATTTTCCAAAGCGATTGTTTCCGCCAAATCTGAAGTGCCCAAATTCCCGTTTAAAGAAATATTGGGATGAGTGGCTTCTGTTTCTACTAATTCTTGATTGATATAATTCCAACTATAAGAAGATACTTTTGAAAATTGATTTCTAGCGTCTATTTCGGCATCAAAATCTAACATGGTCGCTCCAAAAGTAATGGTCTCCACCGATGCAGTACTAACGTCTGGTTTTTTTATAGTTATTTTACCATTTTCAACAAAACAGAGTTTTCCATTTGCCTGTGCTCGGGTAACGATAAAATCCCAATCGGATGTGTTGTATTGTACCATTTCTTTGTGAGTGAAATTTGTAGCTTCCACTTCATTTTCAAGATTGTATTTGCCAATGATTTCTTCAAAAACCTCACTATCTTTAACTTCATAAAAATAGTTGCTCTTACGACCTACCGTTAACTTTACAGCT
The DNA here is from genome assembly GCF_004303025.1 of Flavobacterium sp. J27. Lineage (GTDB taxonomy): Bacteria > Bacteroidota > Bacteroidia > Flavobacteriales > Flavobacteriaceae > Flavobacterium. The sequence continues at coordinate 70,023 of NZ_PJQW01000001.1, read as the reverse complement.
TCATCCTTACATTCGATAATTAAACACGAATTCCCGTCTTTAATTTTAATAGTATGCTTAATTACGATTCCTTTATAAATCGTTTCTTCATCAGAATGATATCCTGCTGTAATTTCTATTTTTTTACCAGGAATTAATAATTCTTCATTACTTAATTTAAAATCTCTAGTAGCTGCTTCTCCATCAATAATAACTAGCTGAGCCATCGGAATTCGATTGACTTCATTATGCACCACAATACTTTTTACTTGATAGGTTTTTGATAGTTCTTCACCTTCAATTAAAATTTTATGAGTTACTAAATCTGCGCTTTGACTAGTTTGTATGACTCCGCTATTATTCATCTAGGATTGCTTTTGTAAAGGAGGAAAAAAAATTTCCTGTCCTGTTTTTAATTTTCTGAAATTGATAATATTATTCGCTTTGGCTACTTCTAAATAATATTTAGAATCCCCATAAATTTTATAAGACATTAAAGGCAAAGTATCTCCTTCCTTTACAATTCTTATGTGAGTTAAATCGGGAGATTTATTATTTTCTCTTGCCGCTCTTAAATCGTCTTCCACAAAGCCTGTAAACTTTGCTTTTGCCACAGCTCGTATGGGGGTACCATCTGGTTTGAAAAGTTTAAACTCGATATCCATTTCTGTAAGCGAACCTTTAAATAGTAAACTTCCCCAGGAAATAACTAAATAATTAGGCTTATGCTCATCTCCATTGTAATCTAAAATAACTTTTTTAAACTTCTCAATATCGTCTATGATGCCACTTTCTAAAGCTTCTTTACCTTCTATAACACCTGTTCTATCGAAAACAAACTCTAGTTCTAAATTTTCTGGTAATGTCTTTTTAAACCGTGGAGAAACGGTACTTGTTCCTGCCGCTTGCTGTTCGTCTTGCTCTATTTTATAATGAAATGTATATTTCTCAGGATTCAGTAAGGTATCAAACTCTCCATCGGCTACTTTACTACTAAATTCTGGATCGCTATAAGCAACGACTTTCAGTTTTTTTAATTCTCCAGTGCTCATAATTATCGTTCTTTTTTACGCTCTATCACTTTCATTACTTGTTCCACACATTCGCCAACAAGATCGGTATCTTTGCTAGCAGTATCTGCTTTTGAGCTTGCTTTACTACTTTCGTTAACATTAATTTTAATGTGTAACTCTTTAATTTCTATTGGCATTATTCGTTTCTGTTTAAAATGAAATAGTTATACGTGAGTTCAAAACTTTCCACTACCAGTTTACTTTCTTGCGCATTAAAATCTTCAACTGCCCATTTTATAGGATATGCATGAATTACTTTCCAATATTGTAACGGTTCATGTTCCCCATTTAAGAGTGTTACGATTAAGTTTACAGGTTTAAATTCAAAGTTTTCAATAGCATCTTTACACCAATTAATTACTTTAGAATCGATTAACAAACCTCTTTTTAAAACCAAATTGGGAAACTTTGTTTTTACAGGTAACTTGTATTTAAATCTATTTTCACCTCCTTCTGCTATTTCTTCAGTTTCAATATCTACTGATAATCCAGAAACGGATTGAAATTGGTGATCTTTATCATCTGTTCCAAGACCTTCGAATTTTACAGAAAAGTGAAAACCAACTGGTGGATAATACTCAGTCGTTTTACTTAACGTTTTAGCCATGATTAATCATTTTGAATAGAAAGCCCTTCATGTACTAATTCCATAGACTCAATAGCTACTTCATTTCCATCTGCCTTTAAATCAGTTGATTGAATTTTTGTTGGCCAAGCGTTTTTAACTTTCCAAGTAACCACTGGTGTGTGCTCTTCATTTAATAGTTTTATCGTAATATCGCGTCTTTCAATGGTGTTTAGTTTTACCGTATTCCACCAACTGTAATACTCGTTGTCACTTTTAAAAGTGCCTCTTTTTAGTGTGATATTTGAAAACTTTTGCATGCCAGGCATTTTTATTTTAGAATATTCTGGACTGGCACCCTGACGGTATTCGATAACTTCCGTTTCTAAATCTAAACCTGAAACTTCTGTAAAACCTATTTGTGTTCCTCCCCAATCTACCGTGAAGTGAAACTTTGATAATGGATAACTCATAATACTAGTATTTTAATTTTTTACAATGTTTTTTTTAACTATTAAGCCTCTTGCATTTTGTGTGAAAAACGAAGGATTATAAATTCTGCCGGACGCACCACAGCCATCCCTATTTCGATAATCATATATCCGTTTAAAATATCGTCGGCTGTCATGGTTTGTCCTAAACCTACTCTTACATAGAAGGCTTGTTCTGGTTTTGCACCAGCTAAAGCACCAGCTCTCCATTGTAGAATTAAGAAATTTTCAATCATAGCTCTTACTCGTATCCAAGTATTGGCATCATTAGGTTCAAAAACAAATTGTTCTGTCGCTTTTTTGATAGATTCTTCAGCCATATTGAAAAATCTTCTCACAGGAATATAGCGCCATTCATTATCGTTCCCTGCTAACGTTCTGGCTCCCCAAACCAAAGTTCCTTTTCCTGTAAAACTTCTAATTGCATTAATAGATTTACCGGCAACAGTATCTACATTTAAATTATCTTGTTGATCGTTCGTAATTTTTAAGGTTGGTTTAATCACATAATTCAACCCTACATTGGCTGGTGCTTTCCAAACTCCTCTATCGTTATCCACTCTGGCATAAACTCCAGCTATAGCTGCGCTAGGTGGCAACGTCAATGGAAGATTGGCAATTTTAGCTTTGATACTATTAAACGTAGCGTTTTCTAAGGGTTCAATATCTCCTAAATACCTTCCATTCATGGCTCCATTATTAACATCAACAGCCTGAACAACTGTTACCTCTGTTATAATATTGCTTACTAATGTATTTAAGTTGGCAAACACATCGGTATTAATCACAAGACTATTGTTTGGTAACCCTAAAATTGGCGTATAATCGACTAGTTTTTTTACTTCAGCAATCACATTAGTAACATTGGTTTTTACCAAATTAGCCACTTTCACATCGGTATCTGCTTTTTTCAGTTTGGTAGCCAAATCGTTAATGTTTTTCAATACATTTTCAATTTTACCAGTGCCTTCAAATACCGTAGTAAAAGCATCTCTTGTAGTAATAATGTTATCATCGGCAGTACTTAATTCTTCTACTGATGCAATAGCAGCATTTGCAGCATTTACAATTTCCTTTTTCGTTTCTACCAAGCTTTCCAAATCGGCAATTAAAGCATCTAAAAGCAAAGAAAAAGCAGGTGTTTTTGCCACAGTAAACGTTTCAGAACCTGGAGCAGTATTGTTATATCCTGTTGCATCTTCTATATACGTTAATACATTTGCAATTGACCCTTCTACTAAATCGTCAGTAGCATCTACATCATCATCAGATATGGTTCTTAAACTCTCAATAATAGGCGTTAGTGCAGTATTAGCATCTGTTAATTGTTGTAAGGCAGTTGGCATCGCATCTGCATCAAAAGAAACATGATTGATTAAGATATCATCCGTATCATAAACATAATCTAAAATCGTTTGTATATAAGGATAATATACCGCACCATATTTTAGATAATCTTTTTCTAAGTTTAATTTATCTCTAGCTATTTCAGCATCAGCAAAACTTTCTACACAAGTATACGTATCGATAATAGTAAATCGATCTTGCATTTCTTTACACTGTATTAACGCATTGTTATATAATGCATAAAAATCGTCCACACTTAAAGCTTTTGCATCTGGAAAAACAATTAAGGTAGGTTCGTCTTCACTTCTCAACAAATCCAATCCGTCGTTTAATGCTGAAAACGCCACTAAGTTTTCATTCCCTAGTTCATCTTCAAAAGTATCCACAGAAATAATATAACAAGGACCACCACCATTAGCAAAATACACTTGTAGTGCATAATACATTAAAAATGGTTTTGGATTACTCGGTTGATTTACCACAATATCGCGTTGTAAATTACCATCTAATAAAGTATCTGTAATGTCTACAGAAATAGAAGTTTCAGGATAAGCTGAACCAAAATACGTTTCATAATCTAACAGGGAAGTAATTCGTTTTGGTTCGTTTAATAAATCTCCATCCGATTTATCTGTTGCTTTTTCCGTATAACCAATAAAAGCAGGAATTGCAGTTGCTACTTCGGCTATAGATGGAGGAAACTTTACAATTTCTTCAATATAAACACCAGGTGTTTTGTACGTTGTTGCCATAATTTTATTTTTTAGATGAATATTTGTGAGTACATTTTACTTGCTATTTTCTGAATGGAACTAACCGATGGATTAGGATATTGAAAGTCATTCACTTCTGGAGGACTTGTTGTAAAATCGGCTGGAGTAATTTCTACAAAACCATTTTGTGTTAATGGTTTTTCTAAAGTAGTTTCTACTTCAAATGTGCTATTCGTTTTACTATATTTCCAAAAGGTTTTTCTATTATCGAAATGAATTTTAAAAGTAGGTGTAGGGGAAATGATTTCTTGAAGTGGGGAAAGTAGGTTTAAATTGCTATTATCCGCTTGCATTTTTAATGAGACAACTCCAAAAATGCCTGTTTTTTCATTGGTTCCAAAAGAGTCCAAAATTTTAGCAGTCGAAACATCAGAGACTTTATAATCATCATTAATAAAAACAGCTTCTGAAGCCAAAGGAATGTATTTAAAACTAACGGGCTCATCTACTGGTTTTATATTACTAATGTAAAACAACTGCTGCGAAGTAGGAGAAATTGCGGTATAATTTTCAAAAAGATAATCTTTGATACGAATGATAAAATCTAAAGTAGTATCTAAAGAAATACTAGCAAAGGTAACATCTTCATTATCAGGATGCGCCTTAACGCCTATTTTAATACTGTTGTGTAAAGGAATAAATACCAAATGATTATTTCTTAATAACTTAGCCGTAGCTTCGGAAGGAATAATCTCTAAAAAATTTTTGTATTTATAGTTTTTCAGCATTTTCCCTTTTTTTACATCGGTCATGCCACTAAATTCTTCAATACCGCTGTTTAAAAAATAACTATGAAGTACGGTTATTTCACAAAGGGTTTTATATGTTATAGAAAAACTCATTGACTTATATATTGATTTGTTATACCATCAATTTTATGAATCAACTGACCTTCTCCTTGAACAATATTTCGTTCAATTTGAATCATACTCACTTTGTATAAGGCAGAAGGCAATTGTCTGCCACCGAGCGTACCCCATATAAAGTTCATTTCTTCAAAAGTAGGTGTGTATAATTCTACGGTAAACCTAAAATTATCAATATTTGCCATCGAAGTATTGTTTCTATCATACACCGTATTGGCTTGTGTAAACAATTTCTTTCCTTGGAAAAACTCAATAATTTTAGAAATATCGTTTAATGATTTAATGTAAGTACTGCGATTAGCACTAAAAAGAATATACAGGTTCAGGTTTACAATGTTATTTTTATAAACAACTTTGGAACCTTCTTTAGTTTGATTGGGAACGTTTTTAAGTGTGGTTTCTTCCCCTAAGTTTAATAACGTAAGTGCTACTTTATCTTCAATTCTTGAAACAGCATCGCTACTGGTTTCCAAAATACCTATATTTTCAGCAATAACAGATTTTGTTAAACCGCATTCTTCAAAGTATGCGTTTACCTGCTCTTCAATTATTTGAACCGCTTCAAATATCATGGTGGAATAGTTTATCTGTTTGTTTGCTCAAAGCTAGATGGAACTAATCATTTTTTAGCAAGGCAAAAACTCCTTTTTAAAAGGGGATTTTTCCTGTATTTTAAGCGGGTATTTTTCCTGTTTATTATTCTAAATCACTGAAATAAAAGAATTTACAAACACTATTCTTATGAATAAATAAGTGGAAAAGTGGCAGCATTTTCTTGAAAATACGGTATAAAGTTAGTATACCTCCTTCAAAACTTTTACCGTGTTTCTACCTAAAAAAGAATATAGGTGATATTACGGGTTTTGTGGTGTGAGAAAAGATAAATAAAACATCTACCAAAAGATAGAAATATTCCAAAATGGAATACCGAGTTTAAATTTCGAATATTGCAATATGGAATATTAAAAATATTTCTCTATGAACGAAAAAAAAATCAATCAATTTATTTCGCATCAGTTAGTAAAAGCGAGAGAAGAGATGCTTTTAACCCAAAAAAAAGTAGAAGAAAACGGAATAATCAAACAAAGTACTTTATCAAAAATTGAAAACGGAATAAAGAAAATAAGTGCTTCACAGTTATTCATTTTAGCAAATTTTTACAAAAAACCAATTGAATACTTCTTTGAAAATGAAAAATAATTTAAAATTTATTGATCTTTTTGCTGGACTCGGTGGATTTCATAAAGCATTACATGAACTAGGACATGAGTGTGTATTTGCAAGTGAATTAGACCCTGTTTTACGTGACACATACAAAAAAAATTGGGGTAAAAAAACAAACATTCACGGAGATATTAGAAAAATTGTCAAAGAAAATATTGAATTAATTCCAGATCACGATATTTTATGTGCAGGTTTCCCATGTCAACCCTTTTCAAAAGCGGGTAAACAACTTGGAAGAGATGATGAAAGAGGAACTCTATTCGATGAAATTGTAAAAATACTGGAAGCAAGAAAACCTAAATACTTTATATTAGAAAATGTTCGCTTCATTGCCAAACATAATAATGAAGAAACATGGAAAGCAATGAAAGTTGAATTTGAAAGACTAGGATATGAAGTAGATCATAAAGACTATTCTCCACACGACTTTGGTATTCCTCAGCATAGACAAAGAATATTCATTGTTGGTTCATTAGGAACAAATTCACTAGATCATTTTAGTTTTGATAAGGTAGATAGATACAAAAAGAAAGTTGTTAAACTTGAAAATTTTATTGAGCACAACCCTGAAACTGCAAAAAAACTCCCTAAATCAAATCAATACTGTATACAACTTTGGCAAGATCTAATAGATGCCTTACCTAAAGAAGTAAAACTTCCAGGTTTTCCTATTTGGGGAATGGAATTCGGTGCTAATTATCCTTTTGAAGAAAAATATCCTCATTTACTTACGTCTGAAGAATTAGGTAAATACAGAGGAAATTTTGGTGTTTCATTAAAAGGAATGACTAAAGAAGAACAATTAGCAAATTTACCAAGTTATTCAAGAGTTGAAGTTAAATTTCCTGATTGGAAACAACGATATATTAGACAAAACAGACAATTTTATGAAAACAATAAGAAATTTATAAAAGCTGCTGTTAAACAAATTTCAAAATTACCATCTCAAAGTTGGCAAAAGTTAGAATGGAATGTTGGAGACAATGAAAGAAAAATCAATAATTATCTATTGCAATTCAGAGCATCAGGAATTAGGATTAAAAAATCTGATTTTTTCCCTTCTCTAGTCTGTACAAATACACAGATTCCAATCATAGGATGGGAAAATAGATATATTACAAAAAAAGAAGGATTGAAACTTCAATCTTTAACAGGTTTAAAACTACCTGAGAATGATAATGCAGCTTTTAAAGCTTTAGGAAATGCAGTAAATTCTAAAATTGTAAAGCTCATTGCTACTGAACTTTTGGTTGAAGAAAAGAAATTAATTGAAGTTGTTAATCAACCCCAATCATATAATTCATTATCTAAATCATATGAACCAGCAAACTAAAGTTAGTATTCGACCCCAAGTTACAATGCTCTCAGTTCTTAAGCATATAGAATATGAGACTTGGTTTGCATTGGCAGAATTCATTGATAATGCAATTGATAGCTACTTAAAAAATATAGAACTTTTAAAAGAAATTGAGGGAGACAATTTTGTTCTTGTTGTAAAAGTTGAAATCAACGAACCTGAGAATAGAATTACAATAAGAGACAATGCCGGAGGAATTGGTGAAGCAGATTATACAAGAGCATTTCGTGCCGCGGAAATTCCCCCTGATAATTCGGGCCTTTCTGAATTTGGTATGGGTATGAAGTCCGCAGCTTGTTGGTTTGCTGATAATTGGTGTGTTTCGTCAACCGCTTTAGGAGAAACTCAACTGAAAAAAGTTTCTTTCGATATGAAAAAGATTTTTGAGGACAAGTTAGAGGAATTAGATGTCGAAATTAACTCTTGTGAAAAGAAACATCATTTCACTATCGTAGAATTGTTTAATGTAAACAGAATGCCTAGAAGAAAAGGTGTAGGTAAAGTAAAAGACCATTTACGAAGTATTTACAGAGAGTTCATTCGAAAAGGAGTTTTAAAACTAACTTTGAACAATGAAGAATTAAAATTTGATGATCCAAAAATCTTAAATGCCCCTCAATATGACAAACCTGATGATAAACCAATTTTATGGAGAAAGGAAATTGATTTTAAATTAGAAGAAAATCTAAGTGTTAAAGGTTTTGTTGCAATTCGAGAAAAGGCATCTACAGCAGAAGCTGGTTTTGCTTTATTTCGTAGAGGAAGAGTCATTGAAGGTAGCTTTGACAACGGCTTTAGACCAGATTTCATTTTTGGCGCTCCAAACAGTTATAGATATCAAAGAGTTTTTGGAGAACTTCACTTGGAAGGATTCAGTGTAAATTTTACTAAAAAAGGAATTCAATGGGATGAAAATCTAGACATTTTCTTAAGACTACTTAAAGAAGATATTAGTTCTAAAAACTTCCCATTACTCCAACAAGCAGAACAATATCGAGTAAGAGCGACTGAAAAAGAATATAAAGCAGCTGTAAAAGCACTTGATGAAACAGTAAATGACTTTCAGAAGAAAGCACCGCAAGCGGTTGCCGAAGTAGTAAATTCAATTTCTGTAACTGAACCTGAAGAAAAGATAGAATTAACCAAAACTGAAAAAACACTTCATAGAGAATTTGACATAAGGTTTAATAAAGTTGATTGGAAAGTATCAATTGAACTTTCTTATGACTCTTCGCTAACAGAATTAATTGAAGTTGGTGATAGATTTATTAAAGATGGTTTATTTGAAAAAGGAGTAAGAAAAATAGGGATAAGACTCTCTTTAACACATCCATTCATGATTGAATTTGCAGGTGCTGACAACAATAAAATTGAACCTATTTTAAGAATTATCGCAGCTTTAGGACTTTCTGAAATCATTGCAAAGGACAGTTACAAAAATCAAGGAGAAGTTCGGAGAAATTTTAATGAACTAATATCCAATCTCTCAAAATAATACAGATATGACAGAAATAATCGAAATACAAAATCAAAACCAAAATGGAGATTGGCAACCATTTGTAGGTGATGAAACCACTGAACTTTTGCGAAGTAAGGGTTTTACTAATTCTGACAGAAGTTTAAATCAAAGTGGCGAAAGAATATTGGATGAAACATACCGAATTATGCAGGTGTGTGGTAATCCAAATGACCAAACCAATAATGAAACAGGAATTGTAATTGGTTATGTCCAAAGTGGAAAAACTCTTTCTTTCACTACTCTGACTGCATTAGCAAGAGATAACAACTATCAGATTGTAATTGTAATTGCAGGTGTTTCAACTAATCTTGTTAATCAGTCAACAAAGAGGTTAGAAGATGATTTAAGATTAAACACTCGCTTTGATAGAAAGTGGACTTTGTTGTCAAACCCTAGCACAATTCAAGACTCCGATACTATTGAAACCACTTTGAACCAATGGAAAGATTTAACTTTTCCAAAAGAAAAATGCAGAACTGTTCTTATAACAGTGATGAAATATTCTTCACATTTACAAAATTTGGTTAATATATTATCAGGGTTAGCACTAGATGGCGTACCAACATTGATAATTGATGATGAAGGAGACCAAGCAAGTCTAAATACTAGAGCAAGATGGGCAGCTCGACAAAATCTTGATATTGAAACTTTAACAGAAAGTCAAGTTTCAACTATTTACCGAAGAATAAACGCACTTCGCAATGTTTTCCCTCATCACACATTCTTACAATACACCGCTACACCACAAGCAAATCTATTCATAAATATAATGGATAGGCTTTCTCCTAATTTCATAAAACTTTTAACTCCCGGACCTGATTACACAGGCGGAATTGATTTTTTTAGAAATAATCCAAACCTTATTTCTGAGATACCACCAAATGAAATTCCATCTTCAAACAATCCGCTTTTTGAAATCCCTGAGAGTTTAAAAAGTGCATTGCGGATTTTCTTTTTAGGTGTTGTTGCAGGAGAAATGCAAAACAATCACAGAAACAGAACAATGCTTGTTCATCCTTCAAGATTACAAGGAGACCACAATGAATTTATAAATTGGATAAGAAACACTTGCAATAGTTGGCAAAGGTTACTTTCAGGTAATGATGACGAAGACAGAAGAGAACTAATTGACGAGTTCAGAACTTCATATAATCAATTGCAAATGACCGTTTCGGATTTGCCTAGTTTTGAGACGCTAACAGGAAATGATTTGGTTCACGCTTTACGCTACACCCAAATTGTTGAAGTCAATTCCCGAAATGGAGCAACTCCACAAATTCCTTGGAATGACTTTTATTCTTGGATTTTAGTAGGCGGTCAATCAATGGATAGAGGATTTACAGTTGAAGGTTTGACCGTAACATATATGCCTAGAAATATTGGCACAGGAAACGTTGATACAATTCAACAGAGAGCAAGATTTTTTGGCTATAAAAGAGGGTATTTAGGCTATTGTCGAGTTTTCTTAGACCAAGTAACTATTGATGCTTACAATTTTATCGTAGAACACGAAGAAGATGTAAGAAATAGACTTTTAGAATTTCATTTGAATGATAGACACCTAAACGATTTGGACAGAGTGGTAGTGCTTAATCAAATGTTAAACCTAACAAGACGAAACATCATTTATGACGATTTAGATAGAGATACTTTTGGCAATGATTGGTTTAGAATTAACGCACCACACGACACAGATGAATTGATTGAAGCTAATAGAAATGCCCTTTTAGCCTTCCTACAATCACGAGCAGATATTTTTAATCAAGATGAAGGACATCCAAATAGAACGGAAGAACAAAAACATTTAGTTGCAAGAATTACAATTCAAGAATGTTTGGAGCATTTACTTAACAATCTTCGTTATACAAGGGAAAGTGATTCTGCAACTTACTCAAGCCTTAGAGGGATTTTAAAAGGATATATTGAGGAACACACAGATGAAGAATGTTTGGTTTACTTGATGAGTACAAATTCCTATGATAATTGGACTCCAAGAACTCGTAGATTAAATCGAAATGATGAAATACAACAGCTATTTCAAGGTCGTAACCCGCGAACAGGAGAAGTAATTTATCCAGGTGATTCAGAAATTAAGGATGAAAATATTTTGACAATTCAAATTCACCTTTTGAATTTGAGAGATACCGATTTTCAAAACGTGCCAACCCTAGCAATATGGATTCCTGGACATATGGGAGTTGATTTAATAAGGCAAGTATGAATTTAATAGACCTATATGATTCTCTTAGTTTGCCTGAAAATGATGTAAAGGTTTTCAATGCAATTGCTATCCCCCAATACCCAAATTTTCGAGTAGCAATTGACTTTGAAGGAAATGCCATTTTATTACTTTCTGTATCAAAGAGAATTAAGGATTTAAGTCTTAAAAATTTTCGCCTCAAATATTTGCAACTTGAACAAAATCTTGACTGTAAAATTTATGAAAATGATTCCTTCAAATTTCAAACATTCACTGTTATTACATTTCGTTGCAGTGACAGAAACTTACAAAAATACTTTATTAGAATATCTGAATCTCTTGTAAAAACAGTTGGACAAAATCCAACTCAACAACAAATAATTGATTCACTCAAAAAGTTTGTTGAAGTATTTAAAACTTTGACAGATTCTCCAACAAATACAGTAAACGGACTTTGGGCTGAGTTATTTTTAATTGAAAATTCAACCAATCCAAAAGAACTCATAAATTATTGGCATAATCTACCAGAGGAGAAATTTGATTTTAACGCAGGAAAAGAAAGAATTGAAGTTAAGAGCAGTTCTAACTTTGAGAGAAAACATATTTTCTCAGCCGAACAATTAAACCCTCCTTCTGATACACAAGTTTTAATCGCTTCGGTTTTTTTAAAACAACACAATTCAGGGAATAACATTCAGTATTTAATTGACAGAATTTCTGAAAAGATTGATTACGACTTTGATACAGTTGAAAAGCTAAACATTATTGTTTTTAGAACGCTTGGAAGTTCTTTAGAATATTCCATTGGCGTAAAATTCGATTATGAGATAGCTCAACAGTCATTACGTTTTTACAGACATCAGGACATTGGCAAAATAGAGAAAGTTCATATTCCTAACAATGTATCAGAAGTAAAATATAAATCAGATTTGACAAATGTCAATCCCATATCAAGTATTTCAACATATAAAAATCACATATTATTTAAATTCTTATAAAATTTATGGCTAAAAACCTCTGGACACGCGAAGAACTAATTTTAGCTTTAAATTTATATTTAAAGTTACCTTTTGGTAAATTTAACAAAACTACACCTGAGATAATTAATTTGTCAAAACTTATTGGAAGAACTGCCGATGCAGTTGCCATGAGGTTAAGTAATTATGCTGCAGTTGATCCATACCACCAAGCAAGAGGTGTTAAAGGACTTGAAAATGGAAAAAAGCAAGTCCAACCCATTTGGGATGAATTTTATAAAAATAGAGAAGAATTAGTCTTTCTAAGCGAACAAATTTTAGCACAAAAAGAAAACACTACTATTGAAAATAAATATCTAGATATACTTTCAGATATTCAAGGTTTAAAAGGAGAAACTGCAATTCGTCAAGTAAAAACAAGAGTAAACCAATCGGTTTTCAGACAAATGGTTTTGGCAAACTATGCTACAAAATGTGCCATAACAGGTATTGATATTCCAGAATTATTATTAGCCAGTCATATTGTTCCTTGGTCTAAAAATGAAAAAGAGAGACTTAATCCTGAAAATGGAATTTGTCTTTCTGCACTTTATGATAAAGCTTTCGACAAAGGAATCATTGGCATTAATCAAAACTATGAAATCATTTTATCTACAGCATTAAAAAATAAAATAACAACTCCATTTTATAAAATGCATTTTGCTCCTATTGATAAACTTAAAATTAGCGAACCTTTAAACTATTTACCTAGAAAAGAATTTCTAGAATACCATTTAGACACCATTTTCCTAAAATAACCACCAAACAAAAAACCACCAAGCCTACACCTGATGGTTTTCAATACACAATCTTAAGAGATTACTTTTTAGAAGTAGCCTTTTTACGTTCGCTTTTTCTTTTTCCACCTGCCATTTCATATTGCGAACTGTTTTTACCATATTTGGTAGCTACTCCTGTTAAGATTCTTTCATTCCAATCTTTCAAAACTTCAATTTGAGTAATACACTCATTGTACAAATCATCAATAGTACTTAATGCTGTATTGTAAGCACTCAATTTTGTTGTTAACAGATTAATTTCTGTCTCATAATTTGGAACACTAATCCCGTTGCCTAAATCTAAAGAAGCATCAATACTTTTTACCGCCGATAATCTAGTCATTCCTTTTTCTAGATCTAAAACTCTTGCTAATTTTCTTCTAGCCATGTTTGTAAATTTTTAAATTAGATATTATTTTTCATGTAAGAATAATAGCGCAATTGCTATGCCAAAAAATCGCTTTTAACAAAAAATTATCTATTAAAAAAATAGTATATGTATTTTTAAATCACTGTTTTACAAACAACAAACCTAACTTTATTTGACTGAAACAAAATAGAGTTAGCAATAAACCTAATTTAATTTGTATTAAACCTAACTTAATTTCTATAAAGCAAAATTTAATTCGTATTAAACCTAACTTAATTTATATTAAACCGAATTTAATTTGTATAAAGCCAAACTTAATTTGGTTTAAACCAAACTCAATTACTAATAAACCAAACTTAATTAGTAATAAGTAAAATTCAATTTATATCAAACCAAACTTAATTAGTAATAAGCAAAACTCAATTTGTATAAAACCAAATTAGAAAAGACTTTCTCCACACCCACTCATCCCTCAAAAAACGCTATTCGTTTAATAAAAACCGTCATTGGTTTAAAATATTTTTTTAATCCCTACATTCTGTTTATGTTTGAAACAACAAACATAGTAGTGCTTACTACTTACAAACAAAAACAAACATGCTTAAAACTACAGTAACACTTTTGAAAAAAAAGGGTGCTTTCTTATTCCTTTTTTGGAGCACCTTACTAGCCGCTCAAACACCACGCGTGATTGGCTATGTTCCCGATTATCGCTTGTATGCGGTTAATCAAATCGATTTTACCAAAATCACTCATGTGAACTATTCCTTTGGTAACCCAGATGCTTCTGGAAATTTGGTCGTAACCGATATTACCCCTCTAAAAACAGCTATTGCTTCTTCTAACCCAAACATCAGTATTTTACTGTCGATTGGTGGTGGTGTAGTCAATGTAGCCAACTGGAATGCGGTTTTGGCTTCTCCAAGTTCGCGAGCGGCTTTTATTACGCAATTGGTTAATTATACGGTTACCAATGCTATTGCTGGTATCGATGTGGATTTGGAATGGGATTTTACTAGTAATACCAATTATAGTCCGTTTGTCCTAGAATTAAAAACAGCGCTAGATGCTGAAAACAAACTCATGACGGCTGCTTTACCGGGTGGTACTTTATTTAGTGTGATTACTCCACAAGCTTTAGCGGCTTTCGATTTTATCAATATTATGGCCTATGATTACACCGGACCTTGGCAACCAGGTAGTCCAGGACAACATAGTTCGTATGCACAAGCACAAAGCGCAATTGCTTTTTGGAAATCGCATGTTACAGCAGACAAACTCAATTTAGGAGTGCCTTTTTACAGTCATTCATTTATTAATGCTACAACAGCAGGACCAGATAGAAATTATAGCGATATTGTTGCCGATAATCCAGCGAATGCAGATGTGGACCAAATTGGTAATGATCCAAATGGTTATAACGAATATTATAACGGTCGCCCTACAATAGCAAACAAAGTAACGCTTGCTCATAATGAAGGCTTAGGTGGGATTATGATCTGGGAACTAGGGCAAGATGCTTTCAACCAATATTCGTTATTAACAACTATTGCAACTACTCTGACTACACTAAACACCGCTGCTTTTGAACCCGTGGTGTATACAATGTTTCCTAATCCAACTCATGACCAACTTACTATTGCTATGACCAATGCAAAAACGATTGAAAGTGTGGTTCTTTATGACTTTTTAGGAAAAAAAGTACAAACTATAAGTGGTATTCAGAATTCTGAAGTAGTCTTAAATTTATCAGATTGTACTAACGGTCTTTATGTAGCCAAAATTAGCTCAGAAGGTAAAGAGACGACACTAAAAATAATGAAACAGTAACGCATTTTCTTTTAAAATTTGATTTGTAAAACATCCCAACTATCGTTTTGATTTTTGGGATGTTTTTTTTGTACCCAAACCACACCGTAAAAAAAGAAATAACCCATTGAATAACAAGTTCTTATTTTATAAAAAATACTTTTTAAGTATACTATAAGCTTTTCAAAATAAGAATTTCTCAAAATAACAGTCTTTTTTTATCAAAATAACAATTCTTTAAACAAAACATTATTTTTAACAGGGTAGTATTTATTTAAAATAACAATTTTTATATTTTTACTCTATAAAAAATAGGGTTAAATACTAAATAAAACAAAAATGACATTAGAAAAACGTTGGATTGCCTCTTTTATAATCATTGTAATTGTAGCCTTAGCTTCTTTGTTATGGTCGCATCAAACTGCCGCTATATCAGATACCTTTTTAGACACAACCGCAATTAATTTTGCCGATGTGGCTTGGTTACTAACCGCATCTTGTTTGGTTTTATTAATGACACCCGGACTTTCCTTTTTTTATGGAGGTATGGTAGGTAGAAAAAACGTGATTTCAACCATGTTAAAAAGTTTTATCTGTTTGGGCGTTATCAGTTTATTATGGGTAGTTGTAGGATTTAGTTTGTCTTTTGGAGAAAGCATTGGTATTACAATCGGAGATCAAACGTATGGTATTATTGGTAATCCTTTAGATTTTATCTTTTTTGATCAAGTAGAAATGCTCCCAAACGCTACTTTGGGTTCTACCATTCCTTTTATTTTATTTGCGTTGTTCCAAATGAAGTTTGCCGTTATTACACCTGCAATTATTACGGGCGCTTTAGCAGAGCGTATTCGATTTATTTCTTTTTTATTATTTATCTGTCTTTTTACTTTATTAATATATGCTCCTTTATGTCATATGATTTGGCATCCTAATGGGTTATTAGGTAGTTATTTTGGTGTAAAAGATTTTGCTGGCGGCACGGTAGTGCACATGAGCGCTGGTTTTGCAGCCTTAGCTGGAGTTATTGTTTTGGGGAAACGTAAAAACAGCGAACATATTCCTACTAATATTCCTTTTGTACTTTTAGGAACCGGATTACTTTGGTTTGGTTGGTTTGGTTTTAATGCTGGTTCGGCATTAGCAGCCAATGGTACTGCTGCTATGGCTTTTGCTACAACTACGATAGCATCTGCTTCAGCAATGATTACTTGGATCTTTTTTGATCGTATCAACGGGCGAAAAGTTTCTGCTTTAGGAGCTTGTATTGGAGCGGTAGTTGGTTTAGTTGTAATAACACCTGCTGCTGGTTTTGTAAGTATTCCCGAAAGTATTTTCTTTGGTTTTATAGGTGCTATTGTATCTAACAAAATGGTGTATTGGAAAAAACTAAAACAAATAGACGACACTCTCGATGTTTTTGCTTGTCATGGTGTGGGCGGTATCATGGGAATGATCTTAACTGCTATTTTTGCGCATGGTGAAGATGCCAGTTTACTACATGGTGGCTGGGGCGTTTTTAGTCACCACATGATTGCTTTAGTACTGGTTTCTGTTTTTACCTTTGGTGGTGCTTATTTGTTGTTTAAGTTTACCAATATAATTATCCCTCTTAGAGTAACGGAAGAGTTTGAAGAATTAGGGTTAGACCTTTCACAACATGGTGAAAAATTCTAACTACTGAAACTATGCTTCAAAAACAAAAAGCTACTAAGTCGTATCAAAGCCGACTATAAGTTGAGTATAACTAGAGCCTTCTTTTAGTGATTTTTTTGAAATAGTAGTTCAAAATGGTATGCGTACCAACTTTTTACTATTTTTATAAAATAATAACAAGAAATAGGATGCTGTTTAATGATGGTATCTTACACTTAATTTTTTTACTCACATGAAGAAAATAGTACTTTTCCTTTGCTTTACAACATGGGTTATTGGTCAAAATACAGCTAAAGAAGAAGCAGTAATAAATACATTATTAGATAATTGGCACAAAGCTGCTGCTGCTGCACAATTTGATGTTTATTTTAATACTTTATCAGACGAATCTATTTTTATTGGTACAGACGCTACTGAAAATTGGGATAAAAAAGCTTTTATTGCCTTTGCCAAACCCTATTTTGACAGAGGAAAAGCTTGGAATTTTACCCCATTAGAAAGACATATTTTTTTTTCAAAAGACGGCAAAACAGCTTGGTTTGATGAATTATTAAATACCCAAATGAAGATTTGTAGAGGAAGTGGTGTATTAGTCAAAGAGAACAAAACTTGGAAAATAAAACACTATGTATTATCTATGACCATACCAAACGACAATGTAGATGATATCATAAAAATTAAAGCACCTATTGAAGATGCTTTAATTGAAAAATACACCAAGTAATCCTTTTAGGTGTTTTGTATGCTTTGGTATCGTTCTAGTGTAATACTATTTTTTGTAAGGCTTGTTGGTTTTCATGGGTAATTTTTACCAAATAGATTCCTTTAGAATACTGACTCATATCTACCGAATGTAAACCCTGAGTTGTTTCTGTTTTAAAAACCTCTTTTCCTTGAACATCTAAAATAGAAATACTTGAACGAATAGGAGCTTGTATAGTAAAAACACCGTTGTTTGGATTCGGATATATAGCGGTTTCAAGGACAGTATTTTCAAAAGTCGTATTTGAAAGTGTTGCTGTAGGAGGCAAATAAAAATTACCTGTTAACAGAAATTGGTACAACGTTTTCAACGTTTGATTGAAATAAGCGTTTGGTTCATTTAAGTTCTTCAAATCGGTGTAAGAAGTATCTAAATGAGCCTGATTTTCACCCGCCATAGCTGCACAAGCAAAAGCCCCTACAAAAGTAGCGTTATGCCATTGTCCAGTTACTGTCCCATTTTGGTTATAACCATCTACAATATTAGCGGTTCCTCCAAGAGTTACTCGCACAAAATCGGAACATTTTTTAGCATATATTTTTCCGTCGTTCGTACCATGCCATAGGTAATCCACTACTATTCGCCAAGGTGTTCTAGCCGCATCATAATAATAGGTATGTCCTTGCGCATGATAGCCACTACTTTGTGAAGAATACGCTCCAGAAGCTTCACACCAATC
>NZ_PJQW01000001.1:0-51547 GCF_004303025.1 Flavobacterium sp. J27 | reverse complement strand
AACCAAACCGCCCACAGCATTATTTTGAGTTAAATTAGCATTAATCATAGTATACGCTTGCGTAGCTACACTATTCCAAAACACCGTATCATTAGTAAAAACACCAAAAGCTCTGTAATAAGCTGGTGCAAAATAAGAAGGATTGGTTAACGTACTCCCACCAAACATATCACCTGGTTTTAACACATACGTATTCGCTTCCACTTCATGCATCTTTATCGCAGCAATTAAGGTTTCTGCATCTGTTCTGTAATTGATGGTTCCAGTACTTCCCCATTGGTAATCTGCCACAATGAGTGCCATGGCTGCATCTAATTCCGCGTCTGTAGCTCCATTCTGACCTAAAGTTGCCACAGAACAACCTTGAATCTTCCAATTCATTACATTATTTCCGTTCCTGTTATCTTTATAAAAATCCCAAAGTCCGTCAAAGGTTACTTTGTCTGCTTTATAAACCGTTAATAACATACCATAACCTATTCCTTCAGAAACGGTTTCAGAAGAATTATCAAATTTTACGCGATACCTTCCATTAGAACATGCTTCTATGAAGTTGGTTTTCCAAACATCATAACTTGAAGTAGCATCAGCATCGTTTTTATTGGATGCCATTAAACCGTTTGAAAAAGTGACATTAGCAGGGAAAGGTTGCGTTTGGGCGCACAGACTAGCATATACCATAGTCCATGCAAGTACAGTAATGTACTTCCATTGTAGTGTAGTGTTCATTGTGTTTGTTTTTTGTTTGTTTACTAATCACAAAAATATAAAAATATCAGCTTCATAGTATCATAAAAACAAACGACAAACCAATTAATACACGTGTTTGTTTAACATAGCAAACATTTCTGTAGTCATGTTTTCCAGATTGTAATCGTTATGCCATCCCCAGTCTTCTCTTGCAGCAGTATCATCTATACTTTCTGGCCAACTATCAGCTATTTTTTGTCTAAAATCGGGATCATAATCGATGGTAAAATCGGGATAATGTTTTTTAATTTCTCCAGCAATTTCTTTTGGAGTAAAACTCATTGCTGCTAAATTATAAGAAGAACGAATCTTTATTTGTTCATTAGGGGCTTGCATAATGCTTATGGTCGCTTTAATCGCATCGTCCATATACATCATTGGTAAACCGGTATTTTCGGAAAGAAAACTAGTAAATGTTCCTTCCGTAATGGCTTTATGATAAATATCAACCGCATAATCAGTAGTTCCTCCTCCTGGTTCGGTGCTCCAGCTAATCAGTCCTGGATAGCGTATACTTCTTACATCTACGCCATATTGCTTATTATAGTACTCACACCATCTTTCTCCTGTTTGTTTTGAAATACCATATACAGTTGTAGGTTCCATAATAGTATATTGAGGCGTATTTTTAGAAGGAGTCGTAGGTCCAAAAACAGCAATACTAGACGGCCAAAATATCTTTTGAATTTTTCCTGCTTTAGCTAAATTTAAAACATGAAACAACGAATTCATGTTCAAATCCCATGCAAATGCAGGATTTTTTTCGGCTGTTGCCGAAAGTAAAGCAGCCATTAAATATACATCTGTAATTTCATATTTTTCAATCAAATGTTCAATCTGATTGTAATCTAAAGCATTTACTACTTCAAAAATGCCGTTGTTTACCACATCATTTTCTAATTTTCGTATATCTGAAGCTATCACATTGTCGACTCCATATGTAGCTCTTAATTTAGCGGTTAGTTCAGTACCAATTTGTCCACAGGCACCAATGATTAAAACTTTTGTATCCATGCTTTAAATGAAATTAATGAACAAATATAAGGTTTTCGTAAGGATGAATTATTTATTTTAAACAAATTATTTCTAAGAAGAAATGTTAAGAAAATAGCCAAATCCATTTTAGTTTACACAAACATTAGTATTTTTGTTCTTATTATACTTAAAAATGAAATATACCGCTCTATTTTTAATTCTTTTTCTAAGTTTACTTTCTTGTAATGATTTTTCAAAACAAAACGAAGAATCCATTAAACTTATAGAAAAAAAAGAAGCTGTTTTTAAAGCCATTTCTAAAAAATGGTCATTCACCTTTCCTGAACCTAGAGCAGAAGTTAAAAAAAACATTGAAGGATGGACAGAATGGGATCAATTTAAAAGAGAACTTCAGGAAAAACCAAAAACTTCCTTATTAGCTTTTCAATTAAAAGTAAAAAATGTTTCCAAAAGAGCTGACAGTCTTACCTTAACAGTTCCTGAAAAATTCAACATCCCTCAAGTAAGAAGCCGATTAATTACATTAAATACGAAAATAAAATCATTAGATACTTTTATCCATTTAGACGAAATTCCCGAAAAAAGAGTGCTTTCTTTAATAACCGAAATTAATGAAGAAATAAAAGGGGTTCACAATCAATGGGATGAAATAATTATAAAACAAGCGATTCCGAAAGAAGTGGGTGAAGATGATATGATTAGAGCATTAGACACCACGCGTTTAGCCAATAAAAAGTTTCAGGAAGAAATTGAAACTATCGAAAACGAAAAGCAGGAACCTACTGAAATTGAACACAAAGAATAAATAAAACAAAAACAAACACTGGTCTTGAAAGCTTCTGAAATAATCCAAAAATATGAGAAAAGCAGTACCATTTCTCAAATTTCTGAATCTATATTACAGCGTAAAAAAATTCATGTTACAGGATTAATAGGATCTTCCTTCTCTTTTGTAATAGACGCTATTTTTAAAAAAACAGAACTCCCTTTTTTGTTGCTTTTTAATGACAAAGAAGAAGCTGCTTATTATTTAAACGATCTAGAACAATTAATTAATGATCAAGATGTGTTGTTTTACCCCGGTTCATACCGAAGACCTTACCAAATTGAAGAAACAGATAATGCTAATGTATTATTGCGTGCCGAGGTTTTAAATCGAATTAACTCCAGAAAAAAACCAGCTATTATTGTTTCCTATGTAGATGCCATTTTTGAAAAAGTAGTTACTCGAAGAGAATTAGAAAAAAACACATTAAAACTAGCAGTTGCTGACAAAGTTTCTATAGATTTTATTAATGAAACGCTTTTCGAATATAATTTTAAACGAGTAGATTTTGTTACTGAACCAGGCGAATTTTCAGTTCGAGGTGGTATTGTCGATGTCTTTTCTTTTTCTAACGATCATCCGTATCGGATTGAATTTTTTGGTAACGAAGTAGACAGTATTCGTAGTTTTGATGTAGAAACCCAACTTTCAGTCGAAAAACTGAAAAAAATTAGCATCATTCCAAATGTAGAAAATAAACTACTAGAAGAAAACCGAGAAAGTTTTTTAGATTATATTAATGAAAAAACGGTTTTATTTATCCAAAATACCGAAGCATTAGGTCAAAAACTAAACAAATTATTTGACAAAGCAAATGAGGCTTTTGGTAAATTATCCACCGATATAAAACATGCTAAACCAGAAGAGTTATTTGTAAATGAAAAACAATTTCTTCATAAAGCTTTGGATTTTTCGGTTGTAGAATTACAAAACCAATCCTTATTTAAATCGGATAAAAAGTTTCAATTTCATATTCAACCACAACCTTCATTTAACAAACAATTTGATTTATTACTCCATAATTTAAGTGATAATCACGCCAATCACATTACGAATTATTTATTTTGTTCCAATGAAAATCAGGCGAACCGATTTCATGATATTTTTGAAGATATTGATTCTGAAAATCATGACCAAACTCGCAAGCAATACAAAACAGTTGTTTTTCCATTATATCAAGGTTTTATTGATGAAGAGCTACAAATTGCCTGTTACACCGATCATCAAATTTTTGAACGCTATCATAAGTTCAGCATCAAAAATGGCTATTCTAAAAAACAAACCATCACTTTAAAAGAACTTACTTCTTTATCTGTTGGCGATTATGTAACCCATATTGATCATGGCATTGGAAAATTTGGCGGATTACAAAAAATTGATGTAGATGGAAAAAAACAAGAGGCGATTAAACTGGTTTATGCAGATAATGATATTGTGTATGTAAGCATTCATTCTTTACATAAGATTTCAAAATACAATGGTAAAGATGGTGCACCTCCGAAGATATACAAACTGGGAAGCAATGCTTGGAAAGCTTTAAAACAGAAAACAAAAGCCCGAGTAAAACACATTGCTTTTAACCTAATCCAACTCTATGCTAAAAGAAGATTAGAAAAAGGATATGCTTATGCACCAGATAGTTACTTACAAAAAGAATTGGAAAGTTCGTTCATTTATGAAGACACTCCAGATCAGGTAAAGGCAACACATGACGTTAAAATGGACATGGAAAGCGACAAACCTATGGATCGCTTAGTTTGTGGTGATGTAGGTTTTGGAAAAACTGAAGTTGCTATTCGAGCGGCTTTTAAAGCAGTAGACAATAGTAAGCAAGTAGCCATTTTAGTTCCTACAACCATTTTAGCTTATCAGCATTTTCGCACTTTCTCCGAACGACTAAAAGACTTACCTGTAAAAGTGGGTTACCTCAACCGTTTCAGAACAGCAAAACAAAAATCGGAGACTTTGAAACAGTTGGAAGAAGGTAGTTTAGATATACTTATTGGCACCCATCAATTAGTAAATAAAAACGTGAAATTTAAAGATTTAGGATTACTTATCATTGATGAAGAACAAAAATTTGGTGTCAATGTAAAAGACAAATTAAAAACCATTTCTGAAACAGTAGACACTTTAACTTTAACCGCTACTCCTATTCCAAGAACCTTGCAGTTCTCTTTAATGGCTGCAAGAGATTTATCTGTAATTACCACGCCTCCTCCTAATAGATATCCTATTGAAACACAAGTTATTTCTTTCAATGAAGAAGTGTTAAGAGATGCCATTGCTTACGAAATTGAACGTGGAGGACAAGTCTTCTTTATTAATAATCGTATTGAAAATATTAAAGAAGTAGCCGGAATGATTCAACGATTAGTGCCTGGTGCTAAAGTGGGTATAGGTCACGGTCAAATGGATGGAAAAAAGTTAGAAGAATTAATGCTTGCTTTCATCGAAGGAGAATTTGATGTTCTTGTTGCTACGACTATTATTGAAAGCGGGTTAGACGTTCCTAATGCAAATACTATTTTTATCAATAACGCGAATAATTTTGGTCTATCCGACTTACACCAAATGCGCGGTCGAGTGGGACGAAGCAATAAAAAAGCTTTTTGTTATTTTATTACACCTCCTTATTCGGCTATGACAGAAGATGCGAGAAAAAGAATACAAGCACTAGAACAATTTAGCGAATTAGGTAGTGGTTTTAATATTGCCATGAAAGACCTTGAGATTAGAGGAGCTGGTGATTTATTAGGTGGAGAGCAAAGCGGTTTTATCAACGAAATTGGTTTTGACACCTATCAAAAAATCATGAATGAAGCTATTGAAGAGTTGAAAGAAAATGAATTTGCGGATTTATATCCTGAAGATAATGATGTAGAAACCAAAGAATATGTAAAAGACATACAAATTGATACCGATTTTGAAATTCTTTTTCCAGATGAATACATCAACAACATTACAGAACGTTTAAATTTGTATAACGAATTGAGTGTCATCAAAGAAGAATCGGCATTAGCACAATTTGAACAAAAATTAATTGATCGTTTTGGGCCTTTACCAAAACCAGCTGTTGCTTTATTAAACAGTGTTCGTTTAAAATGGAAAGCTACTGCTTTAGGAATAGAAAAAATAGTAATTAAACAAGGGAAAATGATTGGTTATTTTATAAGTGACCAACAAAGTAATTTTTATCAAAGCAACCGTTTTATGAGAGTGGTACAATATGTACAGCAACACGGAAACATTTGTAGAATGAAAGAAAAACAAACGAAAAGCGGTTTGCGTTTATTACTAACTTTTGATAATGTAAAAACCATCAATAAAGCGTTAGAATATGTCAATGGAATTGTTTAATTAATCTTATTTCAATTTAATTTCGATTAATTCTCCATCTCTATCAATTTCGACAAATTCATATTCTCTGTTTTCAAGGGTATAGTTGTAATAATATTTCTGATAAATTGGGCTAGATCCCACATAGGCTCCGTAACCATTATAATAATTTGTATTACCTACTTGTTCGTTGTAACTACCTACTGCGGAAAAATCGATTATCGTTTCTAAATAATATTTCCCAGGTTTTAGATTGGTAAATTTAAATCTACCATAAGCATCTGTTTTTGCTTCAATTCTATACTCAAAAGCTTCTTGAGACATAAATACAGATGTATTTTTATTTTCATACTTGTTTCTAAGTCTATACCATTCATCAAAATAGCTGGTACACGGAAAAAGCATAACCACTGTTCCTTCTCTAGCATAATGTTTTTCAGCTAATAACGGTTTAAAACCTAAGGAATTTTTTTGTTTGGTAAAAGCAACTCCTTCAATCGTACTTTTCCCTTCTGCTAAAGAATTTGTAGCTTCCTTTTTGTCAAAAAAAACTTGAGGAAAATAGATGGTTTTCCCCTTTTGAGCTTGAACAGTAAAGCTCATAATAATCACTACAATTGTAAATATTTTTTTCATAGAAACAACAATTCTTTTTACAAATATATTATTATTTTTGGGTATAATTTATTACAAAATGAAAACTAATCTCTTTTTTATAATACTCCTAATCAAAACATTAAACTTTTATTCTCAAACAGATAATCCATGTGGTTTTAAAGATGATTTACAAATAGGTACTTGTAAAGATTTTTATGAAACTGGGCAACTACGAAGTGTAGCAAATTGGAAAGATGGAAAATTAGACGGTGATTATACTTTTTACCATCCAAATGGTAAAATACAAAGCAAAGGATTTTACACTAAAAATGTACAATCTGGAAAATGGTTCTTTTATACGGAAGATGGTTTTCCAATTAGCGAGGAGAGTTATCTTTACGATAAAGGCTTACGAATAAAAAACGGATTGTTTCGTTTTTACAATAAACAAGGAATACTTGTAGAAGAAACATCATATACAAAAGATGCTATAAATGGTTTAGGTAAATTGTATTTTGATAATGGCTTTTTAAAACAAGAAACTAATTATAAAAATGGTGAAACAGTAGGACTAACGAAAATTTATAAAGAAAAAGCTAGGGATGTTCTTGATGGCATTGGAAAAATGGCGAAAAACGGTGTTATAACTGGAGAATGGAAATATTTTCATGATGATGGAAAAACAATTGATTTAATTGGAAGTTATAATGAAAAAGGAGAACAAATTGGAAAATGGCAATCATTTTACAACACTGGTATTTTAAAAGCTGAATCTTTTTACAATAATGGGAAAAGAGATGGAGAAAGAAAACTTTACAAAGAAGATGGAAGTTTAGAAAAAACAGAAATATATAAAAACGGGACACTAGTAAAATAAAAAAGCCGAAGTGAGTACTTCGGCTTTCAAACTTTTTCTCGAGTAGAAAAAATTACTGCTATTAACCAATTCAAAGATACGACCTTAACTTGTTAAGTTGGTTACAACTTTTCTGCCGTTTTTGTTAAAGTTAGTCTATTCTTTAACTTTTATTAAGATTCTTTTAATAAAAAAAGGCCGGAATGAGATAAACCGACCTTTTAATTTTTACCCTTTCCCTTAATTTGGAAATTTACTGCTATTAACTAACACCAAAGATACGGCTACTGTTTGTTAAGTTGGATATAAGATTTCTGCCTTTCTTGTTAAAGTTACTATTTCATTTTTGAGCATAAAAAAAGGCCGAAAAATGAGAAATTCGGCCTTCAAAATTTTTACCCTTTCCTTAATTTGGAAAAATTTACTGCTATTAACTGATACAAATATACAGCTACTCTTTGTTAAGTTGGATACAAGATTTCTGCCTTTCTTGTTAATTCTGCAGTAGTTCTTTGTGTGTTTTTAGAATTTGCTCCAAACTTTTATTTTCAATACGATTACAACTTACAATACCATTGTCTATCGCTGTTATAATTCGGTTGATTCCATTGTTTTCAAAAATTCTACCTTTTTCTTCTATTAGTTGTCCCCCATCAAATAACGCATTTTTTAATTCAGCAACCGTTTCAATATTAGGTAATGGAATAAAATCTATAGTGTAAAACTGCATTAGTTCTGCGTTGATATGCTTTACTTTATCTTTTATATCATTGGCTAAATTATCTACCATAGTTTGCGTTACTTCTCCTATACTTTGTAACTGACTAATTTTAGTAAGCATCTCATTTTTGGAAGCTAATAAAAATTGAAATAATGCAATTATTTTTTGATGTTGTTCATAACGCTTAATTAATACTTCAGATTGCTGCTTCTGTTTGGCTAATTGATAAAAATAACCAATAAATTTCTCATCCCATGCTGTAAAAGAAGAGAAAAATAAAGCTTCTCTATCTGCGATTAAAATATCGTATACAATTTGAATGTCTTTTTTAGTATATACTTTGTCTTTATACACTAGCTTCTTCTCTTTAGTTGTTCCTGAAGCTATTTCATTTGCTTTTTGCAAAAGGTTTTCAATGTCTTTTACAGGAAGCATCAAAATTGCTACTTCTTTTTTTAAATCGTCTAAAGATGTAGAAATTGTATCTAATAAGTCGATTTTTGCAATAGATGGTATTGTAATAAATCTATTTTGAAAAGTGTTCTCATATTCTTCAAATAATGAATTCTCTACTGATTCCGCTTCAATAAATTGCTGAAAGTCTATTTCTTCTACAAATTGCGTTGGTTTTTTTTGCAAGTATTTTTCGTAAACTAACTGAGTTAACTTTTCTTGAAGCAAAAGTTTATTAGAAAACAATATCCACGGACTTCTCGTATCTATTTCACATCCTAAAAAGGGAGATTTTGCACTTTTTTCCCTTAATGCATTTGGTGGGTGACTGGCATACATACTTACTTTAGCATTTTCAGAAATAGAAAAGAAAACTTTTGAACCATTATGATCTACAGGTAAATCATTTAAAATAGTAGTAAAATTTTCCTTTTGCTTTTCTAAAGCAATTCCTTTATGATGATATAAATTTTTTGAATATACCTCTTTTTTTGAAGCATGAAAGGCATTACTCACAATCGTGTTCCAATTGGTAAACCCGTGTTCTAATCTCCATAAAGCAGAAACAATGGCATCACTTCCTGCCACTTTAACAGCCACTTTGTCTGCATTGAATTCCATTTCTTGAGAAAGTAAAGAATGCATTCTATTTAATAACATGTAAAAAAGCATTAATAACTGCCTAATAACCCAAATAACCGGTGTGATTATCCAAGCGGCAAAAGAAAGACGAATATCTGAACCTCTCCATTGTTCTAATATTTCATCCCATTTGTCTCTACTAAAAATCATCCCATGTATAATAGTGTTTGCACTATGAATATAACTGCCTATTTTCATACTTCTTTGCGCAAAATGTCCAAATTCATGAGCTACAACTGCTTTAAATTCACTTAAATTCAAACTGCTAACCAAACCTAAACCAATAGTAAGTTCTTTTTTCGTAGGAAGAAATAAACTCAACCAAACATTAGTATACGAAACATAAGCATTTACATCTGGATCCACATAAATATTTTTGGGCTTTGGAGCTCCAGTGCTCTTACAAATATCGTCTATAAAAGAAAACAGTTCTTCATTTTCTTTTTTATCTAATTTAATTCGATTATCTGGTTTATGATTTTTTAACTTAAAAATAAATTTCAACGTAAACAGTGCTAACATAACCGATCCAGCAATTGCTCCTAATTTTATTAATATGGTTAATTTATTGATACTTCCTACTTCATAGGTAATCGCTACATATACTAAATAGAATAAAGCGATTATTAACGAAGTGTATAAAACAAAAAACAATAGAATAGATAGTATTGCTATTGTAGCTTTAACAATATACGCTTGAGATAATTTTGTTAGCTCCTTAGGCGGATTAACTGGTTTTGGGGTTACAATTGAGGCATTCATAAACGAGTTTTTTAAAAAGCTAATCTAATAAAAAAACCCGAAGAGAGACCTTCGGGTTTTAAACTTTTTCTCGAGTAGAAAAAATTACTGCTATTAACCAGTACAAACATACGACCGTATTTTGTTAACTTGGATATAAGATTTCTGCCTTTTTTGTTAAAGTTTACTTGATCTTTACTATAAATAAAAAACCGAAGCCTTAAGGCTTCGGTTCAAACTTTTTCTCGAGTAGAAAAAATTACTGCTATTAACCAATACAAACATACGACCATATTTTGTTAACTTGGATATAAGATTTCTACCTTTTTTGTTAAAGTTTTTTTAGATATCATAAAACAATATATAAAATAAAAAAACCGAAGCCTTAAGGCTTCGGTTCAAACTTTTTCTCGAGTAGAAAAAATTACTGCTATTAACCAGTACAAACATACGACCATATTTTGTTAACTTGGATATAAGATTTCTGCCTTTTTTGTTAAAGTATTATCTTTATTTGTTAGACAACCATTGTTCAGGATTTAATGTATTGGCATTTTGATACACCATGAACTTTAAAATGGCTTTTCCTGACGGATCAGTGATGATTTTTCCAAGATTTTGTTTTACAGAAATTTTATCTCCAACAGACACTGAAACTGTTTCTAAATTTAAATATACTGTAATGAAATCTCCATGTCTCACAAACACTGCTTTTTTATCACCATTAATTTTTTGAACTTGTAAAACTTCCCCATCAAAAACCGCTCTAGCTGAAGTACCTGGCAATGCCGCTATTTCAATTCCGCTATTTAAATGTGTTACGTTTTTATGAATAGGATCTTGATAATTTCCATATTTTAATTGTACATATCCTTTATCTACTGGCCAAGGTAATTTTCCTTTATTTGATTTAAAATTATCAGATACAATTTTCCCTTCTGGTGTTAAATCAAATTTTGAAGAAGATCCTGAAGATTTAACTCCGGTTTTCTTTTCATTCTTCTTATTGGCAGCAGCAATTGCATCGGCAATTAATTTTTTAATTTTCCTATCTATTTCTTTTCGTTCCTTTTCCTTTTTATCAATTTCAGCTGTATACTTCTTCTTGTTTTTCTGTAGTTCTTTAGCTAATTTTTCCTGTTCCACTTTCTGACTTTCCAATTCTTTCTTTTCGGCTAAATTTTGTGCTAAAGCTTTTTGCTTTTCCCTTTTACTAGCTTCTTGCTTCTTTTTAGTTTCTACTAATTTCTCTTGTTTTTCAACAATTTCTTCTCCTTGCATTTTTCTAAAACTAGCATATTGCTTCATATACTGAATTCTTTTATAAGCTTGCAAAAAGTTTTTGGAAGAAAGAACAAACATAATTCTACTTTGATCGTTTCTGCTTTTATATGATTTGACAATCATTTTTGCATAATCTTCTTTTAGAATCTTTAATTCTCTATTTAATTTGTTTATTTCTAATTGTTTTAGATAAATATCATCATCCAGCAAACGCATTTGTCTTGCTGTAGTACTAATTAACTGCTCACTTAAACGAATTCTAGCTCTTTGTTCAGCGATTTGATGCAAAACCGATTTTTCTTTGGTATTTTCAACCTTTAATAATGCTTTAAAAGCAGCAATTTCTTTATTAATCTCTTCTTTGCGTTGCTCTAACTTTTGTTGTTCAGATAATTGCGCAAAAGCAGTAAAAGAAATTAAAAAAAAGAATACTACATTAAATAATCGATTCATTGTATTTGTTTTTACAAAGATAATTTGTTTTTTATTCAAAAGTAGATTAATCTACACTTACTCTGTCATAGCCTTCAGGTATGGAAAAAGAAAAATTCAAATCTTCATTAAAAGTAATACTTTTATAGAATAATGAAATGGTAACTTCTTCTTTTTGAGTTGCTTTTATTTGGATTTCATTAGGTAAAAAAATCGCCATTTCATTTTGATATGACGGATATTGTATTTCGAGTTTTCTATTCTCGGTAGGCTGACTTATGTTTTCCCTTTTCAATAAAAAGTTAGCCGATTCAAAATAAAACTCTTTAGCTACGGTAGCAGTTTTCTTTTCTTTTTCGGTTAGTTTGTACCAATTTTCCTCAATACTATTTTCATATTTCCCTTTCTTTAAATCGTCTACCGCGTATCCTAAAAGCAAATTTTGCACTTTAGTATAATCTAAATCGGTTCCAAGCCAATTACTTAGCATACTAAAATCTCCTTCAAAATAGGTATTGTTTATTTTTTCATAATAACTTACTTTTTCTGGTGTGATTAAAACTTTCGCTAACGGAAAACCTAGCATTTTTACATTAATCCAAATCATTTCATCTTTCTTAATACGAATATCAGCATTCACTGAATGCGATTGATGATTGTCTTTATATTTTGCATTGGCACGTATAGCAATCGTTTTAAAATCAGGACTGTTTTTATAATGTCCTTGTATAATTTTTACACTTGACACTTCTTTTATTGCAACACCATCTACCACCGTTTTTTTACTTTTACAAGAAAAAAGAAATGCAGCAACAAACAATAGGATGAAAAGCTTTCTCATTAGTTTCTTTTTTTAGCTATTTCTTTAGCTTTTAATAAATATAATTCTTCTTTCTTTTGATCTCCGAGATTTTTATATACCTCCGCTAATTGAATATAGAATTGCGATTCTAATTCATGGTCTTCTACTAAAAATTCTAACCCATTTTCTAAATAGCCTTTAGCTTTTTTAAAATTGGCAATTTTTACATTAGACACTCCTGCATAATAATACAAATTAGCCTGAGAAGGAAACAAATCGATATAATCTTCTGTAAGTCTTGCTATTGCTTCAAAGTTTTGGGTACTTTCATAACATTTAATCAATAACATAACAGTATTTAAATTTTCAGGATCTCTTTTCAAACCTTTCTCTAAATATGGTATCGCCTTGGCAAACAATTGTTTATTAAAATAAAATTTACCAATTTCTAAAGGAGAATTAATTGATGTATCTGATGAAACATAGTCTACTGCTTGCATTAATTCAGGTTCGTAAGTATTCGTTTTAACTACAAACAAAAGAAACTCATTAAGCATTCTTTGCTTAATTTTCATGTCTATCTTTTCATTTTTTAAGGCATTGAGTAACGCTTTTGAAGCTTCAGCTCCCTTGTTTTCAACTAAATAAAATTTAAACAAACTAATGTGAGCCCAATCTGAATTTGGAATCGCTTCTGCTAATTTTTTTGCTACTTCAAATGCTTTTTCTTCTTGATTACTCTCTGAATACAAAAGCATTAAATCGATGTAATTCTGTTCTTCTTTTGGATTGTTTTTTATGGCTCTTTCTAGTTCATTTTTCTCTGGTTTTGCAAAAGAATTCGATTCTTGAATTTTCAACTTATAAAACTCCATCGTTTTGCTCAAAACCATTTCCTTCTCCATTTGTTTTAACTGCTCTAATGCCTTATCTCTTTGATTGGTATACATATACAAAGAAATTAAATCTTCCCTCATATTGGTATCAAATTCAATTAACTTTTGGACAATGGGTATCGACTTTTGATAGTCTTTCGATTGATAATATACATCATATAAACCATTCCAATACCATCTTTCATTTGGATTTAAATCAACCGCTTTTTGGAACGCTTTTTCTGCTTGAGGATATTGCTTCAAGTTTAAATAATTTTTCCCTAACTCATGATAAAAAACCGGATTAGCAGGGTCTATTGAAATGCATTTTTCAATCGCTATAATAGCTTTATCATAATTTTCAATCGCTCTTTGTTTCAAACTTTCATAGAAATCACTTTCAATTTTATCATCTGCTAAAGCAATATCTTCTGGATTTTCTTGAGCAAATAAAAAGGCATAACTACTTAATAGTAGCCATATAATACAAAAAAACTGTTTTTTTAATTTACTCATATACTTGTTTATTCTAATACGGAATAATCTCCAATACTAATACTTTTAAAATTACCATCAAATGACGCATGATTCCCAATCATAGCATTATCTAAAATGGCATTTTTTATTTGAGAATGGTTTTGAATCAAACTATTCTTTATAGCGGAATTTGTTACTTGACAGCCTTTACCAATGGAAACATTGGGTCCAATTTGTGCATTTATTAAAACAACATCTTCACCTATATAACAAGGAGGAATAATGGTACTGTTTTCTAATTTAATCTGATTGGAAACCAAACTTTCTCCATCTTGATGTAAAAAATGCAACATTCTACCGTTTGTTTCTACCGTTACCTCTTTATTTCCACAATCCATCCATTCCTCTACTTTACCTGGTACAAATTTCATGCCTTTTTGCATCATTTGCTTAATACCATCATTAATTTGATATTCTCCTCCATGAATTATGTGGTTATCTAATACCGTTTGCAATTCATTTTTTAAGATACCAATGTCTTTAAAATAATAAATTCCAATTACAGCTAAATCAGAAACAAATTCTTTTGGTTTTTCGACTAATTCAATAATTTCTCCTTTTTCATTCAAGTTAACCACTCCAAAAGCTTCAGGTTTGTCAACTTGTTTTACCCAAATAACACTATCAGCAGTTGTATCCAAATCGAAATCGGCTCTAATAAGTGTGTCTGCATATGCTATAACTGCTGGACCACTCAAAGAATCTTTAGCACACATAATGGCATGTCCTGTTCCCAAAGCTTCATTTTGATAGTATATGGTTCCTTTAGCACCTAATTTTTGTGCAATCTCAATTAATTCCTTTTCCACTTGAGTACCAAAACTCTCATGAATAATAAACGCAACTTCTTCAATATCTTGATTTAGTACTCTTGCTATATCTTCAACCAATCGGTGTACAATTGGTTTTCCTGCAACAGGTATTAATGGTTTTGGAACAGTTAATGTGTGTGGGCGTAAACGAGAACCACGTCCGGCCATTGGTACTATTATTTTCATATTCTCATCTTGTATTTTATGATTTGTTATTAAAAACTACAAATCGTTGAACTTATTTTACTCCAGTACTTCCGAAACCTCCTTCACCTCTGGCCGTTTCAGTTAATATTTCTACTTCAACCCACTCGGCTCTTTCGTGCTTAGCTATGATTAATTGAGCAATTCTTTCTCCATTTTCTACAGTAAACTCTTCATTAGATAAATTGACTAAAATTACACCTATTTCACCTCTGTAATCTGCATCTACAGTTCCTGGCGAGTTTAAGACTGTAATTCCCTTCTTTGCTGCCAAGCCACTTCTAGGACGCACTTGTGCCTCATACCCAATTGGTAATTCTATAAACAATCCTGTTTTTACGATACTTCTTTCTAGTGGTTTTAAAACAATTGATTCAGATAGATTAGCTCTTAAATCCATTCCTGCAGATGTCATTGTTTCGTAAGATGGTAATTCGTGTTGAGAGCGGTTAATTACTTTAATATTCATACTGTATTTCTAAAATTTGAGAAGCCTAATTTAGTTGTATTTTAAAATTAGTTCTCAAAGTTAAAAAAATCTACAGATATAAGTCTCTTTTTTGATTTTTGTTAACGTACTTAAGAAAATAGAATGTAGCATTTTAATTGCCAAACACCTTTTTTTCCAATAATTCTATACGACTTACTAATGATTTTTGTTCTGCTAAAAAAGCACTCCCCAAAACACCTATTACAGCATAGTTTTTTTCTGTAGGAGTAAATGTAGTAGAAAAAACAGCTTTTCCTTTAGGAAATTGTAAAAAGCCATTATGCGATTCTTCCGCTTGAATCACTTCTTTTAAAAATAAAACAGTAGCATTTAAATAATGGCTTTTACGAGCTAAATCTTCGTTTACAAAGAATACAAAATCAAAATTTGCAAATATTTTTTGCAATTCTATATTTTTAGTATCCCCTTTTTCAGTAAGTTCTTGAATTTCAAAGCCTGAATCATTTTGAAAGGAAGAAATACTATCTTCTATTAAGGTAAAATTAGCCAACTGGTTAACGGTTAAAGGTTTTGAAATGATATCATCTGTCGATATTCCAAAATAATTTGCAATTCTTAGCAAGGTTTCTATTTTGGGTTCAGCCCTTCCTTCTTCATAAGAACTTATCACCCCTCTATTCAAATCAATAAGTTCGGCAAAGGCTTGTTGGCTTAAGCCTTTTATCTGTCTTATTTTTTTTAAATTGGTTCCAAAATATGTCATTTCGCTATTCTTTTTTGCAAATATACAAACAATTATAGATTTTTTTGCTAAAAATATTTGCAAAGTGATTTTTTTTACCTAAATTTGTTTTACTAATCAACCTAATTCTTTTTATATGAAACAATCAAAACTATTTTCAAAAATTAAAAGTTGGTTACTAGAATTAGAATACAACATTAGCTTTGAAAGCGAAGAACATCAAACATTTATTATCGAAAAAGAAAGTGAAGGAATAAAAAACATGATGATTGTAATTGCGCCTCAAATTTTAATTATTGAACAATTTTTATTCCGTTGTAAAAACAATCAGCAAAATGTTTACAAGCAATTATTAATTAAAAATAGAGACATTGTACATGGCGCTTTTGTAATTGATGAAACAGGAGAGAAAGTAATTTTTAGAGATACTTTACAAGCCGAGAATTTAGATCAGAATGAATTGATTGCCACACTGAACTCTTTGAGTTTATTACTAAGTGAATATTCTAGTGAAATGATTGCTTTTAGCAAATAATAAAATGACAAATAAATAAAGAACAGATGGTATATCTCATTTTTAAAATAGCCTGCTTTTTAACAAAAATAATCTATTTGCTATTTAGATAATTCCAAAAAAAACCGTAGTATTAACATTATAATTCACACCCTATCATGAACATAATTAAAAGACTTTTTAGAATAGGTAAAGCGGAGGCACATTCGGCTATTGACAGCCTTGAAAACCCTATAAAAATGACTGAACAAGGTATTCGTGAAATGAAAGAACAATTAGATCAAAGTATACATGCCTTAGCTCAAGTAAAAGCACTTTCTATTCGTAGAAAAAATGAAAAAGAAGCCTTACTGAATCAATCCGAAGACTATCAAAATAAAGCCATGCTTTTGGTTCAAAAAGGGATTAAAGAAGAAATGCCAATTGAAGAAGCCGATCGCTTAGCTAAAGAAGCCTTAAAAAAGAAAGAACAATCTCTACAAGATGCTCAAATAGCTGATAATGAACGACAAAAACTGGAAAGCGATGTGGATAAAATGCAAGTTAATATTAACTCATTAAAATCTACAATATCGAAATGGGAAGGCGAATTAAAAACACTTAGAGCACGTGTACAAGTAAGTCAAGCTACTCAGGATATAAATAAAAAAATGACGCAAATTGATTCTGACAGTACGATTTCAATGTTAGAAAAAATGAAAGACAAAGTAATTCAACAAGAAGCATTAGCAGACGCCTATGGTCATATTGCAAATGCATCTAAAAGTATCGACCAAGAAATTAACGATGCGGTAAATACTTCTGAGTCAAGAGCGGAAAACGAATTATTAAAACTAAAAGAACAATTCAATAATAATAGCCAATGAGTTTTGAAGAGTTAATAAAAGTTTCATTTAATCCAGCAAACAGCATACTTTCTATATTATTAATATTAAGTGTGCTGTATTGGGTTTTTACTATAATCTCAGGTGTAGGAGATTTTGATGTTGATTTTGATACCGATTTTAATAGCGACATTGATTTAGATGTAGATGCAGACATTGATACACCGGATGGAATGGTAGAAGTTCCACAAGATCCTTCTTCATTTATTCAATTTCTTAAATTTTTAAATTTAGATATTATTCCTATAACCTTTTTTTTAACTCTTGTATTACTTTTTACTTGGCTTATCAATGTAAACGTAAGTTATTTACTTCCTTTACCAAATTGGATGTATTTTATAACTATACTACCTGCATTTATAATCAGTTTATTTATAACAAAATATATAAGTTTGCCTTTAAAACCAATATTTAAAGAAATTAACCATAAAGGAGAAGTAGCTTATGATTATTTAGGCAGAATAGGACGATTAAAATCAACTATTGATAAGGATAGATTAGGAATGATTGAAATAATTATTAATAAAGATCCAATCAAATTATTGGTAAAAAGCAAAGATGGCTCTCTTTTAAAAGAAGGAGAAAATGTTTGCATTGTAGACGAAAATCCTGATAAAAAATTTTATTGGGTTGAAAAATCATATGAAATATAAACCTTACTACTTTAAAAATAAATTAAAATTTACTTTATGACTACATTTTACATTACAATTGCAGTAATTCTTATTGCATTTTTGGGGTTAATTTTTTGGATTTTATCCATGTACAAAAAGACTGTTCAAGGAGTTGTCCTTTTGAGAACGGGTTATGGTGGTGCTAAAGTATTCTTTAATGCTGGTATTGTAATTCCAGTTATTCACCGTTTAGAATATATGGATATTTCAGTAAAAAAACTAGAAATATCAAGAGAAGGAAAAGACGGGTTGATTTGTAAAGACAATATGCGTGCAGATATACAAGTTGCCTTTTTCGTTAGAGTAAACAAATCGGTAGATGACATTATAAATGTAGGACAAACTATTGGTTGTCAAAGAGCTTCAGACATTGGAACCTTAAGAGAGTTATTTGAAGCCAAATTCTCTGAAGCGTTAAAAACAGTAGGTAAAAAATTTGATTTCATCGAATTGTATGAAGCCCGAAGCGAATTTCGTCAAGAGATATTAAATATTATTGGTACTGATTTAAATGGTTATGTTTTAGATGATTGCGCTATTGATTATTTAGAACAAACGTCATTACAACATTTAAATAAAGACAATATTCTCGATTCTGAAGGAATTAAGAAAATTACCGAATTAACAGCTTCTCAAAACATTAAAGCAAATTTAGTTCGAAGAGAAGAAGAAAAAACGATTAAAAAGCAAGATGTTGAAGCTAGAGAAACTATTTTGGAGCTTGAAAAACAATTAGCAGAAAAAGAAGAGCAACAACGAAGAGAAATTGCCAATATTCAAGCTAGAGAAAATGCTGAAATTTTAAAAGTAGCAGAAGAAGAACGTTTAAAATCGGAATCTGTTCGTATTGCTACTGAAGAAAAATTACAAGTTGCTGAAGAAAATAAATTAAGACAAGTTGTTATTGCTGCTAAAAATAAAGAAAGAGCAGAATTAGTAGAAACTGAAAGAGTTCAAAAAGACCGCTTATTAGAAGCAACAGAAAGAGAACGTGTGGTTGCATTAGCTGATATTGAAAAAGATAAAGCTGTAGAAGTAGAAAAGAAAAACATTCAGGATGTTATTCGAGAAAGATTGGTAAAAGAAAAAACAGTGGTTGAAGAGCAACAAAATATTTACGATGTTGAAGCGCTAAAAGGGGCTGAAAGAGAAAAACAAGTTCAATTAATTATTGCCGCAAGAGAAGCAGAAGAAAATTTAATTGCTCAAACTCGTGCCGCTGAAGCTCGTAAATTAGCTGCTGAAAAAGATGCTCAAAAATATGTTATTGAAGCACAAGCAAAAAGAGATGCTGCTGAAAAAGAAGCAGATGCTCGTAAAATAATAGCTGAAGCAAAAGCAAAAGAAGAAGCTACAGTAGGTTTATCTGAAGCTCAAGTAATGCATGCTAAAGCAGACGCAATGGAAAAACAAGGATTTATAGAAGCTAATATTATTGAGAAAAAAGCAACTGCAAACAAACAAGAAGGTCTTGCACAAGCAGAGGTAATCAAAGAAAAAGCGTATGCTGAAGCAGCAGGTATTACTGAAAAAGCTGAAGCTATGAAAAAATTAAACGATGCTGGTAAAGAACATGAAGAATTCAGACTTACTCTTGCCAAAGAAAAAGAAGTAGAATTAGCACAAATTTCAATTCAAAAAGATATTGCACAAGCACAAGCACAAGTATTAGCGGAAGCATTTAAAACAGCAAATATCGATATTGTAGGTGGTGACAATTCATTCTTTGACAATGTGATTAAACAAATTTCAGCAGGAAAAGGAATTGATAAATTCATTCAACATAGTGAAAATGCACAACTGGTAAAAGAAGCTTTACTGAATAATGACGATAATGAAAATATTATTGGTAAAGTGATGAATATGGTTGAAAAATATAAAATTTCATCTGAAGATATCAAAAATTTAAGCATCGCATCTTTAATTTTCCAATTGAAAAAAGTAGCCAATGAAAACGAACAAGGAATCTTAGCACAAGCAATGAACATGGCAAAACATTTAGGTATAGACAATAAACCGATAAAATAATGGCCTTTTTTTAAAGAATCTATAATAAGAAGAAACAAGTATTTCTTCTTATTATAGCGTTCTTTATCATGTTACTTTCAAAATAAATGATGGCATTTATAACTTCTACTAAAAAAATTAATGAGCAACGAAAAATTAAATACAGGGACATACGAAATAATTCAAAGTAGACTGAATGAACAAAAAGAAGAGCTAATTCAGCGCATTCAATCTTTAAATGAAGATCGAAAAAAAGTCTTTGGTGGTGTAGATTTCTCACTCATTGCGAATGAACGTATTTCTACAGATCAAAATTGCACTATAAAAGATATTTTTTCTTTAGGAAAATTATGCTTAGTGGGACATAATACTCATCTCGGTCTTCGGTCAGAAGTAAACCTTAATGATGTTTTTTCCGCTTATTTATTGAAAGAAAATCGTTTTGAACCACAATCTATTCAATTCATTGAAGATGAAATATTTATCGAAGAATTTAAAAATCTTTACAAATATTATCGAAACACCATTTTTGTTCGCTTTCACATAACACAAAACTATTTATATTTTGTATTTCAATTATCGAATAGTCCTTCAGACATTAAAGCTTTTAAATGGTTAATTAAAGACAACACCTTAACTTTTATTGATGCAAGAAGTGCTTCAGAAGTAAAATATCCAAACCAACAAGAGTTTAAATGGACAAAAGTGACTCGAGACATGCAACGCAAAGGAAGTCATCCGCATGTTTCTTTAGCAGACAAAGTTTTTGTAGAAGCTATTGGTGGCGATATAACCATCAAAATTGAAGACAACACAAGCACAGGAAAAGGAATTTACAGCGAAGATGTTATTCATAAAGACCAAACATTAGATGATGCAGAAATTCATTTCTTTGATTATAATAACCTTGTTATTTTTAAAATCAAACCGTATCAAGAATCGGAACGGTTCTTTATTTACAATCATAAAGAGAAAAAAGTTGCTCGTGTAGATTCTTTACAATACTGTATCATTCTTTTACCAGAAAACCAAGGTGTTATCTACCCTAATGGTTATGCACTACAAACTGGAGAAATAAAAGTAATTGCCACAGAAGACAAACCTGTTTATTTTAATCGCAGAATTATTGGTGTAAATGGAGAAAATTACATGTTTGTTTTCTATGATGAAGAAGGACATGATTATTTACTAATTCCGTACAATATCATTAAACAAACCATTGAAACACCTATAAGTTGCAATGGTTTTACTTTGTTTGATAGTGGAAAATTAGCTTATTTTAAATCGAATGAAGAAACCAAACATCATCTTATCCAAATTTGGCAAACTCCCTTTACCAAAGAAGTTATTATTGATGAATCACTGAAAAATAACTTATTATATAAAATAGGGAACAAAGATCTAGTTCGCGTTATGGCCGAATGCCAAGAACTAAACATCTTATTATCTAAAAAAGATTCCTATTCTGGTTTATACAATGATATTGTAAAACAAGCAACCATCATTTTAGACAGTTACTACTTTTTAGGCGAAAAAGAAATTCATGAACTAAATCAGCCTTTACTTGAAATTCGAAAAATTGCACATGCAGCTATCAATGAGTTTGAAAAGGCACAGGAAATTAAAAATAAAACAGCACAAACAATTGCCGCATTAAAAGAAAAATGCGAACATATCTTATCTGAAACCAGTATTATTGGCTATCAAGCTTTAGATCAATTTATTGTTGTTTTAGCCGAAATTAGAGTTTTACGAGGAGAACTTATTAGTGCCAAAGATTTAAAATACGCAGACAACTTAGTTATTGAAACACTTGAAAAACAACTTCAAGAAAGAGCAGACGAATTATCTAATGCTTGTGTTTCTTTTCTGTTACAAGACGATGCTTTACTTCCATACCAAGACAAAGTAACTGAAATTAATGAAGAAATAAGCAATCTTAAAAAGACGATTGATGCGAAATCTCTTGAAAAAAACATTGATGAACTTGCCATACAGTTAGAATTATTAGTTGATATTGTTAACAATTTAAAAATAGAAGACGCTTCTCATTCTACTCAAATTATAGAAAGCATTTCGTTAATTTTTGCACAAATCAATCAGCAACGTATTGAGCTTAACAATAAGAAAAGAGAAATTTCTGGAAAAGAACTCTCTGCAGATTTTAAAGCACAAATAACTCTTTTTGATCAAGCCGTAATTAACTTTTTAGAGCTTGCAAATACAGCTGAAAAATGCGAAGACTTTCTTAATAAACTTTCCATTCAATTAGAAGAAATGGAAGCAAAATTTGTCGATTTTGATGCATTCATTCAAGAAATTAACAATAAAAGAGAAGAAGTTTATAATCATTTTCAAAATAAAAGTGTTCAATTAACCGAAGCGCGAAACAGAAGAACAACCCTGCTATTGCAGTCGGCTGAACGTATTTTAAAAGGAGTAAAAAACAAAGCGGCTTCTTTTGAAACAGTGAATGAAATTAACGGTTACTTTGCTTCCGATTTAATGATTGAAAAAATTCGGGATATTATCAATCAACTTAGAGATTTAAATGATTCTAATAAAGCGGAAGAAGTTGCCACATTGCTTAAAACTGCTCAACAAGAATCGGTTAGAAAGTTAAAAGATAAAAATGAAATCTATGAAGATGGTGACAGTGTAATTGCTTTTGGTGATTATAAATTTGCTGTAAACAAACAAAAATTAGATCTAACTTTAGTATTAAAAGACGATTCTTATTTCTATCATTTAACAGGAACCAATTTCTATCAGAAAGTAGCGTTTGAAACTCTAGAAGAATATAAAGAAGTTTGGAATCAAGAGTTTATATCAGAAAATCAAAATGTAAAACGTTTTGAATACATGGCTTGGGAATTATTTTTACAAGAAGAAAATATTGTTCCAGATACCACAAACTCACAGCGAGCTCAGGAATTCTTAACTACTCATTTTGGAGAAGGTTTAGTAAAAGGAGTACATGATGTAGATGCTTTAACATTATTACAGCATTTACAACAAATAAATAACGAATTAGGTGTTTTAAAATATACTCCATCTGAGCGTGCTTTAGCACAATTATTTTGGTTTTTCCTAAATCAAGAAGACAAAGAGTTTTATGAAAAACAATTTAATGCTGTCAGTTTACTGAAAGAAACTTTTTCAAATACCGAACAATTCAAATATTTAAGTAAACGTCTTTCAGAAAAAATCGAAGAATTTAATAGCACTTTCGATGGCTTTGATTTTGTTTCTTCTTTCAGAGCGGCCGTTTACTTAAAAAAAGAAAATAGAGACGCTTTTGCTATTTCAAAAATAGCTGCAGATGCTTATGAGAGTTTCTTCAAAAGTTTAAAAGAAAAAGGAAAAGACATTGCTTTTATCAATCAAGTAAAGGAATTGTATATTTATCCTTCTGCGTGTTATGATATCGTTGAAAATGCGTTAAAAACATTTTTCTTAAATGAAAAAATGGCGTATCCAAAAGGATGCATTGAAGAAGTAGCTGCTTTTATCATCACTCAAAATTACCATAAAAATCAAATTATTAATGTTACTTCATCTGTTGAAATAACTGGTTTAAAATCGTTAGAAAACAATTTTTCTTATACTTTAGACTATTATGAATTTTCTTCAAGATTAGATTATTTCCATACCAAATTAAAACCTTTGTTTGTATCCTTACAACAATTAAAAAAACAATGGGTAGAAGCAAAGAAAAAAGACATAAAACTGCATACTTTTACGAGTCAGGTTTTAACCTCATTTGTGCGAAATAAATTAATTAATGATGTGTATTTCCCATTAATTGGAGCTAACTTAACAAAGCAATTAGGGGCAATTGGAAACAATAAAAGAACAGACAGAATGGGTATGTTGTTGTTGATTTCTCCTCCTGGTTATGGAAAAACAACTTTAATGGAATATTTAGCCGATCGAATGGGATTGGTTTTCATGAAGATAAATGGTCCTTCTATTGGTCATGATATTACTTCAACCGATCCAAGTGAAGCTAAAAATGCTGGTGCACGTCAAGAATTAGAAAAATTAAATTTAGCATTTGAAATGGGAGACAATGTGATGCTGTATTTAGATGATATTCAACACTGTAATCCAGAGTTTTTACAAAAGTTTATTTCTCTAGCAGACGGACAAAGAAAAATTGAAGGAATTTATAATGGAGAAGCCAAAACCTATGATTTACGTTCTAAACGATTTTGCTTGGTTATGGCTGGAAATCCTTATACCGAAAGTGGTGATAAGTTTCAAATTCCAGATATGTTAGCCAATAGAGCAGACACCTATAATTTAGGAGATATTTCAGGCTCAAAAAGCGATTTATTCGAATTAAGTTTAATTGAAAACGCCTTAATGTCTAACGAATATATGATGCGTTTGACACAACCTGCGTATCAAAATTTATATAACTTATATGAAGCTATTCAGGAAGACAGTAGTAACTTTGACTTGGAAGGCAATTTTTCGTCTCAA
Source organism: Flavobacterium sp. J27 (assembly GCF_004303025.1). Classification (GTDB taxonomy): domain Bacteria; phylum Bacteroidota; class Bacteroidia; order Flavobacteriales; family Flavobacteriaceae; genus Flavobacterium. The sequence goes on along the minus strand of NZ_PJQW01000001.1, from coordinate 26,920 downwards.
GAAATAGAAGATTTTAAACAAGTATTGCAAAAAATCATTCAAGTAAGAAATACCGTTCTAAAAACGAATGCACTTTACATAAAATCGGCAGCTATGTCTGATGAATATAGAAATGAACCAACTTTTAAATTACAAGGTTCTTATCGAGACATGAATAAACTTGTAGCCAAAATTCAGCCTATTTTAACAGAAAAAGAAGTAGAAGCTATTGTATTAAATCATTACCAAAATGAGTCACAAACCTTAACTACGGGTGCAGAGTCAAATTTGTTAAAATTGAAAGAAGTAATGCAAATTCAAACCGAAGTAGAACAAAAACGTTGGGAAGAAATTAAAACTACTTTTATCAAAAACAAACTGATAAAAGGAGTGGGTGTGGGTGGTGAAGATAGAATGGCTCAAATTGTAGCCTTACTTTCAGAGTTCTCAGATGGATTAAATGGAATAAAAGATGTCTTAAAAAAATAAAACAATAACGACTTCTCTTGTATGTTATGGAGAAGTCGTTACTTTCTTTTTATTAATTTGGTTACCCATTCTTTTTCATTTTTATATACAAAATAAGCGTAAAATAAAATTGCCAGTATACCAAAAACATATGTTTCTCTTAAAAAATTTACATAAAAAGCAATACCACTTAAAAAGATAGACAAGCCCAAATACATAACTATTTTAGCTTTATCATAAGGTATTGGGTATTTTTTTTGACCTAATTTATAAGAAATAAACATCATCGTTCCATAAGCTAAAATAGTAGCAATGGCAGAACCTACAAATCCAATAAGAGGAATTAAAAGTACATTTAAAAGTAAAGTTACTACAGCACCTACAATAGAAATATAAGCACCAATTTTTGTTTTATCTATTAATTTATACCAAACGGATAGATTCGTATAAATTCCTAAAAAGAAATTAGCAATTACGATTAAAGGAACGATATTCATAGCAATCCAATATTCTGATTTTGGTACCAAAAGCAATTTTAAAACATCAGCAAATACAATAACTCCTAAAGAAATAAAGGAACCAAAAATGACGAAGTATTTTGTAATTTCAGCATACGTTTGTGGTGCATTTTCATTTTTCGCATGACTAAAAAAGAAAGGTTCAATACCTAAAGTATAAGCCGTTCTAAAAAGAACCATAAACATCCCTATTTTATAACAAGCGGAATACGCACCAATATCAGATAAAGAAACTCCCATCCATTCTAAAAGGATTTTATCAAAATGTTCATTTATAGCGAAGGCAATTCCAGCAACTAAAATAGGAAATCCATAACGCATCATTCGTTTCCATAAAACACTATCAAAATGCCATTTTAATTTAAAATAATCAGGCAATAAAACAAAAAGGGTAAATAAACTAGCTATTAAATTTGAAATAAAAATATACCCTATTTGAAAATCTGCAACATAAATACTTTTCAAAAAACTTACATCCTCTTGCCATTTAGGTAACAAAACAATAAAGAATACATTTAGTCCTAAATTAATAACAACATTTGCTATCTTAATTACCGCGTATTTTATGGGTCTTCCTTCTGCTCTTAACTTTGAAAATGGAATAATTACTAAAGCGTCTAAACCTAAAATTAAAAGAGTATAAAAAATATAGTCCATTTTGATTTCACTCCATTGAGCAATATTTTCTCTAAAAATCAATCCTAAAATTAAAAATACAATGGTAGAAATTAAGAGTGAAATAGTACTCGTAGAAATTACCTTTTGCTTATTCTCTTCTGTATTATAAAAACGAAAAAAAGCCGTTTCCATTCCATAAGATAAGATAACATTAAAGAAAATCAAATACGCAAAAATAACAGACACCTCGCCATATTCTTCTGAAGGCATATAATCTACATAGAGTCTTACCAATAGAAAACTCAGCATTCTAGGCAATACTGTTGCAAGACCATAAATGGCCGTTTGATTTAAAAGCTTTTTATAAAGACTCAATATAAAATGTATTTATGATTTACAAAAGTAATTAAATCTTTTCTTTATTCCTCATTGTCTTGAGGCTTAGTAGAAGGGTATGCTAGCATCTCTTTTTCTTTCACATTTTCAAAATGTTGAGAAAATCTTTTCTCATTTATAGTGTATGTTATGATGGCTTCATTAGGTTTTAGCTTAGTATTAGGCACTTGGTTTCCAAACTCTTTTTTAGGGTTTTCATCTAAAATCATATCATTTAAAGGGGTTCGCATGTGGGCAGCATAACTGGTATCTGACACTTTTTCAATTAAAGCATCATATACATCATATCTTACATTTTCAAAAAAAACACCTTTATCTAATGGGTCTTTTAATACAATATATAAATCGATGCCACTTCCTCCTCCTTTAATTCCCGCGACCCACTTTTGATAATATACTTCTTGTATAGGCAAAAGAATATTTTGAAAGTTGTTTTCACTACTTTGAATTACTTGTTTTTCAGTTTTAGTAGTTTCTTTTGAGCTATTACATGAAATAATGGCTATGGAACTTATAAAAAGGCTAATCAATTTATGAAACATACATTTTTGTTTTATCATAAAGATACAAATATGTTGTAACAAAATTAAGGTAATATTTAATTAATTATCAAAAAAAGGGGGAAAACACCCCTTCTAATTAACGTTTAAAAGCGAAATATATAAACAATAATGCTTACTAATTTTACATAAATATTTAAGGCCATAAATATATACCATCAAGCGGAACCTGAAAAGCTTATAGAGTAAGGGCGTAAAATTTTAAACAATAAACATCATGAAAATATTCTCATTTTTAATTATTCTAACCACTTTAGCATTCACTAAAAATTATGCACAAGGATCTATTAGAATTGATTCCCCAGTCTCTGGATCAAATAGTAATACAATGTTAGGTTCTAGTGTTCCCAATATCAGTTCTGGTTCAAATAATACTTTTGTAGGTCAAAATGCTGGTGAAATGAATACAACAGGATCTCAAAACACTTTTTTAGGTATTGCAGGTTACAGAAATACATCTGGTTCTCAAAATACATTTATAGGACAAAATGCTGGTTCAGTAAACACTACGGGAAGTTATAACACAAGTGTAGGCTCTGGTGCTGGGGCAAAGAATAATGGTTCGTCCAATATTTTTATGGGGAGTAACACAGGACATTATGCAACAGGATCCTACAATGTATATCTAGGAAATCTTGCCGGATATAAATATTATGGTGATAGTAACATAGCTATTGGTAACAAAACCGTGGGTGGTTATCCTGGAACTACATTAAATGGTACGGATAATATTTTTATTGGTAGCAATGCTTATGCAAGTACTACAAATATTTCAAATGCCATTGCAATTGGTAGAAATGCAACTGTAGCTAATAGCAATTCATTAATTTTAGGAGGAACAGGTACAGATGCTGTAAATGTTGGTATAGGAACGAGCTCTCCTACAGCAGTTTTAGAAGTACGTGGAGCAAATGGTCCAAATATGAAACTTACTACTACAACTGGTTCTACTTTAGAATTTGGTATCGCTTCATGTAATGGCTGTTACGATACATTTGCCAAACCTACCGATGCGGTTATAAGGACTTTGGGAGGCGGTGATTTATTATTTACTATACCTGGTACCGATGAAAATAGAAAAATCGCTTTTCATACTGCTGGAGATAAAATTATGACCATTCAAGAAGTGGGTTCAAGTGGTAAGGTTGGAATTGGTACAACAAATTTTCCTAGTTTAATTGGAAATGTAAATATTGAAAATTATAAATTGTTTGTAGAAGGAGGTATTTTAACAAAAGAAGTAAGAGTAAGAACAAATTGGGCAGATTATGTTTTTGGAGAAAATTATAAATTAAAATCGTTAGCTGAAGTTGAAAGATTCATAACTCAAAACAAACATTTGCCAAATGTTCCTTCTGCTAAACAAGTTGAAGAAGAAGGGATTAGTATTGGTGAAATAAGTAAAATTCAACAAGAAAAAATTGAAGAGTTAACGCTATATATCATTGAACAAAACAAACGTATTGAAGCTTTAGAAGCTAAGATAAACAACAAATAAATCATAGTTTAATTCTAAAAATTTTAAATTATGAAAAATATATATTTATCAATAATGTTAATTATATGTTGCGTTTTTTACACAAATTTATATGCTCAGGAAAAAAACATTATCCAAACTGAGTTAGAAAGACTTGTAGAACAAGGCATATTAAATGAACAAGATATTTTAAATTGGAATATCACAGATCAGTATACTAGTAGAAATAGTAGTATTAGACACATTTATTTCAGACAAGTAGTAAATGGATTGGAAATTATAAATACCGAATCTGATATACATATTTTACCTACAGGTGATGTGTTAACTTTTAACTATAAATTTACTAAAGATATTTCTAGTAAAGTATTGTCTAGATCTATTTCTTCTACTAGCGCTTTACAAGCAGTTAAAGCAGCAAGTAATCAGTTAGGATACAAAATTACAGAAAATTTTTATGTAGTTAAGGAAGATAATTCGTCAAATAAAAAAACGCTAGTTAGTAATGGAGGTGTGTCATTAAGTGATATTCCTGTCCAATTAAATTATTTCCTTTCAGATTCAGGTGAAATAGAACTAGTTTGGAATTTATCTATAGAGGCCATTTCACAACAGGAATGGTATAATGTACTAGTGCATCATGCAACAGGTGAGATTCTTGCAAAATTCAATTGGGTAGTAAGTTGTAATTTTGATCATGATCATAGTGAAAATGATTGTCAAGTTCATAATTTTCATAATGAAAAACAACAATTTTCATTATTTAAAAATACAAATTCATTTTCATCTACTCTACTAAATGGAACATACAATGTATTTGCTATGCCTTTAGAAAGCCCGTATTATGGTTCAAGATCTATTGTAACAAATACTGCAAATGTAGCTTCACCTTTTGGATGGCATGATACTAATGGCGTATCTGGAGTAGAATATACAGTAACACGAGGAAATAATGTTAATGCTTATGAAGATGGTGACAATCCAGGTTTTCAACCTAATGGAGGTACATCACTTAATTTTAATTTTCCTTTTAATCCAACTTATTCTAATAGTAATCAGTCGGAAGCTGCTGCTATTACCAATTTATTTTATTGGAATAATATCATCCACGACTTGATGTATGTTTATGGTTTTGATGAAACCAGTGGTAATTTTCAATCTAATAATTATGGAAATGGTGGACTTGGAAATGATTTTGTAAAAGCAGAAGCACAAGATGGCTCTGGTACTTGTAATGCCAATTTTGCAACTCCTTCAGATGGTTCATCGCCTAGAATGCAAATGTATGTTTGTGGTACTCAAGATGGAGATTTCGATAATTTAGTAATAGTACACGAATATGGCCATGGTATATCCAACCGATTAACTGGAGGACCTTCAAATTCTAGTTGTCTAATGAATCAAGAGCAAATGGGAGAAGGATGGAGTGATTATTATGGTTTATTAATGACTATGACTAGTGCAAACTCTTCAACAAGTTCAAGAACAGTAGGAACTTATCTATTCAATCAAGGACCAAATGGTGCTGGGATTAGACCCTTTCCATACAATACAAGTATGACTATTAATCCTCAAACTTATGACAGTATAAAAACAGTTTCTGGTCCACATGCAATTGGTTCAGTTTGGTGCACAATGTTATGGGAAATGACATGGAACTTAATTAATCAACATGGTTTTGATGCTGATTTAATAAATGGAAACGGTGGCAATAATATTTCTTTAGCATTAGTTACAGAAGGTTTAAAATTACAACCCTGTTCTCCTGGTTTTGTAGACGCAAGAAACGCAATTTTAGCAGCTGATATAGCACTTTATGGAGGAGCTAATCAATGTGCTATATGGACTGCATTTGCTAAAAGAGGTTTAGGTTATAGTGCCAGTCAAGGATCTTCTTTTGATAAAAATGACGGTACACAAGCTTTCGACTTACCTTCAACTTGTAATTGTGATATAGCATTAAATGTTATGTTAAACGTAAACTTTGGGGTCGATACAAAACAAGCATCATCTACTATTAACGCTTCAAACACAATTAACGCTGGAGCTATGGGTATTTACCATGCCGGAAACGAGGTTTTACTATCAAATGGATTTACTTCTATTAATGGTTCTGCTTTTAGAGCTTACATTGAAGGTTGTACAAACATTTACGTGGCTAGACAAGTAAACCCTTCCATTCATGAGGAATATAATTATGAAGTACAAAGTGTGGAAACTGAAACTTTGAAAGAGCAATTAAAAATTGCTCCTAACCCCAATAATGGTGTTTTTAAGTTGTTATTTAAAACCGATACAGTTGGTGAAATTGAAATTATGGATTTGTATGGATTGACTATTTATAAATCAATCCTTAAAAATCAAAAAGAAGCAGCCATTGATATTCAGAATAGTCCAAGAGGCATATATATTCTTAAAGTAAAAACGAATACTGGATTAGATATAATTGAAAAAATTGTGAAAGAATAAATTTATTTAACCCTTTTATTTACTTACAAAGCGACTATAATAGTCGCTTTGCCTTTTTTTATATTAGCGAAGTTTATTTTGCAAAAAAAGTAAAAATTTAGTTCTTCTACTTATCTAAAAGTGTTTCATTAAATAAGTTTAGTATTCTACTGTATTCATCTATCCAAGAGTAGGTTTCTTGAAAACCGTGTTCTTCCACTGGAAAAATAGCTAAATCCCAATTCTTCTTTTTTAATTCTATAAATCGTTGCGATAAACGTACTACGTCTTGAAATTGCACATTATCGTCTACCATTCCATGTAACATTACTAATCTATCTTGTAAATTTTCAGCAAAATAAATTGGAGAGCTTCTTCTATAAGCCATACTATCGGTTTCTGGAAAATTTAAAATATTAGCCGTATATCCTTGATTATAATGCGCCCAATCAGTAACCGAACGCAATGCAGCACCTGCTTTAAATTGATTGGGTTGCGTTAACAAAGCCATTAGCGTAATAAAACCACCATAAGACCCACCGTAAATACCCACTTTATCCGCCTCTATCCCTAAAGTGTTTACCAAATAGTCTTTTCCGTCTAATTGGTCCGATAAATCTAAACCACCCATATGTCTATAAATTCCAGTTCGCACCGCGCTACCATAGCCATCACTTCCTCTATAGTCGATATCTAAAACGGTATATCCTAAATCGGATAATAAATTATGAAACATATATTCTCTGTGATACGAACTCCAATAATTGTGTGCATTTTGTAAATAACCCGCTCCATGAACAAAAATCACAGCCGCTTTATTCTTGTCTTCTTCCTTAGGTTGATACAATCTCGCATTCACAGATGTTCCGTCTTTCGCTTTAAAAGTAATCACTTCAGGAGCTTTCCAAGAATACGCTTCAAAAGCTTTTGTTGTGGAATGCGTAATTTGTTTTAAAGTTGCTTTTTCCTTAGTATCAGCCACATATATTTCCCATGGTTTATTTTTATAAGAATAACGCACTGCCATTTTTTTCTCATCTGGAGAAAGGACCACTTCATGTGCTCCATCTGCATTTAAAATAGGAGACATTTTTTTAGAAGCAATCTCTAACTTATAAAATTCTCTATTTCCTGGATGATTTGTATTGGTTGTTATATAAAAGTTTTTCCCGTCTAGCGAAAGCGACGCTTCTCTTACTTCCCAATTTCCAGTTGTAAGTTGGTTTTTCTTCTTTGTGTTTAAATTGATAGTATACAAATGAGAAAAGCCTGAAGCTTCCGATTGAAAATAAACTGTTTCTCCGTCATTTAAAAAACCCAAAACACCACCTCCAAAAGAATAATTTGGTATTCCTGGTCCACCTATCCAAGCTTCATCATGTTGATGGTCTAGTTCAGTGATGTCTCCTGTATTTAAATCCAAAGCCATAATCCATCTGTCTTTATTGTCTTGACTTCGTGCTTCAAAAACTGCTTTTGTTCCTTTTTTATTATACATTGGTGCAACCATAACAATAGGCTTTTCAGTCTCTTCTTTTTCTTTTAGCTCTTGATATTCTTGATAATAGTCAGGATTTTTTTTAATCCCAGATAAATGGGCAAACGAAACATAATAAACAGTATCTTTCTCTACATTAAAAATTCCCATTTTGTGGGAACTTATATTAGAAATAGAAACTTTAGAACGAGCCGATTCGCTTTTTGTATAACCATTTTCCGTAATAAAATGTTCCACATTTGTTTCTTTGGAATTTGTATAATCGGACAATCGAAAGGTGACAAACTTACCATCTGGAGAGGGCTTTAATTGTTCTAAAGAAGCACTTCCATAAAAGATGGATTTGGGTAAATCAGAAGGGGTTTTTTTGGATTTTTCGGCAAACCAATCATTTTTTGCTTTGGTATCTTTTATATATTGAAATAACTCTTCTTGTTGTTTTTCTAAATAAGTAGGTTCCTTTTCTTTTTTGGGACTTTCGGAACCAGTTCTAAAATTAGTTAACTGTTTAAAAGAGAAATCTTTGGTATTCAATTGATATACATTTCGATTCATTTGAAAGAAAATAACAGCTGGATTATGCGCTCTTTCTACTGCATAGATTCGTTCATTTGAAAGATAAATAGGTTTACTTTTTTTAGCCTTTTTATCATAACAATATAAGTTGCCTCTTTTTGTATAATATACTTCTTCAAATTCTCTTTGAGATTCTATATTTACGGTAGAATAATCAAATGCATTTTCTTCTAGTAATTTAGGCTCTTGCATACCTGATTGCCAATAATACGTACTCCCAGAAATTTCATTTTTAGGATTCCATTCAAAATAAAGCGTATTCCCATCGGCAGACCAACGCTGATTATAGGGTTGATGACCAATAAAATCATCTCCTTTCATGATTTCTTCTAATGGAAGGGTTTGTGCTTGTATAACTATTGTGGAGAAAATAAAAAGAGAGAAAAAGTATTTTTTCATGCTATTGTTTTTGGTATAAACAAATATAAAAATAAAAAAGAGCCAAATTTCTTTGACTCTTAATCTATATGATAAAGATTTGTTAAAACTCAAAAGCTAAGGAAGTGGCTACAAAAAAGTTGGTTGTAGTTGTGCCTGTTTCTTTTGTAAATATAGGCTCATCTGAATCAAACCATTTTGCTTCCGTTCTTAATTTTAATTTAGAATTCGGGATAAAATCTATATTAAAAGAAGCGCCAAATACTTCAAAAGGAGCGCCTACACCTACAATCACGTTCTCTTGATCTTCAAAATATTCTGCTCTTGCTGCTACATTCCATTTTTGAGAAATGGCATATTGTGTTATTAAAGTAATCGTTTTCCAATCTTGGAAATCATCTCCTGCTAAGTTTCTTTGGTAACCCAAATCAAAACCAGCAATCGTTTTCCATTTGTCATTCCAAGCATAATCCACATACAAATCGTTGAAATATCTTGTTCTTAAAACATCTACTGCAACTGGTTCGTCACCGATAAAAGTACTCCAATTAAGGGTTGTTTTTTCATTGGGTGTATACACTACTTGTGTTCCAAAAGTAGGCAATGCTTTGTTATTTGGTTTTTCAATACGTTGCCAACCATTTGTAGTAATAAAAGCCAAACTCCAAGAATCATTAGGTGTATACTTATATTTTACACCAGTGAAATAAAAAGGGGAACTTTCAGCCATAATTGAACGTGTTAATGTAAGATTAGAGAAGGTAGAAGCGGATTCAAATCCAATATAAGAAGGCATAATACCTGCTTCGACTACATGTTTTTTATCTGAATCTAAATAAACCCCTAAATAAGCTTCATGGAATAATTTTAAACTTTCAGCGGTATAATTATCGTCTACATAAGTACCTGCTTGAATGGCAATATTAGCATAAACATTCTCGTAACTAATTGTAGAACGTAACATTCCAATATTAATATTAAATTCATTATGTCTACTGTGATTGTAAATCCACCCTAAACGAGTTGGTGATGTAGGTTGATTGAAATCGTAGCCATAAAACGCTTCTAAATATCCAGAAACATCAATTTTTACTTTACTTTCTTCTGGATTTGTTTCTTGAGCGAAAACACCCGTGGTAATAACTAAAAATAGGGTTTTTAAAAAATTCTTATTCATTATATAAAATTAATTTAGATAGAAAATTGGATTGGTTTTTCCAATTGAGGTTGGTTAAAAAATGGCTTTTTGTCTTTTATTCTTCTTGTTTTTTATAAAAAACTTGTGCTACAGTTTCCATGGGTTCTGGAATATCTTCTTCTGTAATGGTTCGCAATGCTTTTTTAGAAATTCTTTTTAGCGTCACAATTCTATTGGCTTGTTTTTGAATGACTTTTTCGAAAACATTTCGAATCACTCTGGCATTACCAAAACTATCATCTCGTTTTTCAAATAACAGTTCAAAGGTATCTTTAAGCTTTTCTTTGGCTTCCTCTGTTAGAATAAAATCCGATTTTTTACAATAGATTTCAAAAATAGCAAATAACTCATCTGGTGAAAAATGATCAAAATGAAAATAACGATTAAAACGAGAACGCAATCCAGGATTAGAATCTATGAATACTTGCATGGGTTCGTCATAACCTGCTACCACAACTGCAAAATCGTCTCGGAAATCTTCCATCCGTTTCAACAAGGTATTGACCGCTTCCGCACCATAATCATTCCCTAGATTCTGACTTAATGCATAGGCTTCGTCAATAAATAAAACACCTCCTTTGGCTTCAGTTACGATGGCATCCACTTTAGTAGCAGTTTGTCCTACATAACCTGCCACCATACCTTCACGATCGGTTTCAATCATTTGTCCTTGAGATAAAAAATCCAATTGCTTGAAAATTCTTCCCAGCAAACGAGCTACCGTTGTTTTTCCTGTTCCAGGAGGACCAAGAAAAACAGTATGCAAAGTAATTTCAATATTTTTTAATCCTTGAGCTGTTCTTTTTTGTTGCACTTTTAAAAGGTTAACCAATTCCGAAACGTCTTTTTTTACATTTTCCAAACCGACTAATTCGTGCAATTCTTCTAACACTTTTTCTAAGGAATCGTTTTCCACTTCAAAAGCATAATTCAGATTAAAATCAACTCCTAAAATTGTAGTTGCATTTTGATTCTTATGGATATCAAAGTCACAAACTAAAGCTAAAAATGAAGCAAATGCTTGGTGCATTTCTTTCCATTTGGGATGTTTTTTTTGTTTTAGATATTGCAACAAATACGTTTTGCTTTGGTTTAAATCAAACAAAATATTTTCTTGTAGAATTGTGTTGAAATGACTTTTAAAAGCATTGGTTGCCACCAATTTATTTAAGTTTTCCAATTCCTTTTCGTCTGCAAAATGTTGATTTCGAATAGCATCATAATAATACGCCAATCCAAACTGTGCTTTTTCAGAAAGATTTTTCACTTTGCTAAATACATAAATCAGATCTGAAAGGAGTATTTTCTCCGTTTTTAATAAAAGTTTGTGATCGCCTTTTTGTGGCAACAACGCATTGATCTCAGAAATGGTTTGTGTTTCGCTATTTATAGCTTCACAAACCGCTAAAGCTTCTGAAGTTGCTTTTTTAAGCTGGTGAATATAATCTACTGTTATTGTCATGAATGTATTTAATTGATGCTGTTTTTTTCTGCCCAAGACAAACTATTGGGTAATTCCATCGTTGAAAATTCGATATGAATAACTCTTCTTCTTGAAGCATTCGTTGTTCTGTTTGAAGCATGAAATAATAAGGGTTTCATTATCATGACACCACCTTTTGCAACATTACAACTTATTTCATTTCTTTCATTTAAATTTAATTCTTCTAAACGAATAATTCCTTTTTTGTGTGATTTAGGAATTATTTTTAATGCTCCGTTTTCTTCAGTAGTGTCATCTAAATGAATTCTGAGTGTTGTAATTTGTTCCAAATAGTTTACTGGAGGTTGCACTGAAAATTGATTTTGTTTTACTGTCCAATTAGAAAATCCCTTCACATCTTCTTTTTTATTGACTGAGATGGTTAAATCCTGATGATAAGCAACAAACCAATTTGAAGTTTCTGGTTTATCAAAATAAATAGATTTGATTACAAAATAAGTATCACCTAAAAGAGTATATAAGATTCTTTTTAAGTTTTCATTAAAAATCTTTGCTTCAATTGAAGGAACTTCTTTTAAAAATTGTCTTATTGCAAATAAATCTTTAGTTCTTCTAAACGAATTGTTATTAGAAGTTGCAACAAGTTGATTAATTTCATCAATTATAGCATTCACTTCCTCTAAGGTAAAAACTGCATTTATTATTGCAAAACCCTTCTCTTCAACATAACTAGAATAATTTCTTTCATCAGGTACTATCATCATAAAACTACGAAAGCATCATTTGATTGATAATTTGCTTGGTTAAGTGTAAATGTTCTTCCCCAAATTCTTTCCAAGCCAAGCCTAATTCTCGTAAATCGAATTTTGCCACTATCGAACCATATTTTTGTTTTTCACCGTTTACTGTTGGGTAACCAATAACATAAATTACTTGAGCTAGTTCTACTGCTAATTCAATATCATGTGTAGAGAAAATAATCGTATTGTATTCCGAAGTAGAATTCAATAAATCGAAGGATTTTTTTACTTCTATAATATTTCCTACATCAAGTCCTGAAAAGGGTTCGTCCATAACGATGAACTGATCTGAAGAAAAAAGCTGTTCAATAATTGCTGTACGTTGTCTTTGTCCGCCTGACAATTCATTAGGATACTTATCCGCGAAATTATCTAAACCCCATTTGTGCAAATATTCGATGATTTTTTCTTCCTTTTCAGCGTCCGTTAAGCTCGTTTTTCGCAACGCAAATTTTAAGGTTTGATGTACTGTTTTATGTCTAAACAGTGTATATTTTTGGTCCACAAAACCAATATCTCCTTCTTTAATTTCTTTGGCAGCACCTTCTTCATTACTGGTAAAATCTTTAATTAAAATTTTTCCTGTTTTGGGTTCCACCAAACCTGTCAACGCTTTAAAAAAGGTAGATTTTCCTCTTCCAGAACGGCCTACTACAGCAATCACTTGAGACGTACTGTTATGTCCTTCTCTCACGACATCTTTTTCAACTAAATTAATGTCTTTAATAATAATAGTGTCATCATAAGCAACACTAAGATTTTCTACATATAAAAGCGTTTCTTTGTATTCGAAATCCATAAATTTATATTTTAGAGTATCTAAAAAGTGCTCTTCTTAGAAAGTTAATAAACCAATCTAAGGACAACCCAATTAATAAAATAATAATCTGTAATGCGATGATTCTTCCATGATTCATGAACTTATCAGAATTTTTAATTAAAAACCCAAGTCCGCCCGAAGCTACTACTATAGATTCTACCGTTACGAGCATCATCCAAGTAATCGCTAGATTTTGACGAATCACATCAATTACATAATCTAGTCTTCCTAATACAATAACTTGCCAAAGCACTTCAAAACGATTGCATTTTAACGTTTTAGCATGATCAAATTCTTCTTGAGGAATATCTTTAACTACCGCAATTAAGGAAGTCGTTAAGAATGTCGTTAAGAAAATGACCATAATCCAGATTTGCATGTTTCTAGCATCATGAATGACCATTGCTACATAAAATGACAAACCTGTAAAAGGCAAAAAACGAAATTTAGTAACAAATTCTGAAACTGGTTTTAATAGCGGAATAGGCCAACTATACGCAAAAAGTAGCGCAATAGTGGTAGCCAAAAAGATAGAAAGAAAGCACAACTTCAACGAATTGAAAATATGCACGACTAATCCTTCATTATAGAGTTCCGAAAAGCCTTTAAAAACTTGCTGAGGATTAGGAAACAAATGCTTTTCTCCTGATGTTCCCACAAACCAAAGCACCAGTAAAAGCACAATCCAAGCGACTAAAATTATCGTTTTCTTAGATTTTGAAATCGTCTGAAAAGGGGTAATTAATTGCATCATGTTGTTATAAAAAGAAGCTGTACAAAAAGTGCAATCTTGTCAAGCTGAACTTGTTTCAGCTTCATTTAACTATTGATTATCGAATGTTTTTAGATTCCGAAATAAATTCGGAATGACAAAAACAACACTTTTCATACAGCTTCTTACTTTTAGTTTATTTATTTCAATAAAGTAATCACTACTCTTCTGTTTTTAGCTTTTCCTTCAGCAGTACTGTTATCTGCTGTTGGCTCATTAGCACCTTTACCATCAATCATTTGGAAACGATTCAATGGAATACCTTTCTTTCTTAAATAATCCACAACTGCTTCCGCTCTATCTTTTGATAACTTAATGTTTGAATCCGGATTACCCACATTATCAGTGTGTCCTACAATCGTTAATTTTGTATTTTCAGCCTGAATTAATAGGTTGTAAATTTTTTCTAATTCACTAGACGAACTTGATGAAATTTGTGCACTACCCGTGTTAAAGTTAATTCTCCATTCACCAGAAGCCATTACTTCCGTTGCTTGTTCTGTATAATCTGCTTTTTCAGGAGCCGTAGATTGGATATCGTTAATATTTTTAAGGTAAAATAAATTTACAGCATCTTCATAAGCCGATACTTTACCTACGTTTTCATTAAAACCAAAAGGATTTAATTCTGTTAAATAAGTACCAACTTGGTTATAAACCGATTTATATCTATTTACGCCATCCGATAGTCCAAAATATTGCATGGCATCCAAGTAGTTAAATACTTTAGAACCACCCATATTGTAGGTTAATCCGTTTTTTGTTCCTTGTTGTCCTTTGAACATATCGTACCAATATTTAGGACTTTCCATTTGGTATGTATCTGTTACCGCTTCAGAAGCTCTTACTCTCCAATCATCATAATTTTTCATTTGATTAGACGCTGTTAAAGCCGATTTTAAAATATTAGAAACAATCTCAGGATTTTGACTTGCCCATTCTTTTAAACCAATTAAAACTGTTGGCATTTGGTTGTTAAATTCTTTTGTAGAAACAATATCAACAAAACCAGATAATTTATCAAAAACCAATTTGTCACCAGGTGTCCAAGTAGCACAACCATCAATCTTTCTATTTACTGATTTTCCAGTTAGTTTTCCGTTAGAAACTTCTTTTAAAGAAACAGTCCAACCTGTAGTTTGGGATTTAATCAATTCTTCAGCTGATTTGATATAATCATCATTTTCTGAAGGATAAATATTAACAGCTTCTGCATCATAAGTCGCTGGATCTGGGTTTACTTTTAAACCGTTTGCGAAACAATAGTTAACTGTAGTAACCCAGTCACCATCACCTAAAACGGCAGAAATAACAGCACCTTTCATAGTTTGCGGATCTGTTTTCCAGCTTGGTGGTCCAATTAGTTTATCTTCACCATAACTCATTCCTACAGCACCCATTACTTGTAAATGGTATTTGTCCTTCCCGTATTTTTCATCTAATGATTTTTGAACCGAACTGATATAAAAAGGAGCACCGTCACCCATAATCATTACAGCGAATGCACTTTTATCGGATGTTGGAAATTTAGCACCTTGATCAAATTCTTCAATAAATTTCATTTGCATATTGCGTAATTCAGACAACCAATCTTGACGAATGATTTCTAAGTTTACGCCATTTTTTTCCATTAGAGAACCTTTTGTTGTTTTTGGACCACCATTAGAAACGATAATTCCAGATTGCGCATTCCAAGCATAACCCGCGATTCTTACTAAAGGTTTATTGTTTACTTCGTTTGAAACATCTTTTGTAGGCAATTCAATTTTATCTGCGTTTACTACATTGTTTACTTCCGCTTTGTCTAAAGTAATTCCATCTAATTTCTTTGAAACTTCTGTTCTAAGTCCTGGAGATAGAAAATAGATTGCTCCTAAAATTCCTCCTATACCAAGAATAACAATAAGTAATTCTGATAATGTCGTTAGTTTATTTGTTCTAAGAATTTTTCCCATTATGTATAAAAAATTTAGTTTTAGTTATTAAAATATATCACCAAAGCCACCTGCGTTTTGCTTGTCTTCTTTGGTCATTTTGTAATTTGGATTCGAATATTTAGTTGAATCTGGGATGGTATTATCGCCCGTTTTAATTTTATCTGCTAAAGAATCTAAACGAGAATATAGTTCATCATTATCCACTGAATATTGAGACGTTAAAGTGTCTATATCTAATAAATTTTCTGATGTTCTTGCAATATCTTGAGCAATGGTTGAAGTTACTACTTCTAAAGCATATTCTAATTCCCAATCTTTAGTAAACATCATAGCATTTTTAGCACTTTCTGTAGCTGCCTTTGCATTTCTAGCAAATTCATACTCTTTTCTAAGCATGGTAATTGTGGCATCAAAATCGGCAATTTTAATATCTATAGCTGTTCCTGCCAAGGTTAATTTTCGATCCATTTTACCTAAGACATTTGCTCTCACCCCGTATTTTTGGATAAAACTTTTGCTTTGCTCATATTGATTTGAAATACGTTGTGAATTACTTAATTTCTTAGCCAATTCACTTTGTAATGCTACATATTCATCGGTATCTTTTGCTCCAGCACCGTGTTGCCTAATCATTTCGTCCATCGCTGATTTTAACTTTTCAGATTGACGTTGCAAGCTTAAAAGTTGTTCTTGGTAATCTTTCGCTTCTTTTTCAGATTTTGAAGCTTCCATTTCCATTTCATTTTTAAGACCTTTTAGTTTTGCTTTGGTATTCTTAAAAACTTCACGGTTTTTAATCATTTTTTGTTTTTGTTCCTCTAACTCATTAAAGGGATTACTTTGAATTAAAGCTTTATGAATATTTTTAGCCGCAAATCGCAATGCCTTCATAATCACTGGAAACATAATTACTAAAAAAATCAAGAAAATAGCGGTGGCTGATAATGCAATTACTTGACCTAACATGGTAAATAAAGGCGGAATAATATAGGTCCAGGTTAAATAACCTCCAATGCCTAATAATCCTAGAGCGATTACCCAAAAAAGTCCTTTTTCTCCTTTTTTTAATGAATTTGCTTTTAATGCAATTTCTCCTTTAGATTCATCAAAGTGCTTTAAGATAGGTAATTCTAATAAAGTACTTTTCTCTTGTTCGTATTTATTCATTGATATTATAAGTATTGATTGATTCCACTTATGACTAAATTAATCGAGTCTACGATTTTTTGTTTTGCAAAATTGTTCGCTTCTATTTTTAATTGAAGTTCTCTAAGTTCTTGTTCGTTTTTGCTATCAATATTGGCTAATAAAGATTTTTTTTCCTGTAGTTCTTGTTGCATTTGAAGAATTTTCGCTTCTAAATTAGTAATAGAAGTGGTTAAAGCTTCCTTTTCTTTTTGAACTAATCCACTTAAATCTTGTTTTTTAGCATTCCCAGTAGCATCATATTTAGTATGTACTTTGTTAATTTCTTCAATATAAAACTTCGATTTATCCAGCAAATATTCTTTAGTTAAGTCTGGCTTTATTGATTTCCCCATCATAAAAGCCATTTGATAACTTTGCGGATTGGTAATTCCAACAGCTACTACTGATTTATATAACTCAAAAAAATCAAAATCATTTAAATTAAGTGATTCAAAACCTTTTTCATACACTTCTAAAATTTCGTTTACAAAAGGGTTCGCACTAGATTCGTTATTAACGTGTGCTATTTTTTCTTCAGGAAATTTTTGTGTTTGAGTAGTTTGAGTTGATGAATTGGATGGTGTTGCTTTTATAGATTCTTCTTTTTTAGTACCATTTTCAGTTTCGTTTATAAATAAACTCTTCCAATTAAAACCTTCTTTTGACATGTATTAAGTGTTATATTGTTTTTTATTATACGCAAAAACTTTGTTAAAGTTACACTTTTAAAAAAAAATGTTAAAAATATAGCCATTCAAATATAACTAAAAAAGGCTATTTGGTTACCCAAATAGCCTCTTAATCTATTATATATCTTTAAATACTAGCTATTTAAAGCTTCTGCACCACCAACAATTTCTAAAATTTCTCCAGTAATAGCGGCTTGACGTGCTTTATTATAAGTTAATTTTAATTGATTTCTCAATGCTGTTGCGTTATCCGTTGCTTTATGCATTGCTGTCATCCTTGCTCCGTGTTCTGAAGCAAAAGAATCTCTAATCGCTTTATATAATTGCGTTTTTAAAGACTTTGGAATTAACGTTAATACAATTTCTTCTTTTGAAGGTTCGAAAATATAATCTGACGAAATTTCTTCTCCTCCAGAAATTGGTGCTAATGGCAAAAACTGTTCAGTTTTAACAACTTGAGTGGCTGCATTTTTAAAATGATTGTAAACCAATTCGATTTTATCATATTCTCCTGCTACAAATTTATCCATTAAAACTTGAGCAATTTCAGCAACATTTTCAAAAGTAAGGTTATCAAAAACAGCACTTTCATTTGCAATTACTGTATTTGTTTTTTTCAAAACATCATTCCCTTTTTTTCCAATTGCAAACACATCAACTGTTTTTCCTTTGTAAAATTCAGAACGATTTTTTATTTCTTTAATTACATTAGAATTGAAAGCACCACACAAACCTCTATTAGAAGTAATTACAACCATTAAGACTTTATTTACTTCTCTTTGTTCAGCAAAAGCTCCTCCAGTGTTCCCATCTAAAGTAGCACTTAAGTTTTGTAGTAATTCCGTTAACTTTTCTGCATAAGGACGCATTGCTGTAATTGCATCTTGTGCTTTCTTAAGCTTTGCAGCAGAAACCATTTTCATAGCAGATGTAATCTGCATCGTAGATGAAACGGAACTAATTCTATTTCTAATTTCCTTTAAGTTTGCCATTTTTTTAATTTGTCAATTTGACAATTATCAATGTGTCAATTGATTAATCGACACATTGACTAATTGAAAATTAATTAATATTTTGCAGAAATTTCTTTTGCTACTTTAGCTAAAACATCGGTAATATTATCATCAAATTTACCTGATTTTAATGCATCTAAAGTATCTCTGTGTTTTGCATTTAAATATGCTAAGAAATCTTTTTCAAATTCTTTTACTTTTTCAACTGGAACATCTTTTAATAAGTTTTTAGAACCAGCATAAATAATTGCAACTTGATCTTCAACTGTAAATGGATCATTTACCGCTTGTTTTAAGATTTCCACATTACGTTTTCCTTTTTCAATTACATTTAAAGTAACCGCATCTAAATCAGAACCAAATTTAGCGAAAGCTTCTAACTCACGGTATTGTGCTTGGTCTAATTTTAAAGTACCCGCTACTTTTTTCATTGATTTAATTTGAGCATTTCCTCCTACACGAGAAACAGAAATACCTACATTAATTGCTGGACGAACCCCTGAGTTGAATAAATCACCATCTAAGAAAATCTGTCCATCAGTAATTGAGATAACGTTTGTTGGGATATATGCAGAAACGTCACCTGCTTGTGTTTCAATGATTGGTAAAGCTGTTAATGAACCACCACCTTTAACGATTGGTTTTAACGATTCTGGTAAATCGTTCATGTTTTTAGCAATATCATCATCAGCAATCACTTTAGCAGCACGCTCTAATAATCTTGAGTGTAAGTAGAATACGTCACCAGGATAAGCCTCACGTCCTGGTGGTCTTCTTAATAATAAAGACACCTCACGGTACGCTACCGCTTGTTTTGATAAATCATCATAAATAATTAATGCAGGACGACCTGTATCACGGAAATATTCTCCAATTGATGCACCAGCGAATGGAGCATAAACTTGCATCGCAGCAGGGTCAGAAGCATTAGCAGCAACAATTACTGTATAAGCCATAGCTCCTTTTTCCTCTAATGTTTTTGCAATTGCAGCAACTGTAGAAGCTTTTTGACCTACAGCTACATATATACAATATACTGGTTTCCCAGCATCATAAAATTCTTTTTGATTTAAGATGGTGTCAATACAAACTGTTGTTTTACCCGTTTGACGGTCACCAATAACTAACTCACGTTGTCCTCTACCCACTGGAATCATAGCATCAATTGCTTTGATACCTGTTTGTAATGGTTCTGTTACTGGTTGACGGAAGATAACTCCTGGCGCTTTTCTTTCTAATGGCATCTCATATAACTCACCACCAATTGCACCTTTACCATCGATTGGGTTACCTAAAGTATCTACAACACGACCTACGATTTCTTCACCTACTTTAAGAGATGCAATACGTTGTGTTCTTTTTACATTTGAACCTTCTCTTACACCAGTAGATGGTCCTAATAATACCACACCAACATTGTCTTCTTCCAAGTTCAATACAATACCTTCCAATCCATTATCGAATTGAACTAACTCACCGTATTGAGCATTAGATAATCCATACACACGTGCAATACCGTCACCTACTTGAAGTACTGTTCCAACTTCTTCTAATGAAGTACCAGATTGAAAACCTGATAATTGCTTTTTTAATATTGCTGATATCTCAGCAGGTTTAATTTCAGCCATTTTAATTTATAATTTTAACACTTAAAGAAGTGCGATCACTATTATTAATTACTAAACTCTCTTTTTAATTGTTGTAAACTATTTACAACAGAAGCATTATATTGTTTGTCACCTATTCGTAATACAAACCCACCAATAATAGATGGATCTACAATATTCTTAAGTGTTATTTTTTTATTTGAAAAACTAGCAATCTTAGCTAATACTTTTTCTTCTAAATCTTTTGTAATAGGAAATGCAGTAGTAACCAATGCAGTTTCCATATTATTTAATTCATCAAACAAAGTATTGTACTGAGAAGCAATTGTTGCTAAAATTTCGAATCTACTATTTTCTTGTAGCAAACGAAATAATTCTTTAGTTTCTCCTTGTGCTGATGCAAATACTTCTGATATAGCAGCAAACTTAGTAGGTCCTTTTACAACAGGACTTTTCAAAAAATCTTTCAATTCTTTGCTTTCTTTTACCGCAACAACAATTTGTAACATATCGTTATTTACTTGTGCTGTTGTATTGTTTGCTTGTGCAATATCTAGAATAGCCTTAGCATATCGGATAGCTGCTCTACTGGTTGCCATAATTAACTTAATTTAGCATCATCTAACATTTTCTCAACTAATTTAGCTTGAGCGTCATTGTTAGCTAATTCTCCTTTTAATATTTTTTCTGCAATTTCTAAAGACAAAGTAGAAACTTGAGATTTAATTTCAGCCATAGCTGCATTTTTCTCAGCTTCAATAGTTGCTTTTGCTTGAGCAATCATTTTTTCACCTTGTGCTTGTGCTTCTTCTTTAGCGTCTGCAATCATTTTTTCTTTAATTTCACGCGCTTCTTTAATCATGGTATCTCTCTCTGCACGAGCTTCTGCTAATAATTTCTCATTATCAGCTTTTAAATTTTGCATGTCTTTTTTAGCGTTTTCAGCTGCTAATAAAGCATTTTTAATTCCTTCTTCACGTTCTGTGATAGAGTTCATAATTGGTTTCCATGCAAATTTAACTAATAATATGATTAATATTACTAAAATTAACGCTTGCCAAAAAAACAATCCAAATGAAAAATCGTTAATTAACTTATCCATTGTTGAAAATTATATTTATTCGTTTAATTTTTTTTAAAAAATTACCTGCAACCAACCGTTACAGGTAATTATTTTTGGTTCTTTATTATTTTCCTAAGATTAAAGCAGCGAATGCTAAACCTTCTAATAAAGCCGCGATAATAATCATCGCAGTTTGAATTTTACCAGCAGCTTCTGGTTGACGAGCGATTGCATCCATTGCAGATCCACCGATTTTACCTAAACCTAAACCTGCACCGATTACTACTAAACCAGCTCCAATTAAATTGTACATAAAAATTGATTTATATAATTAAACAAAATTTTAAAATTAAACTAAGGCATTATCATGCTCTCCTAACATATCTTCACTATGGTGTTCATCATGATGATGATCTTGAACCGCCATACCAATAAATAAAGAAGACAACATAGTAAAAATAAATGCCTGTAAAAATGCTACTAATATTTCGATAACAGAAATAAACAATGTAAGTCCTAAAGATATAGGAAGATCAGCTGCCAAATTTTTACCCACAAAAATCATCGCAATCAAACTCATAATAACTACGTGACCTGCTGTAATATTTGCAAATAAACGAATTAATAAAGCAAATGGTTTAGTCAATGTTCCTAATAATTCAATAGGCATTAAGATTATTTTCATTGGAACTGGTACACCTGGCATCCAGAAAATGTGTTTCCAATAATCTTTGTTAGCGCTAACTTGTGTAATAATAAAGGTAAACAAAGCCAAACAAACCGTAACAGCTATATTTCCAGTTACATTAATACCTAGTGGAGTCATTCCTAATAAATTCAACAACCAAATAAAGAAAAATACGGTTAATAAAAAGCCCATATATTTTCTATATTTTTTTTCTCCAATATTTGGTATAGCGATTTCTTCACGAATAAAGATAATCAACGGCTCTAAAACTCTTCCAAAGCCAGTCGGGATTGGTCCTTTTTTATATGATTTTGCTAAACCAATAAACAAGAATAATAATAATGCTGAAGTAAACAACATGGAAACCACATTTTTAGTTATTGAGAAATCCAATGGTTTTTCATTTGTTGGATGATGGTGCTCATCATAATTCAATTGTCCTTCTGCATTTGTTTTGTAAATTTTACCATGGTGTAAAGCATAGTAATTTCCATTTACTTCTGCAATTTCTTCTCCATGATGAAATTTGGAAGAAGAAAAAACTTGTACACCTGCTTCTTTATCAAATAAAATTACTGGTAAAGAAAACCCATAATGCTTTCCTTCTTTTTCATCAGAAAAGAATGTAAAATCGTGAGAATCTTGTAAGTGATGCTCTATGTAAGCATTAACTTTATCTTTTTTATCTAAAGACTCTGCTTCTCCATGTCCTTCTCCATGAGCCTCGTGAGCTTCACTAGGAGATTCGTGAGTGGTTTCAGTAGCTACATGAGTAGAATCTGAAATGGTATTAGCAGAACTAAAAAATGGTAGTATCGCTACTGCGAAAGCTACAAATAAATGAAGTGGTCTTTTTGAAATCACCATAACGTTATAAAATGTTCTTTTTACGGTCGTTAAAAATTTTTGCAAAAGTACAATTTTAATTAATATTTCAAGTTTCTAAAATACTTTTTTTTGAGAATTTATCATTTTTTTTATCTAATAGTTGTTTTTGTTTAACAATCTCGCTGTAAAATAGACATCTATGCATAAAAAAAGAACAAACAAAATAAAAAAATAGCCTTTCTCAAAAGTATTTACGGGTTCGTTTTGCAATACGGGTGCTATAAAAATATAACACGCTACAACTTTAATCGTTAACGTAACCAAAAAAACATAGCCTAAGACAGCTTCATTTTTATTTTTGACAAAATCATGAATCAATAATAAAATGGCACTGCTAATGCTTAAAAAAGCAAAAATTTGATGGAGACTATACTGTGTTTTTTCAAAATCAGGCTCCCATTGGAAAACTGCAATTACTAATCTATTGGCTAAATAAATAATAATAAGAAATAAGATATATTGTAAGTATAATGCTTTATTGAATTTCATTTAAGGTTCTATTGATTGAATTGATACTATTTCTCTCCTTTATTAATTTGATTGACTTGCTTAATAACGAAATACAAAGCTACAAACACACCCAATAAAATACTTATCTTTTGAATGTAATGGGTTTGGTATTTTTCATCTAAAAAAACACCTAAATAATTAAAGCCAAAAATTACAACTCCCATCTGAAAAGGAATCGTAAGTAATGCCAACCATTTATTGTATTTATTATTTTTCATTTCACAAATATAAAATAAAAAAGAGGTTGCAAATTACAACCTCTTTTAAAACTAATTCATCTTAACTATTTAGAATTCATATCTAACCGTAAAATTCCACGTTCTTCCTAATCCAAAGAAAGCATTATTACCTGCTGCTATACCATTATATACATTCCCATTCTGATTTAAAAAATTACATAATCATGTTATTTGATTATTTCGACAAGATATTTTTTTCTATTATATTTGATGGGATAATTTCTTTGGTTACCTAAAAAATCATATTTAGAAAAATATTTATTAATTTCTAATTTTTCATAGTTGCCATTGTTATCAATATTATAGATTGCATAAACTAAATTCTCCTCTACTATAAATAATACATTTTCCAAACCTTTAATAAAAAATAAATTTTCAAATTTATTAAAATCAATTTTTGCAATATAGCCAGATAAACTACCATACCTAATTGGATTTGAATAATCATCACTAATTAAAGAAAATAAATACTTATCAAAATTATTACCTGATATTTTAGCATCGCATGATACATTATCATCAAAAACAATCTTACTATTATTATAAACAAAATATTTTTGTGAACAAAAATCATTTGAAAAATCAATTAATTCTAAAACATTCCCTTTAGAATTCAAGTTGTTAAATTTGAATTTTGGAATGGAATAAATTTTTAGAGAATCTAAGTCATATTGCGTTACCAAAAGCATAGAATCTATTTTTAATTCATTCACTAAATAATCCTTGACTTTTAAAGTATATAGATATCTAGTTTGCAAATTTTCATAAGCAACTTTTGAATATTCTTCTTTATTAAAATCAATCCTATAACAAGTATTTTGACTATTTAAGTTCATTGCCAAAAAACATAAGATTACAATCCTTATTAGTTTGTTATATCCATCCATACACTAAATGCTCCTTTTAACTTACTAAAGCTGAATGTTCTATATTGAGCAGGATCCATCAAACTAAATCTATAAGTTAAATTCTTTACGTTTTGTTCAATTTTTGTTATTAAACTTGCATGATATATATTAACTGAAGAATCAGGTTGCCATGAAATCTGAACTATTCTATTAGAATTCATTTGGTTAATTGCCCATTGTGAAATATTTCTTTCATTTAATCTTTGAGAAAAAATTTCAACATTATAACCAGCTGACTCATACATAAATGGTAAATGACTATTTTTAATACCATTTGCATCTGCTCTATCAAACCATGATGAGTTAATTTCTTGTTGTTCGTCACCT
This sequence comes from Flavobacterium sp. J27, assembly GCF_004303025.1. GTDB lineage: Bacteria > Bacteroidota > Bacteroidia > Flavobacteriales > Flavobacteriaceae > Flavobacterium. The sequence continues at coordinate 1,913 of NZ_PJQW01000001.1, read as the reverse complement.
CCTAAAAAGAACCAATCTACTGCTCTTTTACAATGATACGTACAAGTTAAATTTCTAGTTTGCCTACTAAAATCTATTTCGAGTTCTGCTTTAACTTCCCAATTTGTACCTGAAAAATCATATTTACCAGTTATAGGATTTCTATTATAAGCTCCAACTACTTTCCAGTTACTTTTTCCTGTCCAGAAATTTGAATCGTCTTTAATCGCCTTTAAACCTCCTGTTATACCTTCTAACAATCCAGAAGTAGCAGCAGCTGTAGAAGCATTTTTTATTAAATCAGCAATTCTTAAACTTCCTCCAGAAGAGAGCGTTGTTACTGTATGATTGTAAATTCCAGATACAAAGCCTTTAACTGTGCCATAATACGCTGTTTGAAAAAATCCAACAGCAGTGGATTTAAAATTAAAAATTGTTGCTACTCCATTCCCCAGTCCAAAAGTCATTGCCGAACTATGAGCTCCCAAAAATGATGCCAATATAAAACTACTAGGTGTAAAAGGCACATCTGCCAATAATGCTGTTAAAGTATAACTGGTAGCACTAATAACTGCACCTACAACAACTGCCGCTAATAGACCAAATTCACCACTTGGATCGTTGTATTTTAATGGATTGTTCAATACATATCCATAACGATTGTAGTTTTGGGTATTGTAAGGATCTTGTATGTTATTATCTGGTTGTAAGAAACGATGTAATTTCGCATCATACAAACGCCCGTTCAGATGAACCAGTCCCACACTTGTTAAATGTTCGTGACCTGTATCTCCTCTATCTAATACGGCAAAGTTAGTTAAAATTGTGCCTTGTCCATCAACTACTTTTATTACTTCTCCCCAAGCATCAAACAAACGTTTCTCGACCACATTTCCTGAAATATCGGTAATAGCTACAATACTTCCTAGGTAATCTCTATGCAAGAACAAATATTCTCCTGTAGTACCATCTGTTTTATACACTACCGGTGCGGTATATCCATCACCTCCTACATAAGTAACAAACTCTACTTCATCTGTGTACGTATTGTGTTTGATTTCCATACTACCCTCTAGCGAATAATATTTACGGTACTGACGTTGCATTTTATCGGCTTGTGTACCTCCATAATACATCGCACTACGGTTATTAGCATGGTTATACGTAAAACTAATACGATCTACACCTGTTTCATAAATCTCAAATGGACTTTTCCATGTGTTGTAAGAAATATTTAATTGCCTTTCAGTAGGAGTCGCTTCACTTGTTTTTCTAATTTGAATATCATCAAACCATAAAATTCCCGTACTATTGTTATCTAAACGGATGTTTAATTTTTTAATATTTGCAGGAACTAAAACTGTTTTCTCAATTTTTACCCATTCCGTTGAAGTAGCTGATTGAACACCATCAAAAGTTGTAGCATATGCCGTTTCATTTTCTGTTTTCATATACATGAAAACTTCAGCCTGTGGATTAGTACCATCACTCTTTACCCAAGCAGAATAGGTGTATTCGGTCGGCACAGCATTATCTATTGCTATCCATGATTCTGCAAAAATCATTTTCTCACTCGTAGTAGTATTATTTATTTTTATTGAAGATGTTCCTGTATGACCTACAGTTGAATCATAAGATAAAACAGTTGGGTCATAATAAGTTGTCCAACCCACTTGTTGCTCCATACTATCATTTAATAAACCTAGTCTATTAGCATAGTATGCTTTTGCTTCTGCCGTTACATCTATAGAGGTATTTTGATACTTTTTAGTGCTGTTACTATAGTTATAAGTACCTAGAGTATTTTCTTTAATACGACCATCATTCTCATAGATTTGCTCTACTTGAACACCCTGAGTATTCGTATAATGTGTTAAGCGGTCTTGATTGTCGTATTGAAAATTCTCCGTCCAGTTAAACAAACTATTGGTTCT